>DASSEZ010000051.1:0-55454 GCA_035694945.1 Vulcanimicrobiaceae bacterium
CCGTGCATGCAACTGGGTGTTCGCATGGCCGAAGCGCAAAGCGTTTCTTCGCATTTACGAAGACAGCGGGCTCACGACCGCGTTCGCGTTTCAAGCAGGCGAGGACGGCGTTTGCGCGATTTACGGGATGCGCAATCCGGACAAACTGCGGCGCCTCAAATCGGATCGTAGCGCGCCAGCGCCTCACCATACTGACGAAGCGCGATAAAGCCGATGAGTGCGCACATCGCGAGCGGAAGCAGCGCTGCCGATGCGAACGTAAGCGCGAACGCGAGTGCCGGAACCGCGCACGCCATGATCAAATAGACGATCCGCGGTGCGCCGGTACGCACGCCGGCGCACAGCGCAACCAGCGTTCCCGCATACACCGCGAACGCGGTTACGGCGATGGTCGATAGTTCCGGGCGCACGTAGATGCTGCTCACGAGCCAGTATGCCGCGAGCGCGAGGGTTACGATGATCGATGGAACCAGCGCCGTCGCGCGCGCGAGTTCCCTGCCATACAGCGGTGCGCTCTGCTCGCACAGTTCAAGTTCACGAAATCGCCCGGCGCCGCGCTGCAGCAGCGCAACCGCCACGCCGACCAGCGTACCGAACACCAGACACCCCGCAAGGCGCGCCGGCGCGTCGTCATAACGCTGCAGATACGCAAGCAACGCGCACGTGCACGCGGCAAGCAGTAGCACGCGCCGCTCTTTCGACAGGCGCGCGGTCACGATGGCCATCGTCGCTGCGCCGCGTCTCATACCGGTACCGCTTCTTGTGCAAACCGCTGGGCGTCGCGTTCCAGCACGTGCGTCGAAAAGATCGCGCACTCCCCGGCCACGTCGAGAATTTGCGGTGCGTAAGCGGCTTGCGGACGGTCGAGCACGAGCAGGCGCGGCTCCGAGAGCAACGCACCGACGAGCGGATAGGCAAACGCCTCGTGCACGCCGTCGAGCCGCGCAAGCAGAGCGCGCGCGCGTACGATGCTCGCCGCGCGCGGCAAACCCCAAAGCGTCGCACGGAACTCGATGTACCGGGTGAACGACGGAAAATCATGCGGCAGCGCTTCGTGCGGCACGTAACCGACGATGCGTTTGACTTGCGTCGGCTGAATGCGCGGATCGAATGCCGCGATGAAGATGCGTCCGGAAGCCGGCCGTACCAAGCCGGCGGCCATGAGCGCGATCGTCGATGCGGCGGCGTCATTCCCGCACGGGTGCGCCAGCCGTTCGTTTTCATCGAGCGTAATCGTAAACGGTGCGACGATCTCGCGTCCGCCTCGCGCATACGAGGCATCGCGCATTTCGAGCAGCGCCACGCTACGGCACCGGTTCCAAACCAGGATTCGGCCGCTCCGGGCGCCCGACTTTATGACATTCGCGCCATGTGCCGTCCGTTTCCATCGCGACGATGTCGGCGGTAAAATCGAACGTTCCCGTGCCGCTGAAGAACGCGCTGCCGACGGCGTAGGCGTCGACCGGGACGCGGTCGTGTTCGAATTGCCGGATGCGCTCGGGGTTGAATCCACCGCTCACCACGATTTTCACGTCCGAATAGCCTTCGGCATCGAGCGCGCGACGAACGTTGAACACCAGTTGCGGAATGACGCCTGTCGGTTTGAACGTGCCCATCATATTCCAGATCGATTTGTCGACCAGCGTGCCCGACGTATCCAGCCGGACGCCCCACAACCGGCTTCCCAGCGCGCGCGCAACCTCAAGGCTGGTATTCACGCAGTCGTTCTCGAAATCGACCAGCGCGATCACGTTGACGTCGTCGTCGGCGTACTCGGCAAATTTTTGCGTTGCGAGAACGGTGTCGCCGCCGTACGCCGCAATCAGTGCGTGCGGAACGGTACCCATGCCGCGTGCGCCCCACCATTCCGCGTTCGCATCGGTGGAGACGCCGAGTGCGCCCGAAATGTAGGCCGCGTAGCCGTCGCCCGTTTGCACCAGATGATGGTCGAAACGTGCCGGAAAGAACAGCACTTGTTTGCCGCTGGCGGCGGCGACGATGTCGCGTGCGTTCGTTGCAATGCGCGTGCGCCGCGAGAGCACGCCGAGATAACACGTTTCCAAATGCGCGAACAGGCTGTAGTCGCCTTCGATCGTGAGGACGGTTTCGTACGGCTCGATGCGGTCACCGTCGTGCAGCGCTCTTACACGCAGCCGGTTCCAGCCGTCTTCCCAAGATCCGTCGGGCCGCCGCCGGCCGGAACAGAGTTTGAGGATCGCCAGCGCTTCGTCGATGCCGCACAGCACGGAGTCGCCGCGCTGGAACACCTGCATGCGGACCGTCGGATGATAGCCGTCGCGCTCTAGAATCAAGCGCGCGCGGTTAAAATACGTGTCGGAATAGTATCCGTCTCGCATCTTCTCGACCGGGAGATTGAAGATCTCGGGCCGCAGCCTGGGCTTTGCCACGTTGGTTGACTATAGGACGGCGGGGGGCGGAGCGCCTTTCACCAAACATCTCCCGGTGCTCTCGAATACCGAAGTCGCTCAGGCGCTCACACGTATCCGCACGCTCATGGAGCTCGCGGGGGAGAGCTTCTACAAGTTTACGGCGTACGAACGGGCCGCATCGGCAGTCGAGAACGCTCCGCCGCTTTCCGACCTTGCCGCGGCGGGCGAACTGACCTCACTCCCCGGCATCGGCAAATCTTTGGCTGCGACCATTGAGGAACTGCTGCGCACCGGCACGTGCGAACAGCTCGAATCGCTGCAGCAGCGCTATCCGCAGACCATCTTTGAAGTGCTCGGCGTGTCGGGCATCGGCATCAAGACCGCCGCAATGCTTTTCGAGAGCTACGGCGTTGCCTCGCTGGCCGATCTCGAACGTGCGATTGAGAGCGGCGCGCTCGATTCCGTGCCGAGGATGGGACGCAAGACGCTCGAGAACATGCGCCGCGGAATTTTGGCATATCGCGGGCGCCAGCGCCGCACGCCGCTGGGCACTGCTCGAACCGTCGCACGGGAGATCGTGGCGTTTCTGCAAAGCGGACCGCCGTTGCACCGCCTGACGTATGCGGGCAGTTTGCGGCGTGCCGAGCCGACCGTCGGCGACATCGACATCGTGTGCACGTCCGATCACGCGGCCGCCGTCATCGAACGCTTCGTGCAATGGGAGCGCGCGCGCGCCGTGCTGGCGGAGGGACCGACCAAAGCGAGCATCTGGCTGGAGGACGGCTTGCAAATCGATTTGCGCGTTCTGCCGGACCACCTGTACGGCAATTTGCTCCAGCACTTCACCGGCAGCCGCGAACACAACATTCAACTGCGCGAACACGCGCTGCGCAAAAACCTGCGCGTGAGCGAAAACGGTGTTTTGAATTTGGATACCGGCGACGTGTTCACGGCGACCGAAGAAGCCGGCGTGTACGAACACCTGGGCATGCAGTACATACCTCCGGAATTGCGCAGCGGAATGGGAGAAATCGACCGTGCGCTGCGCGGCGAGACTGCGGTGCTGATCGAAGCGCAAAACGTGCGCGGAGATTTTCACATGCATTGCACGTTCAGCGACGGCAATCAGTCGCTCGAAGAGATGATTGCCGCGGCTGCTGCACGCGGCTACGAGTATCATTCGATATCCGATCACTCTGCCGGACGCGGGCCTACGTACGGCGTCAGCGCCGATCGCTTGCGCGAGCAGCGCGCGCGAGTGCGCGAACTCGGCAGCCGCTTCGGCATTCGCACGCTGTGCAGCAGTGAGGTCGATATTCTACCCGACGGATCCCTCGATTACGGCGACGACGTGCTCGCGCAGCTCGACATCGTCGTCGGCAGCGTGCATTCGGCATTCAACCTCTCGCGCGAGGAGATGACGCGGCGCCTGGTTCGCGCGTGCGAAAATCCCTACGTCAACATCATCGGACATCCCACGGGCCGCATGCTCAGCGGATTTCCCGGATACGAGTTCGATTACGACGCCGTGTTCGAGGCCGCCGCGAAAACCGGAACGGCACTCGAGATCGACGGGCAGGTTGCGCGTTTGGATTTGCCTTGGGCGCTGGCTGCCCGAGCGAAAACGTTCGGCGTGACGTTTACCGTCGACAGCGATGCGCACGACGTGACCCAACTGGAAAACGTCGAACTGGCGGTCAGTCAAGCTCGCCGTGCGGGTCTCACCCGCGACGACGTGCTGAACGCTCAACCCCTCGACGCGGTGCTCGCCTTCGTGCAGCGCAAAAGGCAGCGCGCGGCATGAGCCAAACCATTGCGACCGCGCGCATAACCGGGGGCGGCGACGAAGCGATCGCGTTCGTGCACGGCGTCGGGTCGACCGCCGCAATCTGGGATTACCAACTGCGAGCGTTCGGCGATGCATACCGCTGCATGGCGATCGAATTGCGCGGCAACGGCGTGCCGGAACCGGAGGCGGATCCGGCGCGGATCACGCGTGAAGGCTACGTCGACGACGTGCTTGCCGCCGCGGATGCCGCCGGCGCGGAGCGATTTCATTTCGTCGGCTGCAGTCTGGGCGGCGTCGTGGGCTTCGAGCTGTGGAAGCGCGCGCCGCATCGCGTGCGCACGCTCACGTTCGTGGGCAGTTTCGCGTGGTATCCGGACGCAGCGGCCTACGTGCAAGGCGTTCTTGCCGCGGTACAGACGGCAGGCACGATGGAACGCTTCGCGCACGAACGCGCGAAAAAACTCGGCCTGCCGCCCGGCCCGCGAACCGACGAAACGATCGCGCAGATGGCGTGCAAAAGCGTACCGTCCTACATCGCCGCAACGCATGCAACGTGGACGGGAGACTACCGCGACGTGTTGCCTACGATAAGCGTGCCGGCGCTGGTGCTTTGCGGCGAACGGGACACCGTCGCGCCTTCGTCGTTTTCACACGAGATCGCGGACGGCATTCCTGGCGCTCGCTTGGAGATCGTCCCCGGTGCGGGTCACGTCACCAACGCTGACGCGCCCGACCGCTTCAACGATCTGCTGCGGGAGTTTCTGCAGCGCGCGTGATGCGCTCGGGCCCGGCGTAAACGTTCGCACGCGATCCGCGCACGAAACCCAGAAGCGTCACGCCGAAACTGCGCGCAAGCTCCACTGCCAGGCTGCTCGGCGCGGAAACTGCGCACACGACCGGTATCCGCGCCATGATACTTTTCTGCACGAGTTCGTAACTGGCGCGGCCGCTCACGAGCAGCATGCATCCGGCGAGCGGAATGCGGCCGCCGAGCACGGCCCATCCGGCGATCTTGTCCAGTGCGTTGTGCCGTCCCACGTCCTCGCGCAGGACGAGCAAATCGCCGCGCTCGTCAAAAAGCGCGGCGGCGTGCAGTCCGCCAGTCGATTCGAACACGCGCTGCGCGGCGCGCATCTTGTCCGGGAGCTGCGCGATGACGTCGAGATGAACGTACATTTCATCTTCCAGGCGTGGTGCGCGTGTCGCAAGCGCCTCGATATTCGCCTTGCCGCACACGCCGCAAGCGCTGTTCATCGTAAAGTGCCGCTCCAGCCGCTCGAGCGCAGGAAGCGCGCTTCCCGCGAGCTGGACGTTGACGATGTTATAGCGCTGTTCCGCGTCGATATCCGGATCGATGCAATAGGAAATACCCGCGATGTCTTCCCGTCTTGCAATAAGTCCTTCGCTGAGTAAAAAGCCCGCCGCCAGTTCGAAATCGTTTCCGGGCGTGCGCATCGTTACCGCGAGACTGCGTACCTGCGTTCCCGCAACCAAGCGTATTTCCAGCGGTTCTTCCGTCGCAAGATCGTCGACGGTTTCGCGCGCACTATCACCGTCGTACGCCAGGATGCGTGCCGGAGTGGTGAGCCCCGGGCGAGGCTGTTCGTCAATCATTCACGCGAGTCAATCACTTGGACTGGTAAAATGCTTGTTCCGGATCCTCGCACGAGGCCTTTCCGGCTTCAATCAATGTTTCGCGGAAGATATACCCGCCCGCGAGCGTGAGCGCACCGCCCAGGAGCGCACGGAGCACGAACGGACGCTTCTTGTGATTGCGCGTCAGCAGCGATATCGCATTGAGCGCGAGCGGCGCCAGAATGCCCGCGCCAATCGTCCAGGTGCGCAAGCGCTCGCCGCGCGCACCTTCGAACATCGGCTTGCCGGTGGCACCGGCATGGCTGCGGAAATGCAGAAGCAAGCCCAACTCCAGCACAGACGCGCACGCTTCGAGCCGTTCGAGTTTGATTTGCGCCTCACCGCCGTTGCGATCGCGGGTGAGCGCGAGTGAATTGAGCGCGCAGGCGCTTGCGATCGCCGAGCAGACGCTCGCGGCGGGGATGTGGTACTTGCCCCTCGCCCAGAGCGGAACAGCCGTTGCGCTCAGCAGCACGCCCGTATATCCGGTGGTGAATGCGCCGAGCATCCCCTGCAGTCGAACGCCGAACGGTGCTTCCAGCCGCCGGATCCACGCAGGTAAAACGCCATCGCGCGAGAGCTGACCTCCGGCGTTGAGGGCGGCGAGCGCGCCGAATCCAACCAAGGCCCATGCACCCATGGACATGGGCGATTTCAACTTCGCGATCCGCAGCATGTGATGGAAGCGCTCGGGGCGCCCCAAGTGCGAGACGAGCACCGCAGGACACGCAACGGCAAGCGCGAGCGAAAGATACCGGCTCGTGCGCGTCAGCGGCTCGTTCCCCGAGCGTTGTGCGAGTGCCGCTAGTACGCCGCTTCCGCCCATTGCACCGCCCAGGAACAGATAGGTAATGACCCGCTCATCCCAATGCAGTTTGCGCAGCAATGGACGATTGAAATAATTGAGCTGCGGCACTTTGCCGTTGCCGGCTCCGGCATAGGCTTCATCGGGCAGCGCAGGCAGGACCGGTTCGCTCATGACGGGCTCCGCCCGAAGATAGCCAGCCCGCATGCGAACATCACGAGAGCGGCAGCCGCAGCTGCACCGTAGCCCGCCGGCTGGCGCGTCGACGGGAGCACCGGTTCGGGCGGAAGATTGTATCGCTCGGGTCGATCCGTCAGCAAGAAAAATGCATTCAGATCGCCCACCGAACTGTCCCAGCCCACCCCGTAGAGCGACGCGTCCAATCCGCGTTCCTTCAGAGTCTGAGCGCGCTCGTGCGCGCGCGCTTTGAGTTCGTCGACGTCCCCGAATTGAATGGATTCGGTCGGACACGCTTTCGCACAGGCCGGAATGAAGCCGTCGCGCTGGCGATCGTAGCAAAGCGTGCATTTTCCGGCGACTCCGCCACGGCCCTGGACCGCCGTTTCGTCGCGTTCGCGCCGTTCTTGGTTCAGCGTTGCGACGTTGTAGGCGGCATTACTGGCGACTTGCCCGATCATGTCCACCACGCCGAACGGGCATGACGGCACACAATAGCCGCATCCGTTGCACACGTCCGGCTGAATGTAGACATTGTCGAACTCGTTGCGGATAATCGCGCCTGTCGGGCAGGCTTCCAGGCAGCCGGCGTGCGTGCAATGTTTGCACACGTCGCTCATCATCGACCAGTGGTCGCTTAGGCCCTGCGGATCCATCTGCACGTTCTCGACGAACGCAACGTGCCGCCACGTCGTACCGGAGAGATGGACGGTATTATCGTACGACATGCCGGTGAACGCAAATCCGTCCGACGGCAATTCGTTCCACTGCTTGCATGCCACTTCGCACGCCTTACAGCCGATGCACAGCGTCGTATCGGTGAAAAAACCCGTCGACATGTTAGGTGCGCTCCGTTTTCAACTGGTCGATTCCATGCGTTTGCGGTTGGCCATCGGGAATTTGCTCGTCTGCTGGAACCGGCGAATCCTGGAGCAGCGGACCTGTTCTGCGATCGCGCCGCCCCGCTCGGATATCGCACGTGAATGTCTTTGCTTCGTGAATGGAGACGTTCGGATCCATCGATAACGAAATCAGGTCGCCCGACGTGTCGCCTTTGGTAAATCCGAAGTTTCCATAAAGATACGGCAACCCGATTTGATGCACGCGTTTTCCATCGGCGATGCGAAGCGGTTTCATCCGGCCGCTCACCAGCGCACGCGCCTCAATCTCGCCGACGGCCGTCGTCAGCGTCACATATTCGCCGTTGCGAATGCCCTTTTGTACTGCGAGCTCCGGATCGATCTCGCAAAACGCCTCCGGCTGCAGCTCGGCTAGCCACGGAATGTACCGGGTGAAGATGCCGGAGAGTTCGGTAATCCGGTACGTGGTGAGCACGTACGGATACTCTGCGTTCACCGAACCGTTGTATGGATTGTCGCGCCGCCGGAACTCTTTGAGCGACGGATTATGCTGCTGGGAGTAGAGTTGATTGTGAATTACCGAGGCGAGCGGCTCATAATGTGCTGGTAACGGGCCGTCTTTGAGGGGACCGGCGACGAACATCTGCGCGCGCCCGTCGAGCTGCATGATGAACGGATCGGCGCCGGAGTGTGCGTCCATACCGGATGCGCCCGCGGTTGCAGGCGTGTTCGGGGCTTTGGTTTTCGCGAAGTCGGGAACGTCGACGCCCGTCCACTCCCCTGCCTGCTCGTCCCACCAGACGTATTTCTTGCGCTCGCTCCACGGCTTGCCGTCCGGATCCGCAGATGCGCGATTATAGAGCATGCGCCGATTCGAAGGCCATGCGAAGCCCCATTCGAGCGCCGTCCAAGCGTCGCCCTTGCGGCTGCGCGCGCGGTTCGTGTTCTTATCGGGATAGACGCCGGAGTAGATCCAGCCGCCGCATGCGGTGCTTCCGTCGTCCCTGCACTCAGTGAAATCTTTGAGCTGCTCGCCGGTGGCGACGACGTAGCCGTTTATTTCTTGCATAACGCGACTGGCCGACGGTTCGCCGCGTTTGCGCTCGCGCTCGTTCTCGTGCTCATAGTCCCACGTCATGTCGAGTATCGGCCGATCCTTCGGCTGCGTCGATCCGGCGTAGAGTTTCTTCAAGCGTTTGCCGAGTTCGTATAAATACCACAAATCGCTCTTGCTCTCGCCGGCAGGCTCAACCGCCTTGTCGTGAAATTGCAGCAGCCGGTTCGTGTTGGTCATCGTGCCGTCTTTTTCCAGCACGGTCGCTGCGGGCAGGAAAAAACACTCCGTTCCAATTTTGGTCGGGTCTGCACCTTCGCGTTTCCAGAACGACGAGCTTTCGTTCTCGTAGGAATCGATGTTTACGAACCACTGGAGCCGGTCCATGGAGGCGGCGATGAGTCCGGTGTTTTGACCCGAGGTCACCGGATTTTGCCCGATGACGAAATAGCCTTTGACCACGCCGTCCTTCATGGCGAACGTCGTCGGAATAGTTGAGTGATCCCCCGTGAGTTGCGGCAAGTAGTCAAAGCAATAATCGTTCTCTTTGGTCGCCGCATCTCCGTAAAACGCTTTGAGCTGCGAGATGACGTACTTGGGTAAATTCGACCACCAGCCGGTGCGCTTCGTATTTATCTTCAAATAGTCCGCGAGCGTTTGTTCGTTGCGCTCGATCGACGGCATCGGCAGGTAGCCGGGCAAGAGATCGTATAGCGTAGCAATATCCGTCGCGCCTTGAATATTCGCGTGGCCGCGCAGTGCCATGACACCACCGCCCGGACGCCCGACATTGCCGAGCAACATTTGTAAGATGGCTGCCGTGCGGATGTACTGCACGCCGACGGTATGCTGCGTCCAGCCGACCGCGTATGCGAACGCCGTCGTGCGATCGCGACCGCTATTCTTCGCCAGCGTCTCGCAAACGAGCAGAAACAGGTTTTGCGGCGTGCCGCAAACGCGCTCGACCATCTCGGGCGTGTAGCGAGAGAAGTGGCGCCGCAGTATTTGGAATACGCAGCGCGGATGCTGCAGCGTGTCGTCCCGTTTGACTGCGCCGCCATCGTCGTGCTCGAATTGCCACGTTTCCGTGTCGTATCCGCCGATGGAATCGCGCCCTTGCGCCGCCCCGCCGTAGTGCGACATCGCTGTGAGGCCGGTATCGCCGCCGTGAAATCCGGAAAACAAACCGTCGAGATCCTCGGTGCCTTTGAACGTGTCGACGACAATACTCGACGCATTCGTGTACGCGACCACGTATTCGCGGAAGTACCGGTTATTGGTGAGCACCCAATTGATGATGCCCCCCAAGAACGCAATGTCGGTGCCGCTGCGGATGGGTACGTAGTGATCCGCGAGCGCAGACGTGCGCGTGAAGCGCGGGTCGACGTGAATGATCGTCGCGCCGCGCTCTTTGGCTTTGACGACGAACCGGAATCCCACGGGGTGGGCCTCGGCAAAGTTGCTGCCTTCGATTAAGATGCAATCGGCATTCTGCAGATCTTGCAGAAACGTCGTTGAGCCTCCGCGGCCGAACGAGGTGCCTAGACCAGGCACCGTCGAGCTATGTCATATTCGAGCCTGGTTTTCAATCGAGACCACGCCCAGGCTATGCATCAATTTGCCCAGGAGGTAATTCTCTTCGATACTGAACGTCGCGCCGCCGAGCGAAGCGATGCCAAGGGTGTGATTGACGCGTTTGCCGTCTTTTTCTTGTACGAACGTTTTGTCGCGCGTTTCTTTCACGAGGTGCGCGATGCGTTCCAGCGCCCACTCGAGCGGGCGGTCTTCCCAAGTCGTGCCGTACGGCGCGCGATACTTTACGGTCGTCCAGCGCATTTGGTTCACCGTGAGTCCGAAAATCGCCGAACCCTTTGGGCAAAGATGGCCCGCGTTGATTGGGCTGTCCGGGTTACCCTCGACGTCGAGCAGTGTGCCGTCGTCTGAAACGTATGCGAGCGTGCTGCAGCCGACCGCGCAATAGGGACACACGCTCGTAACGGGTTTCGCATGCCGCACGCGCGGACCCAGACTCTGGGTGCGCGCCGAAGGGACGTTTGGTGAGGGGCCGACGCGCGCGGCGATTTCTTCGCCGGCGCGCGTGAGCAGATTCGTTACGTCGATAGTGGTGCGCGCTTTTTTCATGGCGCCTGTCTTTCTAAGTTGCCGTTGCAGCCGCTTTCTGTCGCGGTCTCTTGATGAAGAACGGGATGATGGCCGCTACCAAGAGCATTATCGCCACCGGTACGAGGGCACCTGTGAACGATCCCGTACGATCTTTGACGGTTGCCGCAATAAGCGGACCCACGATACCGGCGACACCCCAAGCGGTGAGAATCATGCCGTAGTTCTGTCCCAGATATTTCGTGCCGAAATAATCTGCGTTGAACGAAGGCATGACGCCGAAGCCGCCGCCGTAGCAGAGCAGCACGATGGCGAATTCAATTGCGACCCACGCGAACGAATGCGTGCGCGCGAGCATAACGAACACCACCACCTGTACGAGGTACATGACGGTGTACGTCAGGTTGCGCCCCATGCGATCCGATACCCAGCCCCAGAAGAAGCGCCCGATACCGTTGCATACCGCAACGTAGCCATAGATTGCGCCTGCTGCCGCTGCCGAGGCACCCGTCAAGTCGCTATATATCGGTACGGCGTTCGAGATGATGAGAATGCCTGCAGTGACGTTCAAGAACAGCAGAATCCATAGCCCGTAAAACTGCGGCATACCGAGTACCTGGCTCGGTACGTAGCTCGGACCGGTGGAGGCCGCCGCTGCAACCGCGCCGGGTCTGGTGTAACCTTCCGGCGGATCGCGCAAAATCATTGCGCACACGCCGCCGATTACGGCAAAGACGATGCCGGAAATCACGAACGTCATCATGACCGCGTGCACGTGATCCGGTGTAAGCGCGTACTGCGCGGCATTGAACGGCGTCCCAGCCGCCGCTGCGGCGGCGCGCGCGTCGACCGCCCTCGTGGCCGCTTTTGCCGCTGCCGCAAAGGCGGGCACGCGTGTGACGATCTGGTTGTAGATGAACGCGCCAAGGCCGAATCCCATCACGACCATGCCGCTGCCGAAGCCGCGCCGTTCCGGAAACCACTTGGTGACCATCGCGACGGGTGTGACGTAGCCCATGCCCATACCAAAGCCGCCGATGACGCCGTACGTCAAATCGAGCCACCATTTACCGAGTTGCGCGGTAAGCAGTCCGGCAAGCAGTACACCGACGCCCCACATGATTGCGCCGGTGATGGTTACGGTGCGCGGACCGACGCGGTCTTGCCAGCGTCCGCCGACTACCGCGCCGACACCCAGGAAGAAAATCGCGAGCTCAAACGGCAAGGTCGCATCTTGATTGGACCAGCCGAAGCTCGCGATGAGCGGACGAGTGAAGAGACTCCATGAGTACACTGTGCCGAGGCAAATCATGACGGCAACCCCGGCAAACGCGATCGTCCAGCGATTGCCGGTTTGTGTGCGAACGGCAGAAGACATCGCAACCTCCCGGGCAATACCCCGCGCCGTTACAGCGCTTGAGCGTCAGTAGGTTGCGATCATTGTACAGGCTCGAACGTGGTCGCCGCCAGTGTTGCGAGCAAGATCCCGAGAAAGATTGCGTTCGCCGGCCAACCGAGGCTGTGCCTGAAGATAAGTACGAGCGCAATCGCGAGTGCGATGCCGAACGGCGTTACGCGGGAATTGCCCGCGATAAATTTGTACGCTTGCTTCATGCTCGTACCGCACGTTTCCATGCGGCGATCAGCAACAACGCGGCGGCCAAGTACGCGCCGACGATCCAGGGGAGCGTACCCTCACCTGCCCACCAATGCAGCCCCACGCCTTCACCGCTCCAAAACGTTCCGAACGAGAGCAGCATAATGCCGACAATGAATCCCATGGCATTTTCCGGCACGCGCGAGAACGGCCGTCGCAGCAGTGCCGCAGCGGCGGTTACGATGGCGCACGCGGCAAGTGCGCCAACGACCGCCCACAGGAATGTGCCGGCGCGCGCTGCGGAAAAAGTGATCACGATCACCGCGACCTCCAGTCCCTCGAGCAGCACGCCGTTGAACGCCGTTGCAAACGCGTAGTGTTGTTCGTGTTTGCGAAGATCTGCGATTTCCGCATTGAATGCGGCCTCCTCGTCACGCATGGCTTTGCGCCCGGAATAGCGCCAAATCGCTTTGCGCAGCCATGTGTAGCCGAAGAGCGTCAGGAAGACGCCGATGGCAATCTTCAAATCGTTGAGCGGCACCCAATACACGAGCGCGGGTCCCAGCAGTCCGGTGATGACCGCGAGTACGGCGATCGCCCACGCCGCGCCGCGAAGTGCGACGCGCCAACCTGCGGTGTAACCGACGGCCAGAACGATGGTCGCCGCTTCGACGAATTCCAGACCGGAGGCAAGAAACGTCGTGCCCGCCGCAACCCAGCCGTTCATCGGTTACCGAGATGCGCGAGAATGTCGTTCATGATTTTCGGATCGACGGCGTCGGGATGTGAAAAGTCGAGCTTCGCGCTGATAGCCGCGCCGTACGCTGCTTTCGTGTTTACCTCGTTCAAATTCCCTGCAGGGCGTACGGCTTTGAACGGTCCCGCGTTTACCGCTTGCGTTGCAAACGCGTCGTACATCGGCCGCGCGGTCTGATCGTAAATGCTGAGCGGCTGCAGGCCGAGCAGCAGTTCGATGGTGTGCAGGACGCTGACGGTTGCGTAGTGCTCGTGGTGCACGCCGCCCTTGGCGTACGGACTCGCGATGTAAAATGTCGATCGCTGATCGCTCACGTGATCGGGCCCGTACTGCGCGTCGTCTTCCAGAATGAAGATTGCCGTTTGTTTCCAGTAGCGTGAATGTGAAACTTCGTCCACCAGACGCCCGACCGCCCAATCGTTCGTCTTCACGTACGCTGCGGGCGTGCGCGCGCCGGGTTTCGACCCCGCGCTGTGATCGTCGGGCAGATACACGATTTCGAGTTGCGGAAGTTTATCGTTGTTTTCGAACGCTTTGAATTCGCGCAGCCATTCCGCGTAGCGCTCGTTGTCGCTGTAGTCCAAATCCCAGCCGACGTAGTGCTCGTCGAAATGCCCCGCAAGTCCGGGAGCGGTGTTCACCGGTATGGTGATCGGCCCGGTAAGCGGCACGAACAGATGCTCGCCGTAGTCGCGGTACGTAATGTGCGCGCGTTTGGCGGCGTCCCAGAGATAGCCGTTGTGCGGAACGGTCGGCGCGGTGCTGTTTTCCATGTCGTACAGCGCACGCCGGTGCGAGTTAATCACGGGATAGAACCGCTCGACGTAATCGTTCGCGAGCGCGGCATCCGTCCAGTTGTGGCCGTCGGGGCTGACCTGCGAGTTGGTGTACGCGTTATCGAACAAGCCGAAGCGTCGCGCCAGCGCATGCTGATTCGGCGTAAACGCGGCGCCAAATGAAACGAGCTTCGGATCGCCGTTGCCTTGCGCGACGTCTCCCAGGATCTGATCGTACGACCGGTTTTCCTTGATGATGAAAATGACGTGTTTGATCGGACCGTCGGGACGCAGAATCGTCGCGTTTGCCGGCGCGGGCGTCCACTCGGGTTCCGCATTTGCAAATACGGCGCTTGTTTGCGCACGTGCGTGCCGGTACGCCGCCTGCGGAATTGCGCGCACCGAGCCGATCGTGATCTTCGTCACGAACCACGGTGAACTGCTGTAGAGCAGGCCCGGCACGGGATTCGCGGGCGCGCCTTCGCCCTTACCGTTGCTGACGTACAGCGTTCCATCGGGAGCAACCGCGACACCCGTTGGATACCATCCCGCCGCAATACGTTCGACCACGCGCCGTCCGCGCACGACCGCGATCGCATTTTCCGCGCCGAGCGAAACGAACAGATCCTCGCCGTGCACGGCGAGCGCGTTCGGCGATGCGCCGTACTGGTTCGCGCGGCGCGCGTGCAAACCGACGGGAACGTCGGCGATTTTCGTATTCGTGCGCGTGTCGATCACGCCCACGGCGTCATCGTCGCTTTCCGCGACGTACACCGTGCGGCCGTCAGCGGAGATTGCAAGCGCTTCGGGATGCAGTCCCACCGGAATCGTTTTGACGACGCGGCCCGATTGGATCGCGCGCACGGTATTGTCTTCGCGAACGCTGACGTATAGCGTTCCATCGTGCGAGAACACGGCGTCCGAGGGATGCGCTCCGACACGCACCATCGCTGCACCCACCCACGCCGTGCCGTCGCCGTCGTTCGCCGTTGCGAGGGCGCCGCTCGAATCTCGCGCGAGCGCGGCGGGCCAGCTGCCTTTCGCAACGGGCTTTTGCACGATCGCGCCGGTGCGCAGGTCCACGTCGAGCACTGCGTCCGTATTCGCGCCCGCGACGAGCACGTGATCGTCGTCCGCCCAGACGGGTTTGCCGAAGGCGCCGGGCAATGGAACGACTTTCACGACGCGCAGTCCCGGCGTTTGCAGCACCCGCAGCGCGGCCGGGGGCTGGCCCGACTCGACCACGGCGAGCAGCGCTCCGTCCGGGGAGAGCGCCAAGCCCTGCGGCATCGGCCCGGTGTGCGCGAGAGGCCCTTGCACCGGTGAGAGGCGCCACCCGCTGGGGAGTACGACGAGCCCGGCGGCGGCCGCGCCGGCATAGCAGAGCACGCCCGCGGCTATGAGAGCGGCAAGACTCCGTCTGAGCATGACGCGGCGTTTCGTCTTCGCCATGCGGCGTACCGCTGCGCCACGCGATTGGCCGCCCGGCCGGAGGATGGGGCGGCGGTGTCCGGAATGCCAGCCGCCGGAGGACTTTGACCATCGTGGACCTTTCGAAGATTACCGTGTATACCGGCGGCTCGTTCCGGCCTTATGACGACGCCAAGGTCGGTTTGCTGACGCACGGCCTGCAATATGGCACCGGCTGTTTCGAGGGCATCCGCGGCTACTGGGTCCCCGACGATCGCGAACTGTATCTGGTGCAGTTGCGCGAGCACTACGAGCGCTTGGCGATCTCCGCGAAGATTTTGATGATGCAGTTGCCGCTCGAAATCGACCGGCTGGTCGAGATTACGACGGATCTGGCGGCACGCAATCGCTTTGAAACCGATATCTACATTCGTCCGTGCATCTTCAAGTCGGCCGAAGACGTGGGCGTGCGGCTGCACAACGTGCCTGAAACGTTTGCGATTATTCCGATTCCGTTCACGCGCTATCTGGACGCGTCCGAAGGGCTGAAAGCCGGTACGAGTTCGTGGCGCCGTGCGGACGATTCGGCGGCTCCGCCGCGCGCAAAGATCACCGGACTCTACGTGAACAGCGCGCTCGCAAAGAGCGAAGCGATCGCGAACGGATTCGACGAGGCCATCATGCTCTCGCACGACGGGCACGTTTCCGAGGGCTCGGCCGAAAATATCTTTATGGTCAAGCGCGGCGTGATTTACACGCCGGATCCGTCGCAGAACGTACTGGAAGGCTGCACGCGCCGCTCGATTATGGAAATCGCGCGCAACGAGTTCGACCTGCCGATCGTCGAGCGGTCGATCGATCGCAGCGAACTCTACGGTGCGGACGAATTGTTTTTCACCGGAACGGCCGCGGGTGTCGTCTACATCCGTTCGGTCGATCACCGCACGATCGGCTCAGGCACGATGGGCCCCATCACCAGACGCTTGGGCGAGTTCTACGAACGAGTCGTGCGCGGCAAAGAACGCACGTACGCCCACTGGTTGACGCGCACGTACGCGGGGCGGACAGTTCAGGCCTAACGGGCCGTTAAGGCGTCGCTGCGGGCGCGGGCGAGCTCACGGGCTGAGCGCCCCACATCGGCAAATCGCTCGTACCGTCGTCGGTGTCTTGCTGCGAGCCTTGCGCTGCACGGGAAGCCGCGGCGGCATCGGCGGAGATCTGCTCGTCCAGCCCGTTTGCGGTACGCCATTTTCCAAGCTGCGTCATCCGGTTGTACGCCAGCTTCGAAATGTGGTGAATGAACGTGCGGCCTGACGAGAGCGACGGCAGATCGGTCGTCATCACGGCGATAACGTACGGTTCGGGGCCAAAGACGATGCCGACGTCGTTGAGTGTATCGCTGAACGAGCCGGTCTTGTGCGCGATGAGCACGTCGTCAGGCAGCGGCACCGGCAGCAGCGTGTTGATTTCCTGACGTTCCAAAATAGAGATCATCTCATTCGAGGACCACTCGTCGATGAGACTATGCTTGGCCATGTCGCTCAGCAGTTTGACCATATCGGCTGGCGTCGTGCGCAGCGTGCGCCGCACGCTATACTCCTCGGTACGAATATAGTCCGCGAGGTGTGTGTGATGTAGACCGAGGTTGGCCATCGTCGCGTTGATGTTGCTGCGCCCAACCAAACGGATCAGCATGTTTGCCGCCGTATTGTCGCTCACGGTAATCATCTTCGTGAGCAGATACGAGACGCTGTAGCCGCTGCCGATTGGCGCGCCGGCGATGTCGCCGGAACCCCAGTCACGATCGCCCGCTTGCAGATGCACGTGGCGGTTGAAATCGAACTTGCCTTTTTCCATCTGCTTGAACACCTCGACCATGATCGGAATCTTGATCGTCGAGGCGGCGGGCATGATGGCGTTTGCGTTCACGCCCTCGGTGTAGCCCGTCGCGAGGTCCTTGATTTCGAGCGCGACGTGTCCGGGCGCGTAATTCGGGACGCTTGCCAGTGCAGCTTGCAACTGCGCGATGGGCGTCGGGATATCAACTTGTGCGTTCGCGCGAGCGGTGAATGATACGCACAAAGCAAGAGCAGCAAAGACAGCAGCTATCCGAGCAGCCATATCTATACTGTCGGCAAATTCTTTGGGACTTTTATCTCACCTTTTAAAAAGGCGCTACGGCCTAGCCTGCGCGCCCCCCATCAAAGATGGGGCCCCCAATGATCTCATGGCGCCTCATTGTGATTGCTAACCTATGCGCTCCCCGAGGGCGCCGCAGTTGTGCGATCACGCCGGAGCGCCTTTTGAACTTGCTGACATAAGCGCTCCGCGAGGGCGCCGCAATTGTGATCTTAATACGGGATTCCATCCGCCGCGGGTGCGCGGACTTTGCCCACCAGACCGGCGATCGCGAACAGCGCGGCGACGTACGGAATCGCTTGCATTGCGTCGCTGGGGAGCCAAGCGATGCGGCCTTGCAGCACGTATTGCAGCGCCTCGAAGAAACCGAAGAAGATTGCGGCGCCCGTTGCACCCCACGGCGTCCAGCGTCCGAAGATCACTGCGGCAAGCGCGATGAATCCGCGTCCGGCGGTCATTCCGTCGGAGTAGATGTTCACCTCACCGATGGAGAGAAACGCGCCGCCCAGCCCCGCGAGCGCGCCGCTGATGATCACCGCGTACAAACGCAAACGCAGCGGATGCAGACCGGCGTCGTGCACCGCGCGCGGATTCTCGCCGCAGGCGCGCACGCGCAAGCCCCAGGGCGTGTAATACAGCACCGCATGCAGAAGCAATGCGCACACGAACGCAACCGCTACCAAAATCCAATAGCTGCTGCCGAGCGCGTTCACCTGCGGACTCGCGCCGGGTTGATTGTACAGCAGCATCAACGCAAACGCTGCACCGCCGACCGCGACCAAATTTATACCGGTTCCCGCGACGATCTGATCGACTTTGAATACCGTCGCCGCAAATCCGAGGACGAAGCCGAGCAGTGCGCCCGCACCGATGCCCGCGAGCAGGCCGACGATGGGACTGCCGGTCATGCCTGCAAACACGACGGCAGTGAACGCGCCGCCCGCCATCATGCCTTCCAAGCCGATGTTCACGATGCCGGCACGTTCGGAGATCACGCCGCCGAGCGCGGCATAGATGATTGGCGTCGATTTGATGAGCGTGAGCGTCACGAGTGTGACGATGAACACGCCGCCGGCCGAACTCATATGGGCGCACCCTCCGCACGCGTCGCGATGTAGCGCCGCGCCGCGAGCACCAGAATAATCAAACCTTCAATGACGTGAATGGCGTCTTTCGGCACGTCCGCGAGCGCTTGCATCGCAAGACCCCCCGCTTCGAGAATGCCGAAACCGAACGCGGCAACGCACACCCACAGCGGATTGAGATCGCCGACGAGCGCAACGGCAATTGCCGTGTATCCGTAGCCGGGCGAAAGCTGCGTGTTGAAGCGGTGTAGGACACCGGTTACCAGCGTTGCGCCGCCCAGGCCGGCAATCGCGCCGGAAAGCGTGAGCGCAAGAAACGTCATGCGCGGCATGTTCACGCCGTTGCGCCGCGCCGCTTCGGGCGCTTCGCCTGCAGCGCGCAATTCGTAGCCGAACACTGTGCGCGTAAACACCCAGCGCAGCACGAACGCGGCAATGATTGCGATAATCAGACCTATCGACAGGCGCGTATCGGGAATGAGCAGCGGCAGCCACGACGACGTGGGCAACGGCGCCGTTTCGGCGCCGGCGGCGGCGGAACTCTTGAGCGGTCCGGATACCAGATAATTCGCGACCGCCAGCGCAATGAAATTCAGCATGAGCGTCGAGATGATCTCGTTCGCGTTGAATTGCGCGCGCAGCCAGCCCGCAATCGCGCCCCACACACCGCCGCCGATGAATCCGCACGCGAGCAACACGAAAATCGCCAGCGGCGTTGCCGCAACGAAATGCGCGCCGATGGCACCCGCGGCCAAACCGCCGACGACGAGTTGGCCCTCGGCACCGATGTTGAACAACCCCGCGCGAAACGCGAGCGAAATTCCCAGTGCCGGGAAGAGCAACGCCGTCGTTTGGACCAGCGTTTCGGCGATCTGCTGTTTGCCGCCGAGCGATCCGATGAACAGCGCTTGGAAGCCGTCCGCCGGGCTGACGCCCGCGACGAGCATCGCGCACGCTGCCAGGAAAAACGCAAACAAGATCGCGCCCACGGGGCCGCCGAGAACGCGCCGCAGCATGCTCATGATGAAGACCCCGCCATCAAGCGTCCGATACGCCCGCGATCGATCTGGTCGCCGGCGAACGATCCGGCGATTTGCCCGCGATACATCACGAGCACGCGATCCGCGAGCGCCAGAATCTCGTCCAGTTCAAATGAGATCAGCAGAACCGCCGCGCCGGCGTTGCGCGCTTCGATCAAGCGCGATTGCACGAGCGCCGCGGCGCCGACGTCGATGCCGCGCGTCGGCTGATAGGCAAGGACGAACTGCGGATTCCCGAGCAGCGCGCGTCCGACGACGATTTTCTGCTGGTTGCCGCCCGAGAGCGTTTTCACCGCGACATCGAGCGATGCCGCGCGCACGTCCAGGCTTTTGACGATTGCCTGCGCGTCTTCGCGCGCCGCACGGCGGTCGATCATCACGCCGCGCCGCGTTTCGGGCAACTGCTGCCGGCCCAGGATCACGTTGTCGGTAATCGACCAGCCGAGCACGAGCCCTTCTCGATGGCGATCCTGCGGAATGATCGCGGTGCGCAGCCCCGCGTCCGCCAGCGAGATCGTGCCCGAATGCGGAATCATCTGCGCGATTGCATCGGCGAGCGTGGTTTGCCCGTTGCCTTCCACGCCGGCGATTCCGACGATTTCGCCCGCATCGACGTGAAAAGAAACGTCTGAAATGGCGGTGCTGCCGCTGCCGGCGCTCACGCCTTCAATCCGAAAGCACGGTACTTTCACGACGCTTTCGCGCTGCGCGACCTTCGGAAGATCGCCGCCCACCATCGCTCGCGCGATTTCGTCGACGCTGGTCTGCGCGGTTTCGAATCGTCCGGCGATTTTGCCGTGGCGCATGACGCTCACGCGTTTACTGTAGGAAATGACCTCTTGCAGTTTGTGCGTGACGATCATGATCGCGGTGCCATTTTGCGCGAGCGACGTGATCGTCTTGAAGAAACTGTCGATCTCTGCGGGCGCGAGCGCGGCGGTCGGTTCGTCCAGCAGCAGCACCGCTGGTTCGCGTTCGAGTTCGCGAAGCAGCTCGACCCGCTGCTGAACGCCGACCGGAAGTTCGTCGACGAACGCATCGGGATCGATCTCCAAACCATAGCGATGCGCGAGGTCGGCGACGCGCTTGCGCGCAGCGGCGGCGTCGATGCGCCACCCGCGGCGCGGCTCGCGGCCGAGCATGACGTTTTGCCATACAGTCAGCCGCCCGACCAGTTCGAAATGCTGATGCACCAAACCGACGACGTTGCCGCCGGTATCCAGCGTGCCTTCGTCGAATTTGATCGCACCGAAGGCAATGTTCGCAAGCGTCGATTTCCCTGCGCCGTTCTCACCGACCAGCGCGTGAATTTCGTGCGAATACAGATCGAGGTCGACGCCGTCCACAGCGCGTACGCCGGGGAACGTTTTGCAGATGCCGCGCAGCGAGAGCAGCAGATCCTGCACTACACAGGGAGTGGTTTCCACGTTGCCAATTCCTCACGCGTACTGGGCACGGTGATGCGGCCGGAAACGATCGCGTTGCGCAGTGCCTTCAGCTTGGCAAGGTCCGCGTTCGTAACCACGTCGCGCGTATACTTGAAATCCGTGAGCGAAATGCCGCCGTCTTTGAGACCGAGCACGACGTGCCCGTGCAGCGGCTTATGCGCGAGAACGCCTCTCGCAACGTCGTAGACGGCGATGTCGACGTGCTTGACCATCGACGTGAGAATCTTGCCCGGTGCGAGCGAATCCTGATTGTTGTCGACGCCGATGATGTAGTAGCCCTTGGGGCGCGTGCGCGCCGCGTCGATCGCGCCGAGCCCCACTTTTCCCGCGGCGGTGTAAATGATGTCCGCACCGTCGTTGAAGAGCAGATTCGCCAGTTCCTTACCGGCCGGAACGTCGTCGAACGATCCCGCGTATTTCACGTCCACTTGCGTCGACGGATCGATCTCGTGCGCGCCCGCGACGTAGCCCGCTTCGAACTTGCGAATCAGCGGGATGTCCTGTCCGCCGATGAACGCGATGTGATGCGTTTTGCTCACCATGGCAGCAATCGCACCGGCGAGAAACGACCCGTCTTCTTCTTTGAACGTGAGCGAGACGACGTTCGGATTGGGAACGACGGCGTCGATGATCGCGAACTGCTGCTGCGGAAACTGTTTTGCGACTTG
The DNA here is from genome assembly GCA_035694945.1 of Vulcanimicrobiaceae bacterium. GTDB lineage: Bacteria > Vulcanimicrobiota > Vulcanimicrobiia > Vulcanimicrobiales > Vulcanimicrobiaceae > DATGJX01. The sequence continues at coordinate 21,752 of DASSEZ010000051.1, forward strand.
CCCGAGATCGTCGCTCATCAAAAATCCGATGGCGTAGATCATGTCGAAGCGCGCTTCGCTGAGCACGGTGAGGTTGGGCTGGTAGTCGGCCGCGGATTTCGACTGCAGCACTTTGATGTACGCATCGAGTGCGCTTTGCGAGTGCAACAGCCCGCGATATGCCGAGTCGTTGAACGACTTGTCTCCAAGTCCGCCTACATCGGTCACCATGGCAAGCGTGAGCTGTCCGGGCCGCGGATGCGGATGAGAACGAACGCAGCCGCTCAGCGCAACGAGCGCACAAGCGGCTGCGGCCAGCAGTCTAACCGCCGCGCTGCATCTCATCGGACGAGTGTACGCAGCGGCGGTCGCGGATGCCTTTCTACGTGGTACTCAGTACGCCGATGGTTTCCACTGTGCCAGTGCGGCGCGCGTGTCTGGCACTTTGATGCGGCCGTTCACGATCGCCGTTTGCAGGCGGTTCAGACGCGCCATCTTCTCCGGCCCGACCACGCCCCACGTGTAGTGGAAATCGGTGAGGGAAAGCGCTTGATCTTGCAGTCCGAGGACCACGTGTCCGCTCAGCGGATGGTGATCCTTCATCGCTTTGGCGATGTCGTACACCGCGACGTCGACGTGCTTCATCATCGAGGTGAGCACTTTGCCCGGCGCCAGCGCGTCTTGATCCGTATCCACGCCGATGACGTAGTCGCCTTGCGGACGCGCCTTGACCGCTTCGATGGCGCCCAGTCCGGCCTTACCGGCGGCCGTATAAATGATGTCCGCGCCGGAAGCGAACTCGCGCGTCGCGATCTTTTGTCCCGCGGCCGCGTCGTCGAACGAGCCGGCGTATGCGACGTCGACCTTCGCGTTCGGATCGATCTGGTGCACGCCCGCGACGAAGCCGTCTTCGAAGCGCTGCATCACCGGAATGTCCTGACCGCCGATGAACGCGACGTGGTGCGTCTTACTCACCATTGCCGCGAGCGCGCCCGCCAAGAACGAGCCGTCTTGTTCGCGGAACGTCACCGAAACGACGTTCGGTTCGGGAACGACGGCGTCGATGATCGCGTAGTATTGCTTGGGATTGTCGTGAGCGACCGTCTGCAGATCCTTGTTCATCAAATAGCCGATGCCGTAGATCATGTCGACGTGCTGGTCGGTCAGTTTCGTGAGATTGGCCGTGTAATCGGCCTTGGATTTCGACTCCAGCACGGAGACCTGCGCGCCCAACTGATCCTGCGCGCGCACCAGCCCTTTGTGTGCCGAGTCGTTAAACGCATTGTCGCCGAGACCCCCGATATCGGTAACCATGCCGAGCGTGAGTTGCCCCGGGGCGTGCCCAGTGGCTACGCCGCAAGCCGTCAGCGTGAGAGCGCAAACGGCCACGGCGATGAATAAGCGAATCGCCATGCGTACCATACCTTACATATCGGACGGTTTGCGCTCGCCCCAAAGGGGCGGGCGGCCCGCGCGGCTTGCTTGGGTAAGATTGCCTCGTGCCTGAGCTGCAAGCGCTCGACCTGCGGACCATCCCTCCTCGGCGGTGGTCCGAAGAATTGGGCGGGATCCGATGGCTGCCGCGGATGATCGACAAAGCGCGCGCGGCGATGAAGGGAACGCTGGGAGACTATCTGTACGGGCAGAGCCCCATGGACCGCAGTCTGCTGCGGGCGCTGGGCATCTCGTATAAGGATTTCACTCGTATCGTACGCGAGTCCGGGAACGACGACGAGCGCGTCCTGCAGCTGCTGCAAGAACGCGTGCCCGAGGGGCTGGACCTGGCGCGGCGCTGGAGCGACCGGCTGCCGCGGCGGCGCGGCTTTCTGTTCATTCTCGATTTGGACGACGGCTATAACGGCGGACCGCTGCAAGCAATTCGCGGGCTCATCCGGGTCGTGTACGGCTGGATCGTGCGCTATATCCGCTACCGCTGGCCCGCAAAGGGCGCGCTGATCGGCTTGGAGGTGGAAGCGCAGGCCGAAGGCGTGCGGAACGAAGCCGCGCGCGGCGTTGAAGAAGAACCGTACCGCTGGCTGACGCCGAGCTCGCTCGACTACAGTTGGAAGATTCTACTCTCCGTGCTGCTGATCATCATGATCTTCGGCTACGTCATCAGTTTCGTCGAGCGCATCGGCGTCATTTTCATCATCATCATCGCGGCGATCTTTTTTGCGTACTTGATCTATCCTATCGTCAAGTGGCTCAACCGCAAGTTGCCGCTGATCCTGGCAATCTTGCTCGTCTATGCATGCATCGCGGGACTGGTTGCGATCGGACTCATCTATTTGATCCCGGCGATCAGCAACGAGATCGCGACACTGATCCATGCGTGGCCGTCGATTCAAAACAAGATCCGCACCTACGTCGAGGATCCGAACAACCCGCTATTGCGGCATGCGCCGCAGTTTGTGCGCGACGCGCTGGCCAAACTTCCGCAAGAAGTCGTGAAGTGGCTGCAAACGCACGGCGCGACCGCCGCGGGCAATGCCATCATGGTGATCATCGGTACGGCCGCATTCATCGGCGCGTGCATCGCCGTACCCGTGCTCGGCGCATATCTTTTGTACGATTCCGAAACGATCAAACGATTTTTCATCGGCTTCATTCCGGCCAAGCGGCGCGATACGACGCTCACGCTGCTCGGCGAACTCGAGCAAGTCATCGGCGGCTTCATCCGCGGTCAGTTGCTCGTCGGTCTCTCGGTCGGCATTCTGATTGCCGTCGGACTGTTCATCGTGCACGAACCGTACGCGATTCTGCTCGGAGCCATCGCCGGCGCGCTCGATCTGATTCCGTACATCGGCCCGTTCATCGCCGTCATCCCGGCGCTCATCATCGCGTTCGTCACCAACGGCTTTCAAGAAGCGGTGTGGGTCGCCATCATCTTCGTCGCCGCCAATCAAGCCGAAGGACATATTTTCGCGCCGAACATTGTCAGCCGCACCATTCAACTCAGCCCCTCGGCGGTGCTCGTCGCCATCCTCATCGGCGGCGAACTTTACGGCATCATGGGCATGTTCATCGCCGTGCCGGTTGCGGGCATCATCCGCGTGCTGCTGCTGCACGTCATTCCGGGCTCGGTGAGCCGGGACGAAGCAAAACCCGTTCTGACCAAGGACCCGCGAGACAGCGCTGAAGAAGCTGCGGCGCCGTGAGTACAACGGTTTCACCCCGGCGCGTCCAGCGCGTCGATATCGTCGGCGTCCCCATGGACCTGGGCGCCAGCCGCCGCGGCGTGGACATGGGGCCGTATGCGGTGCGCTATGCGCGGCTCAACGAGCGCCTGCGCGGCCTGGGCGTGCCGGAGATTTACGACCACGGCAATCTGCAAGTGCCGCAGCGCGAAGAGTTCGGCGACGGCAACAAGCAGGCCAAATACTTCGACATCATCCACCAGGTGTGCGAGCAGCTCGCCACCGAGGTCGAGCACATTCTCAAGAGCGACGGTTTCCCGATCGTCCTGGGCGGCGATCATTCCATTGCCATGGGGACGCTCGCCGGCCTGCGGCGCGCGCGCGGCGTGGCGCCGGGGTTGGTGTGGGTGGATGCGCACAGCGACATCAACAGCCCGCAAACCTCTCCATCCGGCAACGTACACGGCATGCCGCTGTGGTATGCGCTCAAAGACGGAACCGCCGATCCGAAGCGTACCGTGCAGATCGGTCTGCGCGACGTCGACGCGTCGGAAAAAGAGAATTTGCGCGCGTCGGGCGTGACGGCGTTTACGATGAGCGACGTGGATCGTCTTGGGATGACGCGGGTGATGGAGGAAGCGATTCGCATCGCCGGCGCGGGCGAGGCGCCGATTCACATGTCGTTCGATATGGACGGAATCGATCCGAGCGAAGCGCCCGGCACCGGAACGCCGGTCAAAGGCGGGCTCAGTTTTCGCGAAGCGCATCTGGCGATGGAAATGCTCGCGGAATCCGGAAAACTGGGATCGATTGAAATGGTCGAAATTAATCCGATTCTCGACACGCGAAACCAAACGGGAACGCTTGCGGTCGGCCTCATCTGCTCGGGCCTGGGCAAATCGATTTTATAAACGTCGCATATGTGAGAGCGCGCGGGCTCGTGCGATCGGGTGCGATGCGTGAACTCGCCGCATTTGTCGACTCCGCGAAGCCTTATGCGCTCGGCATTTGCGAGATTGACGCGGGCGATGCGCTCTCGATTGCGACGCGCTTTGCGCTGCAGTGGGCGTACCGGGGGCGGCAAGCGCTATTCTGGAAAACACCGCTGAGCGCGCACGCCGTACACGACCGCTATCTTCCCGTTCGCGCCGCGCGCGTGTTCGATCGCCGCGGGTTGCTCATCGTCGATGCGCAGCTGCACGGGGCGCCGTGCATGCTCGCGGCGACGCAAATGAGCGGCGAACGCGAACGGCTCATTCCGGAGTTGCGGTTCGCGCGCAAGCATCTGCGCGGCGATCGCCGTGCGCTGCTGTTCGCCGATATGCCGGTGTATCGCGTCGCATTTGCCGATTTAGGTTTTGCGCGGATCGCGGACGGCATTCATGCGCGCGGTTTTTCCGCCGGATCGCTGCACGCGCACGTGGCTACAGTTTAATCGTCGCCGTGCCTTCGCACGTCACCCCGCCGCCGCAGACGGCCGCGTCCCACGTGGCGCTCGCCAGCAGCGTTTGGATGGCGCGCTCGGTTTGCGCGTCGAGCGCAGGCCGGAACGAAACGTTTTCCGTGCGGCCGTTTTCGTCGACGGTCACCACGAGCGTCACGTGCACGCCGAACCGCTGCGCGAGCTGCGCCCGCACGCCGGGATCGAGTACGGGCGGCTGCGTGGCTCCGAGCGGCAGTACACCACCGCGATCGTTCTGACCCGTGCCGTTCACGGTCTGATCCGCCTGACTGGCCTGCGGCTGCGGCGACGGGGCGGGTGCCGCTTGGTGTGCCGAAACATCGGCCGTAGCTGCCGGACGGGCGTAGATCGGGGCTTGGTGTTGCGCGACGAGTCTCGGTGCCGCCGCGAGGTGTCCGGTGGGGCCGGTTTGCGTTGCGGGGCGCGCGCTGGGCCGCTGGCGCGGTGCGCTCAGTTCGGCCTTGGTTCGTGCGAACGACACGGTGGCTGCGCGCCGCTTGGTACGGGGCAGCGCGGCCGGAAGCGCCCTCGCAGAGGGCCGCTGGATTTGGACGCGCATGATGGGGGCAAACGAGATGGCCTGGATCGGCTGCAACCCTCCGGAGAGTTGCGCCGTCCAAACGGGAAGGAAGAGCGCCAGGAGCACGTGCAGCCCCAGCGACGCCGCAAGCGCCCGCCACAAAAGCCGGTTGCCGTCCAAGGTTCGCTGCACCATTCGATTCGCGCTCCGAGCTACACAACGAGACTACCACGGCGGCCGTGACCGGCCAAGCCGAACCACGCAATCAGGAGAAGCAACGTTGCGAGACACGAACATCGTCCTCTATCAAGCCGAGTGGTGCCCCTACTGTGCGCGCGTGCGCAATAAACTCACCGACTTGCTGCTCGACTACAAGAACGTCAACGTGCCGCGCGACCACGCTGGGCGCACCGTGGTGCAAGAAGTTTCAGGTCAAACCGGCATACCGGTGCTCGTCGACGGCGACGTAACGATCGCGGACGATGATGACGCGATCATCGCCTATCTCGAGAAAACGTACGGAAAAGCGAAGACCGGCGCTTAGCGCGCGGCAATCGCAATCCATCCGGCAACGAGGGCGCCGATGGCCGTCGCGCAGGCATTGACGGCATCGTTCGACATCCACGGCGTACCCCGCCGTAGCACCGTCGCGGACCCGCAGACGTGCGGGTCCGTTTCGCATTCGCGTGCGCAACGCGGACAATAGCGAAGTTCTTGCAAGCTCGCACCGAGCAGCGAGTCCGCGAGCGCTCCGGCGAATCCGCCCGCTGCGACGATCCACCACGCGCCTGCGCCGCACGCCCACGCCACCAGTCCGACGGCAAGTGCGCCGCCGATTTCGGCGAGCGTACCGGCCGGCGTAACGCCGCCCGACAATCCCGCAGCCAGCGGCTTGAGTGAAAGAACCGAGCGCGGACGCATTTTTGCAAGCGTGCCGATCTCGGTGCCCCACGTGTCGGCCGACGCCGCGGCAAACGCACCGGCGAACGCTGCGACAATCGGCTGCGCGTGCGTCGCGGCTGCAAGCACCGCGCAGAGCGCGGCGACTCCGCCGTTCGCCACCACTTGCCACGCATCGCGTGCGCCGTGTTTGGCAATGTCCACGAGCTCGCGTTTGCGCGCGCGCCCGATGCGCGAGAGCAGTGTCGACGGAATGAAAAACGCAAAGAGGATCCCCGCATAGAGCCATCCGCCCGCGCCGAAGATACATGCGCCGACGATCCACGCTGCGAACGCGCCGCTTTTCGTCAACGCATGCGCGCGCCAGGCGAGGATCGCGACGGCCGCCGCAAAGACGACGCCGACGATCCCTTGCGTCACGTCGCGAAGACGGCTGCCTGCAGCGCGGCCATCAGCCCGCCGGCAGTAAATTCATCGGCAGTCACCGCCACGTCGAGCCCGTGCTTACGCGCTTCGTCCGCGGTGATGGGGCCGATACACGCCACGACTTTGCCGCGCGCAGCCTTTGCCGCCGTATCGGCGCCGTGCAGGTTGTGCACGAAACCGCGTACCGTGCTTGCACTGGTGAACGTGAGAACGTCGCAGTACGCAACGCGCTGCGCAAACTGCGGGTCGTTCGTGAAAACCGTTTTATACGCCGCCACCACGTCGACGGCGCGCCCGGCTTCGCGTAAGCGCACCGGCAGCACGTCGCGCGCTTCTTCGGCTCGATAGACGAGAATCGTATCGCCGCTTTTCGTCGCCGCGATCAGCGCCTGCGCGAGATCTTCCGCGACATACGATTGCGGCACGAGATCGGCGTAGACGTTGTACTGCAGTAGCGTTTGTGAGGTTTTGATGCCGATCGCCGCGATCTTCGCGTTGCCGAACGTGCGCGCGTCTTCGCGGCGGGAGCGCAGCACGTCGAAAAACGCGCGAACGCCGTTGGCGCTCGTAAACACGACCCAGGCGTAGTGCGCGGCACGTGCGACGGCTTGTTCCGCGGACGCGCGATCGTCGGGCTCGACGAGTGTGATTGCCGGCGCAAGCACTGGCTCCGCTCCCGCGTCGCGGAGCATCTGCGCGAGCTGCGCACTCTGATGTGCGGGACGCGTTACCAACACGCGTTTGCCGGAAAGGTCCGTACTATTCCTCGACGTCGAGCGCCGGCGTGACCGGGCGCACTTTCGCCAGTTCTTCGGCGACGTTGAGTTCGAAGAGTTCGTCCAACAAGCGCACGTCGGCCAGGGCTTCGGAATGATTGCTCAGTGCTTTGTCGCGGATCTTCGTGACGACCGTGTGCAGCAGTTTGGAGATGATCGTCATCGACATGCCCGTAATCAGCATTTTTTCGCGCTCGCTCAGCGCCGGACAGCGCAGGAACAGGCGCTCCAGTTCAGCCGCGCGGATCGCTTCCGCTTTTTGCGTGAGCGAGGCAATCACCGGCACGGCGACGCGCGAGTGATACCATTGGCCGAAACGCTCGATGTATTCGGCGATGATCTCTTCGACTTGCGGTATCGCCTCGCGTCGCATCTCCAGCGTCTGTTCGACGCACGACTTCAAACCGTCGATGTCCACGAGCGTCACGCCGTCTATGCGCGCCACGTCGGGATGCACGTCGCGCGGCACCGCGATGTCGACGATGAACAGACGATGCCCGGGCCGGCGAGACATCGCGGCCTCCACCATCTCCGGCGTGAGCACGAAGTGGGATGCGCCGGTCGACGTAAGGACGATATCCGCCGAGGTGAGCGCATCGACCATGCCCGGCAGTTCGACCGCGTGCCCGAAGCCGATTTCCTTGACGAGATCGCGTGCGTTTTTCGCGGTGCGATTGCTCACCGCCAAATTGTGCGTGCCTTCGCCCCGCAAACGTTTGGCCGCGGTGCGCGCCATCTTGCCTGCGCCGACGATGAGCACGTTGCGATCCGCGAGCGTGCCGAATTCTTTTTTCGCTAAATCTATTGCGGCCGTCGCGATCGACGTCGAATCGTCCCCGATGCGCGTTTGCGAGCGCGCGGCCTTCCCGGCGCTCATGGATTCACGGAATAGGCGGTGCAGCGTCTTGCCGAGCGAGCGCGCTTGCTGCGCGGCGATGAACGCGTCTTTGACTTGCCCGAGAATCTCGGCCTCGCCGATGAGCATGGAATCCAAACCCGTGCTCACGCGGAAGAGATGTTCGACCGCTTGATGCCCGAGCAGCGTGTACAGATACGACTCGATGTCGTACGCCGTCATGCCGTGGCGGAAATTCAGCAAGAACGATTTGAGTTGTGCGACGCCCGCTTCATAGTCTGCGACGTCCGCGTAAATTTCCAAGCGGCCGCAGGTCTGCAGCATGACCGCTTCGCGCACTGCCTCGTACTCGCGCAGCGCAACGAGCGCCGCTTCCATGCGCGCAGCCGGAAATGCGTGATGCTCGCGCACTTCAACCGGCGCCGTATGATGGGAGAGCCCAAGACAAACGAGCGGCATAGTTCTTAGACGGTATACCCCGCTTGAGCAGATTCATCGAACGTGAGGCGATGGGTGAGAATGGAGAGTTCGCCCGCCAGGTCGATGTTGCGCACGATCACCGGTTCGCGTAATTTGAGCGAGGCCGGCGCAAAGTTCAAGAGCGCGCGTACGCCCTTGGCCGCGAGGCGTTCCGCCACGGGTTGCGCGGCTTGTGCCGGAACGGCGATGACGCCGATGTTGCAGTCTGCGGTCGAGAGCACGTCTTCCAATTCTCTTACGTCGTGCACCGGTGTATCTTGCCACCTCTGTCCGATAACGGCCGGGGAGCGGTCGAAGATTGCTGCGACCTTGAACCGTTCTTCGCGCGCCGCCACGAACGTTGCGAAGGCGTGCCCCAGGTATCCGAATCCGACGATGGCGATGCGCCAGTCCCGCTCCAATCCTAGAACCAGCGCAAGTTGCTCCACTAACGGTTTTATCGCATACCCTTGCCCCCGGCGGCCGAGCGGCCCGAGGGCGGAAAGATCCTTGCGAATTTGCGTCGAGGCTATCGTGTGGCCGAGCAGCCCCGCGATGCCGTGCGAGGTAATGACGTCCTTGCCCGCGGCCAGCGCCGCGGCCAGCGCGCGATGGTATGCGAACAGACGCGGAATGGCAACCTCATTGAGTTCGAACCGCACCAGCGCGCGGTTGCGCGACTCGATGGGATTGAGCATCAGCGGCTCACGGGCTCGCTCAGCGCGCGCAGCGCCTCGTCGGCAGCGGAGATCGTGCGCTCGACTTCACGCGTGGTGTGCGCGCTCGACATGAACGCGGTTTCGAATTGCGAGGGCGCGAAATACACGCCGCGATCGAGCATCGCGTGAAAGAACCGGCCGTAAAACGCCGTGTCGCTTTTCATAGCGCTCTCCAGATCGTACACCGGACCTTCGCTGAAGAACGTGCAGAGCATCGATCCCGCGTAGGTGCTGTAATGCGGGACGCCGTGCTTTTCGAAAACTTCGTGCAATCCGTCGCAGAGCAGTTTGGAAAGCACTTCGAGGCGTTCGTACAGCGTCGCGTCGGATTGAATCGCGCGCAGCGTTGCGATGCCGGCCGCCATCGCGAGCGGATTGCCCGAGAGCGTACCGGCCTGATATACCGCACCGTCGGGCGAGAGTTCGGTCATGATCTCCGCACGTCCGCCGAACGCGCCGACGGGAAGTCCGCCGCCGATCACCTTTCCGAGCGTCGTGAGATCGGGTACGACGCCCTCGCGCTCTTGCACGCCGCCGCGCGCAACGCGAAAACCCGTCATTACCTCGTCGAAAATGAGCAGCGCGCCGTGTTGGCTGCACAGGTTGCGCAGCGTTTGTAAATACGCCGGTTTTGCCGGAACGAGCCCCATGTTTCCGGCGTACGGCTCCACGATGACCGCGGCTATCGCGCGCGGATTGGCGTCGAACGCCGCCGCAACCGCGTGCGCGTCGTTGTACGGAAGAACGATCGTGTCTAGCGCGACGCCGCGCGTTACGCCCGGTGAGTTCGGCCTGCCGTTGGTGAGCGCACCGCTTCCCGCGGCGATCAAAAACGAATCGCCGTGACCGTGGTAGCAGCCGGCGAATTTTACGATCTTGTCGCGTCCGGTGTAGCCGCGCGCGAGCCGGATCGCGCTCATCGTCGCTTCCGTGCCGCTTGACGTAAATCGCACGCGTTCCACGGACGGCATCATCGCGCGAATCAGTTCGCCCAGGTCCGATTCCGCTTCGGTGGGAGCGCCGAACGAACTGCCGCGCTGCGCGCTTTGGGTGATCGCTTTGACGACGGCCGGATGCGCGTGGCCGAGAATCAGCGGACCCCATGAGAGCACGTAGTCAATGTATTCGTGCCCGTCGATGTCGCACAAAAACGCGCCTTGACCGCTTTTCATGAAGACGGGCGAGCCGCCCACGGAGCGAAATGCGCGCACGGGCGAGTTGACGCCGCCCGCGATGATACCGCGAGCCCGCGCGAATGCGGAGATCGATCGTTCCAGACGCAAGGTTGTTCTTTTTACACTTTCAAGTAGCGGCAATCGGCTGCCGTATTAACGTTCGCAAAAACGCGTTCGTTCGAAAGGCGCACGCGCTTGGCATGGAGTCGTTCGACGGCGGCTGCCACGCCTCCCGACCCCTGCGCCAGCACTTCGCGCGCGGCGGCCAGAAGAGCGGCACGGTCGTAAAGGGCACAGAGCGGCTCGAGGCGTCCCTGGGCGTTCACGGGGACCACCGCTTGAACGCCGGGCTCCCAGGCGGCAGCCAGCTCCGCGCAAACCTGTGTAGTCACGAACGGGGCGTCCCCCGCCACGACGAAGACGCGCGGCTCTCGGACGTGGGGCAGCACATTGTCGAGCGCCGCAAGCGGCCCCCGGTGGGGCCGCCGGTCGACGATAATAGGGCAGTCCAGCGCGCGATCGATGCTTGGCGGAAAGCCACCCGCGGCCGAAACGTACACCCGGCCGGCCGCCCGCACGTTCTCGTAGACGCGCAGCAGCAGCGGCACACCCCCGGCGTCGAGTTCGAGTTTGCCGGGCAGGCGTGATGCTTGGCCGCCGGCGAGCAGCACGACCCCGAGCGGCGCCTCAGCGGGGTGCATGCCGGGCGGCGTAGTCCTTTGCGAAGTAGGTGATGATGACGTCGGCGCCGGCGCGCGCGAATCCGACGAGCAGTTCGTCGACGGCGCGATCTTCGTCGATCCAGCCGTTTTGCGCCGCCGCCTTGAGCATCGAATACTCGCCGCTGACGTTGTACACGGCCAGCGGCACGTCGAACGCATCGCGCGCGGCGCGCAAAATATCGAGATACGGCAGGCCGGGCTTGACCATGACGACGTCCGCGCCTTCTTCAATGTCGAGCGCGATTTCGCGCAGCGCTTCACGCGCGTTCGGCGGATCCATCTGATACGAACGCCGGTCCCCGAATTGCGGCGTCGAATCTGCCGCTTCGCGGAACGGGCCGTAGAATGCCGACGCGTATTTCGCGCTGTACGCCATGATGGCCACATGCTCGAATCCTTCGGCGTCGAGTGCTTCGCGGATAGCCCGCACGCGGCCGTCCATCATGTCCGACGGAGCAATTACGTCGGCGCCCGCGCGCGCGTACGTGAGCGCGGTACGAACGAGCAATTCCACCGTCGCATCGTTGTCCACCTCGCCGCGATCGTCGATGATCCCGCAATGCCCGTGATCGGTGTATTCGCAGTTGCAAAGATCGGCGATGACCAGCATGTGCGCGACCGCATCTTTGATTGCTCGCGCGGCGCGCTGCACGACGCCGTTCGGATCGTAGTTGCTGCTTGCAACGGCATCTTTGGTTTCCGGAATGCCGAACAGCAAGACGCTGCGTACGCCGAGCGCGTCGAGCAACGCCGCCTCATGCACTGCGCCCTCGACGGTGTACCGGTTCACTCCAGGCATCGACGAGATCGGGCCTGCATCGCGCGGATTTTCCACGACGAACAGCGGCTGCACCAAATGCGCCACGTCGACGCGATGCTCGCGCACGAGCGCGCGAACGGTTTCCCCCCGCCGCAGCCTGCGCGGCCGAAATGTCTGCTGAAGGCGTGTACGTATCACAACATCGTCATGGCGAACTTGTCGAACCATGCTCCTTTGTCAGCAAGTGAGCGCGCAGTGCGCCGACGAGTGCATCTACTTGCGCGTCGGGTGCAACGACGTCCGGCGTGAAGCCGGCGGCATGCGCGGCCGCGGAGCTCGCCGGCCCCATCGCCGCCACCGCGGGGCGACGCTCGTAGCGATGTACTCGGTGCAAATAGGCGGAGGCTGCGTTCACGGCCGCGCTCGACGGAAAAACGATAACGTCGGGCACGCGCGCACCCAGCTGCGGCGCGGCCGTTTCGCCTGCGCGAAGTTCCACGACGTCTGCGCCGTCGGCGCGAAGCGCCGCCGCAATGCGGCTCGCGCGTTCGTGCGTGCGCGGAAGCACGACGACTTTTCCCGCGAGCGGCAATGCTTGCGGGCGCAGACTGACCGCGAGAATCTTGCCGGCGCCTGCATCCAGCAGCGCCTGCGCGCTTTGCACGCCGAGCGCCTGCGCGCCGGCAGCATCCTGTGCGGGGGCGCTGCGCCGGTCGCGCAACACCGCCGTTCCGTCCAGCGATGCGATCACGCCGTCGACCACAAGCTGCTCGCCTTCAAAGCGCGCATGAATGCCGATCGGTGCTTGGCACCCGCCTTGCAGCGTGCGAAGTGCGGCACGCTCGCAAAGTACGGCGCGTTCCGTGATCTCGTCGTTGATGGCTTCGCGTATGCGCCGTGCGATCTCGAGCGCGCTCGCAAGCGTTTCGACGGCCAATGCGCCTTGCGCGACCGCCGGCACGATCTCGGTGACATGGAACGGCACGGTATGCGTCGCGCGCGCGCCCAGGCGGCGCAGCCCGGCGAACGCGAGCACGATGGCGTCATACTGGCCTTCGCGCAATTTTCGAAGGCGCGTATCGACGTTGCCGCGGATGTCCACGTACTGCAAATCCGGACGCAGCGAGGCAAGTTGCGCGCGGCGGCGCAAACTGGACGTTCCCACACGCGCCCCCGGCGGAAGATCCGAGAACGACGCATAGCGTTCGCTGCAAAACGCGTCGCGCGGATCTTCACGCACCGAGATGGCAGCGATCGTCATGTCGTGCACGAGCGTGCTGGGCAAATCCTTACACGAATGGACCGCGTACTGCGCGCGTCCGTCACGCAGCGCCAGTTCCAACTCTTTGACGAAGAGGCTTTCCGCGCCGATCGCCACGAGCGCCCGATCCTGCACGCGATCGCCCGTCGTCGTTACGTTGAGAATGTCCGTTGCGATGCCGTGCTGCGCCAGTTTCGCGGCAACCGCGCGCGTCTGCGTCATGGCAAGCGCGCTTGCTCGAGACGCGCACGTGAGCGAGATGATCGGCGAGTCCTCATGATGAGCGGACTCGTCATGGTGAGCCTGTCGAACCACACGCATCACATGCTCGACCTCATGCTCCGCTTCTACGGGATTCATCGCGGCAAGACGTTCGATCGGCAAACGCGCGAGGGTGTGAAACACCGTGCCGCGCTCGGGCGGCGGAAGCGCCGTCTTGATGTAGGTGCGCATGCGCGCCAGTGTGCGCGCCGCAGCGGCGATGATCTCGGAGCCTCGCTCGGGAGATGACATGAGCCCGCATGACTTCGCTGCATCGGCGCCCAAAACTGCTTCCCGTGTCCAAAACCGTGCGTGCGGCCCTTGCCGGTGCGGCAATCGCCGCGCTCGTAACCATTCCGGGCCTTGGCAGCGGAACGCTGTGGGACAACAGTGAGACGGCATACGGAGAAGTGGCCCGCGAAATCTTGCTCACGCACGATTGGGTCGTCATGCATCTCAACGCGGCGCAGTGGTTCGTTCAGCCGCCGCTCTATTTTTGGATAGCGGCGCTGTGCGCGAAAATCTTCGGCCTTACCTCGTTCGCGCTGCGCCTTCCGTCTGCGCTCGCCACGATCGCGTTCGGTGCCGCGCTCACGTATGCGGTTGCGCGGCGCTTGGGTACGCGCGCGGGCATCTATGCGGGCATCGCGCTCTCGACGTGTCTGATGCAGGCTATTGTCGGCAGGCTTGCCATCATGGACGCGCTGCTCGATCTGGCAGTCGGCGTGAGCGTCTTGTTTTGGTTCGCCGCACTGCAGACCGGGTGCGACCGCTACGTGTGGTACGGTGCAGTGGCGGCGGCTTTGGGATTCCTGGCGAAAGGGCCGGTCGCTCCGGTCATTGCGCTGTTGGTCGTCGTTCCGTATGCGCTGTGGGAAAGCCGCAGCGGCGGCGTGCGCTTACCGTCATGGCGCGGCTGGCTCGGGGCTGTCGCGCTCTTCGTACTCGTCGTAGCGCCGTGGTTCGGGGCGCTCGTGCAGCGCAGCGGCGTGCACGCCGTCTTCGAACTCATCGGACATTACACCGTGGGGCGGTACACCGGGACGATCGAAAATCAAAGCGGTCCCGGATGGTATTACATCCCCGTATTCGTTCTTGCGTTCTTTCCGTGGATTGCGTTCTTTCCGTCGTCGCTGGCATTCGCATTCCGACGAATACGCGGCGTTGACGAGTGCGCGCGTTGGATACGACTGGCGTTCTGCTGGTTGGTGCTGCCCTTCATGTTCTTTAGTTTTGCGCAGACGAAACTGCCCAATTATATCGCGCTCGAATTAGCCGCGCCCGCCATTCTCGCAGGCCTGTACCTCGACGATGCCGTCGCGCGCGGACGCAGCCGTTCGGCGCTCGTTTCGTCGGCGGTCGTTCCCGCATTCATTCTGCTGCTCGCGGTCGCGATCGTATGGTTTTCGCGCGACAACCGCTTGACGAACGAATTCCATCAACTCGCGATCAACTTGATCTACGTCGGGGCCGCAATCTTCATCGGCGCGGTCGTCGCGTTCGGTCTGTTCGCGTCGAACGTTGAACGCAAGCGCGCCGCCGCACCGTATGCGCTCGGCATTTCCATGCTCTTTGCGTTAGCGTTCATTGCACTGCTCGCTCTGCCGCAGGCCGAGGCGTTCAAACCCGTGCCGCACTTCGCGAAGATCATCGACGCGCGGCGCCAAGCGGGCGATGCGGTCGCGATCTTGCACGTTGCGGGCGGCAACGCGCTGGTGTTTTACACCCGTCCGCGCGTATGGGTGCTCGTGGGACCGCACGATCCGAATCCGGGCGGCTTCGGCGTGAGCCCGCGCAGCGTCATCTGTTCGGCGCCGCGCACGTGGCTCATCGCTCCGGCAAAACGCGAGACGCCCACGTTCGGCCACGGGCGGCGCCTCATTGCAAGCAGCGGCAAAGCGGTGTTGTATCTGTACGATGGCCGCCCGTGCGCGGGTTCGGCCGAAGGAGGCTGACGTGACCAAGGATCGCCTCGTGTCGTTCAGCGACGGCATCCTCGCCGTCATCATCACGATCATGGTGCTCGAACTGCGGGTGCCCGACGGCGTCGATATGGCGGCGCTCAAACCAATGGTGCCGGTGTTCGTTGCCTATGCCCTGAGCTTTACCAACATCGCGATCTACTGGAACAATCATCACCATCTGCTCTACGCCGTCGAGCGGATCGACGGGCGCGTGATGTGGGCAAATCTGCACTTGCTGTTTTGGCTCTCGCTCATTCCGTTCACTACCGCCTGGGTCGGGCAAAATCACGTGGCCGCCCTGCCCACGGCAGTGTATGGCGCGGTGTTAATCCTGGCGGCGATCGCCTACACGATTCTGCAACGTGCGCTCATTGCGGCGAACGGTAGACAATCGGTGCTCGCGCACGCGATCGGAAGCGACGCGAAAGGCCGGGCTTCGGTCGCGCTCTATGCGATCGCGATCGTCTTCGCGTTTTACAATCAGTGGATTGCCGATGCGTGCTACTTCGCCGTGGCGATCTTGTGGCTCGTGCCCGATCCGCGCATCGAGAAAAAATTAACGGAGCCGCGTTAACGGCTCCGTTACGGTAGCATCGACTTGTGTCACGCTGATGCTTCGATACCTCAGCACAGGGCTAACGTCGAAGCGTGACAGAAGTATCGAGGCCTATTTCTTCAGCTTCGCAACCTGCTGTTCGGTCACGGCGCCGGCCTTGTTGTTGCCCAGTTCTGAGCGAATGAAGGTAACGACGGCGGCGATGTCCTTGTTGGAAAGTGAGGACTTCCACGCGGGCATCTGTCCGTTGTAACCCTGTCCGTTCACGGTGATCGGGCCGCTCTTGCCATCGAGCACGATCTTGATCACGTCGTCGGCGTCGCCAGTCACGACCGGATTGTTCGCGAGCGGCGGGAATGCGCCGGGCGTACCCATGCCGGTCGCACCGTGGCAACTCGAACAGTTTTGCGAGTAGACTTTCTGCCCCGCCGCGGCGAGCGGGCTTGCCGGTGCGGCACCGCCGCCTGATACTCCGGCATTGTTGTTCGCGCCCGGTGCCGTGGCATTGCCGCCGCGCGCGACATTGGTTTCTTCCATCGCGAGGATCTGCGCTTGCGGTGCGCTCGGCGGTGCGGCGGCTTGTTTTTGCAACACGGTCATCTGCGCGTACAGCGTCAAGCCCCACATCACCGCGAGCGAAACGCCGAGCAGCCACATAATCGGCTTCCGATTGCCCACCATGCGCGTGGTGCTGCGATCGATCCACGGCAGCAGCAACAGAATGACGGTTGCAATTCCCGGGACGATGAGGGCGCCGACGATTTCAAAATCGCCCGGTACGACTTGCAGCAGGCCGAACAGATCGAGAAAGTACCACGCCGGATACGGTATGAACGTGGCATTGGCCGGATCTGCTTTGGCATCCAGGTACGGCGGCGCGAAGGCTGCAAGCGCGACCACGATCAGAAAAATGATGAATGAGACGAACGCGTCCATGAACATCTGATCCGGCCAGAAGCGGCCTTTGGCCAGCGGTCGCGGATCTTCGACCGGCGGACCAGCCGGGCCGTTCCAACGGAAGATCGCCAAGTGCGCGCCGACCAGCGCAAGGAGTACTGCGGGCATCAGCCAGACGTGCAGGCCGAAGAACCGGTTGATCGTCAGTGTGCCCATTGTCGTGCCGTCTTGCGTGAACTGTTGGATGAACGGCCCGAGAATCGGCGCGGTCAGCGTGAGGTTGATGGCCACCTGGGATGCGAAGTAGGCATCCATGTCCCAGGGCAGCAGATAGCCGGTCAAGCCGAGCACCATCGTGACCAGCAGCAGCAGCACGCCGACGATCCACTGAATTTCGCGCGGCGACTTGTACGCGCCCCAGATAACGACTTGCAGCAAATGCAGGAAGACCAGCGCGATCATCGCCGAGGCGCCCCAGTAATGGACGCTTAGGATGAAGTGCTGGAACGGGTGCATGTACATGGAGCGCGTCGATTCCCACGCGGTTGCGGCCGACGGCGCATAGAAGAACGTAAGGAAAATGCCGGTCGTGATCTGCAGAATCATCGCGAACAGCGTCGCGCTGCCGAACACGTACCAATAGCTGGCGCCTCCCGGAATGTCTTCCGTCAGGAAATTCTTCGTCATACTGACGAAGCCGGTGCGCCGCTCGATCCAGTTGAGCATCCTGTACTACCTACTCTTCCGTTAGTTGCTGTACGAAACGACGATACGATCGGGGATCGTCGGCTGGTAGCGGATCCATTCGATCTCCGCCTTACCGCTCTGCTCGCGCAGCGGCAGCGGATCAAGACCGCGCGCGGCGGGGCCGGCGATGTGTTTGCCCAGGTTGTCGAATTGCGAACCGTGACATGGGCACGCAAACTTGTTCGCGTCGCCATCGTAATTGTAACGGCAGCCGAGGTGCGGACAGATCGGGCTGAAGATGACGAATCCCATCGTGACGATCTCGTACGGCAACGAATTTTTTCCGTCCGGCAGATAGAGATCGGAACGATCCGCCTTGAACTTGGACGGATCTTTCACTTTGATTCCCCAGACCGATTCCGGCGAGCTTTCGGTCGGCAGATACGCGTCCTTGGTGGAAAGATTGAAGTTGATGTGCACCGCTTTGTCCGTTGCGGTTTGCAGTTCTTTCCAACCCGCTTCATCGAGCGGTGTCCACGTCGCGCCGCCGGCGCCGACGTCGGGAATGAGCGAACCGACGATCGGGATGGCCAACCCCAAACCGATGAGGCCGCCGATGGTAATCGTGGCATTCGCCATAAACTTGCGGCGCGAGATTTCCTCGGGGGAACCTGCGTCGTCGTAGCCGCCCGTAATCCGGGGATGTGCCCCTTCGCCCGGGGAGGCGTGCGCGTGACTCGCCAAAGCTGTTTGTCTCCGAAAGCGTATAGAAGTAGGCGTGGTTTTTCACACCGATTCTACGCCCCCTCCGCCGAGCACCGCGCCGACGTTCCTCGGACATTCCTCGGTCGGCCCTCGCTCGGTGAAGCGCTAAGCCGGCGAGGCGGCGATGTTTGTTAAGAAAGAGTAAAGGTAAGGGGCATATGTTGCCGAATTATTGCCACACGTCTTCCTAACGGGTGTGGGCGCCTTTTTTTGGCCTCCCGGGCACTTGCCATATCAGAACCTGTGTGAGATTGACGCGGCAACACCTACAGTGGGGAGGAATTTTCGTTGGCAAAAGTTAGGATGGCTTCGCCGGGTGCTTTGCTTGCGCTTGTATCGCTTGTGATTTTGGCAGGATGCGCGGGCGCGAGCAACGTGGGCATTACGGCCGTGCCCCCCGACCTTAGCGACTCCGGTTCGCATGCAATGAAGCCGCAATTCGCGTATAAGTGTCCACCGAGCGGGTGCGATCCAGGTTCGAATGACGGCAACCTGGGTGGTGCGGGCAGCATTACCAATCCAGGCCCATTGCCGAACGAGGGCGGTTGCAATCCGTCTATCGAAACCGACTGCAGCGTTGCCGTTGCGCCCAAATACCGTTCTCCTCAGGAACGCGCGTGCAACGATAAAGGTGGCGTGTTCATTACGAAACAAGATGGCACGACGGTATGTTCAGCGGGCCAGATCCTGAATTCGTTCATCGGGTACGATGTCGGCTGCCCGTACGTTATATCGACCTACCCAGTACTCGGCGGCGGCACAGGAATAAAGATTGTACCGAAGCCCAGCCTGATCCCAACGCTTCCGTCTACGTACGATAGTGTATATGGAGTTCGCATAAACGCTGATTGCGGATACAATATTGTTCCGCGCAACGCGAACGCAGGCTGAAGTACCATGACCAACACGAATCTCTTGATGTTCGAAAGAGACATCGATCAAAGCAACGTGCCGACTGGAACGATTGCGTATGTACTCCGCACATGGGGAGTGATTTACGAGGGTATCGTCTCCAGGGTATCCGTCGAGAACGGGCTTCCGGCACTGGGCTACGATACATCAGAGGTCGGCGCTTCTGCGCGCCCCGCAAGGTACCCAAGCGAAACATCCCGGCTATTCGTTAAGGAGGACGCCGAGATTGACCCGGCGGTCTTCGAGATAATGGCGCCGCCCATTCCGCGCGACGTTCCCGGCCACCTTTGACATGACACGTTCTCTCGTTCTCGCCGTGCGTCGGGGCAACGCCTTTTCCGGAGCACGTTTCGGATCATTTGTGAGATAGACCGTCTATGATTCACGCCATGATCCTCGCTGTTGCGACGCAAGCGACGGGCGCAAAGCCCATCCGCCATCTCGATTATCATTTCGGCATCAGCGTGCAGACAACGGACACGCATCACGTGTCGGGTATCGGCGGCGGGCCGATTTCCGGCGTGCTCAATTCAAACACATCCGGCTCGACGGAAGGCTCAATCTCCGTCGACGTCGTCGGCCTTCGCGCTGACGGTGGCCTGGTGGTAAACGTCCTGGAAACCTCGCGGCAAATTCCGCATGCGGATTCGATGCAGTGCATTACGTGGGGTGTCGGTACAGTGGTGTGCGAACCCGGAAAACATGCGTCGCCCGAAGAGGAGGCGCTGCTCCGGTATCTGGGACGCTATTTCGTCAACCCCGCAATGATCGACCAAAACAACGATTGGAAGATCGGCACGAGCGCAAAGGACGAGAGCGAAACGACCGATTACCACATCGCTTCTAATGACGGCGGTGTGATGGCGATTTCGTTTCAGCGCGTTTCCACGATGCCCGGCGTGCAGGGCTTTACGGCAACGACGGACGGCAAACTGACGTACGACTCGAACTTGAGCGTGCCGCGCGCAATCAGCGAAGATACGTTATTACGCACTTCGCTCGTGAGCGGCAGCGTCGAGCAAGGCGGCTACGAACAGGTGCGTACGATGCTCAATCTGCAACTGCTCGACGATTCGATGGCACGCAAATCACCCTAAAGGCGTTTGAAGTACAGCGTCTGGCTCGCGCCGCCGGACGAACAAGAGGCGGTAATGGCATCGTAAGCGGTGCCGTTTTCCGTTTGCGTCGCGCGCTTGTCGACGTGCCATTTGCCGTCGCTGCCGCAGGGTCTGATCGCTAGGTACATGTTTTCCCATTGCTTGGCATCGTCGGGGGACGACACGTCCATCGCGATCGCATCGGCGGGCGAGCCGCCCGTGTGCAGCGCCGGGATCTGCTGCTCGGAGAGGTCGCCGATCGACGATTCCGTCGTGGAAACGGTAATCGTGCGCACCGTTTGATTACCGTTGATGTGATAGAGCCATAGGACGTCGCCGTCTTGATACGCATCGAACGGCCCGTCGGCGTCGTTGGCCGAGCGCGTTGGCTTGCCGCGCGCTTGCAGCAGTTTGTTGACGTCTTCGTTGAGCATGATACCGAACGGATCGGTCGTTTTGGGTGCGGCGGTGGGAAGCGACCACAACCGTATGCCCGACACGCGGCCGCGTTCGGTCATAACCGTCACGAACGCATTTTCGTGATCCGTCAAATAGACGAATTTGGTGAGATGCGGGTCCTTCGTTGCGATGACGGGATCCCCCATGCGCGCGTAGACCGCGAAATATGGTTCGTCGAGCGTGACGCCGAGCCACGACGTGGCGGCGAGTGCGAGCAGTGCGAGCACGGCTTACATCTTGTAGCTGTGCAAGCCGCTGATCCACAAGTTCACGCCGAAGTAGCAGAACATGATCGTCAGGAACCCGACCGCGCTAATCCATGCGCTGCGCACGCCGCGCCACGCGCTGCGCGTATGCAGATGCATGTAGATCGCGTACACGATCCAGGAGAATAGTGCCGCCGTTTCTTTCGGATCCCATTGCCAGTAGGCGCCCCACGCTTCATGCGCCCACATGGCGCCGGTGATGATGCCAAGCGTGAGCAGCGGCAAACCGACCGCGACGATGCGATAGATGAGAATATCCAACTGCGCCAGACTCGGCATCGTGTTGAACCAGTAGGCCGTGGTGTTTCCGGCTTGCGCCGCGGCCGCGATATTCGGCGTGTCCAAGCGCACGCGCATCTCTCCGGTTTGCAGCGTCGCACTCGAGCCCCCGCCGGCCATCGCCAAGTTTGCCGGCGCGGGAGCCGTCGCCAGGCGGCGTTCGTAGTAATACTTCAGCAAATACATCGCCGAAACGACGAAGGCGACCATGAACGCGCCGTAGGACGCGACGACGAGCGGCACGTGAATCTTGGCCCAATAGGATTGCAGCGACGGAACCGCAGGCATCGCGCCTTCGTACCAGGTCGTCGCATACGCGAGAAATACCGCGGCCAACCCCACGACGAATCCGCCCGCGAACCACAATTTGTACCGGAACGCGAAGTACATGAATATCACGACGGATACGACCGAGAACAGCGAGAGCGACCCGTACAAGTTGAGCAGCGGCCAGATGTGCGTGATTTCCCAGCGCGCGACGAGCTGCGCGACCTGCGCAACGGCGCCCGCTATGGCAAGCGGAATACCGAGGTGCTTGAGCCATTCTTCGCGCGAGAAGAAGTACCCGAGCAGCGCGAGCGCACTGATGACGTACGCGCCGATGGCGATGATCATGAGAACCGCGTCGAGCGGCATGTGCTGTTGCATTACGTGGTAGCCTCCGCTGGTGTTAAAGCGGTCGCCGGCGATGCCGGTGCCAAATGCTTGCGCAAGTCCGCGATCAATTCGGAGAACTGCGTCTCGAAGATGTCGTACCCTTTGACCGTCATTGCCGCTATTCCAACGGTACATCCCTCGACAAGCTCGGGATGACGAGAGCGCAGCGGCGTTACGCGAACGAACAAACGCGCGGGCAGGAAGTAGAACGAAATCACCAGGCCCGCGAGCAGAACGAAGGCACCGATGCCGACCAGCGGCACGCCGGGATCGTAGCGGTACTGCAGCCCGCTCACCATGAGGTACTGTTCGGGCGTAACCCGCCAGCCGTTGCCGACGTCGATCCAGGTCTTCATCGGAACCAGCGCAGCGCCGGCAGTTTGCCCGCCTTCGGTAACGGCAAGCGCAACGGCGGGATCGTTCACCCGCGGATCGGCCGAAGGCTGCCCGGTTTGGCGGTCGACGGTGGGCACGAATTGCATGACTTGGATTTGCCGCTGGCTGCCCGGCAATGTGAACGTATCGCCGGTGAAATACGTCTTGTCCGAAAGCGCCGCGGATCGCGTACCGTCGTGCGTAACCGAAAACTTCATCGCGAAACCATAGCTCGACTGGTAAAACAGCGCGCCGTCGATGTCGATCGGATGGTTGACGCGCAGCGTTTCGGTTTTCGGAATGCCGTCCTTGCCGACCACGGTGACGTTCGAAACGTAATCGATCGGTTGATAGACCATGCCGCTCTTGGTCATGATCGGCTCGATTTTGTAGTGAAAACTGTTCAGACGCAGCGTCGCACTGCGGTGCGGCACGTCGATGGTCTGCCCCACCAAAAGGGCGCTATCGCCCGAAAAGCCCTTCGCCCAGTAAATCGTCGTACCCGCTGCGATAATGGCAAAGCCGATGTGCGCGATGAGCACGCCGCGGCGCGCCCAATTGTGTTTGTCGGCGAAGGTCCATTCCGCGCCGTCGAACTCGCGGCTGCGTACTTGCCAGCCGCGCTTGCGGAAAAACTGCTCTACTCGCGCGCGCACGCTTGCCTCGTCACCCGCCATGTCGACGCTAACGTTCAGCGGAATCTTGTCGATCTTCACCGGGCGCAGCGCCGGCAGGCGCGCCGGAATCACGCGTTTGAACGTACACACCGTCAGCGAAACCAGAATGAGTCCGATCATTCCGACGTAGTACGGCGTATGGTAGATGTTGTCGACGTTCAGACGCAGGATCATCCGCGCGACGGGCGCCGCGTACATCCCAAAATAGTCGCTGGGGTCTTTGCCCTGCTGCACGATGACGCCGGCCAGCGTCATCAGTCCCCAAATCAGCAGCAAGCAGACGGCAAACAGCACGTTGCTGAACGTGCGGACGAAGTCTTCGTAGTACGAGCGTACGGCCGTCATCGCAGGTGCAGCTTAGTACCCCACGGGCTCGGCCCGCCACGACTTCTCAAGCATCACGATGATCCAGAGGCTCGCTTCGTACAGCAGATACATGGGCACGGCCATCATCAGCATGGTCAGCGGGTTGCCGTCCGGCGCCGCGACGGCGCCGAAGACGAAGAACCCGAACAAAAAGTAGCGGCGCGTACGCTTGAGGAACGCCGAGTTGACGATGCCGATGCGCGCGAGCGCGATCATGATGATCGGCGTTTGGAAAATCAGCGCGAATGCCAGAAACACGAGCAGGATGAAATTCAGTGTCGATTCGATGCCGAACGTTGCGGTGGCGACTTCATTCGTCACGCCGAGCAGCGTACCGACGATGCGCGGAAGCACGACGAAATGCGCGAAGGCGATGCCCAATAGCGCAAGGCCGAACGAGGGGCCGACGTACGCATACACGGCGCGCCGCGTCTTCGGATGAAACGCCGGAACGACGAACATCCACAGTTGGTAGAGCAGCACCGGCAGACCGACCACGATTGCCGCATAGATCGAAAACTTGAACTCGACCATGATGACGTCCGCGGGTCCGAACGCGTGCAGTTGCACGCCCTTGAAATACGCGCGCGTCATGAGTGGAATGATGTACTGGGATGGCCAGAATAGGACGATCGCCAGTCCGAAAACCGTGCCGATTGCAACGAGAAGCCGATGACGGAGCTCCCGCAGGTGCTCCGTGAAAGACATCTCTTTTTGGTCCCACTCCGAGGCGAAACCACCAGGGCCCGCGGCCTTCGGCCCGCCTGCAACAGGGACTTGCATAAGAGTTAGCTGCTCAACGTGCCCTTATCGGCGGTCGGAGGCGGAACGTTCTCGCCAACGCCGGCGGCGTTGTTTTGCCCGACGTTATCCATGACGTCCGACTTCGATGCTTGTGCGCGCAGACGAGCCTGTTCGCGCACTTGTTCGGCCGCTGCGTCGGCCTCCGCCTGACCCATCATGAATTCTTTTTTCGCCTGACCTGCGCTGCGCGCGAGTTTCGGCAGTTTCTCCGCGCCGAACAGCAGCACGGCGGCAACGACGACGATGCCGATGATTTCCGGGCTGGCCAGCGCGAGAACGGGATGCAATACCATGTTGATCTCCTGTGTTATTCGGCGAGCAGCGCGTCCGCCAGGCGCCCCAATTCCGCTTTTGCCGCGCTGTTTTCCAGCGGCGCGAGCGAGAGTTTTGCGCGATGGGCATAGTGTGCGATGTGCTCGCGGGTTCCATGTAAACCGCCGCAACGCTCAATGGCTGCGATAACCTGCGCGGTGCGGCAGCCCTCGTCCCCTGAGTAGAAACGTTCCACGAGGGCGCGGGTGTCACCGTCCGCCCGGGCGAGCGCCAGAATTAACGGAATCGTTATCTTGCGTTCAGCCAAATCGTTGCCGACGGGCTTGCCTAGCGACTGCGCGTCCGCCGTCATGTCGAGCAGATCGTCCAACATTTGGAACGCGATGCCGTAATACATGCCGTAATCACGCAGCGCTTTGACGTGCAACGGCTGGCCGGCGCCCATGATCGCTCCGCATTCCGCGGAGGCGGCAAAAAGCGAGGCGGTTTTCTTCATGACGATCTCTACGTACGCCGCCAGCGCCAACTCGAGATTGCCTAGCGCGCGCAGCTGCAGCACCTCGCCGTCGCAAATGTCCGCGAGCGTCGCGGACAGGATGTTCGGGACGGGATGCGGGTACTGCGCTGTGACGTTCTTGAAAATCCACGCGAACAGGTAATCGCCCGCAAGCACGCTGATGCGATTGCCGTAATCGACTGCCGTCGCGTTCACGCCGCGGCGTGTCTGCGCGTTGTCGACGACGTCGTCGTGAATGAGCGTCGCCACGTGAATGAGTTCCATATACGCAGCCAAATGCAAGTGCTCTTCCGCCGCTCCGCCGTTTGCTTCGGCGGCGAGCAGCGTTATGCGCGGCCGCAGCCGCTTGCCGCCGGCCTGCAGCATGCGTTTGATCGCTTCCGTGATGAGCGGATTATCCGTAGTGAACGTATTGCGGAAAAAATCCTCGACCAGCGAGTAGAGGCTTGCGTCCGTGCGTTGCTGGCGCTCGATCATCATGCCGTTCCGAAGTGAATGGCGACTGCGCCGCCCATCAGGCGAATGAATCCGGCGTCTTTGAATCCGGCCGCGCCGAACCGTTCGCGCAGCGCTTCCGCATTCGGATGATGTGTCAGCGACTGCGGCAGATACGTGTACGCGGCGCGCGATCCGCCCACCATTCCGCCAATCAGCGGCACGATGCGATAGAAATACAGATCGAAGCACGCCTTCCACCAGCGGTTGGGTGCTTTACTCATATCCAAGTTGACGAACTTGGCGCCGGGGCGCAGCACGCGGCGGATTTCGCGCAGCGTCGCGTCGATGTCGACGACGTTGCGCATGGAAAATCCCATTGTTGCGCCGTCGAACGACTGGTCTTCGAACGGCAGCGTCATCACGTCCGCTTCGACGAACGTCGCATCCCCGCGTCCTTCTCTTGCGGCGCGCAGCCGAGCTTTTTCCAGCATCGGCTCGCAAAAATCGACGCCCGTGACGTGCAGGGTGCGGTCGGTGCGCAGAAGATGAAAGACGACGTCTCCGGTGCCGCAGCACAGGTCCAGGATGCGGCCTTCGTGCGGCGCGCTCAAGATCGCGATTGCCCGCTTGCGCCAGCCTTCGTCCATTCCGGCGCTGATTACCCGGTTGGCCGCGTCGTAGCGGGGGGCGATTTGGGCGAACATGTCGCGCACGAAGGCGCCTTTGTCCAAAGTCATACGAACCGGTCTGCTTTCGCCTCAAGGCTAGACGTTCATTCCCCGGGCGGTGATGGATATGCATGATCGCGGCCTCCTCGACCGGCGCCATGCTCGATGCGCTTCGCAGCGCCCATCGCGTCACGTTCTCCACGTGGTTTCTGCACGACGGCCCCGTCGAGCGGGCGCTGGTTGCCGCGGCCGAACGCGGCGCGCGGGTCCAGGTTCGGTTGGACGGCTTTCTGTACGGCGGGACGCGCGCGATGATGGAGGGTAACCGCGCGGCCGTGAGAGCGCTGCGCGCGGCGGGCGCGGACGCGAAGATCGTGCACCGCACGGGCGACGGCCCGGCGCTGCACATGAAGGCGGCAGTCTGCGATCGCGTCGCGTTCCTGGACGACTGCAATTGGAACGGCGCGCAAGACACGGTTTTGCGCGACGATAATCCGCGGCACGTGCGGGCGATACGGCAAGCTGCGGGATGGCACGACTGCATCAAAGCCGGAACGTTATCGCTTACCAAAGCCGACGCGCTGGACGACGAACGGCGCGTGTTGTCCTCTACTGCGAATTGCCGCGAAGCCGACGTGGAAAGTGAAGTGCTCCATCCCAGCGGTGTTACGAGTGCGCTCCGTGCACTCGCCGCACGCGGCGTGCGTTGCCGCGTCTTGGTTTCGGCTCGGGCGTTTGCGAGCGATCCGGCAACGCGCGCAACGGTGCGTTCGCTGCAGCACGCGGGCATCGACGTGCACGCCGCGCGGTCGAGTGAAAAACTTGCCGTCCTCGGCGAAAAGCGAGCGTGGATCGGCTCCGCTCAATCCACCTCGACGTATCGCGACGCCGACGAAATCGATTGGTCACTGCACGGCAGCGATTCGCGCTTTGTGCGCCTCGTGCACGCGCGCTTCAACGCGCACTGGCGCGATTCCAAACCACTAACCGCCTAAAGTCTTGCCGAACACCGTTCGTGCGTTTTCCGTTGTCGACGACGCGACGTTTTCCGCCGTCGTACCGAGCAGATCGGCAAGCGCACGCGCCGTCACCGAAACGTACGCCGGCTCATTGCGTTCTCCGCGATGCGGCACCGGCGCCAAGTACGGGCAGTCGGTTTCCAGCACCAGATGCGCGAGCCCAACCGCTTTCACCGCGTCGCGCACCGCTTGCGCCGACTTGAAGGTCAGCACCCCGCCGATACCGAGGAGCATGCCGAACTCGCGCACGTAGGTTTGCGCTTGTGCGGTATCTCCGGTGAAACAGTGGATGATGCCGCGCATCCCCGCGCGCCACTGATCGCGTAAGATCGCGGCGAAATCATCGAACGCATCGCGGTGGTGGAAGATTACCGGAAAGTCTCGATCGCGAGCGAGCGCGATTTGCGCGCGCAGCACGCGCTGCTGTGCCTCGCGCGGGCTGTGATCGTAATAGTAGTCCAAGCCGGTCTCGCCGATCGCAATCACCCGATCGTGCGCGAGAAACGGCTCGAACGCGTCGGCGATATCGTGCGGCGCGTCCTTTGCTTCGTGCGGGTGAATGCCGACCGAGCAGAAGACGCCGTAGTCCGCAGCGGCTTCCAGCGCGCGCTTGGAATCCTCCAGATCGCATCCGACCGTGACGGCGCTCGCTACACCGGCTGCACGCATGCGTTCCAGAACGGCGTCGCGGTCGTCATCAAAGGCTTTGTCGTGAATGTGTGCGTGCGTATCGAGAAGCGTCATTACGCGCTGATTTCGATAACGCGGTTGCGTCCCTGCGCTTTTGCCTGATAGAGCGCGCGATCCGCCCGCGCCAGCAGAGAATCGACGGTATCGCTGATTGCGGCGACCGCGACGCCGATGCTCGCGGTGAGCGGTTCTCCGCTCGAATAGCGGATGTCGGTGGCGGCGATAGCCCCGCGCAAGCGCTCGCCGACGGTGCGCGCCATTTCGCTGGTCGTGTCCGGCATGAGAATCACGAACTCTTCTCCGCCGATGCGGCCCGCCCGATCGACGTTGCGGATATTCGCCGCTATCGTTCGAGCGACGGCGTACAAGCAGCGGTCACCCGCCTGATGCCCTTGCGAATCGTTGATCGACTTGAAGTGATCGATGTCGATGAGCAGTACGGCGCATGGATTGCCGATGGACACGCGCTCGATGCGATCGCGCAAGTATTCCATAATCGCGCGGCGGTTGGGAAGAGCGGTGAGCGGATCGAGCGTTGCCGCGCTTTGCGTCGCCGCAATCGATCGGAAGTCGCGCAGCAACGGCGCCAGTTCGGAAGCCGCGTGGATGAAGCGCCTGGCGGGCAGCAGCGATGCGGTGTGCAGCGGGCGAACGACGATGAGCGCGCCGAGCAGCGCTTCGCTGGGTGCGCGCACCGCATAGGCGACAATGGCGGACTGCGCCGTGCGCTCCGTCGTGCTGTGGCGGTCGGCATGATGATGCAGATCGAGCACGGCGCGCCGGCATGCCGCCGTCTGTTCAGCGGCCAGGACCGGTCCGATGCGCGCGAGCGCGGAGAAGCGTTCGTCGGCCGACATCGCGCCGTAGATCTGCAGCGATTCCTCGGCTGCGGGCGTGTGTAGACTCGCGAGCAGCGAACTCATTTGCGGAAGCGGATCGCGAGCGCCGAGCATCGCCTGCACCGCATCGCGCGCGAGGCGCAAACGGTGTACTTCCATTTGCTGCGCGTGCAGCGCCCGAAGCGCGGTCGCGATAAACGGCAGTGGAGCGAACATCGTCAGGCCAAGCGCGATACCCGCATGCGCCCACACGAGCGTCGCAACGTATCCCCATGAAACGACGAGTACGACGTACACGACGAGGCGCGTGTCGCGTGCGAGATTTCGCCACAGGCGCACGAGCAGGACCGCTTGCGAAAGCGCCTTGAGCGGCTGCCACACGGCGTAGAGATACGCAAAAATGCCCGCGGTGAAAAATAGCGTGTACAACGCGTAGCTGCTTATGCCAAGCGCCGGAACGCGCGGCATGACCAGCGTCTGCAGCGCTCCTAAACAGAGCCACAAAAACGCTTCGGATCCGCCGTCCAACATGCGGCGCACGATGCGCGAACGTCCGTCGGACGAAATCGCGAGCGGATAGCCCAGCAGGTTGATCGCCGCTGCGCCGATCGGGCCGTAAAACGCCAAGACCGCCAGCATGACCGGCGTTTCCAGCGTCAGCCGCCCCGGTTCGAGCGGCCGCCTGCGGCGCGCGTACACTTGTGAGAGCGCGGGAACGTTGATGCGCAGCAGTACCGAAAACAGCGCCAGGCACACGAGCAGTGCGACGGCATCGTCAACGCGCAGCGAGGCAGCCCAGCGTGGTGCTCCGGCCGCGACTGCGCCCGCCGCGGCGGCAAGCATGCCGAAACGCAGGGCGAGGTATACAGCTCGCTTGCGCTGCGCCATGCGATTACGCGGCGGAACCCTCGATGCGCGGAAAGAGCGTTTCGCCGGGAGCCGTTTGCGTGCCGGGCGCGATGCCGCCCCACACGAGCGTATCTTGCCATGCGGCCTCGATCGGGTCGCTCAGGCCGAGTTGACTCCAGATTTCGGCACTGCGTTCGGGCATGAACGGATGCAGCAGCATCGCCAGCCACCGCAATCCTTCGCAAAGATCGTAGAGCAGCGCGTCCAGTTCGTTCTGCCGTCCTTCTTTAAACAGCACCCACGGCTTGCGCTCGTCGATCGCGCGGTTGAGCGCCGACACCAGTTCCCAAATCGTTTCGAGCGCGTCGCGAAACTGCAGATCGCCGATCAGCGCGCGTACGCGCACCGGCAGATCGGCAAACTGCATGCCGAAGGCTTTATTGCGATCGCTCTCGTCAAAAGGCGGTTGCGGCACCAAGCCGTTGCGGTATTTCTCCAGCATTGCGAGCGAGCGGCGCAGCAGATTGCCCAGATCGTTGCCCAGATCGCTGTTGTAACGCTGCACGATCTTCTCTTCCGAATACGAAAAGTCGCTGCCGAACGGGGCCTCACGCAGTAGGAAATAGCGCATCGCATCGGCGCCAAAGCGCTCCGCCAGCGCAAACGGATCGACGACGTTGCCCAGCGACTTGCCCATTTTCTGACCTTCGACCGTGATCCAGCCGTGCGCGAAAACCATATCCGGCGCTTGTTCGCCGAGGGCCCACAGAATGGCGGGCCAGATCAGCGTGTGAAAGCGCGCAATTTCTTTGCCGATGAGCTGCACGCTCGCGGGCCAAAAGGTTTTGAATTTTTCGCCGTCGGGCCATCCGAGCGCCGAGATGTAGTTGAGCAGCGCGTCGAACCACACGTAGATTACCCCATGGGCATTCGGAACGGGAATGCCCCACGCAAGATTCGTGCGCGTGATGCTCAAGTCGTCCAGGCCTTCGTCCAGCAGCGCCATCATCTCGTTGTAGACTGCGCGCGGGCGCACCCATTGCGGGTGGTCCAGGAAATACTGCTTGAGGCGTTCGTTGTATTTCGAAAGACGGAAGAACCAATCGTCTTCGGACAGCCACTGCACGGGCCGCCCGCACGTCGGGCATTTACCGTCCACCAGTTTCGACTCCAGCCAGAACGTCTCGTCGGGAACGCAGTACCAACCCTCGTACTTGCCAAGATAGACGTCGCCGCTTTCGCGCAAGCGTTCGAACACCGTTTGCACGACGCGTTCGTGGCGTGGCTGCGTGGTGCGGATGAAGTCGTCGTAGCGCACGTTGTAGCGTTCGAACAGTGACTGCCAGCGCGGAATGAGATCGTCGCACCATTGCTGCGGCGTTTTGCCGGCTGCCGCGGCGGCGTCAGCCACCTTTTGCCCGTGCTCGTCCGTCCCGGTCAAAAAATATGCGGAGCCGTTCGCGCGAGCGGTGCGCGCAAGCACGTCCGCCACGATCGTCGTGTATGCATGGCCGATGTGCGGGTTGCCGCTGATGTAATAAATGGGCGTCGTGACGTAGAACGGGCGGGATTCCATCCTGCTCCTCTATCGCGGTGCGGGGGACTCGTCCCTCCGCAGCTGTTTGCGGCCGCTGGCCCGCGCGTAAATGTGGCGGCGCTCGCCCAGCCCTCGCTCGGAAAGCGCTTTCGCGACCGCGGATACGCTTTTGCCCTCGCGCAGGAGCTCGTCGATTTCTTCGTCGAGGTCCGCTTCCGGCGCGCCGGGCTGCGGGGCGCAGACCGCCGACGGCTCGATGACGAGTGCGATTTCGCCCCGCACTGGCTGCGTCAACTGCTCCGCAACGCGGGCCGCGCTGCCGAGGAGCTGCTGCTCGAAACGCTTGGTGTATTCGCGCACCAGAAACACTCGCGCATGCGGGTCGACCGCTTCGACATCGGCCAGAAAGGCGTGGACGCGCTGCGGGGACTCATACCAGATGCTGGCGATGCCAAGTGTGAAACTGCGGCGCAGCGCTTCTCTGCGCGCCGCGCTCGCGCGCGGAGCGAACCCTTCGAACGTAAACCGGCGAAGGTTGAAACCGGAAAGCACGGCGGCGCCGATGGCCGCGCTCGGCCCCGGCAGCACTTCAATCGGAATCTGCTGCGCTCGGGCGGCGGCGGCCAGTTCGCTTCCCGGATCGGAGATGCCCGGCGTCCCCGCATCGGTTACCACCGCAACGAGCTGTGTGCGCGCGCGTTCCAGTATGCCGGCAGATGCCGCCTGCGCGTTATGCTCGTGGTAGCTCCAAATCTCTTTGCCGGGCAGCGCGAGCGCGCTGAGCAGTTTTCGCGCGACGCGCGAATCCTCGGCAACCAGCAAGGTGCACTCGCGCAGTACGTCGAGCGCGCGCAGCGTAATGTCGCGAAGGTTGCCCAGCGGCGTCGGCACGAACACGAGTGGCATGGCTGCGCCTTTCGACGTGAAGCACGTGCCTCCGGGCGCGACGGTCGACCTGTACATCAGTCCGAGCTGCCCCTACTGCGCGCAGGCGCTGGACTACTACGAGAGCGCAGGAGTGCCGCATACCGCGCACGACGCGCAGAACGACGCGGCGGTGCGCCAGCGCATGTTTTCCTATACCGGGGGCGACCCCACTGTGCCCGCCATCCTTATAAATGGCACCTACGTCCAATCGGGCTGGGGCACGCCGCCCCGCGGTTGAACGGTCCACTAGCGCGACGCCCGGTCGGGCGCCTTCGAAAGCAAACGGCTAACACGGGGCCCAAGCAAGGCCGATTCTTGATCTAGGCCCCATGATACGCACCCGCAGATTGCCGCGCGTGGCTCCGTCCACCGTGCGGCGTTCCCGTCTCGAACGCTGGCTCGCCACGCACGTGGCGGTGCCCCTGCGGCTGCTCGTTGCTCCGGCAGGCTCGGGCAAAAGCACGTTGCTGCTCAAGTATCTGCCGAACAGCACCGTGGACGCTGGTTACTGCGCGGTCCCCGACGGTACGGCGGCGCCGGCGCTTTTCGAACTGATCGCGACCGCGCTTGCATTGCCGCGCGTTCCCCGTTCCTACGATGAACTAGTCGCCTCGCTGCGAAACGCGATTACGGTACCGACCGAACTGGCGATAGACGACGTCGACAACGCGAGCGCGGAGGCTTGCGAACTGCTCAAGCAATTGGTGGAAGATGCGCCGGAGCAGCTGACGTTCATCTACACGTCGCGTTCGCGCGATGCCATCGACGCGAAGCGGTGGGTTGCGCGCGGGCTCGGCGTACTCGCGGATCATCGCCGTCTGGCATTTGATCCGGCGGAAACCGAATTGCTTGCCGAAACCTGCGGCGTCCCGTGCACGCATTTGGAAATCGGCCGTTTGCTCGAAGAAAGCGAAGGCTGGGCGATCGTGCTGAGCGGCGCGGTTCGCGCAGCCGCGGAAGACAGCCGCTCGCTGAGCGATGCGTACGAGCACTGGCGCGTGCGGTACGGTCAGGTGTTCACCGAATTCATCGCCGCCGATCTCGATCGTGCGCCGGAAGAAGATCGCGCGCTCGTGCGCAGTCTGATCGCGGGTGCGACCATCGACGATCAGCAGCGTTTGCAGCGCTTGGAAGCGCAAGGGCTGTTCGTGATCGCGGACGACGACGATTACCGGCCGTACCGTCCGATCCGTCAGCTGCGCGGACGCGTGCGCTTGTCGCCCAGCGCGCGGCTCTCGCCGCTCATCGTGCGCATGTTCGGACGTTTCGAGGCGCAAATCGACGGCGCGGACATCAATTGGATTCGGCGGCGCGATCAGCAGTTCATCAAGTATCTGCTGCTCAAACCGACGGGATCCGCCACGCGCACGGAACTGGCGTCCGTGTTCTGGCCCGATGCCGACCGGCAACTCGCCGCGCAAAGCGTGCGCACCGCATGCAGCAACATCCGCAAAGCGATTGCGGCGATGGTTGGCTACGCCTGCGTCGACTTGTATTTTCGCGCCGATCCGGACGTTTCGCTCGATCTTACGAACGTCGTCGCGGACGTACGGCGCTTCAGCGCGCACGTCGCCGACGGCGATGCGAGCTTCGATCGCGGCGACGTGCAGGAGGCCGCCGTGCATTATCGCGCGGCGGAAGAACTCTACACGGGACGACTGCTCGACGCCGATCCGCCCGAACAGTGGTTCGACGCGCATGCGCAGATGCTGGAAGAGCAGTACGTCATCGTGTTGGAACGCTTGGCGCAAACGGCGTTCGACGAGGGCGAT
>DASSEZ010000052.1:0-28008 GCA_035694945.1 Vulcanimicrobiaceae bacterium
CCGATTACGCGTATCGCGTGCAGAAGATCCGCCCCGACGCCACGGGCTTGGTCAAGATGCTCGGGCGTATCGCACCGCCGTACGGCGGCGCGCCCGCTTCTCTGGACGAACACCGGCGCAAGCGCACGAGTGCGTAAGCGCTCGCTGGCAGCGCTCGCGGTAGCGCTGCTGCTGTTTGGCTGGCAACTGCACGAAGGCTCGAAGGCGCACGCGCTGTTCGGCGATTTTCGCGCGTTTTATTGCGCCGCGGCGGCGGCCGCGCACGGCGCAAATCCCTATACGGCGGCGGCTATTTACGCATGCGAGCGTTCGCCGATGCCGCTGGGTTTGTATCACACCAACCAAGGTGTCGCGGTTCCGGCGCCCCTTCCGGGCTATGCGCTGCTCGCCTTCGTTCCGGTCGCGGTGCTGCCGTATCTTGCGGCGTGTGTGGTGTGGCTGCTCATTCTGCTCGCTACGGTGTTCTTGAGCGCGCGCGCTCTTGCGCTGCTGCTCGATCGCCCATTCGATACGATGCTGTGGACGCTCGCCGTGGGATTCGCGGTGATCTCGCTGCCGTTCGGTGAGCTGGGTTCCGTAATCGTCGCGGCGGTATTGTGGCTAGCCGTTGCGCTGCGCCGCGGTGCGTGGGGTTGGGCCGCGTTCGCGGGCGGCGTGGCGATGATCTTGCCGCACGTGGCGCTTCCGGTGCTGCTCGGCGTGTTTCTCTTTTTGCCGCGCATGCGTGGGCCGATAGCGATACTGGCTTGCGCGCTGCTGGCGCTCGATCTCGCCTGCGGCGGCCCTGCAGTTGCAATCTCCTATCTGCGCGACGTGCTGCCCGCGCACGCACGATCCGAAATCGGCAGCACGGCACAGTACGGCATGACGTGGATCTTGCACGGCTTGCGTGCCTCCGATCGCGTCGCCATCGCCGGGGGTGAAGTCTCGTACGCCGTGATGACGCTGCTCGGTTTGCTCGCCGCTGGCGCACTGTTCAAACGTCACGGCGACCGCGCGTATCCCGCGCTCGTTCCACCGGCGTTTGCCGTGCTCGGCGGAACGTTCATGCATTACACGCAGATCATGATCGCGATTCCGGCTGCGCTGCTGCTCTATCAGCGCAGCACGGGCCGTTCGCGCGCGCTGTTCGCCGCCGCATTCTTGCTGCTGCTCTTTCCGTGGGCGTGGGTTCTCGGGCAGCCGCAGCTGCTCGTCCTCTACGTCGTCGTGTCCGCCATCCTCGCGATTACCGTGCTGCACTGGAGTTCGAGTGCCGCACTGCGCGTGGCGCTCGGCAGCGCGCTGCTGTGCGGCATCATGCTGATCGTTGCCAATCACTTCGGGCCCGGCTTGGAGACGCACGTGCATGGGGCGCGCGCGCAAGGCGTTCTCGCACAGGCATCGTGGGAGCAGTTCGTGCGATCGCAGCGCGCGAGTACCGGCATCGTGTGG
The DNA here is from genome assembly GCA_035694945.1 of Vulcanimicrobiaceae bacterium. GTDB lineage: Bacteria > Vulcanimicrobiota > Vulcanimicrobiia > Vulcanimicrobiales > Vulcanimicrobiaceae > DATGJX01. The sequence continues at coordinate 1,435 of DASSEZ010000052.1, forward strand.
TGGATTGCGAAGGCGCCGACGTGGATCGGCCTTGCGATCCTAGCGCTGGGCTGTGGCTATGTCCTGGCGAAGAAAGATTTCATAGCGCCGGTCGCGGTAGAACAAGTGCCAGTCGCGCCGTAATGCAAGCGCTTGGGCCAGCGAATTGTTTTTGTCCACCAGCACCGAATCGACGTTCCAACGTTTGAGCACGCGATCCCACTTGGGTGACACGCGTTCGACGGCCAGGTAATCGCTCCATACGCGCGTCGGAAACGGATCGCAGCGCCCGTCGATGAACGTCCGCAGATTGTCTTGCTCCAGCGCAAGGCTGCACCACGCGAAGTCCTCGCAATACAAATTGTGCGTGCCCGGCACGTTCGCGAGCGTCACGATGGCGTTCTTCGGAAGCGTCACGCCGCTAATTTGCGGCACGTGCGCGAGATCGAGCACGATGATGCCGCAGACCAGCGCGCTGCAGACGTAAATAAGGGCTTCGCTGAAATGTTCTTGCAGGACGGCGTTGACGCGCGCGTGCGAGGGAACGACCGATGAAATGCGCTGCGCGGCCATCGGCGCGACGATCATGGCGGCGAGCGGAATGTGGCGTACGGCGATGCCGGTAATCAGCGCCGCAACGGCAAACAGCATCCCGTCGCGCCAGCGCTCGCGCGGCGCCGCGATGCCGAAGTAACAACAAATCGCGAGCAGCGGCAGCAAGCCCCATGCAAAGCCCGGGAACAGCAGGTCCGTCGGCTGCCATTCGGCGATCGCGCTGCGAATCACGCTTGTTTCGAGATTGACCGCATACAGCGGCAGATGCCAGAGCAGCGGCGTGAAGCAGACCGCAACCAGCGAGCCCACGGCGAACACCATGTTGCGCTCGACGCGTACGGTCCATGCGCGATCTTCGATCCACGTGCCGAGCGCCCACGCGCCGACGATGACCGGAGCGATGAGCGCGCTCGCATGCACGTTCGCCCACAGCGCAACGGCGACAACGCCCAGCAGCATCCAGTCGTTTTCGAGATCGAGCACGAGCAGCACGATGGAAAAGAAGAGCCAGCCGAAAATCTGTGCGCGCACGCCGAACGCCTGCAGCATCGCAAACCCGGTGCACGCCGTTGCAAGCGCAATTCCGAACGTCGACGCACCGCGCCGATGCGCGCGGTACGCAACGATCACCAGCGATATCGCGGCGGCGAGCACCGAAAGCGTTGCAAGGATCGCAAAGCGGCCGTGCTGCGTGAACCACGCGACCGCGACACTGAACGCCCATTCTTGCGGCACCCATGCGGCGCCCGGAGCGGTGAACGTTTCGTGGCCGAGCCGATGCGGCAAATGATGATGCTGCAAGATGTACGCGCCGAGCCACTGCTGCCACGCCAGATCGCCGTCGTGTCCCGCGTAATACCATGCGCCCATCAAAAAGCGCGCGCAGAAGATGGCCACGATGGCGAGCGCGATCCTCATTGCGTACCGCCCGGAACGATCAGCACGCGTGCGCCGTCGCGGCCTTCGAGCCGCCAGCCCGTCTGCGTGAGCAGCGAGACGATGTTGGCGTCGCGTTTGGCAATGATCGCGTTCACGTGCTCGTGCGCGAGTTCCGATCGCCACGCGCCGTGCGTCGATACGGCGTCCTCTTGTGTGCGAAGTGCCGTTGCGCCGGCCCAGCCGGCACGATCGTCGAGCAGTGGACGCATATGCTGGAATATCTCACGCGTGCCGTCGCACCAGCGCGGCTGCTCGCACAAAATGCGGTGCTCGCCGCGCTCGGCGGCCAGCACGACGAGCAAATGCGCGGGCTGCTCCGCCGCCTGCGGCCAGAAAACTGCTTTGGGTTCGGTGCCGATCATCGTCGCGACAAACGTAAACGCGCAGGCGCAGAACGCCGCGGCGTACCCGATGAAGGAGCCGCCGGGTACGGTGCGCTCGCCAACGTAATAGCTCGCCGCCGCGTCGGCGACGATCGGCGCTGCGAGCAAGCCGAAATACGGAAGATTGCGCACATCGATCATGGCCAGCAGCATGAGCGCGAAAAACGTGAACGCATCGCCGCTTCGCTCGCGGCGGCGCACGCCGTACCAGCCGCCCGTGATGAGAATCGCGCAGAACGCCAGGCCGTTCACGGTGATGCCGCCGTTCCACAAATGATCGCGCTGGGCTCCTGCGAGCAATGAATCCAGATAGAGCGCGTGTGCCCCGTATGCATGCCAGGGCAGGGCGTGCAATTGCAGCGTTCCGAGCAGTATACTGCCGCCGGCAAGCACGGCTTTTTCGCGGACGCCGCGATCGAAGCTGCGTGCATCGATCCAGGCACCTGCGAACGCGAGGACGGCGAGCAGGGCCGCAAGCGGTGCGCCGCCTTGCAGCAGCGACCAGATCGCAACCAGTGCAAGCGCGGTCATCGTCGCCGCGCGGCCCTTGCGTTCGAGCAGCAATGCGAAGCCGGCGGCGCAGATCCAGCCAATCGGATCGAGCGTCACGCCGAAGCGCCCGGTCAAACACAGCGTCGCGAGGACGGCCGCGAGTGCGGCGTACGTGTCCGATGCTCCGCGCAGCCGCGTGCGCCACGCGCTCAGCAAAACGGCTCCGCCGCTGAGCACAGCGCAGATCGCCAGCACGAACGCGTACCCGGACGACTTCAGCGCGAACGCAAGCAGCGGCCCGCCGAGCAAATTCGGGTCGCGCAGTTGAACGAGAAATTCCGGAAGCAATTGGGCGCGCGCCGCAAACGCCGTGGCGACCGCGAAGGCAACGATCGCCGCGAAGTAGCGCATTATTGCAACTCCAGCCGATCGCCCACGAGCAGGTCGCGGCCTTCGAGCGCTCCCGCGCCTAGTTCCACGACGCTGCGCGCGCCGGGACATGCGATGACCGGACGGTTCAAGCGCACTTCACGGTCGGTGCGCATTACGCAGCCTTTCTGGTCCAGGAAAATAACGTCGATGCGTGCGCGCATACACATCGTGTGGATCGCCCAGCAGTCGCGAAACCACAGTCCTTCATCGGGTTCGACCACGCCTTTGGGAATGAAGCCCGCCAGACGTTCCCACCAGGAATCCGCAAAGCGCACGCGCTCGGCGATGATCTCGCCGGTCGTCACGTTTTTCAGAATCGCCATCATGCCACACCCTAGTGCAGAATTGCCATCGGAATCGCGGCGCCGATCGCCGCGGTGAGATAGGGAGCAAAAGCAATCGGTCCGTGCTGTTTTCCGCGCGCATAGCAAAGAATCACCGCAGCCAAACAGGCGACCGCAAATGCAAGAATTGCCCACTGTGCGCCGAGCACCGCACCGCCGAGCGCCACCAGTTTCACGTCGCCCCAGCCCATGCCGCGGCCTTTGGAGACGAGAGCCGCGATCGCGAACGGCACGAACGGAATCGCCGCCGACGCGAAATAGCGCCACTCGTGCTGCCAAAAGGCCACGAGCAGAATGAGGGCGAGCGGGCCGAGCGTGAACACGTCGGGCACGATGCCTTTGCGCGCGTCGACGATCCAGATAGCGACCAACGCCACGCACACGATCGCAAGCACGACGAGCTGCGCGGCGGAAAAGGCATGCACCGTAATGAGCGCACCGATGAGGGCGCAGCCCAGAATGAGCAACGGTACCGGCGCGTGTTCCGGCGGGGGACCGTCGGGCAGCCACTCGATGCGTTCGGCGAACGTCATGCCGAGTACCGCGCCGACCAAACCGGCTGCCGCGAAGAAAAATGCGCCGAGCAACGTTGCGATAATCATACTTACTGGTGGGGCTGCGAGAGATAGTTCGCAGCCAGCGCTCCGAAGATAACGACAAAGAGCGACGGCAGCATGAACAGCGCCATCGGAAAGACCATTTTTACCGGCAATTTCGCGGCGTGCTCTTCCACCAGCATGATGCGGTGGTTGCGCACGTCTTCGGCCAGTTCGTTGAGCACTTTGGAGATGTTCGTGCCTAGGCGTTCGGCTTGCGTAATCGCGGTAATCGTGGTGGTGAACTGCTGCTGCTGCAGCCGTTCCGCCGCCGCCTTGAGGGCGTCGGAACGCGCGCGGCCCAAACGAATCTCCGAGAGGCAGGCTTTAATCTCGTCGCCGAGCGCGCCCGGCGCCGCGTCGACCGCATAACCCAGCGACTGGTTCACCGACAGACCCGCTTGCACCGTCGTTGCCACCATGTCGAGGAAATCGGGCAGCGACTTCTGCACCTGCGTCTTGCGCGCGGCGATTGCTTTGTCGAGAGCCGAGAGTGGTAGATACAAGCCGATCCCAGCGAGCATGATCGTGACGACGAATCCGATCGCCACGTTCAAATGCAGCACGAGCTGCACTGCGATGGCGAAGCCCAAGCCGAAGAGACCGCCGGCAACGATGCGTACGCCCATTTGCGCGGGCGTAACCGTGTACCAGCCCGCTTCGATGAGTTTGCGCTTGAGGTTGCCCCGCTTCTCTTTCGAAAAGATTTTCTCGAAGGCACGCACGCCTTTCGAATCGCGCTGCAGCCCGCGCGATTCCAATTCCTCGAGCGTTTTCTTGAGCGGGCTCTTTTGCGGAATCAACGAGATGGCAAAGAGAAAGACGGCCACCGCACCGAGCGCGACGATCCCCAGAATTGCCGGCGCCATCAGACGTCGACCTTCAGCATGCGCATCAGCGTGAAGATCCCGAGCGATTCGAGGACGAACACAATGCCGAGTGCGACGTGGCCCGGAGCGGTGAGCATGAGCGCGTGGCCCATTTGCGGTTCGGTGATCGAAATGAAACCAGTCAAGAACGGCGGCAGTCCGGCAAGAATACCGGCGCTCGCGCGGCCCTCGGCCGTAAGCGCCGAGATTTTGCGCTGAATTCGCCGCCGTTCCTTAATGGTCTCGGCGAGATGCTCCAATATCTTGCCGAGGTCGCCGCCCGTCTGTGATTGGATGCGGATTGCGCGAGCCATCATCATCGTTTCGTTGCTCGGCATGCGTTTGGCCAGATTGTCGAGCGCGTCGTAAACGCTCACGCCGATGTTGGTTTGGCCGATGACGCGCATGTACTCGTAGCGCGCCGGGTCGGGCATCTCTTCGATCACGATCGTGAGCGCTTGGCGCAACCCCAAACCGATGCGCACGCCGCTGGAGACCAAGCGCAGCGCCAGTTCCAACTGTTGCACGAACGTATCCAGACGTTTACGGAGTTTCATTTGCACCCGCATCCAAAACAGTCCGCACGCCACGCCCGCGCACAGCGGCAAAAGCAGAATGCCGACGATTGGCGCCGGACGCATGAGGAATGCGATCGCAATCCAGAGCACCGCCGCAACCGCGGCGATGCCGCCGAGTATTTCTTGCGGCTTGCTTTGCATGCCGGCACGATCGAGGACGTCCGCGATTTGCCGCGCGTATTCGGCGCGCTCCTCGCCGGCGCTCGTGAGTTTGGTGAAGATGCTGCTGCTTGGCGAAGCCTGTTGCGTTACCATAGAGAACCCGTTGAGGCGAGTGTGGAGAGTTGACGGACGTCGTAGGTGATGCCGTATTCGTCGAAGCGTTTGAGGCATTGCGGCTGCACGCCGGTGTATTGAAATTCGCCGGCGACTTTGTTGTCGAGATCGACGCCGCTCTGCTGGAATTTGATGATCTCCTGCATCGTGACCACGTCGCCTTCCATGCCGACGATCTCGCTGACCGAGATGATCTTGCGACTGCCGTCGCGCATGCGCGCGGTCTGAATAATCAAATCGACGGCGCTGGCGATTTGCTCGCGGATGGCGCGTACCGGCAGATCGAAGCCGGCCATCATTACCATGGTTTCCAGGCGAGAGAGCGCGTCGCGCGGGGAGTTGGCGTGCGCCGTGGTGAGCGATCCGTCGTGACCGGTGTTCATCGCCTGCAGCATGTCGAGCGCTTCTCCGCCGCGGCACTCGCCGACGACGATGCGATCGGGACGCATGCGCAGCGAGTTGCGGACGAGATCGCGGATCTTGATCTCGCCGCGCCCCTCCAAGTTCGCGGGCCGGGCTTCCAGCCGCACGACGTGCGGCTGGTTCAAGCACAGTTCCGCGGCATCTTCGATGGTGACGATGCGTTCGCGATCGGGAATGTAACTCGAAAGAATATTCAAGAACGTCGTCTTACCCGAGCCCGTGCCGCCGCTGATGACGACGTTCAAACGTCCTTCGATGCAAGCACGCAGAAAATCGAGCATCTGCTCGTTGGCCGAACCTTTTTCGAGCAAATCTTGCGCGGTCATGCGCCGTGTGCCGAAACGGCGGATGGTCAGCGATGCGCCGTCGATTGCAAGCGGCTCGATGATGGCGTTCACGCGCGAGCCATCGGGCAGGCGCGCGTCCACCATCGGCACGGACTCGTCCAGGCGCCGCCCGAGCGGCGCGATGATGCGTTCGATCACCAGGCGCAATTGCTGGGCGCTGGTGAAACGCTTGCCGGTCCGCTCGATTTTGCCGCCGCGCTCGATGTACACGGTTTTGGGTCCGTTCACCATGATCTCGGTGACGGCGGGATCGTGCATGAGATCCTCGAGCGGTCCAAGGCCGAGCGATTCGTTGACGATCTCTTCTTTGATCTGCGCGATCTCTTCGGCGGTGAGATCGCCGTGCGTCTTCTCGCTGAGCACATGCTGCGCCGCTTCTTCGATCTTTTGGCGCAGTTCGGCAAGTTTCGCGGCGTCGCTGTGCGCGGCGCTCGCTTCCACCAAATTGACTTTACTGCTCAGCGACTCATGGATCTCGAGTTTAAGTTTTTCGCGTGGATCGATGCTGTCCGAACGGCGTGTTGCCTTGCCGTTTGTATTCGGCAGCTGCGCGTCCGCGGACGGCGCACGCATTGCATGGGCGCTCGACGAGCGAGGTTCGGCGCGGCGATCGTGAACGAGCCCTTTCGCCGAAGGCAGCAGCACTTCGATCCTCGCTTCGGCGGAAATCGAGCGCAGGGTTTTCTCGAGCGCCGCGAACGCTTTGCCGTAGCCACGATCGTTTTGCGGCGGCAACTCGCCCATGACTTTGATTTCCAGCGCGCGTTCGATCTCGCCCCGCGATGCGGAGGCATGCCCGTCGCGGCAGTTCGTAACGAGCACGATGCGCGTGAGCGGCACGCCGAACCGCTTGAGTTCGGCAATCATCGTGCGCGCCGAGGCGATGCCGAGCAGCGTCGGTTCGGCAACCACGATGAACCGCGTCGCGCGTACGACGAACGGGCGTACCGGAGCCGCGAACGGGATTGGCACGTCGGCAAGCACATAGTCCGTGTCGGAGAACGACGCGGCTAACTGCTCCACGTCGTCGAAATGAATCGTGAACGCGGAATCGTACGCCGGTGCGAGCTCCGCGAGCGTGAGACCCGCGACTTGCGCGATGCCGATCGTGCCGTTCTCGCGAGAAACGTCGATCGTGCGTACCGCATCGAACAAGATCGCCAGATTCCGGCGGCCTGAAAGATCGCCGTCGACGACGCAGGCGGACGCGGACGCGCGAAGCGATTTCGCCAGCTCCGCGCAGATCGTCGTCGAACCCGAGCCGCCTTTTGCGTTTACGAAGGCGAAGAACGTGCCGCTCACGGCAGCGACGCTCCTCCGGTTGACGCGGAGTAATGGTCGCCGTCGATGACTTTCACCGGTGAATCCGGCGGATCGGCGGCCGGTGCGCCGCCGGCTGCGGCGCTGCGTCCTTTACCCGGTCCGGCAACTTCTTTGAGTGCCATCGCCATCGCTTGCACCGGAGAATCGGAACCGCTGCCGCCGCTGCCGGTCGACGGTCCGCCGACCGGACCGGGGAAGTGCAGCGCTTCGACCGGCTCTGAATTGAGCGGTTCCTTCGGCGAGCGCAGCGCCAAACGCAGAACGGTGTTGATGTCCGCCATCACGAGCAAGTCCGCTTGCTTGGGCGTGACTTCAAGTGTAACCGTCGTGGAATTTGCTTCTTGCGGCGAGGGTGTCGCCGAACTATATTCGAGCGATTCACCGATCGCGAGCACGCGAACACCGCGCAAAATTGCCGATGCCGGCGGCGGCTGCGCTGCGGATTTCGGCGGATCGGCAATGACGTCGACGTAGTCGCCCGGTTCGATGAGTCCCGATACGCCTTTCACTTTATCGATCTGAATGCTAACCGCGCGCATTCCGGGTTTCAGGCGAACCGGCAATCCAACGTCGGTGGGATGACCGATCATGGCGCTGGTAATGCTCGAGCCCGCGGGAATCGTGATGAGCGTGAGCGCGCCGACGGCTTGTTTGGGATCCATCAGCGCATTCGGGTCGACTGCCGACATCGGACGCTGCACGTGAGCGAGCATTTGCGGCGTGATCGTGACGCGCGCCGGAATGTCTTGCGCCGCAACGATGACGTCGCGCGGAGCGCTGTTGGCGTTCGTCTGGCGCTGCAGCGACGACAGATAATTCAGCGTGAGCCAGCCGGCGCCGACGGCGAGAACGACGGCGACGATGAGCGTGGTGCGGCGGGTGTTCATGGCAGGATCCTCAGGTGCGGCAACAAGCCGTTAACGAGTGCGGTGCAGATAGCGCCGGTGAAAATCGCGACGGCGTAAGGCATTGCGAGGCCAGCCTGTGGGCGTACGGGCGCAACGCCGGCAAACACCGGCAACGCCATTGCGCGCACGTTCGAAAACGTTCCGGCGAGCCGTCCGCGCAGCGCGGCGAACGCGATGCCGACGATGCCGCCGCAGAGCAGCGTAAAAAGCAAAAAGGCCGCGCCCGCGGGATAGCCGAGCGTTCCGGCAGCGGCGGCGAGCAGTTTTACGTCGCCCCCGCCGATGAGTTTCATCGAAAACGCAAACGTGCCTAGCACGATCACGATCGCAGCGATTGCGAGATCGACGGCTGCGGCTTGCCATCCGGAAAAAGCGCTCAATGCCAGGCCGCTCACGAAGAGCGCTGCGCAGAGCACATTCGGAACGCGGCGCGTACGGATATCGGCGATCGCGGCGACGAACGATGCGACCAGCACGAGAGCGAGCGCGATCGTCATATCGCCTCGGCGAATTGGCTATTGAAAGAAGAGAACAGCGATCCGGTGGAACCGCCGAGCGCGGCGACGATGACGATGCACACTGCGGCAATCAAGCCGAGCATGATTGCATACTCGACCATGGTTGCTGCGGAATCATCGCGTAGGAGCCGTGCGTTCATGCTGTGTGCCTCCACCGTTATTGCCGGGGCTGTAGGGGAGAGTCAGCCCCGGCGATACGGTATGTAAAAATGCGTCGTTCTAGATTGCGCTGTTGACAGTCGAGAACGCGGTCGAAACTTTGCCGCCCAGCGCAGCGATCAGCACGATGCAGACCGCGGCAATGAGCGCAACCATGATGCCGTATTCCACCATCGTGGCGCCGTCATCGTTGCGAAGCATCGAAAGCATATTCTTGAACATAGTTGTCTCCGTTCGTGAAGCAGAGTGTTGCATCGCTCGAGCGTTAGTGCGGCAGCTGCTCGAGTGGGACTGTAACCCCGTTGTTTGGCGCCTCCATGACCAGTTGAGTTTGCGCGGAGGCAACGCCGGGCGACGAGGTGGCAACAACTCGTAACAGTGTCCCACGCTCGTAAGCGGACGCGATTGGAATGATTGCTTCGAAGCGCCCGTTCGCGTCGGTGACGACGTCGTTTCGGCTCACGACGATCGTCGGAATGTCCGACGAGACGACGGCCAGCAGCGTGATGGTGACCGGAGCACTGGCGGGAGCGGAGCCCTGGACGGTGATCGCCTCGGATCCTTGGAGTTGTCGAGCCTCCATGGTAATCGAACCGTGGACGTTGGCGTCACCGCTTGCGAGCGTCTCCGCGCCGCGCGCGGCGGCAGGGGAGAACCGCCGCGCGAGCGCTTGGAGATGAGCGGCCAGCGACGGGGTCACATAGAGGTCACCGCGCGAGTAGCTCGGCGCCGCGTCCGCGACTTCGTCGTGGTCGTTCACTTCATACACCTGTGCACCGGGCCGCAGCACAACGACGATGCCGGGCCGGCTCAGAACGACGGCGGAGTTTTGCGGAGACCACCGATAGGTGTAGCCGCTGTGGGCGGCCACCGGCGCCAGGGCCTCGCGCTGCGCCGCCCCGGCCGGTAAAGCCGGGAGGCCGAGCGCTAGAACCGCCAGTGCCATCGTGGTTCGCATAGTGCCTCCGCGTTCTGATGTGGGTGCATCATGCCACCACGCCCGCCTGCGTGACAATACTTCTTACCGATACTTTACGCAACGTCTATTGATTGTTGACGTGTTAACGTATCCAAGCATGGCATAATAACCCCACGACTCGGAGGTCATTGGAGTTAGCCACATGCGCACACGTCTTTTTGGAGTGCTCCTGGGAGCGGTTATCGCCGCCATCAGCGCCTCCGCGCCCGCCCTCGCCGAAACTGTCTCGCTCTTGTCGGTGCAGTCTGGACACTCGGTCCTGTTGCAGACGCCCGGCCTCTCGCGCGTGGCGGTCGGCGACGGACGTATCGCGGGCGTGTTGCCGATTGGGACTTCACAACTCGTGGTCAACGGGAAGGCACCGGGCCATACGACGGTGTTCGTGTGGCTCGGCGGCCATCGCGAAACCTACGAAGTCACGGTGACCGAACAGACGATGGACGATCTCGCGCAGATGCTGCGCACGTCCATCGACAATTCGAGCGTGCAAGTCGTCAGCTTCGGGAACTCCGTCGTCGTGCGGGGTACCGTGGAGGACGGCGCGCAGTTCCAAACGTTGAACGATTTGCTCGGCCGCTTCAACGATTACGCCAAAGCGCAGAAGTACACGATCGTCAACGCGGTGACGATTGCGCATCCGCTCGGCGATTTGCAGAAAGATTTGGCCAGCATACCGGGTGCGAGCGACATTCGCGTGGATCCGGACGGCAAGGGCAACGTCATCGTCAGCGGACACGTGCACGACAGCCAAACCGCGCAAGCGATCTTGGAACGCGCGAAGGGCATGGCGGGTCCGTATCTAGCGGCGGACGGAAAACTGCTCGATCGCATCAGCACCGACACCACTTCCCAAATCGACATCAAGGTGTACGTGCTGGAAGTGGATCACACAGCGCTCAACAATCTGGGCGTGCAGTTGCAGTCCGCAGTATTGCAAAAAGACGGAACGTACATCCTGAGCGGTCCGAGTTTTCCCGCAGTGGAGTCGCCGCAGAACGCCGGAGGCGCGCTTAAGATTGGCGCATTCTTCCGGACGATCACGCTGGCGCCCACACTCAATCTGCTCATGACCGAAGGCCACGCGCGCATGCTGTCCTCGCCCGATCTCGTAACGCTGCCGGGAAACAACGCGACGTTCATGGTCGGCGGATCCATTCCGGTTCCCGTGTCCACCGGTCTCGGCCAGATCGGCATTCAGTACGAGCCGTTCGGCGTGCAGCTCAACGTGACGCCGACGCTGCTGGGCAGCGGCGCGGTCGAGGCAAAAATCCAGCCGGACATTTCCTCGCTCGATTTTCAGGACGGCATTAGTGAAAACGGGTTCGTGGTGCCTGCGCTGCACGAGAGCAAACTTTCCACGGACGTCATCACGCAGCCGGGTGAGTCGATCATCATGGGCGGCATGGTGCAGCATATCGAGAATCGCTTCATCGACAAAATTCCGATCCTCTCGTCGATTCCGATCCTCGGCAAACTCTTCCAGTCGACGCGTTACCAGAACAATCAGTCGGACGTCGTGTTCGTGATGACGCCGACGGTGATTACGAGGTAAGCATGCGCGCCGTGCTGGCGATGCTGCGGGACGATGCCGGAAACGCGCTGGTGGAATACGCCATCGTCGCGGCCGGTATCGCGCTGCCGCTCATCGGCATCGGCTACGCGATTGCAACCAGCGCCGGACAAGGCGTCAGCCAGACGGCCAGCGGCCTTTCGCATCTTGGGATAGCACCGCCATGAAACACTTTGCGATTCGCGGAACGGCGCTGCCGGAAACCGCACTGACGATCGGGCTGGCGCTGCTGCTCGTGCTCGGTGCCGCGCAGATGGCAATCATCGGCTACACGCAAATTTCCGCCGATGGCGCAGCGTTCATCGCCGCGCATACCCAGGCGCAAAATCCGTCCGCGAACGGCAAGACGACCGCACACAGCGTGTTTTCGAACGTCGACGTCGGAGACTTCGGGACGCCCGCGCCATCGGCGTCGATGCTGCCGATGACCGTTTCCAAAAACGTTACGGGCTTTGCGCTCATGCCGGGTCTGGCCTCGTCGTACGCGATTACCGGCAAAGACGTCGAGTATGCACCGAACGGCAGCGGCGCGACACCGGCGCCATTCCAATTCGCCGTTACGACCGAAACGCTCCTGAATTACTGCGATCCGCACGGCAACTGCTTTTTGCCCTCAAATTACTCGATGTACTTGGCGCAAGGCATCGGCAACGGCAACGGCAACGGCGTGAACGGCGTGTTCTCCGAGTGGCGCTGCCATCAGCAATACTTCGCGAAGGTCAACTGGCCGCAGACGCGTCCGAACGGATACAACGCGATCAAGGGCGATAAAGTGCTCGACCCCTACTCCAATAGTTCCATCGAAGGAAACATCTACGGGTGGGATTCGGGGAATCACGCATGCCGGTAAGCAGATACGAATCGCAACGCGGGCAGACGCTGCCGTTCTGGGTGATCGGTATCCTCGTCGTCCTTTCCATGATGTTCTTCCTGGGCAATTACGCCAACGCCGTCGCGTGGCAGGTGCGCGCGCAAAACGCGGCCGACGGCGCCGCATCCGCCGTACTGTCGGTGCAGGCGAACGTGTACAACGAATACTCGACTATCCTGTACGCAACGGCGGTCGACGAGTACCGCATCCGCACGCTCAATCAAGCGATTCTCAATACAATCTACGGCCAAGGCTGCAGCACCAGTTGCGACAGCGATTATCAAACGCTCGTCAACGAATACGATAATGCCGTTTATTCGTACACCGAGGACATCCATCTGCTCGACCAGGCCAACAACATGTCGGAGGCCGGTCAGAGCACAGACCAGAGCAAGGCGCTCAGTTTAATTCAATCGAGCAACTGGTGCTCGGACAGCAACGACTACGCATGTTCGTTCGGGTTCAAAGTTTTGGACGCTAGCGCCGTCACCGGCAGCAACGGCAACGGCAACAACGGCGGGTATATCGCCGGCGGCGACAACCAAACCGACGTCGTGACGTGCAAGAACGTCTCGTATTTCGGTGCCGCCATACTGGGTTTGGGCAGTACGGCTACGTATCAAGTGCTGGGGCGCGCGGCCGCCGCGGTCGTTCCGGCATACACCGAAGACTTCACGCCTTCGTCGGTCAATCCGCAAACGGGGCAGCCGTATCAGCCGACGGAAACGCAGTGGGCGGCCGATGCTCCCGCGGAGCCCTCGCTGCAAGTGAATTTCAGCGGGCTGACCGTGCATCTGAACTGGTACGAGGCCGGTGCGATCCATCCGTACACGACGAGTGTGGGGACGCTCACATGCAAATGAAGCATCTCTCACGCGGTCAGACCATCATCGAATTCGTCGTGGCGATGCCTATCGTGCTGCTCGCATTGTTCGCGATCGTCTATTTTTCCAAATTCGGCGTCGTCAACGAACGCGCGGAACTCGCGTTGCGATACGGCGGTATCGCCGCATTTAACAGCGGCGATGCGCAATACGGTGCCGCAAACATTTACTACAACATCAGCGGCGCGCTGCCGGCATGTCCCACTCCGCCCGTGCAAATTTTGGACGGCGGCGGACCGTTTCCCGGCCCGACGAGCGCGCCCTTTTGGCAACCGAACACCGACGTGGCGGCGCCGAGCACGTCGTGCCAATCCGGTGCCGTGGGTTTCGGCGGATCGCAGTTCATCGCATCGCATTTCTGGGGCCAGACGCGCGTCGAGGTGAAAGCGAACGTCGACGTGCCGCCGTATCTGCAGCCCGCGCTGGGCGGCGCGAACAGCGGACAAGCCGATACCGTGATGACGCTCGTGCATGCCGCCTCTCCCGGCATGATTTTGTACTGCAGCAAAGAGGTGCGCGATCGCGTGCAGGACGCCGTAACGGCGCAGGGCAGCGCACCGCTTCCCACACCGATTCCCGACGGCGTGCCGCCAGCGTCACCGCCGCCGGACAACAACGGACACTGCGACTAACATGTCGGTTACATACGCACTCGCACTACCGGAAACGCGTGCCAGACGCCAAACGCAGCTCTACGGCACGCGCGCACAACTTGCAGTCGGCAACGGCGACGTGGAGGGCTACCTCGCTCTTGCGGGCTGTGACAAACGAGCGGGTACGGCGAGCTATGCGCTGCGCATCGTCAACCAAAGCCAGCATCTGTTACGCGCGCGGATGACTTGTGCCCGGTTGCGCGGCGAAGCCATACTCGCCTATCCGCTCGACATTCATATCGCGCCGTTTTCAATCTCCGAAACGCTGCTGCCGGTTCGCGTTGCCGACGTCGGTCCGTACGATCGCGCAATCGTGCAGGTTGCGGGCGGCGACGTGGCGTTTTCGCTGGAAGCACCGGCGCCCGCTCGCGCGAGGAAACGCTCGAAATGGACGATTTCCGCAGCGGCATGCGTCGCGCTTACGCTCGGCACCGCGTTCGGTGCGGCGGCGTCAACGCCGCGCCTTGCACTGCTGGCAGCGCCGGATCGCGCGTTCGGCGGCACCACTGTTGACGTACCGTACCAGTTCGGCGGCTGGGCGTCGCTGCAGTATCAGTTACAAACGACCGACGGAAAGCAGCTCTCGGCCGGACTGCTCAAATCGCACGAAGGGACGCTGCACTTCACCGTGCCGAAAAGTGCCGGATCGAACGTCGTGCTTTCGGTGGACGTTGCCGGTCCGTTCGGGCGGCAAAGCCGCACGCAGAAAATCGCTATTGCCGCACCCGCGCCGGTGAAACGCAAAGCCGCCGCGCCGGCCGCGCCGCACATCAGCGAGTTTACGGTGACGACGCCGGTCGTGCATGCCGGTTCGACCATGTCGTTCGCATACACGACCAACGCGCAGCGCGGCGACATCTGGCTTATCGACGAAGCGGGCCGTCTCTGGGCACGCGCACCGATCACACCGTACGGCAAAACTTCGCTCGACGTTCCGCAGGGAGCCGCGGGGCGGCAAATGCGCGCCGTGCTTCACGCGCGCAGCGGAAAACTCGACAGCGTTGCGAGCGTGGGCGTGACGGTGATGCCCGGCGCACTCGTACCTGCGCAGCAATCGCCGGATCGCCCGAAGACACCGCCCGTTGCGATGACCCTCTCGACGCAGCAAGCCGCGCCGGGCGACGTCGTCACGGTTATGGTCGACGGGAATCACGGCGATGCACGCATCATGATGACCGACGATTCGGGGCAGCCGGTGGAGCAAGGCGACATTCCGTCGACGCAAAACGCGGTGACGCTCACCGCACCGTCCGTCACCAAATCCACGACGTTCTACGTGATGGCGAGCATATCACAGGGCGTGGGCGACCAGACCGTGGTCAAAAAACTCGTCGTCTCACCCCGCAATTAGCCCAATTCTCATAGCGGGAGCAATGGGTTCTCGCGGGATTTCTGACATTTTTGCGCCAGCCAGGATGGCTCCCGCTAAGACTTAATCGCGTGCCAGATTTGGCTCGGCCGCGGCGCGCGTCCGTACAGCAGCATGCCGACGCGATAGATGCGGCCGCCGATGACGGCGATCGCGTAAATCGCCGCGATGTTGATCGCGAGCGACACGCCGACTTGCCATGCGGGCACGCTGCTCACGACGATGCGTGCGAACATCACGAACGGTGCGATGAGCGGTACGAAACTCGTGACGATGACCGCGGGGCTGTCGGGAACCGCGAGTGCGGACATCGCGATGATGAAGGCCGCGACCACCGGTACGAACAGCGGTCCGCTCAGGCTGCCCAAGTCTTCGGTCCGGTTGATCAGCGAGCCGACTGCGGCAAACAGCGTCGCGGTCTGCACGAAACCGATGATGAAAAACAGCACGAAGCCCGCGATGTCGGACGACGAAACGCCGGTAAGCGTGAACACGTCCATGTCGCCGCTCTGCGCGCCGGAAGCGCCCGACGGCGAGGTTTGCGCTCCCAGCAAATACGCCATGACGACCCACACGATCATTTGCGCGATTGCGAGCGTGGCCGACGAGCCGATCTTTCCGGCGAGCAGCGCGCGCGGATTGACTGAGGCGACCAGCAGTTCCGCGATGCGGCTCGTCTTCTCTTCGGCAACCGAGCTCATGATGAGTTGGCTGTTTACCATGATCAAAATGTACAGCAGAAACAGCAGCACGTAGGCGATCACGCGCGCCGCGTCGGCTTGTGCAGCCGTGCCGAACTTCGAGGCGACGGAGTGCGTCGTTACCGGCACTTGCATGAGCGTCTTGACTTGCGCCGGGGGCATCTTCGTGGCGAGCTGCAGATTGAGCGGAAGTAAATCGCGCTGCAAACGTGCGGACGAAATAACGCTCGGATCTTTTGCGTAGACGGTCACGTGCACGCCGCGCGGTCCCCGCGCGACGGCGACAACCGCGGATGCCTTTTTCGCTTGGAGCTCGTCGAGCGTGGGTGCGGCGGTCGAACGCCGCTCGCCGACGATCGTGAAATCTTTGTCGAGCAGCGGTTTTGCAAGCGCGACCGTTTGCACGTCGCCCGCGAGCAGCACGTGCTTGCTTTGCATGGTGTACGAGGCGAAATAGCGTGGCAACTCCATCATCGCGGCGATGCCGACGACGCCGAAGACCAGACCAATCCAGAACGTACGCGACTGAAGCCGGCGCATGATCTCCGCGGAATAGACGGTGATGAAGTCGTTCATTTTAAAGGCGCTCCGGCCTAGCCTGCGCGCCCCCCATCGGAAATGGGGCCCCCAAGGCTGCATGGCGCCTAGATGTTGCTGCTGACATTATTGCTCCCCGAGGGCGCCGGTAGCGTTTCCTCAATTGTTTGCAGGTAGATCTCTTGCAAGGACGGCTCGAGCGCATCGAAACGCGTGACCGCGTCGGCCGCGACCAGTTCGCGCAGCAACTGCGGATACGGCGTTCCGACGGGCACTTCATAATACAGAGCGCCGTTGCCCTCGATAGCGCGCGCATGCGGCACGCGGTCGAGGATGCCGCGCAGCGCCGGCGTGGGCGGTTCCACTTTGATGACGCGCGTCGGCCAGGCCGCGCGCAGTTCGGAAAGCGTTCCCGACGCTCGGTTTTCGCCGCCCGTGATAATGCAAAACGCATCGCAAATCTGCTCGAGTTGCCACATTTGATGGCTCGAGAGCACGAGCGTAGTCCCGCGCTTTTTCAATTCGGTGAGCGTTCGCAGCAAGATTTCCGCATTCACGGGATCGAGCCCCGAGAACGGCTCGTCCAAAATCAGCAGTTCGGGATCGTGCACCGCGGCACACGCGACCTGCACTTTCTGCTGGTTGCCTTTGGAAAGTTCGGCGCACGGACGCAGCGCATATTCGGCCAGGCCGAGCTGTTCGATCCATGCGTCGGTGCGCTTGGATATTTCCGGATCGTGCAAGCCGTGCAGCCGTCCGAAGTACATGATCTGCTCGCGCACTTTCATCTTGCCGTACAGGCCGCGTTCTTCAGGCAAGTAGCCGAAACGCCGGCGCGTGCGATCGTCGATCGGCGCGTCGTTCCAGGTAATACTTCCGCCGTCCACGGGATAAATGCCGACGATCATGCGCATCGTCGTCGTCTTGCCCGCGCCGTTGGGACCGAGCAGTCCAAACGTCGAACCGCGCGCGATACTAAACGTAACGTCGCGAACGGCTCGAACCGGACCGAACTCTTTTCGAATATGGTCGACTCTAAGCACTAGGGCGTACTACTTGCAGCGACGCGCGAAGTTTCCCGCTTGCCCGCTGCCACGACGATAGCCGCGACGGCGAAGCCGACGTAGTACGAGAGGTCGCCGAACTGCGGAAACGCGGTGGCGAACGGGCCCGTGTACCATTGCTGATTCCAGAACGGCAGCGAAGCCGCAAGGCCCGCCACCCACGCGTACATGCCCAAACGCACGCGCGGACCATCTTCGAAAGCGGGCTCGCCGGTTGCGTGGGCGCGGCGCTGCAGCCAGTCGACGAAGACGACAGCCGCCCACGGCGACGCCCAGTATGAGAGCAGCAGTAAAAAGTTCGTGTACAATTCCGCCGTTTGGTCGGGATGGCCGCCGCCGGAGGCAAGCAGCGCACCCAAAATGCCGACGACCAGTGCGGCGCGCCAGCGATGCAAACGATAGCGCGCGATAAACAGCACGACCAGCGCAACGCCGAATGCAAAAAGCAGCACGACCGGCGCCGCAAGATGTGCGTGGCCGAACAGCACCGCAGTCAGTGCGCCGAAAATTGCGGCTGTCAGCAGCGGCGCGCGCCACGATTCCGAGGGAAACTTCACGACGAGCGCAGCCATGGCGCCGGAATACAGATTCATGCAGTTCGCCGTAAGCGTGCCGAGCACAACGGTGAGCAGCACGATCGTTGCGATTGGCCCCGAGCCCAGCAATGACGCGATCGCTTGCGTCGGGCTGGACGACGCCAAATTTACGCCGTGCACCGCCGTTACCGTTGCGGCACCCATGATCTCCAAAGCGATGCACGGGACGACGCAGCCGAGGAACGATGCCCACCACACGCGCCGCGGACTCGTCGACTCGGGCAGATAGCGCGAGTAGTCGCACGCGCACGGCACCCATCCCGTCGCATATGAGAACCCGAGAGCGGTTGCCAAAATGATGCCGCCGATCTCGCCCCCGCCGGCCGCAACGGCATGCGCGTTGAACGGCGCGTGCCAGTCCGCCCGCGAGAACGTGATGACGCCGAGCAGCGAAAAACCCGCTGCAAGCAGTACGGCGCTCACGCGTTCGAACCAGTGAATCAGATTGTATCCGTAAACGGCGAGAATGATTTGCGCGGCGAGCATCACCGCCAGCGCCAAACCGTACGGCAGATGCGTGATCGTTTCGAGCGCGTATGCACCGAACACGGTGTTGATGGCAAACCAGCCGACGCCGGCAAGGAAACTCAGCGCGGCGGGAAACGCATTGCCGTAACGCCCGAACGCCAGGCGCGATGCGACCATTTGCGGCACCCCGTAGCGCGGCCCGAACGTCGCCAGTACGCCGAGCAATGCGAAACCCAGCAGGTTGCCGATGATGAGCCCGAACGCCGCGCCGGCCAGCGTCGTACCGTACAACGCAACGGCGAAGACGCCGACCATCCACGTGGCAATTTCCGCGTTTGCGGAAAACCACAAACCGAACAGTTCCCGGGGCCGCCCGTGCCGCTGCTCCGGACGTACGAACTCAATACCGGTCGGTTCCACTTCGAGAACCTGATCGCGATAAACGTTCGGCGCGTCGCTCATGCGTGTGCGGCGAGCTGCTCGGTGGTGGCGAAGCGTACGCCGCCGGCAGCCATCTCGCGCAATGCGCCCGCTTCATCGGTACATTGCACGTTCACGGCCGCGATTGCGTCGGTCAGCACGATCGTCTCGTAGCCATGTGCGGCCGCTTCCAGCGCGGTGGCTTTCACGCAGTAATCCGTGGCCAGACCGCAGACGAAGACGCGGCGCACGTCGCGCGCGCGCAAGCGCTCGTCCAGATTCGTCGCGTCGAATGCGCTGTAGCCGTGCGAATGCGGATGTGTCCCTTTACTCAAAATCTCGTCGACTTCGTTGAGATTGAGTTTCGGCGAAAACTCCGCGCCCGCGGTGTCCGCGATGCAATGATACGGCCACGGGCCGCCGTGCTCTTCGAAGTGCGGATGCACGCGCGGATGCCAGTCCCGCGTGGCGACGACGTAGGCAAAGAGCGGCATGATGTGATTGATCGGTTCGAATATCCGGTTGCCCTCCGCGACCGGCAACGCACCGCCGGGCAAGAAATCGTTTTGCGCGTCGACGACGATTAAGGCGTCTGTATCTGCGATATCCACGCTTCCACCGCATCCGGCGCCGACGGCAGCATTGCGGAGAGATTCTCGTGACCGTCTGCCGTCACGACCACGTCGTCCTCGATGCGTACGCCGATGCCGCGGAAGCGTTCGGGCACCGTGCCATCGTCGGGCTGGAAGTACAAGCCCGGTTCGACGGTGAGCGACATGCCCGGTTTGAGCTTGCCGTAGCGGTAGTGTTCTTCGCGTGCTTTTGCGCAGTCGTGCACGTCGAGGCCGAGCATGTGGCTCACGTTGTGCAGCGTGTAGCGCTTATAGTACATCTTTTGCGGATCGAGCGCTTCGTCGAGCGAGCATTTCAAAATGCCGAGATCGATGAGGCCTTGCGCCAGCACGCGCATTGCTGCGCGATTCGGATCCAGGAAATCGTTGCCCGGTTTGACCTGCGCGAATGCGGCTTTTTGCGATTCGTAAACCAGTTCGTACACAATGCGCTGCTCGGCCGTGAATTTTCCGGAGATGGGCAGCGTGCGCGTGATGTCGGCGGTGTAGAGAGAATCCGCTTCGACGCCCGCGTCGAGCAGCAGCAGGTCGCCTTTGCGCATCGCGCCGGTGTTGTGCGACCAATGCAGCGTGCACGCGTGCTCGCCCGCGGCCGCAATGGTCAGATAGCCCACGTCGTTGGCTTCAATGCGCGCGCGGCTCCAGAACGCCGCTTCCACTTCGCGCTCCGACTTCGCGTGCGGCAGAATCCGAATCACGTCCTCGAATGCGCGCTTGGTAATCTCAGCGCACTTGCGCAGTTCGGCGGTTTCGTACTCGTCATTGACCAGGCGCATCTCGTGCAACGTGACGGACAAATCGTGATCTTCCTCGACGCTGCGCACCTTACAGCCGCGAATGCGCAAATCGTTCAAGTACTCCGCGATCTCTCGCAGCGGCCGGCAGCGGTCGACGCCGTAATACAACTGGCTCTCGTCGACGCCGCGATGGCGGCCCACCCAGAGCTCTCCGTACACGCGGTCGGTGAAAAATTCGGCCGTACCGCGATTGTGCGCGGGAACGAACAGCACTGATTGATGTCCACCGCCTTCGCGCGGTTCCATGACCAGCAGCGCGCCGGGTTCGCCCGGCCCGACCAGATACGCGAAGTCGCTGGACGGACGGAAGCGGTAGTTCGTGTCGTTGGCACGCACTTTTTCATCGCCCGCCGGGATTACCAAAAATTCGCCCGGATAGGCTTGCGAAAGCCGCTTGCGATGTTCGCGGTGTCCGTCGCGATGGGGCTCGGCCGAAACGCTCATCGGCTTATCGAGCCA
Source organism: Vulcanimicrobiaceae bacterium (assembly GCA_035694945.1). Lineage (GTDB taxonomy): Bacteria > Vulcanimicrobiota > Vulcanimicrobiia > Vulcanimicrobiales > Vulcanimicrobiaceae > DATGJX01. The sequence goes on from DASSEZ010000052.1 coordinate 22,556, forward strand.
ACCGGTGGACATGAACTCGACGAGGGCGTCAGGTGTGCCGCTATCGTGGCTCGCCTTCGCGGGGGAATGGAGGTCGGCCGGTTTGCGCGTGTCCATGCCGCTTATAATTCTACGTCGAGGCCGAAATCCAGCGCGGGAGCACTATGGGTAATCCAGCCCGACGAGATGAGATCGACGCCGCTGCGCGCGACGGCGACGATGCGCTCGGCCGTAACGGTTCCGGAGGCCTCGGTGAGCAGGCGGCCGTTCACGAGCGCCACGGCCTGCGTCAGTTGTTCCGGCGTCATGTTGTCGAGCAATACCGCGTCGATGCGCTCGTCGAGCGCTTCGTGCAACTGTTCGAGCGTATCGACCTCCACTTCGATTTTCACCATGTGGCCCACGCGCCCGCGCACCGCTGCAACCGCGTCATGGATGGAGCCCGCAAGAGCGAGATGGTTGTCTTTGATGAGCACGGCGTCGTCGAGCCCGAAGCGGTGATTGCTTCCGCCGCCGCAGCGTACGGCGTATTTTTCGAGCACGCGAAGCCCCGGCGTGGTTTTGCGCGTACAGACGAGCGACGCGCGGTACTCCGCGATGAGATCGACAAGCGATCGCGTCGCGCTCGCGATTCCGCTCAGACGGCAGAGCAGATTGAGCGCGGTGCGCTCGCCCGTGAGCAGCGCGCGCGCCGTACATGAAATGCTGGCTGCGGATTGCCCCGGCTGGATTCGCGTGCCGTCGCCGGCCTCGACCGTGATGCGCGCTCCTGGATCGAGCAATTCAAACGCCAGGCATGCTGCCTGCAAGCCGGCAACGACTCCCGGTTTGCGCGCCACGATTCGCGCGTTCGCGCGGGCGTCCGGCGCGATAATGGCGTCGGTCGTGAGATCACCGCCATGGCCGATGTCCTCCAGAAGCGCTGCCCGGACGATCGGCTCGACGAGCAGGCGATGCGGCGAATTATGCAACGGCGAGCATACGCTCCACGGCGCGGCGTGCGCGATCCGCAACGTGCGGATCGATCGTCACTTCATGCTGCATATTCTGCAGTGCGTGCAGCACTTTTGGCAGCGTATTGCGCTTCATGTGCGGGCACAAGTTGCACGGCCGCACGAAGTCCGTGCCGGGAAACTCCGCCGAAACGTTGCTCGCCATGGAACATTCGGTGATCATCACGACGCGCGAGGGGCGCTCGCGATCGACGTACGCGATCATGCCTTGCGTCGAGCCGACGTAGTCCGCTTCGGCCAGAACGTCGGGCGGACACTCCGGATGCGCGAGCACGATAATCCCGGCGTCGTCTTCGCGGTAAGCGCGGATTTGCGCGCCGGTGAAGCGCTCGTGCACTTCGCAGTGGCCTTTCCACGCGATGATTTCGACGCCGGTTTGCGAGGCGACGTACTTCGCCAAGTACTCGTCCGGTAAGAAAATAGCGCGCTCCGTGCCAAGACTGTTGACGATTTTCACCGCGTTGCCGCTCGTGACGCAAATATCCGATTCGGCTTTGACTTCCGCGGACGTATTGACGTACGTGACGACGGGAACGCCGGGATAGCGCTCGCGCAACAAGCGTACGTCGGCGCCCGTGATAGACTCCGCGAGCGAACAGCCCGCGCGCAGGTCGGGCACGAGCACGGTTTTTTCGGGGTTGACGAGTTTCGCCGTCTCGGCCATGAAGTGCACGCCGCAGACGACGATGACGTCCGCGTCGGTTCGCGAGGCCTCGAGTGCAAGGCCCAGCGAGTCGCCGACGATGTCCGCTACGGTGTGAAAAATTTCGGGAACTTGGTAGTTGTGCGCGAGGATGACCGCGTTGCGCTCGCGCTTGAGGCGGTTGATCTCGGCGACGTACGGCGCGTGGATCGGCCACTCGACTTCGGGAATGACGTGCGCGACGCGCTCGAAGAGGGGCCGGGTTTGCGCCGCAACATCCGGCGAGTAAGGTAATTCGATGACGCTCATGAACTGTTGTGGTTGATGCTTCCGTTATGCTGGAGGACCGCTTTTTGCTTCCTCTTATTAGGACCCGCTCTGGCGGTGCCGGTTTTCGGCCCCGCGGCGGCAGCGCCGCAGCAGCGGACCGTCGCCTTTATAAACGCCGGAACCGAGCCGATCTTCGTCATCCGCATCGGCCATCATGCGACCGGCGTCTGGAGCGAGGACCTGCTCGGTTCGACGAACGTGGTGGACGTGGGCGATTTCCGGAGCCTGCGGGTGCCCCTGACGCAAACCTGCTGGTATGACGTGCAGTTTGCCTATCGAGGCGGCGCTCCGCAGGAGATCGACAATGTCGATTTGTGCTCGGCTACTCACCTATTCCTGAAAGAAACGACGCCATCGCCGCGTGCAGCGCCGCAGGCTGATCGTACATGACGAAGTGCCGCGACGGCTGTATCACCTGGACGTGCGCCGTTGTATCGCCCTTGAGCAACGACGCGTAATACGCCTCCTTCTGCTGAGCGCTCGCGATTTTCGCCGGACCGAACGGATCGAGTTTTGGATCGAACGGCGTAATCTCAAGCACCGGAATCGTGATTGCGCCCAATTGCGTTCGCGTGTCGAGCAGCAAGTCGTCGTGCATCCACTGAGCCGTGGCCTTCGGATCGCTTTTCGCGGCCAGGCGCGCCACGGCTGCGACGTCGTCTTTCGCGGTGATCATGTACGGCAGTGAGTAGGTTTTTTCCGCGGCTTCGAACGCTTGCGGGCTGGAAATGGAACCGATCATGGCCGTCATCTGCGAGGCCATTGCATCGCGCTGCGCCTGCGGCAGATTTTCGGTGCCCGGAAATACCGGCATGCCGTCGACAGCGATGAGCGCCCGCAAACGATCCGAATGCTGCTCGGCGAGCATGAAACCGAGTGTGCCGCCCAAACTGTGACCGATGACGATCGGCTTCTCGATGCTGCGCGTCTGGAGCAAGTTCCAAAAGTCGCCGGAGACCTTTGCGAATAGATCGCCGTCGATTGCCGGCTGACCGTTAAAGCCGGGAAGTGTCAGTGCGTAGATCGTATAGCCCGGCGCAAAGTGCGCGATTTCTCCGGACCATTCCCACGGTCCGCACGCCAGACCCGGAATGAAAACGAGCGCGGGTTTTCCGGGCGTTCCGTACACGTCGACGTGCAGGCTTCCGCTGTCGAACGACGCGCGCGCTGCGGGAAGGGGCGGCGGAATGGCGGCTTTTGCGGGCGCACCGGACCAGAGCGTGCTCGCGATGAGCGCGCTTGCGAGAATCAAGCGTTTCATGGTTACTCCTCTACGGAATTGGGATCGAATATCTGCTCGACCGGCAGTGAAAAAAGCTTTGAGATTTTGAATGCGAGCGGCAGGCTTGGCGCGTATTTTCCGGTTTCCAGCGCGTTGATCGTTTGTCGCGCGATGCCTAACCGCTCCGCAACTTCGGCTTGCGACCATTCGTGCTCGGCACGCAGCACGCGAATGCGGTTCTTCATCTATTCGTACCGGCGCCTGACGAACGGAAGCGCCAGCGCCCACGTGAGATCGACGCACGCGAACGCCCACCACGCCTGCGAATGCGGCAGGCCGACGCCTTCGAGGAAACTGTAGGTGATTGCGAGCGCGGCCGTTACGCCCGCTGCGATTGCGAGCGCTTCGAGGTGGATCTGACGCTGCAACTCGTCAACGCTCAGCATGAACTGGATGACCGATGCGAGCACGCCGGCGAGCGGGATGACGGGCGTGACTGCGATCAGATCGCGGAACACCGGCGAGTAGTGTCCGGTCTGCAGCGCGTGGATGCTCACGTACAAAATGATGATGTAGAGCGCGAGCAGCGCGAGCATCTGCCACACGTAGCGCCGTGCGATGGCCCGCTCGCGGGCGGTATGCTTGGCTTCGCTCATTGCGCTTGTAGGCTGCAGCGCAGCAGCAGGAGCGGCGCGATAGCCAGTACGCCATAGAGCGCGTGGGGAACGTGCGGAACGAGCACTTCCGCGAGCAAGAGCACCGCATAGTACGCCACCAAGCGGCGGGCGAGCGGCGAACGAGTCCAAAACGTCTTCATGGAGCGGAGTGTAGCCCAAAGCCGACAATGTGTCAAGTATGCGCGACAAAAAGTCTGCCTTTAGCGACAGGCAGCCCCTGGGCGGGCATAAAGGCGCCCGGCACCTCGGCGGCCGTTTCTCTTTGCGCGCGCCGGGTAGAGTTGTGGCACTATGGACGCTCTGAAATTGTTGAAGGCCGACCACAAGAAAGTGAAGACGCTTTTCGGTGAGGTGGAAGAGCTCGGCGATCGCGCGAGCACGCAGCGCAAAAAACTCTTTGCGCAGATCGACCAAGAGTTGACGATACACTCGAAGATCGAAGAAACGATTTTCTATCCGGAATTTCGCCGGCGCGCCGGCAAAGGCGAAGAACGCGAGGAAGTCCTCGAGGCGTACGAAGAGCACAACGTCGTCAAGACCATTATCGGCGAACTCGAAAACCTCGATCCTAAAGACGAAACGTACAAACCGAAGCTCAGCGTGCTCAAAGAACTGGTCGAGCACCACGTGAAAGAAGAGGAAGGCCCCATGTTCAAAATGGCGCGCGAACTCTTCGATCAGGAAGAACTCGACGAACTCGGCGAGCGCCTCATGGAGGCCAAGCAAGAACTGGGCGCCGCGGAATAGGGACCGGTCCTAACGCGCGGGCGAAGGCCCTCGCCGCGCGTCCCAAACGTCCCATGCGCGCTGCCAACGCGCATGCTATTTTGTGGACACTCCATCGGTACGATGCCCTTCGACGGGGCTCAGAACGGAACGGTGTGAGTCGTTATCCCGAATCCCTCGGGCGCGCACCCTGCGGCCTTCCCCCAGGTCGCGCGAATGCACCCGCCCGGCCGGAATCACGGCGATGACGTGCGGGCAGAGAGGCTGGCGGATCTGCTCCGCCGGCCTGCTCGCCATATCAGCGCCGGCGGCGGCTGAGCAGCGCGATGAGTTCGCTGCGCGAGCGAACGTCGAACGTGCGGAAGATCTCGGCGATATGGTTGCGCACCGTATTGGGACTTTTGCCCAGCGCGCCCGCAATGTCCGCGTTGCGCCGCCCTTCCAGCACTAAGCGCAGGATCGGACGCTGCGCACGCGTCACCATCGCCTCTTCGTCGGAAACCGAGTGTGCCTGCTGTGCCTCACGCAACTCTAGCGCGATCCAGCACTGCGGCCACTGTTTGATCGCTTTTCGCGCGTGCTGAAGCCAGCGCGCGTCCTGGGTGGCTTTGTGCAGCCCCAGCGCCGCGAGCGCTGCACGCCAGCCGTAATCGAATTTCAGGAAGATCTCGTACGCCTCTTGCAGCATGTGCTGCGCAGCTTGAAGTTCGCCAAGACGTAAGAGCGCCGTGCCCGACGAGTACGTTTCCAGGCCGCGTATGCGCGCGTCGTTTCCGAAACCCATACGCCGGTCCAGCGGCGTACGCAGCGAGCGGAACTGCGCGAGGTACCGCTGCGCCAGCGCACCGTCGATGTCGCCGAAC
>DASSEZ010000053.1:0-58790 GCA_035694945.1 Vulcanimicrobiaceae bacterium
CAGCGAGCAAAAGGCCGAGATCGTGCGCATCATCAATCGCATCGAAGCCTACGGATGCATCGTCAAAGACATCGACCTGGGGCTCATCGATTTTCCGTCGATGCGCGAAGGCCGCGCCGTGTACCTCTGCTGGAAAGCCGGTGAAGAGGAGATCACGCACTGGCACGGCATGGACGAAGGCTTTTCCGAACGCAAGCCCCTGGAATAATGAAAAGCCCGCTCCGCGCGGGCTTTTGTTTTGAGCCTTTGCCCTACGGCGTCGTTACCGTTGCTTCCACCGGAATAAAATCTTCCGCGAGTCCCTGCAAGCGCACGTCGCCGAACTCAGCCGTGTAGGCGCCGGCTTCCGCACTTTTTATTTCGCCGATTTCCGGTACGTTCGCGAGTTGCGGAACCTTCGAGCGGATCTCGTCCGGGATGCGTACCTTGTCGCCGACCGAGAGCTTGCCCTGATGCCAGAGCGCATTGAGCGACTCGAGCAGCATCGGAAGCGGAATGCCGTAATCCTCGCTGACGGCGCCGATGGTATGCGATTCGCTGATGGCGCAATTGGAACAGCCGCCCAGATGGAAGCGGGCGAATACGCGGCGGGCGCCGGCGTGCATTTTGAACGCCTGGTCGACGGTCATGTCGGGGGTGAAACGTTGCTCGGTCATGCTCATATCCTTCGCCTAAAACGCGCGCGGGACCCCGCCGGTTGCGGTCAGCGCCTCCAAGCGCCGCCGGAGCTCGCGCACCTCTATGGCATCGAGCGCATGCCCCACGCTCGTGGCAAGCGAGGCAAGCGCGGCTTCTTCGTCCGGCGCGAACGTCTCGTCGTCGAGTTTTTGCCCGCATACGAGTATGCCCAACAGTTCGCCGCGCACGATCATCGGGAACGCCAGAAAGCCCGGCAGCGCGGACCCGCAGTCGCGCACATGGACGCTCACGCGCCGGGCGCGCATCGCCACCACCGCCGGGTCGTTTTCGGTAACCTCCGGTGCGATGGCAAAGGTATTCGCGCCAGGGCGGTAGTGCGCGCCGGCCGCGAGCCAGACGCCGGCTCCATGCGTGTGCGTGTACCGCTCGACGACTTGCACCGTGCGCGTCAAGAGAACTCCGGTATCCGTGATGTATCCCGCATCATGCGAAAATTCGCGAATCGCCGCCTCCGCAAGATGGCGTTCGCGGAACAACACGCTGTCGACGAAGCGATCTACGCGCTCGTGTACGTAGCGGATCGAAAAACCGAGGACGAGCGCGACCGCGAGTTGCACGGCAATGCTGGTAACGTGACTGGTACTCTCGACGTATTTCCCGAGCAGCGTTTCGAGGATCACGAAGATGCCGACGACGATCAGCGATACGCCGGTGTAGACGACCGCGCGATTGAGTACGAAGCCGACGTCGATGACGCGATGGCGCAAAATGACGTACGCAAGTCCGATCGGCAGAAGCGCGAGCGGAATCAGCGCCAGCATGTCGAGCCACGCCTGATAGCCGGCGATCATCGAAACCAGGATGTCCGTGACCAGCCCGAATAGCCCGAAGCCGACGATCAAAAACACCCAGCGCCGGCGCTGACGCTCGGTTGGCGCGCCTTGCAGATACGTTGTAACGAATGTTGCCACGACGAGCAGTGCGATGGCGGCAAATGCGGCGACGACACCGGCGTTGAGCAGTGAAACCGCCGTGCCGGTTCGCGGTAGCCATTCCACGACGGTGATTGCACACGCGAAGAACACTGCAATTGCTTGCGCCGCAAATGCCATGATTCTCGGCGCGTCGCCGCGCACCGGCGCCGGAAAGTTCGCGGCAAAACCTGCTACCGCGCCGGTGCCGAGCAAGAATAGCACGCCGGCCAGCATTCGCAAAAAAATGAACGAGAGCAGCGGTGCGGGCAGCAGACCGTTGGCAAGTCCGATCGCCAAACCATAACACCACAAGAAGAATACGAGCCAGCGCGTCGCGCGATCTTCGGGACGCCGCCACGCAAGCAGTGCCGCTACCAAAAGAAACGCCAGCCGGAGAACCGTGGCGTTCCAATCTCCGACGGGCGGCATCGTTCGCGCGGTGAGCACCACGCGTTTCGAATCGTTCACGAGCAGCGAAACGTGGGCGCCCGGCAGCGCATAAGCGACTTGCGCGCGCTGCAGAGCCGTCTGCCCGTACGCGATGCGATCGCCGATGTGGATACCCGCGTGCGCCGCCTGAGAATTTGGCTCGACGCTGGTGACGACGATGTCTCCCGGATGTTCGCGCGGCACGACGAACGTGATGCCGAAATCGTCTTGTTGACGCAAAAACGGCTGATACAAGGCAAAGCCGATCGCCGCTGCAATGAGCGCGAGTGCGGCCGACCGCCATACCGCCGGTTTCATGTGAAGAAAATTACGTATTTCGCGGAGTACGCCTGTAAGCCGGATTCTGTCCCCGCAGAGCGGGTGACGGCCATCTCTCTGGGGCGCGCGTTACCGCGCGCCTCAATGCGACTTGGCTCGTTCGGACGGGCCGTCCGCTCCGGTTGCCCGGAGTAATCGAGCGGTCTTGCTTCAGGTGGGGTTTACCCGAGCGCACGTCACCGTGCAGCTCCGTGAGCTCTTACCTCACGATTTCACCCTTGCCCCAAATTGCCAAAGCAATTTGGGGCGGTATGTTTCTGTGGCACTTTCCTTCGAGTTGCCCCGACAGGACGTTATCCTGCACCCTGCCCTGTGAAGCCCGGACTTTCCTCGACGCACCTGCGCCGCGGCCGTCCGGCGTACTCCGCGCGTGTCAGTCTATCATGAGTCGTGCGCTTAGTCGAACACGCCGACGAAGACGCTGTTCGCCGATGCGCTGATGCCGCTCGGCGGAGTTACCGGCGAAGTCGATGCCGCCGGACCGTCGATGAGATACAGCGAGAGATTTCCGGTCGAGCACGGCAGCGCATTTGACGCGCATTTAGACGAGTCGATTTGGCTCGGCGCTATAGTCGGACCGGTCGGTGAACCCGCGAAAAACGTGATCGGCACGTTGAGTCCGCTCGACGCAATGCCTTGTACCGTCGTCGCGGCGCCAAATGAAACCGTTTGCCCGACGTTTGTGGACGATGCCGGATTGTTGTTCACGAAGTACCCGAACTGTAGCGGCGACGGGTTGGTGTTAGCCAGGTACTCCGATGCATGATGGATGTTCACTGCGGCACCGCCGGACGGTGTGTTGAACGGCTGATCGGTAAACGTGGTCAGTGTAAGATTCGGCGATGCGGTGTACGACGGATGCAATTCGCCCGTCAGCACAATGCTGTAGCGTCCGCCGCCGTTCACGGAAATCGATCCGCTCGGAATGGTGAGCGTGTTGCCGCTTTGATCTTTGAGCACGATCGCGTGCTGGCCGGCGCCGAGATTCACTGCGTACGTCGTGACCTGCCCGTATGCAAGCGAACACGCGGTTCCGGTAGAACCGTTGGTGCAAAACTGCTGCTGATTGTCGATGAAAACTTGAACGCTGCCCGCGTCGGGAGAGCCGTTGACAAAACGCACCGTGGCGTTGTTGCCGCCGGGCCCAAGTCCGCCGATGGGGCCGAGAGCGTTTCCCGAACCGCTGTTGCATCCCGCAAGACTGCCGGCGAGCGCGACGATGCTCGCCACGAGCGCGAGGCGCACCAGCGTTTTCGGGTGCGTGAAAAAGCGCATGTGGATGTGTCCTTTTTAAGCGATTGTGGGCCTCGCGCTTTCTACCACGTCCGCACCGCGCGCACACGTTGCAAGAGCTCGATTACGCGCTGTGCGAAAAAAGCAAATGGCCGCGTGTGAGACGCGGCCATTTCTGAAAGTGGAGGCAAGGAGACTCGAACTCCTGACCCTTACGCTGCCAGCGTAATGCTCTACCAACTGAGCTATGCCCCCAAAGCGACCCGCAAAGTTTCCGGGCAGGCCGCGAACATCCTGGAGATGAGGAGGCTCGAACTCCTGACCCCCTGCTTGCAAAGCAGGTGCTCTACCAGCTGAGCTACATCCCCGCGATGGACAACCGCCGCACGTTCGCAGGGTGCGGCGGCCTCACCTTCCCCGGCGCAGGTCCTACTCTTCAGATTCCTTTCATCACTTGCGTTTATCGTCGCAAAACCGATACTTAAGATCGGAGGCGAAGACGATGATCCACGCGCTGCTCTTGGCCGCCCTTGGAGCGATGCCGCCGTGCTGGGACGTCTTCGATGCTGCATTGCGGCGCAGCGCAAACGCCGCGCATCCGCCATATGTAACGTACAGCGAACGCATCGTGGTTTCGGAGGACGGCGAGCCGATCATCCGCAGCACCGCGCACGTGGAATACCGCGACGACGGCTTGGCGCGCGTTTCAGACGAACGCTTCAGCTATCAGCCGTTCATCACGCGGCGCGTCGAACCGGGACCGCCCGAACTCGGTCCGTACGGCAAAGGAAGAGCCATGTGGCTCGACGGCGACGATGGAATGCCCATCATCGCGTCTGTGCGCACGCTGGGCAATGTACGCTGCCACATCGCGGATGAAGAGTGGTACAAAGGTCACGACACGTATCACTTGACGTTCGATGGAGCGCCGAGGGGCCGGCCAACGCTCGTAGGCTTATGGGTTGATGCGCGCTCGCACGATATTTGGAAGCTCATCGTCACGGGACCGATCGGCTTTTGGGACGATCCGCAAGGGCGCAATTCGCTCGCGGAATTTCAAGTCGAACTCGGCTACTGGGGCCCGTATCTCGTCGTCAATCACGTCGTGTGGTCGTACAGCCGCACTGAATACTCGCAGCGTGCGAACTACTTCGGCGAATACACCTACAGCGCATACGATTTTCCGTCCGACTTGCCCGGGTGGCACTTCGGTGAAACGACCGCCGCCCTAAAGTAGACCCCGACGGGAAGAAGGCAAAACGCCCCGCAAAGTGCGGGGCGTTCGCTGATTGGTGGGCCATCCAAGGCTCGAACTTGGGACCTCATGCTTATCAAGCATGCGCTCTAACCAACTGAGCTAATGGCCCGAACAAGTCCTAATCTTACCACACCGCGCAAGACCCCCCTGCCGCACCGGTCAGGCAGCGCTAGATCATGGCGATGTACTTCTTGACGACCTCGTCGTCCGATTTCATCTGCGCCAGCGTCAGGTCGCGTGAGTTGTTGTACTCGCGATCGATCTCGGCGCGCTCGGCGGTGTCGAAATCGTACTGCTGGCGCTGCCGCTCCAGCATGACCTGCTCGCGCACTTGCTCCTCGCGCTGGGCCTGCAGCATGTCGGCGAGTTGAGCAGTGGATTGGTCCGCCGCCTGCTGCGCCACAGGTTTGCGTTGCGTGCCGGCGGGCCGCCCGGTCACCGGGCGGCCCTTCGCGATTGTTTCCAGCATCACTCGGTGATCGACTCGATGAACTTCTTGGTAATCGAGTTGTCCGCTTTGCGCTGCGCCATCTGCACGTCGCGCAACGTGTTCACTTCGCGCATTTGTTCGGACTTCTCGTCCATCATCTCGTTGAACGCTTCCGACTGTACTTGCATCTGCTCTTGATGCTGCATTTGCTGCCCGTACATGTAGAGTTGAAACGCTTCGTCAGCGTTGTTCAGCCCCGCAAGACCGGTGTTGCCGATTCCGCCCACGATATTTCCGCCGCCGCCGCCGAAGACGCCGCCCGCAAGTGCGGCAATGCCGGCAATGAGGGGATTCTCCGTGAGCATGAACGCTTGCGCACCGGCGCTTGCCGCGGCTCCCAAATTCAATCCCATACTCGCCTTCCTTACGCCGCGATCAGGTCGGCGTAATCTGCGAGCATGTTGACGTTTTGCTGTTCGAACGGATTCTCCGCACGCATTTCGTCGAACAGCGGGCTCAGCTGCGGATCGAGCTGCGGTGCTTGCGCGCCGGAGCAATTGCCGCCGGAGAAACATGCGACGGCGCCCGCGCCGGCGGCAGCGATAGGATTGCCGGTTTCAACCAGCGTTTCGAGGCCCGTCGTGATGCCTTTCACGATGCCTCCCAAATTCAAGTGCATTGCTTGCTCCTTTGGAAGAGGTTCACAGCGCTATCACGCGCGGTGTAGTCAGTCGCTAGAGCCGTCCGAAAAAATCAGCGATCCGAAGTCGACTTCGTTCTCCCGAAACGGACGGCTTTGCATCTGCGGTGACGGCACCGGGGGCGGCAACTGCAACGATGCAAACGCAGAAAGTGCGTTGACGTTTTGCTGCTCCGTTTGGCTTTCGGCGCCGGCAAGTTCAGTGTAATGCCGCAGCACCGAATCGGCGTAACCTAGCCGCTTGCCGTCTTGCCACGTCGTCACGGTGCCGCGTGCGTTGGGGTCGCCGGCGTTATAGGCGGAGAGCGCCTTGTGAACATCGCCTCGGTAACGCTTGAGCAAGCCGGAGATCATGTGCGCCGCATAATCGGCGTTCGCTTGCGGATCCATTGCCGCCGCGGTTTCGGCAAACGCGTGATAGCGGTCGTCGATTTGAAAAATGCCGTGGCCGTGCCCGCCGTCGCCGATAATGTTGCGTCCGGCGTTACTGCCGGGGCCGCCCGTTTCTTGCGCCGCAACCGCCGCGAGTAATGCCGGATCGACGCCGTATCTGGATGCCGCCGAAGCAATCTGCGGCGCGAACGCGACGCCGCGCTGCGCGAGGCTCGATATGGTACTCATGATACGCTGCCATCACGCGCAGTGCGCCGAACGGCAACGCGCCGTTACGAACAGCCGTTGGTCGTGAGCAGTACGTAGCCGTCGTTCGAGGCGATGCTGAGCGGGTTGGTTATCGTGCGGCCGTCGATGTCGGTATACGTGTGGCCCGGCGGAAGCGTTGCGTTCTGCGTTGCGGCGGGCAGCGAACCGGAATTGAGTACGACCAGTCCGCCGCTGTACTTGCGATCGTAGATGTACGGGCCGCCGGTGTAGTCGGCGCACGGCGTACCGAGTTTCGCGGAATACTCGGGATAGTTGTAATCGGTCCCGCCGACCGACGGCGACATGTACATGTACAGCCGCCCTTCGTTTGCCATGAAGTATGCGGCGACGGCGTATTCGCGCTGCTGCGGCGTGATGTCGCTCGCGCCGAACTGATCGATGATGAAGCCGGCCAGTCCCATTTTCTGTACGTGGATGAAGTAGTCGGTGGCCGAACGGAAAACGTTCGCGTACGTCGCCGACGTGTAATGTCCGCCGTTGGTGTATCCCGCTTCGTCCAAGATGCCGTCGATGTTTGCGAGCAGCGCTTGTTCGGTCGCGTTCGAGAGGCTCGTCAGCGGATGGTTGATGAGAATCTTCAAATGATACGGCGCCAGTACCGGGTCGGTCGTGACGATTTGGTGCGCGGTTTTGACGAACGCCACCATGTCGTTCGTCCACGCGGGATCGTTATAGCCGCTATACCGGCGTACGAACGTGCCGTTCTGCCAGATTCCGCACGCGTACTCGCCGGGTTTGACGGTCTGCCCGAAGTTGGGATTGCCGCCGACCATCGCATCGACGAAAGTGACTTGATCGATCGCGAGCGCATTGTGGCCGTTGGCAATCGCGCTGGCACCATTGAGCTGCCGCACCTGGTAGTCGATGACGTCCGGATTGTGAAAATCGAGCGGGACGTCGGCGCGCGTCACACCGGACCAATACGCCAGGTCGTGCGTCGGGGTGCCGCTCGCATCGCACGCGTACAAAATCCAGTCGGGATGATTCGCTTGCCACCACCCCAGGTCGTGGCCGGAGAGCTGGGAGCGATCTTCCTGCGGAATGAAATAGCGCGAGACGAGCATGCCGGGGTGCAGGTCGAGCCAGGGCGCCGCTTGCGAGGCGCCCCACACCGCGTCGTAGCGCGGGGCGTCCGCTTGGATCTGCTGCGGGCTCATCAGGCGGTCGAATTCCTGGAAAAGGCCGACGCGGCCGGTCGTATCGGCGAAGGACGCCGGCCCGCGCGGCTGCGGTGCGCCGGACGGCTGCGGCGCAGGTCCCCCGCCCGACGGCATCGGAGCAGAGGCTCCGCCGCCGCCGCACGCGCACAGCGTGAACGCCAGAATAAGGAACGTGGGCAGCCGGCTCATCGCGGGGCGCCCTTCGTGCCGGGCGGGCGGCAGTCTCTGAGACGTTCGGTGAGGCCGTCGTGGGACTTTACAGGTAAGCGGGCGCCGGCGTGCCGCGACGTGGGCGTTTGACAACGCGCTCTCGCGGAGTCTACAATGTGTCGAGTTTAGAAGGCCCCCAAAAACGGGCGGCCTTCCTCTATGTTATGGGTTCTTCGTACAAGGTCGATATCGGTGCTCTGCTCGCGGGCGGGCGGCAACGGCTCTCCGTCGAGCAAGAGGTGCCCCTGGAACCGTTCGAGGGCGTAACGTTCCCGGAGCCGGCCCGCGTGCATCTGGACATGCATTCGTCCGGAGACATGCTGGAAATCGCCGGCAGTATCGACGTCGGAATTCATGGCGAGTGTGACAGGTGTTTGGGTGAGGTCGATCGTGCGATGCACGTCGACGTCGGCGAACAGTTCTCGATCGAAGGTGACGCGCAAGCCGATCCGTTCGGCGAGAGCAACGTCCTGACGGGTGATCGTCTGGACGTAAAAGATCTGACGACGCAGCTGGTGTGCAGCGCGGTCCCCATCGGACTGCTCTGCGCGCAAGACTGCAAGGGCATCTGCCCCGTCTGCGGCGAGAACAAAAACACGGGCGCGTGTAACTGCGAGCCCACGGAGCAATAGAACAGTGGCGAACCTGAAGTGGAAAACTCCGCGCAGCAAGACGCGCAGCCGTCGCGCGGCAAACTGGAAACTCAATGCGGTGACGACCGTCGAGTGTCCGCAATGTCACGCACCCAAGCGCCCGCATTTCGTGTGCGAGCATTGCGGTACGTACGGCGGCCGGCAGGTCATCGAGATAAAGGACGAACACGCCGGACACTCTCACGGCTAGGCGTTGAGTCAGGCCGGTGTCCGGATCCTCGCGGTGGGGCATCACGCGCCGTCGTCGATTCTGACGAACGAGGATCTCGAAAAGGTGCTCGACACTTCCGACGAGTGGATTACCACGCGCACGGGGATGAAGCGCCGTCACGTTTCCGCACCCGAACAAGCGACGAGCGATCTGGCAATCGCCGCCGCCCGCATGGCGCTCTCGCACGCGGGCCTGCAGCCCGCCGACATCGATTGTTACGTCGTCGCCACCGTCACGCCCGATTTTCCGTTCCCCGCAACCGCATGCATCGTTGCGTCCAGACTCGGTGCCGCCGACAAAGCGGCGTTCGACATCGAGATCGCTTGCAGCGGCTTCATCTACGGCCTCACCGTCGCGTCGAGCCTGATTCGATCCGGTGTGTATAAACGCGTCATGCTCATTGGTGCGGAGACCCTCACGAAAATCGTCAACCGCAACGACCGTGCAACCGCCGTGCTGTTCGGCGATGGCGCGGGCGCGGTGATTCTCGAAGCGTCGAGCGCGGACTCGTTTCTCTCCAGCGAACTTGGCTCCGACGGCAGCCGCCCGGAGGTGCTGCGCGTGCCCGCGGGCGGTTCACGCCGGCCGCTCACGGCCTCTGCGCTGGAAGCCGGCGACCAATACATCTATATGGAAGGCCGCGAAGTCTTCAAATTTGCCGTCACAAAGATGATCGAAGCCACAGACTCGGCGCTGCGCAAAGCCAATCTCGAAAAGAGCGACGTCGACTGGCTCATTCCGCATCAGGCGAATAAACGCATCATCGACTCGGCGGCCAAGTATCTGCAGATGCCGGAAGAAAAAGTCATCGTGAACATTCACGAGTACGGCAACACGTCGGCGGCGTCGATTCCGATCGCGCTTTCGGAAGCGGTGCAATCCGGCAAAATTAAGGATGGAGACGTGATCGTGTTCGTGGGTTTTGGCGGCGGCCTTTCGTGGGGCGCCATAACGTGGAGATGGGCATGCGCGTAGCGTGCATTTTTCCGGGCCAAGGCTCGCAGGTGATCGGCATGGGCGCCGATGCCGCCGCGCGATCGCCGAAGGCGCACGACATTTTTGCGCGCGCAAGCCGCATCTTAGGTTACGACCTGCTCGAACTGCAGCGCAGCGGTCCCGAGGAGAAATTGCGCGAAACGCAATTCAGCCAGCCCGCGATCTTTACGACGAACGTTGCGCTGTATTACGCGGTTGGAGACGCGCTCGAGCCGGCGGTGAGCGCGGGACATTCGTTCGGCGAGATTTGCAGTTTGACTATCTCCAATGCGCTCTCGTTCGAAGAAGCGCTGCGGATCGTCGACGAGCGTGGCAAAGCGATGCAGTACGCCGCGGAGCAAGCACCGGGCGGCATGTCCGCCGTCCTCGGCATGGATGCGGAAAAGATTCGTCAAGCCGTCGAGCGCGTGAAAGCGCAGACCGGCAAGCGCGTGCAGCTCGCGAATTTTAATTCGCCCGCGCAGATCGTCATCAGCGGCGATCTTTCCGCGGTACAGGTTGCGGGCGATGCGCTGCTGGAAGCGGGCGCGAAGCGCGTCGTGCCGCTGAATGTTTCCGGCGCGTGGCACAGCGAACTGATGGCGCCCGCAGTTCCGCGTTTTGAAGCGGCGGTGAACGCCGGGCAATTCCGTTTGCCGCAGTTCGACGTGGTTTCGAACGTGGACGCGAAGGCGTATCGCAGCGTCGAGGACATTAAGCGCAACCTGGTCAGATCCATTATGGACGAAGTGCGCTGGCATGATTGCGCACTGACGCTGCTTACCTACGATTTGGATCTCGTCGTCGAGTTCGGTGCGACGCCGGTGCTCGCGCCGATGTTCAAACGCTTGCCGAATACGCCGCAGGTGATGAACGTTACGGACTTTGCGGGCGTCGAAAAACTGCGCGGCGTGCTTCGCCATCCCGAGCCTGTCGAGGGACAAAAGTAAATGTTTGAAGGAAAGGCTGCACTCGTCACGGGCGCGAGCCGCGGTATCGGGCGTGCCATTGCCACGGATTTGGTCAAACACGGTGCGGACGTTGCGCTCGTCGGACGCGACCGCGGCGCGCTGGAAGAAACAGTGGAGGCGTGCAACGCCGCGCGTACCGGCGCGAAATGTCTCGTGCTCATCGGCGATGTGGCGGAGCAAGGGGCCGTGAACGGCTTTGTCGAGCAGACGATGGCTGCGTTCGGGCGCGTCGATTTCGCCATAGCGAATGCCGGTCAGTCCGTCGACTCACTCTTGCTGCGTCTGAAGCCCGACGTGATCGATCAGATGCTTTCGGTCAACCTTAAATCGGCGTTCTACCTGTGCGGCGCCGTCGCCAAGCCCATGATGAAGCAGCGCAGCGGCTCCATCGTCTTGATGTCGAGCATCGTCGGTGTGAGCGGGAACGCGGGCCAGGCGGCTTACGCGGCGGCCAAGGCGGGCTTGCTCGGCCTGACCAAGTCCCTAGCGAAGGAATTGGGGTCGAGGAACATAAGAGTCAACGCCGTCGCGCCGGGGCTCATCGAAACGGCGATGACCGAGAAGATGCCGGACGAGGCGCGCGAGTATCTCCTCAAACAGGCGGCGCTCGGGCGCGCCGGAAAACCGGAAGACGTCAGCGGAGTAGTCACTTTTCTTTGTTCGGAGGCTGCCGGATACATCACCGGGCAAACCCTGGTGGTTGACGGCGGCGTTTTATGAGGCCGGAGTGCCTCTTTGTAACACTTGGGGTCCCCGGCGCGCTCGGCGCGGTGGGGTAGTAAAGGAGCACTATGTCCACCACGTTCGATAAAGTCAAGAAGATCATCGTCGAGCAGCTCGGCGTTGATGAGTCGGAAGTGACGCCGGAGGCTTCGATCACCGACGACCTCGGCGCCGACTCGCTCGACCAGGTCGAGCTCGTGATGGCCTTCGAGACGGAGTTCAACATCGATATTCCGGACGAAGAGGCGGAGAAAATCAAGACGGTCGGCGATGCGGTCAAGCGCGTCGAAGAAGCCACAGCAAAAGAATGAACTATTGCGGCGCCCACGGCCGTAAGACGACATCCTGTCGTCCCGGCATGCACGACATCCTGTCTGCTAGGGAACGCGCGAGGAGCCGCAGCGTAATTTAGAAATGTTCGATCAATTATCCGACCGGTTGAATGCGATCTTCTCGCGTTTGACCGGTCGAGGCCGGTTAAGCGAAGGTGACGTCAATGAAGTGATGCGCGAAGTGCGCATCGCTTTGCTTGAGGCCGATGTTTCGCTTTCCGCGGCCAAAGAGTTCGTCAATGCGATTAAAGAGAAGGCGATCGGCGCCGACGTCATGGCGTCGCTCTCGCCGGCGCAGACGATCGTCAAGATCGTGCACGACGAACTGGTCGAACTGCTGGGCGGCGCGGAAGCGCGTTTGCAGTTTTCCGATGCGCCGCCGTCGGTCATCATGCTGGTCGGCCTGCAGGGCTCCGGCAAAACGACGCACGCCGGCAAGCTCGCGCTGCGTCTGAAAGAACAGGGCCGTCGCACGGTGCTGGTTGCCGCCGACGTGTATCGTCCGGCCGCAATCGCGCAGTTGCAGACGCTCGGCAAGCAGATCGATCTGCCCGTTTTCGAACAAGGGCAGAGCGATCCGGTCAAGATCGCAAAAGACGGCGTGGCGGAAGCCAAGCGCCTTGGGCTTTCAACGGTAATTATCGACACCGCCGGACGTTTGCAGATCGACGAAGACCTCATGGTCGAACTCGAGCGGATCAAGGCCGCCGTCAACCCCAAAGAAATTCTGCTCGTCGCCGATGCGATGACCGGCCAGGAAGCAACGAACGTCGCCAAGGGCTTCAACGAGCGCCTCGGCATCACGGGCGTCATTCTCACCAAACTCGACGGCGATACGCGCGGCGGCGCGGCACTCTCGATTCACAAAGTGACCGGCGCGCCGATCAAGTTCATCGGCGTGGGCGAGAAGCTCTCCGCGATCGAGCCGTTCTATCCCGATCGCCTGGCCTCGCGCATCTTGGGCATGGGCGACGTGCTCACGCTTATCGAGCGCACGCAAAACCTGTACTCCGCGGAACAAGCCAAAGAGCTCGAGCAGAAGATGCTCAAGCAGCAGTTCACGCTGGACGACTTTTTGGATCAGATGCGGCAGATCCGCAAGATGGGATCGATGACGGACATCCTTAAGATGATTCCGGGCGTTTCGCGCGCGCTGCCCAAAGATTTCGAAATTCCGGATGCCGACATCAAGCGCATCGAAGCGATCATCTGCTCGATGACGCGTCGCGAGCGCCTCAACCCCGATATTCTCAATGGTTCCCGCCGCAAACGCATTGCGCAAGGCAGCGGAACGCAAGTGGCCGACGTGAATCGTCTGGTCAAGCGTTTCGAAGAAGCGCGCAAGATGATGAAGCAGATGGGTTTCGGCGGCAAGAAACGGCCAAGACTTCCGCTCGGCATGATGCGCTGAGCGGCACATTCACTAGAAGGACATCATGGTAAAGATCAGACTGCGGCGCATGGGCGCCAAGAAACAACCGACGTACCGTTTCGTGGTGGCGGATGCACGCTCGCCGCGCGATGGACGTTTCATCGAAATCCTCGGCCACTACAATCCGCGCGTCGAACCGCGCGAGATCGTCGTGAACGAAGAGAAAGCCAAAGCGTGGCTCGCCAAAGGCGCGCAGCCTTCCGATACCGTTCGCCGCTTGTTCGCGGAGAAGGGCATCATGGATCGCGGGCCGGTTCCCGAGAGCACACGCAAACCGAAATCGCAAGAAGGCGCTGAGTAATGAGCGCGTTCGATGACGAATTCGGCCTGTTCGGCGAAGATGCCGAAGAGGGCGAGCGTCGTTCGACCTTAGGCGCTCGCAAGATCGCCTCGAACGAGACGATCATCGACGACATCGAGCCGGAAGACGACGCTCCGCGCAAGCGCGGCGAACGCGGGCCGCGTTTTAAGGGCGGGCCCGGCGGCGGCCGCCGTCCGCAAAAACAGCACCGCGAACCGGCGGACCCGGAAGCCGCGCGCGAGCGCGCCGGGCAACTGCTGGAGTTTCTCGCGAAGAAGCTCGTTGCCAAACCCGACGAAGTGATCGTCGACTACTTTCCGCCGGAAAACGGCGAAGGCGCAGTGATCGAACTCGTCGTCGATCCGGAGGATTTGGGCAAAGTCATCGGCCGCAACGGTCGCGTAGCGCAGGCGCTGCGCACGATCGTCCGTGCAACTGCGGAAGGCCGCGTTTCCGTCGAAATTTTTGATTCGACCGAACTCGAAGACGAAGACGAAGATGAAGACGAGACCAAAGCAGAAGGCGAAGCGGAGGACGATGGCGAGCTCGACTAACGAGCTTCCCGTCGGGCGTATCGCCGGCATCTTCGGCATTCGCGGTGAATTGAAATGCGACCCGACCAGCGCGGGTCGCATGCTTTTTTCCACGGGTGCGTCGCTGCGTTTGGCATTGCCGGACGGCAACTCCCACGACGTCGCGCTCGCCGCAGTACGCGAACACAAAGGCCGTTTGCTGATCCGCCTGCGCGGCATCGAAACCGCGAACGACGCGCAGCGCTTCGTCGGCGCCAGATTTTATGCGGCACGCGAGCGCATCGAACTGGAGCGCGGGGAATATTTGGATATCGATCTCGTGGGCTGCGCGCTCGTTGACCCAAGCGGAAAGATCCTGGGCACTGTCAGTGCCGTAGAGCATTATCCCAGTTCGGACATGCTCATCGTCAACGGGAAGATGGTGCCGATGGTCGGCGCGTTCATCAAGTCGATCGATACGGGAGCCAAGCGGATCGTCGCTGAACTGCCCCTCGGACTCCTGGACGACGAAAATGCCGAACAGGGCTAAAACGAAAGGATACGTTATGAGAACGGGTAGTCATCGTCTTTTTATCGCCCTCGTTCTTGCACTGCTGGCCATCGCGCCGCAAGTCGCTCGGGCAAACACCGACGCTTCACCGGCTCCGAGCGCGGCAGCGAGCGCACCGGCGAGCGGTGACCCGGCGATCATGGCGCAGGCCGAAGCATGGCTTGCACGTTTGCAGAGTGGCCACGTCGACAAGGCCGCGCGCTCGCAGTTGGATAGCCAGGTCAACACGCTGCTCACACCCGCTGTGATACAAGCGGTTGCCGCGAAGTTTGGGCCGCTCGGAGCACCCGTCTCGTTCACATACGTCGGAAAGCAAGCCGTGAAGGACAACATGGCGTACGTCTATCGCATTACTTTCAAATCGACGACGATGAACGAAGTGTTCGTGCTCGACAAGAACGGCAAGGTCAGCGGCATTCAATTCCCGCCGAGCAAATAGGCTCGTGCGCGGCACGCTGCCCGCGATCTTGCTCGTGCTCGCATGCTGCGGCGCGGTGCCTGCACGTACGCCGCTGCCGCAGCGCGTCGCACAGGCGGCGGCAAGAGAATATACGTCGGGCAGAACCGCCGGTCTAGAAGTGGCGATTGTCGACGCGGGCCGCATCGTCGCCGCGGGCGGCGTTGGGGATGCCACGCCGTCGACGACGTTCTCCGTCGGCTCGGTAAGCAAGATGTTTACGGCGGTAAGCGTGATGCAACTCGCCGAACGCGGCAAACTGCACTTGGACGATCGCGCCGCAGCGTATCTGCCGCAATTCACTGTTTACGATGCGGTGACGATACGGGAATTACTCGATCACACGAGCGGAATCCCCAACTATCTCGACGACGCTGTTAACGACGGCGACGTCAACTCCGTAACGACGCCGGCGCGGATCCTTTCGAGCATGGTCGCGCGAGCGCCGGATTTCGCGCCGGGCACGGATTGGAACTACAGCAATACGGGATACGTGGCGCTCGGCCAGATCGTGGAACGCATTTCCGGCCTGCCGCTGGCGCAGTACGAGCAGCGCTTCATTTTCGATCCGTCCGGCATGCGCGACACGTTCGTTGCCCCGGCGTTCGGTAAGAACGTCGCGGATTCGTTCGGCGGCACCCCCGGCAATTGGAGTTGGTATTACGCCTGCGGCGACGTGTTTTCAACCGCACACGATTTGGCGATGTTCGACGTTGCGCTCATGCAAGGCAAGATTCTTGGCGCTCGGAGTTTCGCGCAGATGCAGCAGACCGTGCCCTATACGACGTTGGTTCCGGGAATGCGCGACGGCTTGGGGTTGTTTCTGTTCCAAAACGGCGATCTGGTCGAAGTCGGCCATCACGGCGGCGAACCGGGATATCGCGCGGACAACGAGATGATTCCGGCGCGCGGTTTTGCGGTCGCGGTCGTCGGAAACGGCGCGTACGCAACGCAGCCGATCGTGAACGCCGCGCTGCAACAATACTTTCCCGATCAGCACGTGGGCATGGCGCCGCCGCCCTCGGCGTGGGTTGATGGTGCGCCGGCAATGACCAAGCGCATCTCGGCGCTGCTCAAAGACCTCGCCCATGGCCGCGCGGATCGCTCGCAGTTCGAGGTGCTCGCGTCGCTGTCGATCGAGCCGATGAGCGAGTATCTCGCAACTACGGGCAGTGTTCAGTATGTGCGTTTCTTGAACAAGACCTATACGTCGTCCGGCATCTTGTACGAGTACCAAGTCGGCTTTCCCAGCGGACATGCGACGTTGGGCGCGCTCGTGGAGCGCAACGGCAAATACGCGAAACTGTTCCTAGTGCGTTAAGCGTCAGCCGTTGGCCGGGTGGCTTTTCGCATAGTCGGAAACGGCGCCCGTCACTGCATCCTTGAGCGTGCTCGCAGTGGCGCTCTGCTCGGCCAGTTTCGCGCCCCAGCACGTGTAGATCTCCAGTTTGAACGTCCATTCGGTCTTCGTGCTGAGGAGATGGCGAGAGCTCTTCGCGCTGAGCATGCCGGTGGCAATCGTGTTGTTGCGATCGCGGCCGCAGATGGAGTCTGCCGTCTTTGCAAGATTCGCGCCGCCCGCGTTGCTCATTTTCACGTGAAAGTGTTGATCGAGCGCGTAATACATCGCCGACGTCGCCGCGTTCAAATTGTTTGCCGGTACGCTGCCGTTGACGTGCGCCACGAGTATGCCCTTATCGGGTTTGATCGCGGGCGACGGAGTTGCTTTCGCCGAGGAACCCTTGCGGTGAAACAGGCCCGCAAGACCTGCGATACCCTTGCCGATGTTGGCTTGATTGTTGGCCATCGGCGTGGCGGTTGCAGTCGCTTGCGCTTGCTGATACTGCGCACGCATGCTTTCTTCGCGCGCAATGATGTTGTCGTGAATCGCGATTGCGGCCGCCGATGCGTCAGCGAACGACTGAATGTGCGCGGTCTGCCCGAATTGCATCGTGCCGCTGCTCGTGGAGACAACCTGCTCGACGAGCGAAACGCCGTCGCCGACCGGCGTCATGTATCCGGTGACGTAATAGTCCGCGTTCACGCCTTTCGCGTATTTCAGGTAGTCGCTTTGCTTGACGGTGCCCGGCGCGCCGATGGTGTCGATTCCGCCCGCGGCGTTCATTTGATCGACGAAGAGATTCGCCGCTTTCTCACCGTTGCCGGGCGCGATGTCGCTGCTCGCGCCAAACGGAAACACCACGACGATCGGCAAGCTCGTTACTTGCGGCAACGCGCTGGAAGTGGCGGCGGGTTTGGGCGCGGGCGTTGGCGTGGCCTTCGGAGCGGGCGGTGCTGCACCGGCGAGCGCAATACCCAAGCAAAGCAGCAAAACGGCGGGGATTCGACGCACAGAATTCCTCTTCAGAAGTTAGGATAGCCCAGCTAGAAACGCCGCGATGCTCTCGTTCGTTTCCGCCGGTCGCTCGGCCATGACGAAATGGCCGGCGCCTGGGATTATTCGCGCCGCGGCGCCCGGAACCCGGTCTGCCAGCGCCGCGGCATGTTTGGCCGGAGTCAACTTGTCGGCCTCGCCGCCCAGGGCCAGCACGGGAACGCTTATCTCCTCCAGGCGTTCGAGCGCGTCGAAGTCGTTGCAGGCGCGAAAATCGCGCAGCGTCTGCTCTTGCCCGACGCGGCGCATCAGGGCAAGGGCCGCATCCACCCGTTCGGCGGAGCCTTCGGCGAAGAAGTAGCCGGCAATCATACGCGCCGTGCGTTCGAAGTCGTCTGCCAGGCCGTCCAAAAAAGCCGGTGCGACGCGCATGCGTGGCCCGCCGCCGATGAGGATCGCGCCGCGCAGCCATGCGGGTTTACGCAATGCGGTCTCGATGGCGATGGCTGCGCCCATCGAATGGCCCGCGAGTACGACGTGGCCGAGCCCGTGTTCGCGAACGAATTCATTCACGGCGTCGGCAAAATCACCGATCGACTCGGGTGCGCCGGCGCACAGATGTCCGGGCAAGTTGGGTGCTTGCGCATGCGCAAACGCGCGCAGTTGCGCTTCAAAAACCTCGCCGGTGCAGCCCGCACCGTGCACGAAGAGCAGCGTCACGACGCCGCCTTTCCCTCCGCTTCGGCGAGCGCCTCCTCATTTTCGTTCACGGGATCGACGAGCGGCGCGACGTGTTCGGTGCCTTTGAGATGCGCCCATCCGGCCGAGAGCTCCGCACCGAATAGAAAGATCACGCCGATGAGGTAAAACCACAGCAGCAACACGAGCGGCGCCGAGAGCGCACCGTACACGTGCGTAAAATCGACGTGCACGGTGTACAACGCAAATGCAAACTGCACGGCGGGCCACGCAATCGCAACGAACGACGCGCCCGGGACGGCAAATTGCCACCGCACGCGCCGGTTCGGCAAAAACGTATATAAGAAAATGACGATCACGAAGACGATCGCCATCGACGCGAGATACGCGAGTATCTGCGAGACATTGCGCGGGTCGGTCACGTGCGCGAACGTGAAGACCACCGACACGACGACCGGCATGCCAATGGCGACGAGCATGACGAGTCCCGTCAGCGGAAGCATGATGATGGAGAGCAGCATGTCGTGCAGCAGCGGCCGGCTTTTCGGCACGGCGAGTGCACGATTGAGCGCATACGCCAGGCCCATGAAAAGATTTTTCGCGGCCCACACGACGACGACGAACGCGATTGCGCTGGAAACGCCGCGGCCGTACACGTACGTCTGCAGGTTGGCCGCCACGGTGTCGTGCAGCGCCGGTGCAAAAGTGTCGAAGAACGAGAGCACCTGCTCGTCGGCGTTCGGGAACACCACCGACGCTGCGGTGAGCACCAGTACCAGCAGCGGGAAGATGGCAAAGAGCGCGTTGAATGCGATGGCTTGTGACAAGAACGCGCAGCCGTCGCGGGAGAACCGCATACCGGCTTCCCGGAAGGCAAGGATGAGCCGCATGATTCCTAGCGGTACTATCGCGGTTCAGGCATGATTTTCCCACTTGCCGCCGCCACGCTGACCGTCGTGCTCGACGGCACGCCCGTGCGTTCGTACAACCGCCCATACATCGCCGGCGGACACGTGATGGCGCCGCTCGACCCGTACGTCACGGCAATAGCGCGCAGCATCGAATACGACGGCCGCGCGCTGATCGTGCGTTTGGGGGATCTGTTCGCGCAGGTACCGATGAGCGGTGCACCGCCGCCGGGCCGTTATCAGACGACGTACGTGGAGCTTGCGCCGATCGCGCGCACGCTCGGCGCGCGCGTGTGGTTCGATGGCGCCGCGCAGACACTGTACGTGCAGATGCCGCGCGTCGCATTTGCGACGCCGACGCCGTTCAATCCGGCCGTTCCGCATCCGTCACCCACCGCGGTATTCACGCCCACGCCCGTGCAGACACCGCGGCCCGTAGTTACGGGGACGCCGCTTCCGCGGCGGACGCCGGTACCTGCGCAATGGCTGCCAAGTCCAGCGCCCCAAATCCGCGCGCGCTAGCCTCGCGCAGCAACCGTTCCACCGCGCCGATCGCGTGCAAGTCGTATCCCTGTGCGGTGTCGAGCATGAGCCGTGCGTCTTTGTGCGCCATGTCGAGCGTCCACGTGGGATCGTAATCGCCCTGCGACATGCGTTTTCCGCGGCCGGATATCTGGCCTGACGGATCGTAGCGTTCGAAGAGCATGTACGCGCTCGCGCGATCGATGCCGTTGGCTTGCGCAATCGTGAACATATCGTTCAGTCCGCCGACGACCGCGAGAATCATCGCGTTGCCCATGAGTTTGAAGACCGCCGCCGCATCGGCGCGCTCGCCGACGTACCAGACGGTTCCGGTCATCGGTTCGAGAAACGGACGCAAACGTTCGAACAGCGTTTGATCGCCGGAGGCGAGCATCAAGCCCGTCGCTGCGGCGGCGTTCGGCGGCCCCATGAACACCGGCGCATGCAAGAACGCAATGCCGCGCGCGTTCAGACGATCTCTGCGCGGTACGACGTTTTGCGGCAGTACGGTCGTATGATCGACGACCGGAGTGCCCGGCGCAATCGCTTCGAGCGCCGCATCCAGCGTGGAGTCGACGGATTCATCGCTGTGCAGGCACAGATGTACGCGCGAAGCACCGCGCGCGGCCTCCGCCGGCGAACGCATGGCGTGGGCGCCGTATGCTTCCAGCGCTTTCGCTTTTTCGAACGTCCGATTCCATACGCGCACGTCGACGCCGCGGCGGCGCAACGCTTGAACGAATCCGGAGCCGAGCATCCCGGCGCCGTAGAATGCCACTGTTTCCACCGCTAGTCGATACCCATGACGTGCGCGGCGCGCTCGGCGACGCCGTGCAGCACGCCCGCTTCGAAGGGCGAACGCAAGCCCGCCGATCGCACCAGCGATTGAAACGGTAAACCGCCGCCGCGCGCGCAGAGATCGCGGTAGTCGGCGAGAGCGCGATCGTAGTCGTCGAGCGATTTGGCCCAGAATTGCAGCGCGCAGCAAAGCGCGAGCGTGTAGTCGATGTAGTAGAACGGCATTTGATAGATGTGCCGCTGCTGCTGCCAGTAGCCGCCGCGCTCCAGGTACTCGATCCCGCCGTCGCGGCGCCACGGAAGATACGTCGCTTCGAGTTGCTTCCAGAACGCATGCCGATCGCCGGGCGACGCGCTCGGGTTCTCGTAGACGAAATGTTGAAAGTGATCGACCGCGGCGCCGTACGGTAGGAACAGCACCGACGTCTTGAGATGCTGGACGCGGTAGCGCTGCGCGTCGGGGCCGAAGAAGCGTTCGAGCTGCGGCCAGGTCAGAAACTCCATCGACATCGAGTGGACCTCGCACGCCTCGTACGTGGGCCAGACGTAATCGGAGATCGGCAGCGCGCGGCTCGAGTAGTTTTGGAACGCGTGCCCCATTTCGTGCAGCAGCACGTTGACGTCGTGCGTCGTGCCGTTGAAGTTCGCGAAGATGTACGGCAATCCGTACGTCGGAAAACTCGTGCAGAAACCGCCGCCCGCCTTGCGATCGCGCGAGCGCAAGTCGAGCAGCTCGCGATCCATCATCAGGTCGGCGAAGCCGCCGATCTCCGGGCCCAGCGCGCGGAACGTGTCGCGGCCCGCGGAGAGCAGCCGATCGTAGTCCTGCGGCGGTTTGGGCGGGGGCAGCTGTTCGAAAACGTGCTCGTCCCAAATCATGAGATCGTCGAGGCCGAGATCGCGCGCCTGCTGCTGTGTGATGCGCTGCGCGAGCGGTACGATCTCGCGCACGATTTCTTCTCGATACCGTGCGACTTCGGCGGGGCCGTAGTCGGTGCGCGTGAGCCGCCGGTACGCGAGTTCGATGAAGTTGTGGTACTCCAGTTCATGCGCGGTTTGCGTGCGCACGTGTACGAGCGCGTCGTAAATGCGGTCGAGGCGTTCGCCATGGCGCGAGAAAAACTCCCACTTCGTTATGGCCGCTTCGCGCCGTACGTCGCGATTCGCATCTTCCTGGAATTTGCCCATCTGCGGCAGATTCAGTTGCTCGCCGCGAAAGTCGAAGGCAGCCTGCGCGAGCAGTTCGGTGTACTCGTCCTGCAGTTTGGCTTCTTGGATAGCGAACGGCTCGACCACCGGATCGTACGCGGTGACTTCGGTTTCCCAGCGTGCAAAAAGATACTTGCCGGTTTGCTGTTCGATCTGCGCGCGCAGCGGACTGCCGAGAAATTTGCGTTTGAGCGCCACTTCCAAACCGGTGATTTTCGGGCGCAGTTCGTTGAGCAAATCGACGTCCGCTTTGTACTGCGGATTAGCGGTATCTTGTTCGAAATGCAAATCCGTGAGCGAGGACCACGTCGAGAATTCGCGCCGCTGCGCTTCCCACTGCACGAGAACGCCGAGCGCGTCGTCGGCTGATTGCGCGCTGTCCAAGCGAGCAGCGAATTCGTCGTACAAAGCGCGCGTACGCTCCAGATCCGGCGCGGTTGCGGTAATGTCTGCAAAATGACGCGCCGTTTTGAACGAGGGGGATGCAGTCAGCATTGGGCTACGCTACACCGCGCGCGCGGGCGTCCCTTCGTCGCGGTGGCGCTTGTCCGTAGTTACTTACGTATGGTAGCCTTAGGGCATGGGAACCGAGCTCTGTCCGCGCTATCATCGCGCGGTCGAACTCATCGGCAAACGCTGGACGGGCGCCATCGTTCGCATGCTGTTGATTGGCCCGAAGCGATTCAACGAGTTGCTTTCCGGCATTCCGGGGATTTCCGACCGCTTGCTGACCGAACGGTTGCGCGAACTGGAGTCCGAGCGCATCGTCCGCCGTGAAGTGCATGCCGAATCGCCCGTTAGGGTCACGTACGAACTCACGCCGCCGGGCCGCGAACTCGGTCCCGCGCTCGATGAAATCGCGCGCTGGGCGGAACGCTGGATCGAGGCACCCAAAGGCTAGGCGCAACGCCTCTTTGAAAAGGGGCTAGCGTGAAAGCGCTGCTTGCTCTGCTCTTTGCTGCGACGCTGACCGGCGCCGCGTCCGCCGCATCGTTCGGCGATCTGAAATACCGCTGGATCGGCCCGGCCGTCATGGGCGGCCGGCTCGACGTCGTTGCGGGCGTTCCCGGCGATCCGAAAATCGTGTACCTCGGCCACGCATCGGGCGGACTGTGGAAATCGACGGACGGCGGTTTGTCCTTCGAGTCGGCGTTCGAAGCCGGTAAGAGCAGCGCCATCGGCGCCATCGCCATCGATCCGCGCGATTCACGTCGCGTGTACGTCGGAACGGGCGAAGCATTTCCGCGCAATACCGCCGATTACGGCGACGGCATTTGGCGCAGTGACGACGCGGGCAAACATTGGCACTCGCTCGGTTTGCAAAACAGCGGCAGCATTGCGAAGATCGCCGTCGATCCGGCGAATCCGCGCGTCGTACTGGCCGCGGCGATGGGCCCTGAATTCGCACCTGGAGGCGAGCGCGGAATTTACCGCAGCAGCGACGCCGGCGCGCATTGGACGCGCGTGCTATACGTGAACGCGACGACCGGGGGCAGCGACATTGCGTTCGATCCGAAACATCCCAGCGTCGTGTACGCGGGGACGTTCGATTTCTTACGGCGTCCGTGGACGCTGCGCAGCGGCGGCCCCGGCAGCGGACTCTACAAATCCTACGATGCGGGAAAAACGTGGAAGCGACTGACGGATCCGAAACTTGCAAACGGTCTGCCCCGCTCGCCGATCAATCGCGTCGGCGTGAGCATTTGCCGCAGCAATCCCAGCGTCGTGTACGCTTTCGTTCCGTCGAAGAACGGACAGTTGTACCGCTCGCGCGACGGCGGCGCGCATTGGACGATGCGCAACGCGGGTCAAGACGTCGATTTTCGCCCGTTCTATTTCTCACAAGTGCGCTGCGATCCGTCGAACCCGCAGAAAGTGTACGCGATCGCGGGACCGCTGCTCGTCTCGACGGACGGCGGCCATAAGTTCCGTTCGATTGGCGGCGGCGGTGACAATCACGATTTGTGGATCGATCCGCGCGATCCGCAGCGCCTGCTCAACGGCAGTGACATGGGCTTTCATTACTCACTCGACGGCGGCAAAACGTGGAGCTATGACGACGTCGTGCCGTTTGCGCAAGTCTATCGCGTTGGATACGACATGGACACGCCGTATCACGTGATGGGCGGATTGCAGGATCACGAAGTGTGGTGGGGTCCCAATGAATTGCTCAGCCGCATCGACGGTCCCGGCGACGGCGACTGGGTGAACATCTCCGATTGGGGCGATGGTCAGTACGCGATGGCCGATCCGCGCGATCCTTCGATCGTGTATGAAGACACGCATTTCGGCGATCTCGTCCGCGCGAACTTGAAGACCGGCGAGCGCCGCTACATTTCGCCGCAGCCGATCATCGGGTTCGGCACCGGCGCCGGTACGTACCAATACCGTTTCAACTGGAGCGCGCCGCTGCTCGTCTCGCACTTCGATCCCGATACGATTTATTACGGCGGCAACGTGCTTTTCCGTTCGACGGATCAGGGAAATTCCTGGAGCGTGGTGAGCCCGGACCTGACGCACTGCAGCGCATCGCAACTCGGCAAGAGCGGCGGGCCGATCAGTTACGACAATACGAACGCGGAAACGTACTGCACCATCTACACGATCGGCGAGGACGCAAAAGACCCGCAAACCATCTGGTACGGCACGGACAACGGCCATGTGGAGATCACGCGCAACGGCGGCAAGTCATGGCACGACGTGATCGGCAACGTCCCCGGTTTGCCGCTGCCGGCGCGGGTTGCGTCGCTTTCGCCGTCGGCGGTGACGCCCGGCACGGCGTATGCGGCGTTCGACCGGCATATGTGGAACGACTATGCGCCGTATGCGTACGTCACCCGCGACTACGGCGCGCACTGGCAGCGCATCAGCAGCGGCTTCTCGAGTTACGTGCACGTGGTCCGCGAGGATCCGCGCAACACGTCCGTCCTGTATGCCGGCACTGAGCGCGGCATCTTCGCCTCGTTCGATGCGGGCTCGCATTGGACTGATCTGCGTTTGGGTTTGCCGCACATGCCGGTGTACGATCTGCAGATACAGCCGCGCGACAACGACCTCATCGTCGGCACGCACGCGCGCGGATTTTACATCTTGGACGATCTGACGCCGCTGCAGCATTGGACGCGGATGAACGGATCGGTCCCGTACCTGACGGCGCCCATGCCGGCAATCCGCTTCACGAACGTGTTCTACAACGAACACGGGCGCGGTGCGTTCGTTTCGGAAAATAAACCGTACGGCGCCACGTTTACGCTGTATCTGCCCAAAGCGCCTCAACCGGCCAAGCCCAAACAGAAACCGACCGTGCACGTTACGGTGAGCGATGCCGCCGGCAAACAGATTGCGGCATTCGATACGCAGGTGCACGCGGGCATCAACCGTTTCGCCTGGGATTTGAGCACGCAGTTGCCCGCGGGGTCGCCCTCAGCGCAGGACTCGCGCTACTACTACATCTTTTATCCGATGACGATCAGCGGCGGCGACGCGCTGCCCGGCACGTACACCGCGAGCATCGACGTCTTCGGGCAGCATCTGCAAGTGCCGGTCACGGTGCAGCAAGATCCGCACAACCCGGCGTCCATGGCGCAGCTCACCACGCAGTTCGACGCGCTGCAAGATCTCGGCATTTCGCAGGCGCACGTCGAAGCGCTCATCGCGCGGCTGAAGGACAAAACATGCAAGGCCGCGCCCGGACTGCTCGATCGTCTGCGTAATTCGGAACCGAGCGGGTACCGCTCGCCCGCCGAGTTGTCGGAGCAGATCGCGTATCTTCGCTACATCATCGGACAGTACGCAGGAGCGCCGACGCAAACGCAACAGCACCTCATCACGCAATACGCACAGCAGACGGGCGCCATCGAGGCTCAGGCGGCACGCGAATGTCCGTAACGGCGCAGCGGTACGGCACGTGGAAATCCGTGCTGATCAATGCGTTCTGGGTGCCGCTGCACTTTCAGGATACGGCGCTCATCGCCATTTCCGTACCCGCGGCCCTGCTCGTACTTTCGCCGGGCGACCACGTGCGCGTGTTCGCCGTCATTGCCGCGCTCGTTTCATTCGTCTCGATGATCGTGCCGCCCATTGCCGGCGCCATTTCCGATCGATTGCGATTGCGCGGCGTCCCACGGCGCATACCGATTATTATCGGTGCGGCGCTCGACGTCGCGTGCCTGGTGATGATGGCCGAGGTGCACAGCCTCGGCTTATTCATGACGTTTCTGCTGCTTGCCACACTGGGGGCAAACATCAGTCTGGCCGCCTATCAGGCGCTCATCCCCGACGTCGTACCGCAAGCGTCATGGGGAACCGTTTCGGGCGTGCGCAGCGTCGCGATGGTCGTCGGCACCGTCGTGGGTATCGGCGTTGCGGCGGGCACGTATCCGGCGAGCACGTTCATCGGCATTGCGATCGGCATTGGTTTGGGAGCCATCACGCTGTTCGCCGTCGGCGAGCACGTCATTCCGAACCAGCCGCAGGAACACGCGCACATCAGCGATTGGCACGATTTCACCATCGTGTTCCTCGGACGCGCGTTCCTCGCATTCGGCCTCTCGCTGCTGATGACGTTCGTGCTGTATTTCTTCCGCGACATTCTGCACGCGGCAAATCCGTCCGGTGCCACGGGCCTCGTCGCCGCTGCCTCGCTCGTCGGCGCCATCGGTTCAGGAATCTTCTTGGGCTGGCTCTCCGATCGCGTGTCGCGCAAGATCGTCGTCGCGCTGTGCGGTCTTCCCATGGCGATGGCCGCCGCCGGCTTCGGCCTGGTGCCGCAAGAGCACTGGATGTTCGTCTTTGCCGCGCTGTTCGGCGTTGGGTTCGGCGGCATCATGTCGACGGGCTGGGCGCTGGCGATGGATTCCGTGCCGCAACTGCGCGACGTTGCGCGCGACCTCGGTATTTGGGGTATCGCGCAAAATTTTCCGGCGGTCATCGCGCCGCTCGCGGGTGGCTGGATTCTTGCCGCCTACGGCGGATCGCTGGGCGGTTATCAGGTGCTGTTCTTTGCAGCGGCGGCAAGTTTTTTGTTCGGTTCGCTCGTCGTACTCGCCGTCGGAAAACGTCCGTTGATTCCCTGGTGGGGCGTTCCGCTGCGCGTTGCATCGGCGATTTCAATGCAAACGTACCTGCGTGCGGCGTACCGCATTCGTTCGTGGGGCCGTCTTGCGCGCAACCGCGGTGCTTCATTGGTCATCGCCAACCACCAAATCGATCTCGATCTCATGCCGCTCATCAGTCACTTCGTCCTGCGCGGCGGACGGCGTTCGCCCGTGCTTGTCGCCTGCGCAAAACTCATGTACGAGCCCGGGTTCATGGCCGTGCGCATTCCCTGGCTGTGGCGTGCGATGAAGAATGTAAACCTCGGCTGGCTTTTCGAAGGCATGGGACTACTGCCGCTGGAGAACGAGTTGCAATCGCGCTCGATCGCGCGGTGGGCATGGGGCGCGCAGCGCCGTCACGGCGTGCTGCCGCTCGACGAAGTTTTCAAACCCGCCGTGCTGGAACGAACCGGCTTTAGCGGCGTGCGTACGAACGAGCTCTTTACCTCGACGCATTTTCGCACCGCGCAGGACACGTACGTCCGGCTTTCCGATCTGAACGTCTCGTACCGCAAGGAAGCGTTCGACGAAATGAAAGCCGGCGTCGAACAGGATCTTCAGCGCATCGAGGATGCGCTCAAGCGCGGCGCGACGTTCCTCGTAACACCGGAAGGCGAATACACGACGACGGGTCTGATGCTCCCGTTCCGCGGTATTTGGGATCGCCTGCTGCCGGTCGTCGAACAGGTTTTTCTGGCCTCGATCAGTTACGATCCTTTTGTCGGAACGCGCTTGGCGCAATACGTGCGCATCACGCAAGCGAGCGACAAGGCGACGGCGATTGAAGAACTCAAAGCGGCGCGGCCCGTAACTACGAGCGCGCTGCTCTCCGAGTGGCTGCTGGCGCGCGACGGAAGTTTCACCGAAGATGAAGCGACCGCGGCGATTGCATCGCGCGTGGCTTCTTTGCCCCCCGCACTGTTTATCGAGCCACGTCTTGCGCGCAATGCACGCAAGATGACGATCCTCGCCCTTCGGCGCACGGCGCGCTTGCGCATCTTGGAGTGTTCCGGCGAGCGCTATACATTGTCGCAGACGCGAACGCATCCGCAGTTTCCCGGCGTCGAGGACATCGTCGCATTCCAAGCGCGCTTTCTCGGCGAGACGCTGGAGACGGCGCGCGCCGTCGACTTACCCAACGAGCGGGGACCATCGGGACACCCCCCGCGGGAGCGAGCGAGGGTACGATGAGTGCGCGAGAGGAGTACGGCTTGACGCTGGGGCTTGAAATTGCGGGCAGTATAGCGGCCGCGGCAATCGTTGCGGCCGGTTTTGCCGCGCGCCGCCGTTCGCTCGTGAAACCCGCAGTACTGCCACAACCTGCCGCCGCGCCGGCAGCACAGCCGGTCCGTGTCACGTCGGGCGAAGTGCAGCTCGTGCGCCCGAACGCGGGCAGCGTGGAAGGTTTGGAAATCCGCTACGGTGAGGACGGACTGGTGCGCTCCGCGCGAGTGGGCGCGATGAATTCCGAACACAAAGAACTGCTGCTGACGATGGACGAAGCGCAGTGGAACCGCCTGCCCAACTCGCAGAAACAGGAAGTGCTTGCCGCCGCGCGCAGCACGTGGGCGGAAAAGATTTGCAAGGAAGGCCCCGACATCGCGTACCTGATCGTCAAGACCGAACGCGGGCAAACGGTCGGGCGCGCCGATCCGCACAACGTTACGGTTCTATAGCCACCGCACGCGGCACGCCACGCCGCACCCAGAAGAAATAGATCGGCGCTCCCGAGAGGAGAATCAGCAGCCCGATCAGCGTGTCTTTCGGAAACGCCACGTACGAGTTGATCACCACGGCGGCGCTGACGCCCGCGAAGACCAGCGTGCTCCACGGGTGCAGCGGAACGCGCATGCCCGTACGCGCGCCGGCGACACCGCGCCGGCGAAAGATGAACAGCGCGCCGGCAAACAGCACCATGTAGAGAAAATCCATGGACGTGACGTAGTTCAATATCTGATCGTACTTGCCGATGAGCACGATGACGATCGATACGGCGGCCTGCAGCAAAATGGCGGCAACCGGCGCTTGCGTTTTGGGATTCACGTAGGCGATCTGTCTAAAGAATAGTCCGTCACTGGCCATAGCGAAATACAAGCGCGGAATGCATAGCGCGGTATTGCTCAAAAAGCCAATCGTCGAGAGCGCGATGCACCCTGCCATCAGCGCCGCGCCGGCCGGGCCGATCGCGCGCTGCAGAACGTCAGTTGCCGGCGCTTGCGAGGCCGCCAAGCCCGCGGGCCCGAGCACGCGTATGCTGACGAGCGTGACGGCGATGTACAGTACGACGACGGCGATGACGCCCCAGATGAGTCCGAGCGGTAGCGTGCGTTCCGGATCTTTGAGTTCCTCGTCCATGAACGGCGCGGTTTGCCAGCCGTCGTACGAATAGAACACCGGCAACAGCGCTGCACCGAGCGCGCCGATGAGCGCCACGCCATGCGGCGCGACAATCGCTTGAGCGTGCGCGATCTGCGCCGGCGCGAACAGCGCCGCGATGATGAGTCCGCCGATGGCGCCGATTTTCAATACCATCAGGGCGTTCTGTACGCCGGCGCCTTTGCCGACGCCGAAGCAGTTGATGCCGCTCATGACGGCGATAACTGCGACGGCAAGCGGCACGGACGCGACGTGCAAAAAGGGTGAGGCGTAGATTGCGAACGTTACGGCCGTTGCCGCGTACGACCCGCTGTTGGTGACGAACAGCGACGTCCAGCCCGACATGAACGCCAGCACCGGGTGATAGGCGTCGCGCAAATAGCCGTAACTGCCTGCGACGCTCGGGCGGCGCCACGCAAGTTCGGCGAAAATAAACGCGCCGATGAGCGCTATGACACCGCCGCCGACCCACACCGCCATGATGAGCGGCGTCGTATGCGCGCGCGCCGCAACGACTGCGGGGTTCATGAAGATGCCCGTGCCGACGATGCCGCCCATCACGATGAGCGTCGCGTCGAACCCGCCGAGTTTTCGCGCGAGTTTGCTCATTGCTCGCCCATGGCGCGCAGGTAGTGCCGGTCGAACGCGTGCAGCAAACCTTCTTGTTGGCTGTACGGTCCCGGCGTGTAGGCACGCGAAGCGACGCCTGCCTGGGTGAGTTCATTGACGTGCCAGTCCTGGCGATTGGTGAGATCCCAGAACTCCACCGCGTCGGACGCGTCAAAATCCGGCTCTTGCATCGCGGCCGGATCGAAAAACCACTCACATACCACGTGTGTGTGCAAAGTGCCGATCGGTTCGACGTAATGCGCCATGACGTAATCCGGGTGCAGGCTGAGCAGCAGCGACGGAAAGACCGTGTAGTAATACACGCGCCCGTGTTCTTGTGCCGGCAGACCCGCAAGCGGCGCTCGTGACGAACGTCCGCTGGTCGTTAAACTGCCGTGCTCGTCGCGCAGCGTCGAATAGCCGCCGAGAAACGCGCCTTCGTACAGATCGTTGCGCCCGCTGTCCGAGGCGGAAAGGCGTTCGAGTTGGGGATGAATGACGGGGCAATGATAACACTCGGAGTAGTTTTGAAAGACGAGCTTCCAATTGCACGCGAGATCGTACTCGATGCGTTTGGCGCTGCGAAGTTGCGCGATGTTCCAGGGATCGAAGCGCCCGGCAACCGGCGCGAACGCTTGCTCGAACGGCTGCGCCGGGTCGAGCGCCACGAAGACGAAACCGTACAATTGCGCGACGTGCGCTTCGCGCAGCGGAAAGTCGGCGCGATCGAATCCGGGGGTGTCGTCCATGTTGCGAGCAACCAGAAGCGATCCGTCCAGGCCGTACGTCCAAGCGTGATACGGGCATTGCATGCTGCCTTTGAACGTGCCGGCGTCCTGTTCGCATATGCGCGTGCCGCGATGGCGGCAGACGTTGTAGAACGCGTGCAGCGCGCCCCGCGTGTCGCGCGTGAGAATAAGGCTCTCGCCGGCGATGCGTACGGTCTTGAAAGCGCCGGGCTCGGCAAAGTGCTCCGCCCGAGCAACGCAGATCCACGAGCGGCTGAAAATACGCTCTCGTTCGGCGCCGAACGTTTCGGGCGAGAGGTACCAGCCCGCATCCAGCGTTCGCGCCGCGGGCGGAACGCAGGCCTTGGAGAACGTCCGCATCGCGGGGTCTTCACCCGGGCACGGCCGTTCCCTTGCGTCAGTGATTAAGGAGTTGCGGAAACTGCGCACGCAAATGCGCGAGCTTCGGCTTGTCGTTGATGACGACGTACGGATTGTCCGGATTGTGCGCCACGAAGTCCTGATGGTACTGCTCGGCGGGGTAGAACGCCGTCAACTTCGCAAGCTTCGTGACGATCGGCGCGTTGAACCGGTGCGAGCGTTCCAACTGCGCGATGTACGTTTGCGCGGCGGCGCGCTGAGCGCCGGTGGTGTAGAAAATTTCCGAACGGTATTGCGTGCCGTCATCGGGGCCTTGCCGGTTGAGCTGGGTGGGATCGTGCGCGACCAGAAAGTACACTTCGAGCAGTTGCCGGAACGAGACGCGCGATGGATCGTAGGTGATCTCCACGGATTCGGCGTGGCCGGTGTTTCCGGTGCTCACGATGTCGTAGTGCGCCGTCTCTTCGCTGCCGCCCGAGTATCCGGCGACGACGCGTGTGACGCCGCGCACCTGTTCGAATACGGCCTGCATGCCCCAAAAACAGCCGCCCGCGAGAACGACGCGCTCGCGTGGAGCCGGAGCCGCGGCAACGAGCGCGGCGAAGACGGCACCCAGCGCGAGGAGACCAATCACTTTCTTCATATGTAGTCCTACGCTTGAGAACGGATGTTGGATGTATGCGCCTGTTTGAACCTCTCGAACTGCGCGGCGTGCGGCTGCGCAATCGCGTCGCGGTCTCGCCGATGTGCGAGTATTCCAGCGACGACGGTTTTGCGAACGCATGGCACCTGGTGCATCTGGGCGGCCGCGCGGTCGGGGGCGCGGCGCTCGTATTCACGGAGGCGGCGGCGGTGTCGGCAGAAGGGCGCATTTCTCCGGCCGACCTCGGCATCTATCGCGACGAGCACATACCCAAACTTCGTGAAATCGTGGAGTTCATCCACGCGCACGGCGCCGTAGCGGGCATGCAGCTCGCGCACGCGGGATTCAAGGCGAGCACCGCGCCGCCATGGGAAGGCGGCGAACCGGTTGCGCCGCAAGACGGCGGATGGAAACGCATACTTGCGCCGAGCGCCGTGCCGTTCAAAGACGGCTGGATCGTTCCGCACGCACTCACCGTTCCAGAGATTGTCGAAGTCGTCGAGCAGTTCGCGCAGGCCGCGCGGCGCGCGCTGACCGCCGGTTTTCGCGTGTTGGAAATTCACGCGGCGCACGGGTACCTGCTGCACGAGTTTCTCTCGCCACTCACCAACAAGCGCGACGACGAGTACGGCGGTTCGTTCGAAAACCGCACGCGCATCGTTCGCGCAGTCGTGCATGCGGTGCGCGAACGCATGCCCGGCGATCTGCCGCTGTTCGTGCGCGTGTCGGCGAGCGACTGGGTGGAAGGCGGCTGGACGGTTGAGGACAGCGTGGCGCTGGCGCGCGATCTCAAACCGCTCGGCGTCGACCTCATCGACGCATCGTCCGGCGGCATCGTGCCGCACGCGAAAATTCCGCTCGGCCCCGGCTATCAAGTACCGTTCGCGCGCTCTATTCGCGAACACGCGCGGATTGCCACGGGCGCCGTCGGACTCATCACGCAGGCGCAGCAAGCGAATGAGATTATCGAATCGGGCGACGCCGACATCGTGCTGCTCGCCCGCGAACTGCTGCGTCAGCCGAATTGGCCGCTGCTCGCCGCCGCGCAACTCGGCGCGGACGTCGACTATTGGCCCAAACAATATCTGCGCGCGAAGCCGCACTAAAGGAGAATCGAATGACGATCTATCACCTCGCGCAGGTGACGTTCGTGCCGCCGCGCTTGATCGCGAAACGTTCGGCGGAAAAACGATCTGAACGCGTTACGGTGTCGGCGTAACCGCAGCGGCGGCGCCGGCGGTAGGCAGCGGCGGCGGCGTTTGCTCCTTTGGCGTGGGCGTGGAGAACGGCGGCGTCGGCATCGGCTGATTCGTCGCGTGCACCATAGGCGCGTAGACGCCGGTGCCCGGCGGTGCGGTGTACGTGGTATAAATGGTGTGCCACGCCGATTCCGCAGGCGCGTTGTGATACTGCGCTTGCACGTGCACGGCTTGCCAATTGGCGGGCGATGCGCTCGGCGACGGAGCGGCGGTCGCCCCGAACGCATTCTTTGGCGGCGCCGAACATGCCGGGTTTGGTGTCGGCGTTGCGGAGAATGTATCCAAAACCGGTGCGGGCGTCGGGCACGTCTGCACGGCGCTTCGGAACCCCGCACCAGAAACACGCCAGCCGCCGGCCGATCCGGTGTCGCCGGAACTGCTGCATGCAGCCGTCGCTGCCGCCAAGCACAGGGCCGCGGCAACGGGACGTACGATTCGCATCACGATCAGTGTAACGAGAAATGGAAAAGACGCCCCACCGGCCGAAGGGCCGCAGCGGTTAGTGCTTATGACTGCTCGCCGTACTAGGATAAGCCGCGCACAGGCGCGTCGGATCGCGCTGGCCGCGCAGCGTTTCGGCGTGCCGCCGCCCGCGAAGATTACCGCCGGTCATCTTCGCCGCATGATCGAGCAGCTCGGCGCGGTGCAAATAGATTCGGTGAACGTGCTGGTGCGCTCGCACTTTTTGCCGGCGTTCTCGCGCATGGGGTGCTACGATCGCACGCTGCTCGAACGGGTCGCATACAAGCGTCCGCGCCGCGTTTTCGAATACTGGGGACACGAAGCGTCGCTGTTGCCGGTACACCTGTTTCCGCTGCTGCGCTGGCGCATGGAGCGTTCGCGAAACGGCGAGGGCGTGTGGGACGGCGTTGCACGCGTCGGCCGGGAGCGCGGCGATCTGCTCGCACGCGTACGCGAAACGATCGCCGAGCGCGGGCCGATGAGTGCATCGGATTTGGAGCACCTGCGCGAACGCCGCAGCGAAAAGCGCGGAGCGGGCTGGTGGAGTTGGGACGACACCAAACGCGCCGTCGAGTTCTTGTTCTGGTGCGGCGAGATTACACCGCTGGCGCGGCGCAGCAGTTTCGAGCGCGTGTACGATCTCACCGAACGCGTCATCCCACCCGACGTGTTCGCAAAACGCGTGAAAGCGAGCGAGGCGTACGCGCAACTCGTGGACACTGCCGCGCGAGCGTTAGGAATCGCCGTCGAAAGCGATCTGCGCGATTATTTTCGTCTGCCGGTCGCGGCGGCGAAAGATGCGATCGCACGGCTCGTGGAGTGCGAGCAGTTGATACCGGTGCAAGTGGAGGGATGGAAGCAGCAGGCGTATCTGCATGCGGATGCGCGTTTTCCGCGCCGGATAGAAACGAGTGCACTCATTTCTCCGTTCGATTCGCTCGTGTGGAACCGCGAGCGGACCAAACGGTTATTCGATTTCCGCTATCGGATCGAGATCTACACGCCTTCCCACAAGCGCGTTCA
The DNA here is from genome assembly GCA_035694945.1 of Vulcanimicrobiaceae bacterium. Taxonomy (GTDB): domain Bacteria; phylum Vulcanimicrobiota; class Vulcanimicrobiia; order Vulcanimicrobiales; family Vulcanimicrobiaceae; genus DATGJX01. The sequence continues at coordinate 34,222 of DASSEZ010000053.1, forward strand.
CGGCTATTACGTGCTGCCGTATCTGCTGGACGAGGCGCTGGTTGCACGCGTCGACCTCAAGGCCGATCGCGCGGGTGGAGCGTTGATGGTGCATGCGGTCCACTACGAACCCGGCGTGGACCGCCGAGCCGCCAAAGCGCGCCTGAACGAGGACTTGCAGAAGATGGCGCGCTGGCTAGGGCTCGAGCGGGTCAAGGCTCCGCGCTAGCCGAGGCGCGGTCCCCAGCCGGCGAAAATCAGGACGGGAGCGTTTGGTTGAGCGACGGTTGGACGGCGTATTTCGAGATTGGGTCGAGGGGCGAACGGCAGGGCTTTCATGGGGTCTCCTTCGGCATCTGCGAGCGGTCTCAACTAATTTACTAGGAGTATACGCGGATGTTTCACCAACGTCAACTAAGAAAATAGTTAAAGCCGCTCGCGGAACCGGGACGGAGGCTTAACCTAGTTCATCTGCGTGGCGTAGAAGACGCCGTTCCGCCAGTAGCCGTAGGCCGTCACATAGCGGCCCGTGGCGACGCGCCCGGACGTACGATTATCCAGCGCCGGCTGATCGTTGATCGTAATCGCCTGTCCGTACTGGCCGTACTGGCCGCCGTACTGTCCGTACTGGCTATACTGGCCGCCGTTGCCGTTCGGATTGATCGTCACCTGATTGCCGTTGACGGCGACGATCGTTCCTCGAACGACCGCGTTGCCGCGCGTGTTGCCGTACTGTCCGGCGCAGTTCCCGTACTGACCGTATTGTCCGCCGTAGCGGCCGTTGCGATTGACGTTGCGATTGCCGTTGTCGTCGCGATCGTTGTCGCCGTCGTTGTCGCCGCGGTGCGTGCGCTGGTATTGTCCGTTCTGGTTGTACTGCCCGCCGTAGTAGCCGCAGGCATTGTTATACTGATGGCGGTCGCGGTTGCGCCAGCCGTAGTGATGGCCGTTGTTGGTTTGCTGCTGCGCATCGGCCGCGGACCACGCGGCGCCGCATGCCATGAGCAGAGCAAGACAACCGACAGCAAGACGATTCATGTTGGTGTGACTCCTTTCGAGAGTGCACCATAAACGGCGGCGGCGACGCAAAATGTTCCCAAGAGAACCTTAGAACAGCAACTTCGCGTGGACGATGCGGTGCGTCATCTGATGGATGTCTCCCAGCATGCCGAAGATGCCGCCCTGCATGCGCGTGACGCCGGAGTCCGTGCGCGAGAGATGCCAAATCGTCGTGCCCAGCGCGCGATTGGTGCCGCTGAGTTTTCCGTTGGTGGCGAGCAGTTCGCGATTGGTGAACACCAAATGCGTGTTGACCGTTTGCAAGCGCGTGTCGACCGTTTGCAAACGCGTGTTGGTCATGTGTAATGCGGCGGTAGTGCGATGCAGTTGGCCGCGCATGTCGCCGAGATCGGCATGCATCGATCCCAGGGTCGATGCCATTATGTGCAAAAGAACGAACATGTACGCGAGCGCGCCGAGGGCGGCGGCAAAGAGCGCGGCCTTGAGCATCAGTATCCTCCGCCGGACGAACCGCCCCCGCCCGTGCCGGGTGGCGGTGTTGCTTGCGGACCGGGTGTCGCGCTAGAACTTACTTCAATGATGCCGCGCATACTGAGCGCATCCATATAATGGAATGCGCAGCCGATGAAGTACGTTCCCGGAGTCGAGAGCGAGAGTGTGGCCGTTCCGCCGGGATTGATCGAGCCGCTGCGATAGCCAGCGGCCAGCGTCGAGCCGCCCGCGGCCGTGGACGGTAGCGACGGGTTTGCCGGGAAACTGCTGGTACTCAGGACATTGAGCGTATGGGGTTCCTTCGACGAGAGATTTTTGAGTGTAACCGTCGTGCCCGGCGGAAACGCGATGACCTGCGAGTACGTACTTTGCGTGTAACCGCCGATCAATCCGAACGGCGTGGTAATGGTGCCGATTGCACCGCTCGGTAAGGCGAATCCGATTGTCATGGCGCCAAGCGGCGCGGGTCCGCCACCCGATGATCCCGGCGGCGTATAATTCGCGCTTCCGCCGCCGTAGCCGCCGCAGGCGGCCAGTGTGAGAGCTATCGCCGTGCCGGCGATAAAGGTGAGTGGGGGTTTCATGGTGCTGGCAATCTATGCCGGATGTATGAAAAAACTCTAAATGAAAAGCGCGCGATTGCTTCGTTTGCGTCACAGCGTGCGGTGCGTCGTGCGTTATGATTCGTATGATTGCATCCACGCGCTCCATTGCTCATCCGCTAGCCGCCGTCGCGATTGCGGTCGTCATAGTCATCGTGGCCGCTGCGTTCGGATCGTCGTTTCTGACCACGCGCAGCTCCGACATCGCGCTCAAGGGTAAGCCGACAATCGAACGTGTGGCGATAACCAAGCGTGTATCGGTGCCGCTGAAGCTCAACGTGCCTCACGCGCACATCGCAGCCGTGCAGTCCTCAAGCGGCGTGCCGGCTGCATCTTCCAATGCGTCGTCCGCTTCGTCATCGGCCGAGCCGCTGATCGCTCGAACGGCAAAGCTGAGCTTGTACGTGCAGAACGTCGACAAAGCGGCACGTGCGGTTGCAGCCGCCGCTAAAGGCAACGGCGGCGACGTGTTTTCTTCCGACATCTCATCAGGCGACGATTCCGCGGGGCAATCCTCGGGCAACATGTCGATTCGTGTTCCTGCCAGCCGATTCGACGCTGCCATGGCCGCCGTCGCCGGCGCCGGCAAGGTGCGCGAACAATCGACGAGCGCGGAAGATGAATCCGGCGACATTACCGATACGGCTGCGCGTCTGCGCAACCTGCGGCAAACGGAAGAGGACATCCGGCGCATCATGAACCGGTCGGGCAACGTGGCGCAGATTATGGATGCGGAGAACCAACTCTCACAAGTGCGCGAGCAGATCGAAACGCAAGAGTCGGATCTGAGTTACATGCGCTCTCGCGTAGCGTATGCCACCATCGACGTCGATCTGCAAGCCGAAGCAGCCAACGTTCCGGTACAGCCGACGGCAGCATCGCAAATCGCGAACGCTTGGCACACAGCGCTCGCGTCGCTCGCGCAAATGACGATCGGTATCGTAGCGCTGTTGTTATGGGTCGCGGTGTTCGTACCGTACGTGCTGCTCGCAGCGGCGCTGTTCTGGCTCGTCTACGCGCAAGTGCGCAAACGCCTGCTGCGCGCGTAGCGCTCTACGGCCAGCCCTTCATCGACGTCGCGAAGGGCGGCAGTTTGAACGTTCCGGCGCACTTCGTGACGTTCAGTCCTTTGGCCGACTGCCCATGTATGAATTGCAACCGCAATTTGTCGGTGCACGGCGTATCCGCACCGTGACCGATGCCTTGCACCAGCACCGCGCGCCCGTTCGGGAGATACTTGAGCGCAGACAGCCCGTACTTGGCGGGCGTTGCCGGATCGTCCGATCCTAACAGCATGAGGACCGGCGCACTGCTGCGCACCGGATCGTTGAAGGCGGCGGGCATGGTTGGAACTTTCCAGGCCGCGCAGGCGCGTCGCTGCGCGGCAATCCGCAAGTCGCCGGCAAACGAATGCGCCGCCGCTTCCGAAACGTCTTTGCTCGAAAGAAACGGCATGAACTCCGCACACGAATACGACAGATAGGCGCCCATGTTCAGGTCCGTGGAGAAGATGATGACGACGCTTTGCATCATCTGCCCGAGCGGCGCGTAGTCTTTCACATACGCACGTTCGACGGCGTACGGCACGAATGAAGATGCGAACGCATTGTAGAGTATGTGCCGCAGCGAATCGACGAACACTTCTTTTGAAAGCCCGATCGTTTGCCTGCGTTTCGTCGCCATGTTCGTGACGGGCACAGGGATAGGGCCAGCGTCAAAGCGGCGCATCAACTCTTCGAAATGCGCCTGAAAGTGCGGAAAGTGCGCGTTGCACGCGGCATCGCGGCGGCATTTTACGAAGAGATCGTCCAGGGCTTTCTGCGCACCCGCGGGCTCGCCCGGCAGCGGTTGAAATCCAGGCGGCGCCACGGCGTCGAGGATGGCGCTTTCAACGTGCCGCGGATGACGGCGCATGTAGACGAGTGAGAAAAACGTTCCGTACGAACCGCCGTCGAGCACGATCCGATCGTATCCGAGCGCCGCGCGAATATCGTCCAAATCGTCGACGGCGTTATTCGTGTCGTACTCGGTCATGTCGTGCGTTGCAGCGCTGGTTTTGTAGCATTGCGATACGAGTGCCGGAGGATACAGGTAGCGCAAATATGCCGCGGGATCGTTCGCAGGCACGAAATCGCAAGGAAACGGATTCGACTTGCCCATCCCGCGGTCGTCCATGAAAACGTAATCGTACGTGTTGTGCAGCTTCAATTGAGCGGGACCGAAAAGGCCGTCGATGAGCGGCCGCGCCATATCGGTGGACGCCTCACCCGGACCGCCGCCGATTTCCGCGATGGCATGGTGCGATGAGTGCTTCGCCGGAACGACGATGAGATTGAGCGCGATAATGCGACCGCTGCCGCTCTCGCGGTTTTCGTAGACGCCGAACGTGCCGCATCGCGCCGGTGCTTTGGCTTTGCCTATCGTACACGGCGCGAGGTGCAAACCCAACGCCGGCTGCGTTCCTGCTGGTGCGGCGGCGACGAGCGCGAGGCTAGAAAGCAGTGCAAATATGACCCGGCGCATAGACACGCTCCTTTCGCTAAAAAACGAAACGTCTGCTCGACATACGTCATTGCCGCAGGGCTTGTTTCATCCTGCCCAAACTTCCGAAACATCATGACGCAAGCAGAAAAGGCTGAGCGCTTTCGCGCGCTCCATGATGGACCGGGCGCGTTCGTTATTCCCAATCCGTGGGATGCCGGAACCGCTAGGATCTTGACGCAAATGGGCTTTACGGCATTGACGACGACCAGCGCCGGACTGGCGTTTGCGCTCGGTCGCCGGGACGGCGCGGGGCTGATCTCGCGCGATGAAACGCTGGCGAATGCAAAACAGATTGCCGATGCGACGGACCTGCCGGTGGCGGCCGACCTCGAAAACGGCTTCGGCGATGCGCCCGAAGAAGTCGCCGAAACGATTCGCCTTGCCGCAGAATCGGCCGGGCTCGTGGGCGCCTCCATTGAGGACGCGACGGGCAATCCCGCGCAACCGATCTACGATTTCGATCGTGCCGTGGAACGCATTTCGGCCGCGGCGCAGGCCGCGCGCGCGTTACCGTTTCCGTTCGTTCTCGTAGCGCGAGCGGAGAATTTCTTGCACGGCCGCGCGGACCTGGATGACACGATACGCCGCCTGCAAGCGTTTGAGGCAGCTGGTGCGGACGCGCTGTACGCACCAGGGCTGACGAGTGCGGACGACATACGCACGGTTTGCGAGAGCGTGCGTAAACCCGTCAACATGGTGATGGGCCTGAAGAGTGCGCCGTTCACTGTCGAGCAACTTGCTGCACTGGGCGTTCGCCGTATCAGCATCGGCTCGGCACTCAGCCGCGCGGCTCTCGGTGCGTTCATGCGCGCGGCCCAGGAGATTCAAGAACGCGGCACGTTTACGTTTGCGGATGACGCAGCACCGTACGCGCAGCTCAACGCGATGATGGCGTAATCACCGCAGGAGGGCCTGCGAGTCATTACTTGACGCGTGCGCGCGCCCAGCGTACGATGGCCACGCGATGGGAGGGCAACAACGGTGACCACCGCCGCGCAAGGCGGTACGATTCGTGCGCTCGATCTGCTCGGCGCGCTCTCGTTCATGGCGGACATGGCGCTCGGGCTCTCCGCCGGGCACGGTGTGAGAACGACGTATATCAGCATGTGCGTCGGCCGCGAATTGCACTTGCCCGACGACGATCTCGCGGATCTCTTCTACGCCGGGTTGCTTACGGATGCGGGGTGCACGGCATGGGCGAGCCACACAGCGGCGACTCTGCTCGACGACGACCGGGCTTCGCGGCGCGATCTGTTTTTCTTCACCGATCCGGCCGACCCGCGAGACATGCTCAAGTGGATGGTGCGGTATCTTGCGACCGGGCAGCGCATCGGCGTGCGATTGCGGCGCGCGGCCAACCTGGCGGTTGCGGGCCGCCGCTTCATGACCGAAGCCCTGCAGAATACGTCCGAAGCCGCTGCGCGCTTTGCTCGGCGGCTCGATCGTTCGCCGCGCGTACAAGACGCGCTGCGCAACGCCTTCGAACGCTGGGACGGCAGCGGCCCGTGGGGACAGCGGTCCGATTCGATTCCGCTCATCTCACGCATCACGTATGCCGCGATTTATTTGGAGGTGTTCCACGGTATTCACGGGCGGACGGCCGCGATCGATCTCGCGCGTAACCGCCGCGCCAAAGATTTGGATCCGTCCGTCGCCGACGCGTTTGTCCGCATCGCCAAGCGCGACGATTTCTGGCACGGCTTGGAGGGCGACTCGATCTGGACGCTCGTACGTGAAATGGAGCCCGAGTCGCCATTCCGCTACTTCAGCGAAGAGCGGTTGGACGACGCGGCGCGCGCGTTCGGTGATTTCGCGGATCTCAAAAGTTTTTACACCGGTGGTCATGCACGCCGCGTTTCGGCATTGGCAGAGTCGATGGCGCGGATCATGAACCTCTCGCAGCAAGAAGTGCGCGACGTTCGGCGCGGCGCGCTGCTGCACGACATCGGCGTGGTTGCGGTGCCGTCGTTCATGCTGCACAAACCGCACGAGCGCCTGAGCGAAGCGGAACGCGAAACGGTGAACCTGCATCCATATCACTCGGAGCGCATCTTGGCACGCGCTTCGGCCTTCGCAACGGTGCGCAGAATGGTGGCAGCGCATCACGAGCGCCCGGACGGCAGCGGGTATTTTCGGGGTCTTGCAAACGATGAAGTGCCGGTCGGCGCGCGGATCATCGGCGCTGCCGACTGCTTCGATGAACTCACGCACGACGCGCCCGCGCGTACGGCACTGCCGCACGAGAACGCCTTGAAACGAATGTCCGGCGACGTGGGCGGCGCAATATTCGCCGACGCGTACGAGGCGCTTCAAGGCGTGCTGCAAAGCGGAGGTACGCTGCAAGCAAGCGGCGCCGAACACGAATCTGTCCCTGTGCCCAAAAGCATGCCGAGCGCTTGGCCGGCTGGGCTCAGCGATCGCGAAGTGGAGGTGCTGCGCATGCTGTGCGCCGGAGCGAGCAGGCGTGATGTGGCGCAGCGCCTTTCACTGAGCGAACACACGGTGCGCCATCATTTGGAGCACATCTACGCGAAAATCGATGTTCGAACGCGTGTGGAGGCGACACTGTTTGCGATAGAGCACGGCTTGCTGGAATGACGAGCATGCGGACGAAGTAGGACGTTCGTCCGATGCAATTTAATGGGCGTGGGACCTACCATGGCGGCATGTTGACTGTCATTGGGAGGCACGTATGTCAGTAGCTCTAGAGCGCCCGTTGGACGAGGCGAAGCTCCACGAATTCGCCGGCAAGATGCTCGGCGATTTGGGCGCGGCGATGGGAGCCGCGCTGATCATCATCGGCGACAAACTCGGTTTGTACAAAACATTGCACGAGCGCGGACCGATGACGTCCGACGCACTCGCGGCAGCGACGGGAACGCGCGAGCGCTACGTTCGCGAGTGGCTGGCAAATCAGGCAGCGAGCGGGTACCTCGTCTATGATGCGACGGACAAGACGTTTTCGTTGCCGCCGGAACAGGCCGCAATGCTCGCCGATGAGTCGAGCCCGCTGTACATGCACGGGGCATTTCAAATTGCGCAGGCGGCGATCGCGGACGAACCGCACATTACCGAGTCGTTCAAAACGGGAAACGGCTTCGGATGGCACGAGCACGACGTGCGCCTGTTCGAGGGGACCGAGCGATTTTTCCGGCCGAGCTATAACGCACATCTGCTCTCCGAGTGGATTCCCGCATGTGAAGGCGTCGAAGCGAAGCTGCAGCGCGGCGCCAAAGTGGCGGATATCGGCTGCGGACTTGGTGCATCGACGATTCTGATGGCCAAAGCCTATCCGAACTCGACGTTTTACGGCTTCGACTATCACCCCGGATCGATAGAGAAAGCCAAAGAGCGCGCGAAGGCGGCGGGCGTCGCGGATCGCATCGTCTTTCAAACGGCGACAGCGAAGGATTTTCCGGGGGAAGATTACGACTTCATCGCGTTCTTCGATTGCCTGCACGACATGGGCGATCCCGCGGGGGCCGCGGCGGCTATTCGCCAGCGGTTGGCGCCGAAAGGCACCTGGATGGTCGTCGAGCCGTTCGCAGGCGATAGGCTCGAGGAGAACCTCACACCGGTTGGGCGGATTTATTACGCCGCATCCACGCTGCTGTGCGTACCGGCGTCCCTCTCACAAGAAGTCGGCACGGCGCTCGGCGCGCAAGCCGGTGAAGCGCGTATTCGCGAGATTGCGGAACAAGCAGGCTTCACGCGGTTCCGCCGCGCGACGCAAACGCCGTTCAACATCGTGTACGAAATCCGTAGATAACGCCATCAGGAGGGCCGTGGTCTTGGGCGATGCGCAGCACGCGTCGCTCCGGACCCGGTTTTATTTTTCCACACTGTATTGACAACTTTCGATATGATGCTAATATCGACGCATGTCGATGCAGCGGTGTTGCCCGCCAAAGGGCCTCCCTCGTGAGGTGTTTACCGAATCGGCGGTGCTGTTCAAGGCGCTTGCGGATCCGCACCGGTTGACGATTCTGGCTACGCTGGCGCGAGCGGATGATGAGATCTGCGTGTGCGACTTTACGGACGGACTGCCGCTCAACCAGCCCACCGTGTCGCATCATCTTCGCATCTTGCGCGAGGCCGATTTGGTGACGTGCGAACGCCGCGGAACGTGGGTGTACTACCGTCTGGCGGACGACGCGCGCAATCGCATCGATCGTGCATTGACCACATTGTTCAAACAGAAAGTAAAGGCATGAAAACACACCTCAACCTTGCCACGAGCGATTTGCAGAAGAGCGTGGCGTTCTACTCGACGCTGCTGAACGCAAAGCCCACCAAGGTGCGGAGCGACTATGCCCTGTTCATTACGGAACAGCCGGGCCTGGAGCTTGCGCTCGATCTCAGTAATACCGTCTCGCCCGCACGCGATGCGCACTACGGCATCTACGTTGAAAGCGCGGACGATGTGGAACGCGCGATTGACCGGCTGTCGACGGCGGGGCTGGCCTCGTCAATCGAACGCGAAGAAACGTGCTGCTACGCAAATCAAAGTAAAGTGTGGGCGATCGATCCCGAAGGCCGGCGCTGGGAAGTCTACACCGTGCACGAAGATACCGAAGCGCGCGACGATGAAAATACGACTTGCTGCGGCGACGAAGGCGAAGAACGTTCGTGCTGCAGCGCTTGAAAAAGGTTACAAGACCTTCACATAGTGAGCGGGTTCTTGAATGTATGGTTCGTGCAGGCGCATGCCGTTGACGTAGACCGCGCCGCGCGAGGGCAGCACGGCGTTGCCCGGTTAACGGTGAGGGCAGCCGGGCCAACAGCAAGGCCGCCGCATTCCTTTGCGCATTTTATCGAGGCCGACAGTTATGCGGCGTTTTCTCGTCTCATCTTTCTTTGCGGATGTCACCCAGCAGATCCACTCGTTGCGAGCCAGTGGTGTAATGTCGGCCCAGACGTCCTTCACAACGGAGTCAGACTCGATTGCTTTGCGGAGATCTGCCGGCAATTTGTGAAGCATTGGGTAGGCAAGTTTCGGCACGAAATCGGTCGTGTTCCCTGTTGTGGGCCGCGAATATTCGCGCAAAAAGGGGTCGTTTGCGGACCCGGCGGAAGGACTACCGCATGTGCCGTAGTATTCGCCCGCTCTTCAACTTCGAGCCTCCGGCGACTGAAGATGAAATTCGCGACGCCAGCCTGCAGTTCGTCCGGAAAATTTCGGGCTTTACCAATCCCTCGCAGGCAAACGCGGAAGCATTCAACCGCGCAGTGCGAGAGATTTCCGCGCAAAGCGGTTCGCGTGACCCAACGTTAGCGTTATTGAGGGGCCGCCATCGCTTCGAGGAAGACGCGCAGCGCGGTGAGCCGTTGCGGCGGGAAGACGTCCGTCCAGGTGAGTTGTACGGCAGCCTCATGAGCGAAGAGTACGCCGGGCGGCATCACTGCTTCGCCGGTTCTTTGAAAGGGACGCAGCACGACATCAGCCCGTTGTTCCGTGCGGCGGATACTCGCTGCGGCACCCCACTCCGTGCGTAGCACCTCCAGGACTGCTTCGCGCCGGGTGGCACGCGTCGGGTAACTGAGAATTTCGCGCGCCACGGCGATCATCGTCTGCACGTTGTCATCGGAGTCGCGCGCCACCGAAGCGATGCAATGCTCAATTGCGGCCAGCGAACCCATCGAATGTGCGCCTTTTAACGGCTGCAGTACCAGCGTCACCCAGCGCGTCGTGTCCTCCTCGAACACCCTTACGAGGAGCCGAACGATAGCACCGGCACGGAGCGACGGCCATATACTGGCAATTCGCTCGCGCTCAGAGGGGTCGCGCAACAGCTTTTCCAAAAGCGGCTCTTGGAGTTTTGCCGCGCGCTCGTTCGTATGCTGCAGCCTCAATTCGAGCGGGCCGGCGATATCGTAGATTGCGATCGGTTCATCGGCCAGATCGAGCGCTCGCATCAGCTGTGCCGTTTGCACGTATCCTTGTTTGCGAACGCTGATGTCTTTGCCGATAAAGACCCAGGACTTCACGCTTCCATGCTCATCCCGTACCGTGTGTCCGGACAACTCGACCCACGGGTGTCCGCCGCTTGCGCAAGAGAGTCGAAGTTCGTGGGAGATATCTTCGTGGCGGTCCAGCCTTCCATTGAGTTCGCGCAGCACTCTGGGCCTGTTGTTTGGACTGAAGAACGTTGCGAGGCGGGCTCCGATCACGTGTTCGTGTGGCAGTCCGACAACCGATGAGAATGCCGGATTCGCATAGGTGATAGTCGGTCCGCCTTCCGATGCGCGCACGGCGTCTGTTGTCAACACAAAGTCCGAGGTTCGGGAAATCACCGATTGAAACTGATTGAGTTGTTCTTCGGCCGTGATGTCGCGCAACACGGCGACGTAGTGGGTGACTTCATCATCGCTGTACCGCAGGGGCGACCAGCGAATTTCTGCCCAGGTCGAGCGGCCTTTCCCGGTGAGTTCAATCTCGAAGCGTACCTGCTTGCCGCTGCGGACCTGCTGAAGAAGCGCGTCATAACGCTCGCGGTTCTGGGGCTGCGCACGAAGAAACGGATTTGTGGGATCCAGCAGCTCATCGCGAGAAAATCCGCTGATCCGTTCGATGGAACGGTTTGCGTAAACGATGCGAATCGGCGTATCGGGATTGCCTGTGAACTTCATGATCGCAATGCCGTCATTGGCTTGGTCCATCGCGAAGTCCAAAAGCCTGGCCAGCCGAATTGTACCGCGTACACCCAGTGCGAGCGGTTTGGTACCCATTACCGGCGGCCATACGGTGCTCGGTCCCGAGGGGCCTCTTGAATTGTTGGTATGGCGAAGGCATGTTCCGGAAGCCGCCATTCGCGAGGCGGAGCGGCTTTCTCGCAGAACCAGAGTACATGAGCAAACTTAGCCGTTCGAGGTTTTTGACGATCGCGGCTTCGGGTGCGCTGGCGCCGGCCGTCGAGTGGGTACGCCCCGCGTTTGCACAAACGCCTTCGAAGCTTTCGGATATCGATCACGTCGTCATTTTGCTGCAAGAAAATCGCAGTTTCGATCACTACTTCGGCATGCTGGCCGGCGTGCGTGGTTTTGGAGATGCACATGCGTCGCTGCTCTCGAACGATCGCCCCGTCTTTTATCAGCCCGATTCGTTATCACCGGACGGTTACGTGCTGCCCTTTCATCTCGATACGAGAACGACCAGCGCGCAGCGTCTTCACGATCTCAGTCACGAGTGGTCGGCACTCCACGGTTCGTGGGACGGCGGACGCAACGACAACTGGGTAGGCGCGCACAGACAAACAAACGGCTCGAACGCGCCGCTGACGATGGGATATTACGCGCGCGAAGATCTGCCGTTGTACTATGCGCTCGCGGACGCATTTACGATTTGCGACGGATATCACTGTTCGGTCATGGGACCGACGAATCCGAACCGGTACTATTGGATGAGCGCGACGATCGACCCGAGCGGCCGTGGCGGCGGTCCGGCAACGAACAACCATGGGCGCCGCTACACCTGGGACACGTATCCGCAAGCGCTCTCTCGCGCCGGCGTTTCGTGGCGCATTTATCGCGAGGAGATCACGCAAGAGTTTCCCGTGGGTCTCGACGTCATCATGAACTTCGCGGCATTCCAGGACGCCGCTCCAGGTTCAGCGTTGTGGGAAGCGGCGGTGAAGGGGCGCGGCAACGACGTGCTGCTCGAAGACCTTCGCACCGGCAACATTCCTTCCGTCACCTGGATCGTTCCGCCGTATGCGGTGTGCGAACATCCCGACATGCTTCCCGCTGCGGGCGAGAATTATATCCGGCAAATTCTGGAGGCGCTCTGGTCCAATCAGGCGCTCTGGCGGCGCACGGCCTTCATCATTTCATACGACGAGAACGACGGGCTTTTCGACCACGTGGTTCCTCCCACGCCTGCGCCGGGAACGCCGGGCGAATTTGTCGACGGTGTTCCGATCGGACTGGGCTTTCGCGTACCCTGCTTTGTCATTTCGCCGTTTTCGCGCGGAGCGTGGGTGTGCGGCGACACGTTCGATCATACGTCGATCTTGCAATTCCTCGAAGCGCGCTTTGGCCCCGAGGTGCCCAATCTCTCGGCGTGGCGCCGCCAGACGTGCGGCGATCTGACGAGCGCTTTCGGTTTCGGCGAGGCGCCGAACTACAGCACTCCGGAGCTTCCCGCGACCGCAGAAGCGCTTCGAATCATCGAACAGCGCGTCGGCACGCTTCCGCGTCCCGCGCGGCCGAGCGTGCAAAGGATGCCCATGCCGGAGGCAGCGACTGTCGCGCGCCGCCGCCGCGGAAAACGCAGCAGCGCGCCTACCTAATACCGGGTATGGGCCGAACATTCGCAGACGAGATACGGTCAAGTCTGGCGCTTGTTCGCTGTTTTTTCCATTGGAGGGATAAATCTGATGAAACGTCTTACGGGCGCGGCAATCGCGCTTTCCCTGGCCCTTGCCGCGTGTAGTGGCGTGGGGCAGCAATCATTCACGCCCAATCACATCGCGGCGCAGTCCAATACGCGCGCGGTCTGTGGCGGAGCACCGGCTCCGGGCTACGCGCGGTGCTTGAGTTACGTGCGCACCGACATCGGCGGTGGTAGTCCGAACGGCTATCACGGTCGTTACGTGATGGCGGGCCAGAGACAGGGCCCAAATCTTGCGATCGGCTCGCCGTCCGGCTACGGCGCACCGGATTTGCAATCGATGTACGCGCTGACCGCGCTCAGCAAATCGAATGGTAAGGGCATGACCGTCGGCCTCGTCGAGGGTGGCGATGACCCGACACTCGCGAGCGACCTCGCCGTGTACCGTTCGCAGTACGGGTTGCCAGCGTGTACGACGGCAAACGGCTGCCTCAAGATCGTCAGCGCCGCGCCGGGCGGCATATCGCCACCGGATGCGGTATGGTCAACCGAGACGTCACTAGACGTCGATATGGTTTCGGCGATCTGCCCGAACTGCCACATTCTCGTTGTTGAAACGGTCAGTGTCGCTGGTTCCGCATTGACGACGTACCTGGATGCCGGCGAGAATCTGGCAGCGGCCGATGGTGCTAACGTTATCAGTAACAGCTTCGGCGGCAGCGAAAGCGGCGCCAGCGACGAGGCCTACAACCATCCCGGAATCGTCATCACCGCGAGCTCTGGCGACAGCGGTTTTTCGGGCGGCGTCGAGGAACCGGCGTCGTACGCGAACGTCGTAGCTGTCGGCGGAACATCGACCGTGCGTGCAGCGAACGCGCGCGGCTGGTCGGAGACGGCATGGAGCGGAGCCGGAAGCGGCTGCAGCGCCTACGTTCCCAAACCGTCGTGGCAGAAAGATGCTTGCGCGAATCGTAACGTCGCAGACGTTTCGGCCAACGCCGATCCAAACACGGGTGTGGCCGTCTACGACAGCACGCCGAGCGAAGGCGGAGCCGGGTGGGAAGTCGTCGGTGGCACGAGCGAATCGAGCCCGATCGTTGCATCGGTCTTCGCGCTCGCCGGCAATGCTGCGACGCAAAACGGCGCCTCAGAGCTGTACGCGAACAGTGCGTTCCTGAACGACGTTGTCGGCGGGAGCAGCGGTACGTGTACGCCGGCATATGAATGCAACGCGGTAACCGGTTATGACGGGCCGACTGGCCTTGGTACACCGAACGGCATTGGCGCGTTCTAGGGAAAGAACGGTTCGAAAAGCAGAAGAGCTCGGCGATTGCCGGGCCCTTCTGTTTTTGTTCTGGGAGCCGGTATCTACGGTTCTACTATTTACTGGCAAGGTGCGGGTATTCAAACTTCGGTGAATTCGTATGTCAGGATGTTGGCATATCTGCAGATGGCCTTTCCGGCAAAGCCCGACTGAAATGTTAGCGACTGCCGATCTGGTCTTGTAGATGCCTCCATAACAACGCCGCCTCGGTTCTGTGCCGCGCATCGAGAGCCGCAAGAATCGCCGTTATGTAGTTCTTTACCGTTCCCGGTGTGAGGCAAAGCCGGTCCGCTATGTCGCGATTGGTGTGTCCGCAAGCGATCAGCGCCCAAACCTCCTTCTCGCGCACCGAAAGCTTCTCGGACGCCTTTAGGACGCGACTATGTTCGCTCGAAGCATGCTGCAGCACCGAAGTTCGGCCGATCGCGATATACCCGCGCACAGCCAGTCGCAAAATGGCGACCAAATCATTGATCGGTGTTCCTTTGAGGATGTATCCGGTGGCGCCGGCTTGCATTGCCTCCTGTATTAGTGAATCGTCGTCAAACGTCGTGAGGACAAGAATACAGGCATCCGGCCAGCGCTGCCGGATCTGCGCCGTTGCTCTGATTCCGTCCATATGCGGCATCCGTATATCCATGAGTGTGATGTCCGGACGGGATTGCGTCACAATCTCCACGCCTTGGGCACCGTCACTTGCCTGTCCAATAACCTCGAGCTCCGGAATGCTGGAGAGAAGTTCTGAAAGACTGTCCCGGTATTCGGCTTGGTCGTCAACGAGGGCAATTTTCATAAGACGCTTTCGAGAGGAATTGTAGCCTGCACGCTTGTGCCTGCTCCATTTTGAGAGTCAATCTTGAGCGTGCCGGCCACGGATTCGACGCGGGTGCGCATTGAGAGGAGGCCGTAGCCTTTCGCATCCGATTCTTCGAAGCCGCGGCCGTCGTCCTTAACGGAAACTGAAACCGCGTTCTTATCGCCGCGCACATCGACGCCTACTCGATGAGCGTGAGCATGTCGCGCGACGTTCGTAAGCGCCTCTTGCAAAACCCGAAAGATGACGTGCGCTGATCGACCTTGCGGCTCTGTTTCGAGCGCGACTCGCCATTGAAGATCGACAGGGTGCGCCGAAGCAAAATCCGAGCGAAGACGATCTAGCAGCGATGAAAGTGTCGGAGACTGATCAAGGTCGCTGTCGTGAAGAATGGCAACCGTTTCTCGTACGTCGGATAGGAGCTCACTAGCCAAGACGCCCGCCCTCGCGATGTACGCTCTGGCCTTGTCGACGTCGGTAGGCGCGAGCCGATCTGCATTCTCCAGATGCACCCCTAGCGTCGTGAGCAAGTGCCCAAGCGAATCGTGGAGGTCGAGCGCAATACGCGTTCGTTCCGCCGCTGCTGCAGCGGCAGCCCCCTGGCGAGCGTAGAGCCACATCATCGCAACTACACCATAAAGCACGCCGGTGAAAAGCAGTAGCAGGATACCATAGCTCATGAGGTCGGTGCCGTGCTTGAATGTCGGCGCGGCCACAAACTTCATCACCGGCATGAACATAATGCTGGTGAATGTCAGCAGCCACGCTATAGACGTGCCGAAAAAGCCGAATGCAAAGGTCAGCCGAACTGCTAAAACCGCGAGCAGTACCACTGGCCCGAGCGTGCCACTCGCTGATTGCACCGAAACCGGTACCAGGCAGAGTGCGATCGCAATGGCGACATATCGCCGGTTGGGCCGATGGGGAATCGAAGCGAGCGCGACTGCTGCAACGATGAATTCGATAGAGTAGATTGCCAGCGATTTCGGGTCGCCCGGATTCTTGTTAACGTGCATTGTCGCGATGAAGACGTCCAACGCGTAAGACGAAGCCATCACCACGGTTTCCAGCACAACCAGAGCGCGAAGCGGGTCGGATAGCAGCGAACGAAGACGCATTTCCCACGCATCCGCTCTGAGCGGCTGTAAACCCTCCTGAACAAGGTCATGTGACCTCTTTCATCTGTTGCGGCTGACGCTACCCGTTTACGCTGTTGCCATGAACTTGCTGTATTCTATCCTAGCCGAGCCTTCGCTCTGCATTGCCGCCGCCCGAAACGCGAAGCGCCATACAATACACTCGTGCCTAGTGTCGATGCTCCTGCCACTCGTCGCGTTTGCACCCGCTAGCGCCGCAACCATACCGCCGAGCGTTATTCGTCACACGTTGGCGACGTACGTGACGGCGCATCCTTATGCGATCGTCGTGCTCGGCGTCATCGATCACGGCCGGGAAACGACCTATTTCATCCATGGATCTGAGGCCAAAGAGCGCTTTAATGAACGGACGCAATTTCAGATCGGCTCGATCACGAAGCTATTTACCGCGACGATCTTAGCGCAAATGGTCGACGCTGGGCAGGTAAAGCTGAGCGATCCCATTCAGCGCTACCTTCCGGCAGGTGTTACGGCGCCAACTTATCACGGTGAGTCCATCACGCTGCTCTCTCTCGCGACGCACATGTCGGGTCTGCCCGGCGATCCGCCTAACCTACGGCGTATGCGCAATCCGCAAGCATATTCGGTTAAGATGCTGGATGATGCTCTGAGTCAGACCAAATTGACGCGCGCACCGGGAGCGCAATGGGACTATTCAAACTTCGGTTTTGCGATACTGGGTCAGATTCTTGCGGATAGGGCAGACCTATCCTACGATGACCTGATCAAAAACCGCATCCTCGATCCGCTTGGTATGAACGATACCGTGGTTACGGGATCGCCTGCAACGCGGCGGAACATGGCGCCCGCGTTCGAATACGGCGGTGCGCCGACGCGCCCCGAGTCCATGGGCGCGATTGGTCCAGCTGGTTCTATTGAGAGCGACTTGAAGGACATGATGATCTTTCTTCAGGCAAATCTCGACGCGCCGAAAGGAACCCTAGGACGAGAGTTGGCCCTTACTCAAAAACCGCGCACGAAAGTGCCCGAATGGAACATGGCGATGGGGCTCGCGTGGCAGACCGTGCTTCCGCCAACACATCATATATCCGGTGATTTGGGTGATTTGCCGTCGGGGTGGCTTGAAAAGGGCGGAAATACGGATGGATACTCATCGTTCATTGCATTGGAGCACACGTGCGATTGCGGATTCGTTGCAATGACCAACGTCAATGACAACGACTTTCAGCAAGTTATCGCGCATGGCATCTCACCAGCCACGGCCCGCATGCCGGTCATGTGGGCGCTAGTGAAGCCGGAGCCATCATCGCTGAGCGGAAAGTACGTGATAACAACGGGCAGACGCATGACGCTTGATGTTTTTAAGTACAGGGGTGCTCTGTATTTATGGATTCCCGCGGCTACGACGCCGCTAGAGCTCACACCGATCGGCAAGAATAGCTACGCGTTGAAGGAGCTGCAGGTTACGTTCACCTTCCATATCGGTCACAGCGGCCGCGCAACGGGGCTAACTGCAGTTCAATGGGGCAGAACGATGCAAGCAAAAAAAATGCCGTAGTCGGCCGCTGGTATAAATGTGTCTAGGTGAACGGCACGTGCTTTCGATAAAGGGCTGGGTGGTCAAAATCATGTAATCGGCAGCGCCCCGACATCGTGGATGGCCGCGGGGCGCTCTGCCTTCAGTAGCGCTGGATGATGCCGACCCGCAGGATATCGGCGCGCCGCAATGCTAGGCGAGGTTTGACCGCCGCCGTTTCCAGCGTCTGCGCTGGCTATCGCGCTGACGTTTCAGGCGGCCGACGTAACTCGCATAACTGTGACCAGCAGCGCGGTTCCATGCCACTGCGACATTGATGTGCACACCGAGCAGGTCGCGCAGTACTGCGGCCGGCAGTTTAGACGCGATCTCCATCAATGCGGCGTTTCGGCCAGCGCGTGCGGTAAGCCCGATCGTTTGGAAGCGATCCGTCAGAACATCGATTGTCGTCGGCTTGCCGTAATTCTTTCCTGGAAATAGCAGAAAGTGTCCTGATGGTAACCTTGCCCGCTTCTGCCGCCGACGTAATTCAACGAGTTCTAAGATCAACCGGCCAAACGGCTCTGGAAGTGGAAGTGGTTCGCGGCCAAGCACGACGCACGTTTCATCGTTGATACTGATAACGTGCGCGTCGGTTAGCCGCGCGATTCTGCTCGCCTGTTGGCCAAAGAGTAAGTTCAGTCCGCCAGCTACTCGAAGGTCGGTAGATATGGTATCGTCGCCTATGAGGCGGCGGATCACGGTCCACCGAGCCTCTACGTCGATCGGCTCAACCGGGCTTTTGACTTTGCGAAGCGGTACGATGTGTTGCTGCATTAGGTTACGACGATATGCCCAGAACACGAAGTCGCGCACGAGGTATGCCGATGTTGAGCCGCTGGCAAGCCATTCATCAAGCAATGCCTGGTGGCAGCTTTTAAGCGTATTCCCTTTGACATCCAGATATTTCAAGAATGCCGCCGCACAACGTAAACGCGCGCGGGCCCACCGGTTTGATGATTCCGTAATGTCGCCAAACCCGGCTTTCTCGCGAAGTCGTCGAAAAACGTGCCACTGTGCAAACGCGGAAAGCACCGGCCGATGTTCTGCGGTGCACCGAGAAAGAAAACGCTCGAGCCATGGAAGCAGAAGCGAAAAACTGTGTGAGCGCTCTGGCAGAGCACCGCTTGACATCAGCAACGAGCGTAAGAAACTGATGTCCCGCGTGTCTCCAAGCCGGTCGAACGTTGCATGTGATAGTTCGAGTTCGCGCCGAGCGAGGGCGCCGAGCACTTGAGCGGCCTTGGGGCTCTTGCGCAGCCAACCCAGCACGGGCTCGGAGTTGGGATGCTCGAGGAGCAGCTGCTTCACTGGAGTAAGCGCAGTCACGATCTCACCATTTGGGTCGCGCAACAGTTCCATTAATTTGCGATCAAGTACGCAACGGGCGCACCGGCCGCGTTCGTAAAGGCCTTCGCGGTGACCACAATCAACGCATATCGATTGACTTGGCTTTCCGGCGCACTTATGACAGATCGCTTCTGCACCGTACTTGATTACCAATCCATCGTGAGCGCACCGATCGCAGACTCCGTGTTTGCCATCGTAGCATCCGTTGCACACTGTGCCGATCGTCCAAATGGCCTGTACCGGTCGCTCTCTGCCACAGGACACGCACTCGGAGGTCGGACGTCCTGCGCAATCGGTGCATCGCGGCTCATCGCCGAGGAAGTTCGTGCACAGACGTTTCTGGCCGCAGGTAGCGCAGACTCGTTGGCGCATCGGCCGGTGCTTGACCCGCGGGAGCGCTCGCACTGGTTTTCCCAGGATAACGACGCCGTAGCACTCCCTGCAGAGGACGCGTGGCTCCGTCGTGTGCGCTGGAGCGATCTCTCCACATTCTGTGCAGAGATGCTTTGGCGGCTCGTAGCAAAGCTGGCACACGGGATGGCCGTTGCGGCGCACGCGAGGATACGCTAGGGCTTTGCAGATGCTGCAAATCTCGTGATTTCGCGGATCCCGAACGTGACAGGCGGCACACCGTGGTTTCCCGTCGATACGCGAACAAATCTGCTTAATCCGCTTGCAAACGCAGCACTCGCCTTTGAGGTTTTTCGTGTAGCATTCACGGCAGATGCGACGGTTCTCAAATTTGTATTCCAGTAGAACCGCCTCTCCGCACAAAGCGCACGTGGGACGCACCACGTGCTGCGCACCGCGTTTCAGGAGTTCTTCAACGAGTCGGGTGTGTGCCGGCATCGCCGGCGCAGCGGCATCTAACAGCACCTTCGGATTTGGTGCGATAGAACGAACGAGCTTGCCGAGCATGGCGGGTTCCGTTGCGGTGTGAATCGCCGCGGTGATGGCTTTCGTTTTAAGAACGGGCTCGATCGTTTTGATGATATCCGTGAGCGTCTCGAGATTTCGCTCAGTCTTTGTCGGCATCTTTTATCCGAGCGCGTACCGGCTTAAGGTTGCGAGCGCGCGACGGATCCTTGCCGCTCGATTCGTCGCCGACCACTTTCTTAACGGGCTTGCGAACGTCGACTTTCTCTATCAAATCCGCCGCTGTGCAATCGAGGATGTCGCACAACGTGACGACCAAATCTAAAGAAACGTAATTCGGCTTTTCAGCTGTGAGCCGGTAGGCCTGGGTGCGCGAAATGTTGATGCCCCGCTCCGCTAGGAGTGGCAGAAGATCCGTCGTGTTAAAGATGCCCTTGAGCGCTAGCAGTTTACGCAAATGCCATTGCGCTTCAAACTTACGTGTCATTACGCTTCACCGTAGAGGTCGCCGTAGAGTTCCTTGAGCTTGCTCACCTTGAAATCACGCGACACGTGCGTGTAAATCCCCGTGGTCGCGCCCCACTCGTGCCCTACCTGGTCTTGGATGAGCAGGCCATCGACGTTTTCCTCGGCGAGGTACGTCACGTAGGTGTGGCGCAGACAGTGCAGATCGAGATCATCCGGTAGCCCAGCGCCAGATCGAAACTCCTGGAATCGGTGATCGATCCGGCCGGGATCAATATACGATCCGCGTTCCGAGATGAACAGTGCGGGATGATTGCCAGGATTGAACAGTGGGCGCACCTCTTCGCAGTAGTACTTTAGCGCGTCGATTGCCCACTCAAAGTGGGGCACGCTAAGTACGAGGCGCCGTTTTGGCGGGCCGCCCTTCGTAGCCTTTCCGTAGCGTACGTGGAGACCGCCGTAGATGCCGTATTCGGGAATGGCGGGATTGCGCCGGCGATCTTTCATCGAGAGTCGGCTGGCCTCACGGCGCCTCAACCCCCACCCGAGGACGGCCTTGAAGAGTGTTGAGTCGCGCAGAAGCGCCAAGGCGCCCTTGCGTCCCAGTCTGCGAACCTTGAGATACTGGTCGTCGATATAATCGAAGAAATCTTGCAGTTCACGCCGAGTGAACGGACGTCTCTCTGGATTGCCTTCGTAGTCGCTCGCGTGCGCAAGCGTATTCATCTCAGTACAAATCTGAATTGGCGTTGCATCAAACGTCTCGCGGCAGATTGCGACCCAGTCGTACCGAACGTCCGTGATGTATTCGCAGAAGAGGCCGATAGCGTTGTGCATGCCGCGAATCGTCGACTTGGCGCGCTGCTTCGATCGGAATTCCTGCGAGGTGAAGTCCTCGAGCGCGCCCGGACCCCACTGCCAGGGATATTGGTTCGTGAACAGGTGCAGGCGGACGACGTAGCGTTCCCGAGCCTCGACCGTATCGTCGGTGAGTTGCCGGCTGTGTTGTTGGGCTCGCCATCCCCGCAGCATCGCTTGAAAAACGGCGTCGCCCGGGTCGAGGTGCGTGACGTTGTCCGGCAGCTCAAAATGGGCTGCGCCGGGTAGATCGAGCGCTAAGCGGCGTGCATTCATATGTCCCGTATTATGCAACAATGTTGCGAATGATGCAACTACGAGAAAAACGGCTTATCGGGTAAGGGTTTCTGAATGACGAGGGGCACCGCAAGAGTGCCCCTCGATCCGTTCCCGAGCGTCCCATCAAACGCCCCAATGTTGCGTTAAATGGAACTTGACATCATTCTATGAAGGCGCTGGTGACATTTTGAACGTAAGTCCGGTTTTGCGTTAGAAGCACGGCGTAAGTCCGATTTTGCCGTAGAGGACGTCCAAACCGGGCTAGCGAGACCTCTGGCGGCTCAGGCGACGTTCCGCGATGCTCTGCACAAATGCCGCCTTTTCGTCTCGGTACCGCAAGCGATCGTCGCCGTATTCCGTCGCTAGTCGTGTCTTCAACGCCTCGTACTCCCGCGCGAGGTTCGGATCTTCTCTAAGCGCATCGCGAAAGGCGACGACGCGCATCCAGAACTCCCCTTCGTAGGGGACGACGTGTAGATGGGCGATGCGCTTGCCGGCGGAATCGCGCTTGATGAAGTAGAGCCAGTCTTCGGGCTGATCGCTCCCGTGGCCCCATTCGTAGCCCAGTGACGCCCAGATCGGATCCTCCGGCGTCGGTAGGCGGTCCATTTTGTCGGCACCGGCCATGATGTCCACGATCGGTTTGGCGCTCATTCCAGGGATCGCGGTGCTGCCGACGTGTTCGAAACGACGTAGTCCAAAGGTTTGCAAGGCCGGCTGCAAGTGCTGAACCTCTCGTGCAAAGATGGAAGGCCAGCGAGTATCGTAGGGCGCCAGCACGACCGGTTCAGTGCTTCTTGGCGTGCGGGTTAGTCCTCGCGGTTTCCGCTCCATGTAGACTTTGAATTCGCTTTCCCCCGTGACCTCGAAGCCAAGCCGATTGTATAGTCTCCGAGCGGGGTTGATTTTCGCCGTGCTGATCGTAACCGGCTTACCTTCTGCGTCTGCCTCGGCGATTATCTGTTCCAACAGGGACGTTCCAAGGCCGGCACCGTGCCGAGCCGACGAGATATAGATCGAATCCACTTCAATACTATCTGACTCGCGCAGCACCGTTAGCCAACCGACGTCTTCGCCTTCAACCTGAACGATTTGCGTATGTTTTTCGTCGTAGAAGTCGTTGAATTTCGCTCGCTCGACATCGTCTCCGCGCCAGCCGAAAAGTCTTTCGATGAGCCACCGTTGCGTGTCGAAGTAGATGCCTTCGACAAATGGGCGATCGCTAGGCGTCGCCGGCCGTAGGACGGCCGTTGCCTGTAGCCCTATCTCGTAGCATTCTGAGTCGCGCAGTTCGTCGGAAAGCGCTGGTCGGAGAAGGGCCGCTCGCTGACGACCGGTGTAGCGAAAACCGCATTTTTCGAAGACGCGTATGCTCGCACGGTTGTCTGGATCGCACGTGCCCGTTATCCGCCGGAGTCCCAGGCGCCGAGCGAATCGGAGTACCGCGGCTACCGCCTCTGGCATGATGCCTTGGCCCCAATGCGACGGGGCCAGAATGTAGCCCATGTCTCCGTCTTGTCCGTGGATGCGTAACTCAACCTTGCCGCAGATCTTCGATTCGTCGAGTTTCCGGACGACCCAGCCAATGCGTTTACCCGATGCCATGTCGTCGGCGAGCTTCGCGTACCGCTCGGCCGACCCAATCGGGTCGAACTGCTGCACTGGCTTCCAATCCATGTACTTCGTTACGCGTTCGTCGGAGGCGAGCGATTCGAATAGCGCTTGCGCATCCGCCAGAGTCTGCGGTCGAATCTCGAGCCGTTCCGTTAATATCCTTGCATCAATCTTTAGGAAATCCATACGCACGCTAGGCCCTCAGCCTGATGTTGCTCAGTCCTTCAAAATACAGTTGGCTTCGGACAGATCGAATGGTCCACGAAATCGCTATCTCATCGTCGCCCGAAATATTGGCTTGCGGGCGGAGGCGTAGTCGTATGCCGCCGATCTCGTAAAGCCGGCCGTTTGCCGGGGTTGCATCGTGGCGTTTGAAGTGCGTTTGGTATGTTCCGTCTGTTGTTCCGGTTATTTTATGGAAATTGAGAGGAGGGAACAGCGGCATGCTTTGGCTTAGAATTTCATAACGCCTTGGGATCGTGATATCGAAATTAAATCCGCCTGCCACTTTGTCTCCGCTGTTTACAACGTAGAAACGGAGATCATACTCGCGCGAAGAGGAACCAGAATTGGTGATTTCGGTGAATGGAAGCGACGTCGCCTGTGGCGATCCGACGACAGCGGTGAGGATCGGGCGTCGTGCAGCCTCCTCCTGGGCTTGCCTCTCGGCTTCTCGCTCCTTTTCCAGGCGCTCGAGTTCCCGTTGTTCCTGTCGTTTTGAAATCTGCACTTGTTCGTGATGCAGATACGTTCGGTACCACGTCGGTCCCGATGAGAATATGAACGCCAAAATGGAAATAAGAAGCGCGTACTGGCGCGCCGGCGTGAGGCTGATCAGTACATACAGCGCAACCGTAAGAAGCAGCGCGAAAGCGAATGATTTGTAGTTCACGCGTTAATCACCGACCGCAAAATCATAGCGTCGATTTCGCCGATGTGGCAAGCCATCAGCTTCTCGCCCCACGAACCGCGCTGCGCGTTTTGGCGTTTCGATCTATTGTACGCCGCCGTTCGGTTTTGATCGTATCGTTCGTGGCCGCAGCCTCGACCATCTCCGGCCAGACCTGACCGATCCGGTCAAGGAGCCGTTTGAGAGACCGGTACGCTCGATGACTTTGGTCGAGGCTGTAGTACAGGATCAGGCCCTGCCGGCGGACCTTCGCTATGCCCTGATCGAGAAGCCAGTGCATTCGCTCGTGAAGCGTGAATTGCGCGTGCCTAGACCGTAGCCGGTTGAGCGAGGCGACGTCGATCTCGCCATCGCGCACCGCGTTCATCATGAGCAGTGCCTCGAACAAGGGCGCTGTATCGAAGAGAGAGCGGACGTCG
>DASSEZ010000054.1:0-7012 GCA_035694945.1 Vulcanimicrobiaceae bacterium
CTGCTGCTCGAGAAAGAGCGCAATCGCAAGAAGCGCATCGAGTCGGCACCGCAGCCGCCGCCCGCGAAGCTCGAAGCGATCGAGATTCCCGATCTGCTGACGGTGCAGGAACTTGCAACCTCGATGATCGTTCCGGCGAAAGACATCATCAAAGAGCTCATCAAGATGGGCACGATGGCGACGATCAATCAGAACATCCCGAGCGACGTGGCGATTTCGGTCGCCAAGAAGTTCGGCTTCAACGCGGTCGTCAAAGAAGCGGGCGAAGAAGTCACCGTTGAGCAAGAAGAAGACAAACCCGAGATGATGACGCCGCGTCCGCCGGTCGTCACGGTGCTCGGCCACGTCGATCACGGTAAAACCTCGCTGCTCGACAAGATCCGCAGTGCGAACGTTGCCGCGGGTGAAGCGGGCGGCATCACGCAGCGCATCGGTGCATATACCGTCGAGCAAAACGATCGCAAGATCACCTTCATCGACACGCCGGGCCACGAAGCGTTCACCGCGATGCGAGCACGGGGTGCGAAGGCGACGGATGTGGCGATTCTCGTGGTCGCCGCCGACGACGGCGTCATGCCGCAAACGAAGGAAGCGATCGCGCACGTCAAGGCCGCGGGCGTTCCCATCGTCGTCGCGATGAACAAGATCGACAAACCCGAAGCGCAGCCCGAACGCGTGAAACAGCAGCTTGCGGAAGAAGGCCTGCAATCGGTCGATTGGGGCGGCAACATCGAAATGGTACCGGTTTCCGCAAAGACGGGAACGGGCATCGACAAGTTGCTCGAAACGGTCCTGCTGGAAGCCGATATCCGCGATCTCAAAGCGAACAGGAACCGCCGTGCGACGGGCGTCGTCATCGAATCCGCGCTCGACCGCGGACGCGGTGCCGTCGCGACCGTGCTCATTCAAAACGGCACGCTGCGCGTCGGCGACGTCGCCGTTGTCGGCGGCACGTACGGTAAAGTCCGTGCGCTCGTCGACGACAAGGGCAAACAAGTCAAGAAAGCCGGTCCGTCGATCCCCGTCGAGATCATGGGCTTGCAAGACGTGCCGTCCGCCGGCGACACGCTGATGGTCGTTTCCGACGAACGCGTTGCGCGTGAAACCGCCGAAAAGCGCAAGACGCGCCGTCGCGACGTTCGCATCGCTGCGAGCGGCGGAGCGCGCGTATCGCTGGAAACGTTCATGTCGATGCCGGCCGAAGGCAAGAAGACGCTCAACATCATCGTCAAGGCCGACGGACAAGGCTCGGTCGAAGCGCTGCGTGCACGCATGGAGCAACTCTCGACGGAAGAAGTCGATATCCGCGTCATCCACGGCGGCGTCGGCGCGATTACGCCGAACGACGTGAATCTCGCGAGCGCGTCGAACGCGGTGCTCATCGGCTTCAACATTCGTCCCGACGAAACGGTCAAACGTTTGGCGGAGAACGAAGGCGTCGATCTGCGCTTCTATCAGGTCATCTACGAAGTAGAAGACGATCTGAAGAAAGCGATGCGCGGCATGCTTGCCCCGGTCGAGCGCGAAGTTACGCTCGGCCACGCCGAGGTGCGCGAGATATTCAAAGTCAGCAAGGTCGGTTCGATTGCCGGCTGCTACATCAAAGACGGCAAGATCAACCGCAACAACAAGGTACGCGTTCTGCGCGATCAAGCGGTCATCTTCGACGGCGAGATCGAATCGCTGCGGCGTTTCAAAGACGACGTGCGCGAAGTCGCCGAAGGCTACGAATGCGGTATTCAGGTCGCCAAGTACCAAGACCTCAAAGTCGGCGACGTCGTCGAAGCGTACACCGTCGAAACGATCGCCGCGGAGCTCGCGAATGCGTAGCCAATTGCAAGAAAGGAATCGCTGCGTCGTAACGCAGCGATTCTATACCGATCACCGAGCACAATGGGGGCCCCACCCTTCGATGCTTCTCAGGACAGGCTCCGTGGGGGGCGCGGAGGCTCGGCCGGAGCGCCTTTCCAGATGAAGCAGCAAAGAATGCAGCGGATCGACCACGAGATTCAGCGCGTCCTCGGAACGCTAATCTCGCAAGAGTTGAAGGATCCGCGCCTGGGCTTTACGACGGTCACTCGCGTAGAGATTACGCAGGATCTCAAGCATGCGAAAGTGTTCGTGTCGATCATCGGCGACCGGCATGTCGCCAGGCAAACGATGGACGCGCTCGGGCACGCGTCGCGTTTTTTGCGCGGTGAACTGGGACGCGAGATAAAACTGCGTCACACGCCGGAATTACAGTTCGTGGAAGACCGCTCCACCGAACGTGCCATCAACTTGAGCAAGACGCTCCGCGAAGTGAGCGGAGGAAGCGCGTGATCGAACAGCAGCAGCCCCCGATTACCGCCACGACCGAAGAGGTGGTGACGGAACTTCGCAAGCGCTCTGCGTTCGTGATGGTCAGCCACGTCAAGCCTGACGGCGATACGCTTGGTGCCGGACTCGCGCTCGGGCTTGCGCTCAAAAAACTCGGCAAGCGCGTGCATTATTTCCAGCAGGACGTGGTGCCGCGCAATCTGCGCTTCCTGCCCGACACGCAATTCGTCTCGCGCGAAGTCCCCGCCGATCTTCCCGAAGACACGCTGTGGGTGTTCGGCGACATGAGCGATACCGCACGTGCCGGCGAGTTTCTGCCGAAGGTCAAGCGCGAAAACATTTTGGACATCGACCATCACCTGGGCAATTCGCACTTCGGCGCGTTCAATTACGTGCTGCCGCACGAGTGCTCGACCGGAACATGCGTGATGCACCTGCTGCGCGGTCTGAAAGTCGACATCGACGCGGATATCGCAACGTGCCTGCTCACGACCATAATGACCGACACCGGCGGCTTCATGCACAGCAACACGACGCCGGAAGTGCTGATGCTTTCTGCCGAACTCATGAATCTGGGTGCCAGCAAAGAGCTCATTACCGAAGAGATTTTTGCCAACAAACGCCTCGCAGCGCTCAAACTGCTCGGCCGCGCGCTCAACGAAGCGCAGCTAGAGCACGACGGGCGCTATATCTGGTCGTACGTCGACGACGCAATGCTTGCGGAGTGCGGCGCGGACGGGGAGGACACCGAAGAGATCGTCAATCATCTGCGTTCGGTAGAAGGCGTCGAAGCGGCAGCGCTGTTCAAAGCATACGACGGAGACATCCGGGTGAGTTTGCGCAGCAGCGGGCGCGTCAACGTGCAGGCCGCTGCAGCGCGCCTGGGCGGCGGCGGACATTTCCGCGCCTCGGGCCTCACGTACGTCGGTGCGCTTGTCGACGCGGTTCGTGCGGTGGACGAAGCGCTCGTCTCCGAAGGCCTCTAGTGAAGTTCGCTGTTTTCGCGGCGCTGGCGCTTGGCGCGTTCATGTTATTTGCCACGAACAAGAACACGCCGTTCATGCGCTGGGGAATGGTGATTGCGCTCGCCG
The DNA here is from genome assembly GCA_035694945.1 of Vulcanimicrobiaceae bacterium. Taxonomy (GTDB): domain Bacteria; phylum Vulcanimicrobiota; class Vulcanimicrobiia; order Vulcanimicrobiales; family Vulcanimicrobiaceae; genus DATGJX01. Next base: position 3,411 of record DASSEZ010000054.1, read on the forward strand.
GCGTGCTGCTGACGCTCACGTCTACCATGTTTACCGTGCGCGGCATTGCGTTCGGCTCGATTCTCGCCGTCGTGGGCCTGGTCGTGTATTACTACGGGCGCTTTGCGCGCAAAGAGCGGCTGTTCGTTTCGCGCGGGTAAGCGATGCTCGGATTCGTCAACGTCTTTAAGCCGGCGGGTCCCACATCGGCCCAGGTCGTCGCTCGCCTTCGGCGCATCTACGGACTGTATTCGCGCGACCGGCATATCGGCGTCGGCCACTTAGGTACGCTGGATCCGCAGGCCGCGGGCGTACTTCCCATCGCGGTCGGCAAAGCGACGCGGCTCATTCCATTGCTTACGGATCAGCGCAAAGCGTACGTCTGTACCTTTGTTCCGGGGCGCTCGACGACGAGCGGCGACGCGCTCGGCGAAACGGTAGAAGAAGCCGCGGTACCGAACGGCTGGGAACGCAAATTGCGCGACGTTCTGCCGCAGTTCGTCGGCAAAATCGAACAGATTCCGCCGATGTTCAGTGCAGTTCATCACGAAGGCAAACGTCTGTACGAATTAGCGCGTGAAGGCAAACACGTCGAACGAAAACCGCGGGCGGTTGCGATATACGGACTGACGCTGCTGCCTTCGCCCGGCTCGGGGCACGGCCGCGAAACGAGTGCGCGTCTGCGGATTGCGTGCGGTGAAGGGACCTACGTGCGCACGCTGGTCGAGGATCTCGGCAAAGCGATTGGCGTTCCCGCTCACATGGGTGCGCTCGTGCGCGAAGCGTCGGGCCCGTTCATTTTGTACGAAGCACACATGCTGGAAGAGATTGCCGAACGGCCGCGTGAATGCCTCATGGCGCCCGAGCACATCATTCCGTTTCCGACCATCGTGCTGGACTTGCGGCATTCCGCGGATTTCCGCGCGGGGCGCGTGGTGCCGCTGCCGGCGGGCGCCGCCGGCAAGCATGTGTTCGTTCGCGACGAATCGCGCACGCTCGTCGGCGTCGGCGAAACGCACGGAGCCTTACTCGCACCGAGGAAGGTGTTTGTATGAAACTGTGGCATTCGCTCGGCGAGCGCGATCCGCAGACGCAGCGTCCGCTGGTCGTCGCGATCGGCTTTTTCGATGGAATGCATCGCGGCCATCAAGAGATCGCGCGGCAGACCTTGCGCCTGCGCAAACCGGGCTGGCGCGCGGGCGTGCTGACGTTCGCGAATCATCCCGCATCGTTCTTGCGCCCCGGCATGGAGCCGCCGCTGATTACGACACCGCACGAGCGCATCGACCTCATCGCCAAAGCGGGATTCGACGAGTGCTTCTTCGTGCAGTTCGACGAACGCATCGCGTCGATCACCGCCGAGCAATTCTTGAACGAAACGCTCATCGAGCGGCTTGGCGTTCGCGGCGTGGTCGTCGGCACGAATTTTCGGTTCGGCAACAAGCGCGCGGGTGATACGGCGATGATGCAGCGCGTGATGAGCGAACGCGGTATTGCGTGCGTCCCCGTGCAAAACACCGTCGACGAGAGCGGTGAACGAATTTCCAGCACACGAATCCGCGCGTGTGTCGCTGCGGGCGATTTGGAAACCGCGGATCGCTTGCTCGGACACAGCTACGAACTGCGCGGACGCGTGACGCTCGGACGCGGTCTTGGCCACGATCTAAATTTTCCTACGGCCAACATCGAGTTGCCCGGCAAACTGCTGCCCAAGGACGGCGTGTATGCGGCGGTCGCGCGCTACGACGGCCGCGATTATGCGGCGCTGGTATCGATCGGCACGAACCCTACGTTCGACGGAACGTCGCGTACGGTGGAAGCATGGCTTCGCGATTTCCACGAGACGATTTACGGCAAGGAGTTGGCGCTGCGCGATCTGCGATTTGTGCGCGCGCAGCAACGTTTCGATACCGTGGAGGAGTTAAAGGCACAGATGGATGACGATCTCCATGCAGTCGCTTATCCGGCGTTTGGATGATGAATACTGTTTTGCGAATGCTTGCCGCGGGCACGCTCCTGGCGGCAGCCGCTTGCTCGGCCGCGGCCAAGCCCGACACGCACGCATCGGTCGGGCATATCGCCCCGAACTGGACCGAGGCCACTTCGGCGGGGCAGCATCTTTCGATGGAGTCGCTGCACGGCAAGCCCGTGTATTTGAATTTCTTCGCGACATGGTGCCCGCCGTGCAACGAAGAGGCGCCCGACATCAACGCACTGCAGAAGCAGTACGCCTCGCGCGGCCTGCAAGTCGTCGGCATCGACGAGTTGGAGGACGCCAAAAAGGCCGCGCAGTTCGTGCGCAAATACGGTCTCATCTATCCCGCGGTCGTCGATGACGGTACGCTTCAGACGCAATACAGCGTCAACGGCCTGCCCGTTCACGTGTTCATCGACAAAAGCGGCGTCATCCGCAAAATCGTGCAAGGCGAAATGACGAAGAAGGCCATCGCCGCCCAGATCCAACGCATTTTGTAACATAAGTCAACAAAAATTGCGCTAGGCTCCAGTTTATTGGACCTGGATTGTTGGGTATAGGGCAAGCGGCTTTGGGGAGAGCCTGGTTTCATTGGATCAAAATGAGCGCGCCGCGACTGTTGCATTCAGCGGCGATCTTGATGTTTACCGGCGCGATGAAATCGCGTCGGCGTTGCCGCATCCGGGAAGTATCGATCACGTCGTGATCGATATGCGCGAAGCGGCGATTCTCGATTCGTCGATCGTCGCCGTGCTGATGCGTTACCGCCGCCAGTTCATCGAGGCGGGTGGGAACCCGCTGAACATCGTCGTGGTGGTGCCGAAAACGTTGCGGCGCATTTTTGAAATTACCGGGCTCGTCAGTTTGATGACCGTTGTCACGGCGTCGCTGGACGACGAACCTACGCGGCTTTAACGACTAACGCGCCCTCGACGAGCGATACGTTGGCTTGCGATCCCTTCGGCAGTTCGCCGCGCAGAATCGCCGTTGAAAGCGGCGTGCTGACGTGGCGCGCCACTATTCGATGCACGTAGCGCGCGCCGCTGCCGGCGCCCATCGCCTCACGCGCCAAGAATTGCCGCGCGTCTTCGCCTAACAGCAAGTTGACTTCGCGCGCGCCCAAGCGTTCGGCCAACGCGTCGACGTGAATCGCGACGATCTGTTCGATGTCGGCGAGCCGCAGATCGTTGAAATGCACCACGTCGTCGATGCGGTTGAGAAACTCCGGTCGAAACGCCATGGAAAGTTCGTCGTCGGCGAGATTCGTCGTCATGATGATGAGCGCGTGGCGAAAATCAACGGTACGTCCTTTGGCATCCGTCACGCGGCCGTCGTCGAGAATCTGCAGCAAAACCGCCGCGACGTCGGGGTGCGCCTTTTCCAGTTCGTCGAACAGCACGACGCAGTACGGCCGGCGGCGCACCGGCTCGGTGAGTTGTCCCGGTTCGTCGTGGCCCTGATATCCTGGCGGCGCTCCGAGCAGTCGCGAGATCGTGTGCGCTTCGGTAAATTCCGAGAGGTCGATGCGCACCAGCGCTTCTTCGGTGCCGAACAACGCTTGTGCGAGTGCTTTTGCCAGTTCCGTCTTGCCGACGCCGCTGCTGCCCATGAACAAGAAACTGCCGAGCGGTTTACGCGGATCGTGCAA
>DASSEZ010000055.1:0-25262 GCA_035694945.1 Vulcanimicrobiaceae bacterium
CGCTTTCGGCCATCGCGCCGACGTGCGGCGAGGTGACAATTGCACCGACCTGCGTAACGACGAGCAGACCTTCGGCTGCCGCGACGGCGACGGCGTATTGCCCGAGCGTCGCGGTGTTCGCGAGTATAGCGACAACATAGAGATCCGCGCGATAGTTCAGGAGCGTCACGAGATTCACGATGCCGGTGCGCAGTGCGTACATCATGAAGTCGAGCAGCCTTACCGGCGTTCCGGAGCGCGCATGAGCGTCGCGATACACGATGCCCAGGCAGAGAGCACCTGCGCCGAGTGTAACCGCGGCGAATGCAGCCACGGCAACGGCAGCTGTGTGTGCAAAGAACCCGAGGGCAGTTCCTACGCCGGCCAGGAGCGCGGCCGCCGAGGCGACGGCGTAATTGGTTTGCCAGCGAATTTGCTTGCTGCCGACCGCATAGCCGAGCAGCACCATGCTCGCCGCAGTTGCCGGCAGAAGCACCACCGAGGGCAGCACGGCCCAGGCGTTGTGCCCCAGTAAGGCGGCGGCTGCGACCGGAATTGCGCCGGCTGCCGAAAAAACGCCGCACGTTTGCAGTGCCGGGCGCAAAACTTCCCGGCCCGCATCCTTGGTAAGCATAAAGTACGAGACCGAAAGCGATATGCCGGTAAAAAGCGATAGTACCAGTCCGGTGTACACCGCCGTCGGAAGTGCGTACAATCCGCGTTGGTACGGACCCAACACGCGCGCGAGCAAAATGCCTAGCCCGATCGCGAGCAGCGTACGCAGGAGACGTCCCGCAAGCGTGTAGACACCGTCGTAGACGATCGTTCGCGCCGGTGCCACGCTCATGCGCCTGCGCACGCCGCCGTGAAGTTTTTGATCGACGCTTCAGGAGCATATAGCGTACTCATCGTAGCCGCGGCATCGTACTGCGGGCGAAGGGCGGCCGAACGGTGCAGCGAGAGCAGCGATCGCACAGCACCCTCGAGGTCGTGGAAATCTCGTATGTGCGTGGTGTGCGGGAACTCGTTGGACCACAGGACATACCGTCCGTGGAGAAGCGCTTCTATCACCATCGCGGACAGAGAATCGGTCTGCGTGAAGCGGACGAGAGCCGTAGCGCGCTCGTATAGTGGGTGCAGATCGTGCACCCATCCGAGTTGTTCCGCAGAAACGCCCGAAGGAATCTCGATCTCGCCTCCGCCGACGATGATGTAGCGCACGTTTTCCTCGAGCATCACACGCATGAGCCGCTCGTACTGATGGCGGCCATATAATTGCGAATGGCTTGGGGGCAGGTACAACAGGAGCGTGAAGCGCTCGGGCAGCGGCGCAACCGGCTGCGCGCGCGCAAGGGCCGGAAGTGAGGCAACCGCTGCGTGCAAACCCAGCCGGCTCAGACCGCGCGCCACCTCAGCATTCTGAGCCAAGTGGACGTAACGCGCGCCTCGATAGCGCCGCACTCGCTCCGAGTGTTCGGCGAGTGCTTGTACGTCATTGCCGAGCCAGTGCACGATCCGGCGTTTGCGCAATGCAACGGCTGCAAATTCCAGGATGCGCGGCGCTGTAGGTTCGCCGATGGAGTACCAAGACTGACTGCGTAACAGCGTAACAATGGATAAAACCATATCGCTGTTCGTGTGCGTGCTCAGCAGTTTTGGAACGACGTCGCCGTTGTACGAGCGCCAATTGAGCGCGATGCGTGCCGAAAATGCGGGAGCGCCTGAAATCGCTATCGTTTTCGCGTGTGTTTGGCTCGCCGCCGATCGCACGCGCTCGATCTCGCGAACGATGTCCCCGAAGAGCGCGCCGGCGATTGTGGCCGGATTGTGATGAGCGGCAGCGTACTGTGCTCCGGCATGGTTCACGGTCAGTTCGCCGCTTTCGTGGGCGCGGCGAAGTTGCTGCAGCTGTTCGATGAGTTCGTGTTGCGAGCAGGCCTGCAGCACACCAGGATACGGATATGTCCAGATCACGTGCCGGCCCCGCGCAAGCGCCTCCACGACGTTTTGCGAAAGCCCGTCGTGCTGTGTCATGCGCACCAAAACCGAGGCGGCGTCAATGTACTGCTCGATGTTGGATACTTCACCGACGTACTCGACGTTTGAAGGAGCGGCAGCTTCCGGACTGCCGCGTCCAATCGCAGTGAAGCGCACATCCGGCATTGCGCGGGCTGCCTCGAAGATCGCCCGCTGACCGTAAAAGTCGCGACTGGGTTGCGGAAGATAGGTAAGGATTGCGAATTGCTTGGGCAAGGCAGGAAGCACTTGCGGCACTTGTGCGCTCGCCAGCGTCACGCATCGCGCATCGATTCCGATTTCCGCCAACTCGCAAACAAGTTGCGGGCTGACGGCCCAATGGATGATTCCGAGCAATTGCAGGCGTTCGACATGCCCCGGCGAGTGTGCAATTTTCAGCACGTCGGTCCCGGCCCAAATGTGGATGGTCGGCCGTCCTCGCGCTTCGCAGATGGCGCGCAGCAGCGCTTTGGGCTCCGGACCGCCGAAGTTGACGGCCGCGTCGCAGCGAAATGCCCGGGCCGCGGCGAGCACGAGCGGCGTTCGGCGATCGCCGTACACGGTGGCGCGCGCAGTGGAAACGTTCGCGTTGAGCAGCGCTGCCAAGTACCGGGCCTGCCGCTCGAACCCGGTAACGAGGATCGCGGTCATTGCATCACGCCGACTTTATTGCCGTATCTGTTTCGGGCTGCCGCCGCAGCGAAGTGCCGAGCGTGCGCACGGTGAAGCCCGCGCGCGTCCAGCGCTCGCTGTCCAGCGCATTGCGCGTATCCAGAAGAAGGGCACGCCGCATCAAGCCGGCCAAAGGCATCGGATCCAGCTTGCGGAATACGCTGTGGTCAGTGACAAGCACGAGCGCATCCGCACCCTCGAGGGCGCTCTCCAGGGTGGTCGAGAGCGGATATGCGAAGGCGCGCGCGATAGGATCGTAGATCGTCACTTCGTTGCCGCGTTCGATCAGCAAGCGCGCAATGGTCTGCGCCGGACTCTCGCGCGTGTCGTCGACGTCGCCCTTGTAAGCCGCGCCGAGCAGCGCGATCTTTGCATTCGCGCGTGAAGGTCCCAGCATCTCGTCAACGAGGCGAACCGCCGCATGCGGCATCCGTTCGTTGACTCGCCGCGCCACCTGAATCAGTTCCGTGACGAACGGATTCGCGTCGGAAAGGAACGTAGGATCGACGGGGATGCAATGCCCTCCAACGCCGGGCCCGGGTCGCAGCACATTGACGCGCGGATGCTTGTTCGCAATGCGAATAACTTCCCACACGTCAACCTTTAGCGCCTCTGCGAGCAATGCCAGCTCGTTCGCGAACGCGAGGTTCACGTCACGAAACGTATTTTCGACTATTTTTACCAGTTCGGCGGTTGTGCAATCAGTGGTGCAAATCTCGCCAAGGCAAAACGATGCATACAGATCGGAAGCCTTATCAGCATCGATAGGGCGCCTGCCCCCGACGACGCGCGCATTGTGCCGCAGCTCCCTAAAAATGTTTCCAGGGATCACTCGTTCCGGGCAGTGCGCGATGTAGAAACGATCCGGATTCTTTCCGGCGAACTCAAGAGCGCGCACCAAGACGTTTTCCACGGTGCCCGGCGGAACGGTTGATTCCAATACGATGAGACTGCCGTCCCGCGCGTGACGCGCGACAGTGTTTGCCGCTTCGCGTACATAGTGAAGGTCCGGCTTATGTTCCGTAGTCGGCGTCGGGACGCAAATGATGTACGCGTCCGCGATGTCCGAAAGCGTAACGGACACTCTAAGATTACCCGAGTCGAGCGCAGCCTTCGTCAGCGTGCGGATTTCCACTTCAGCGAGATGGCGGCAGCCCGAGCATATGTCATCCAAAAGAGCTTGGTTGACGTCGACGCCGACGACGCGATGCCCTGCGCATGCCAGCATTGCCGCCGTAGGCAGCCCGATGTATCCCAAACCGAGAACCGTGACATTCATGCACTAAAGATAGCGCCGCGGATCGCGGCGCAGGTAGGGTCCCGATGTCTGGGAACTTCGATGCCGAGCTGGGAACTAAGCCCTACACCAAATTCCGTCCCTCTGCCGCATGGAGCGCAGCAAGCGCGGCTGTATCATCTTGTCATGGAAAAGGTGCGGCACCGCGTCGGTTTCGCCGGCGCCGGTCAAATCAGCCCCTACCATGCGGCTGCCTTGCAAGGCGTTCCCGGCGCGCAGCTGGCCGGCATTTACGATGTGGACACGGAGCGTGCAACAGCTCTGGCTGAAAAGTTGAGAACGCGGGCCATGCCGGCGATGTCGGCATTTGCCGAAGAAGGTGTCGACGTCGTCCACGTTCTCACACCGCCTGAGACGCACGCCGAGGTTGCACTGGCTGCACTCGCTATGGGGGCGCACGTTCTCGTCGAAAAACCGCTTGCCACCGACGTGCACGACTGCGAGCGAATAGATCGCGCTGCCGCAGAACGCAACCTGCGTGTCTGTGTTGACCACTCCTTGCTGTACGATTTGCACGTGCGTAACGCGCTCCAACGCATTCGCTCCGGCGCAATCGGGCGAGCTGTTTCCGTCCATATCCTTCGTAGCGCAGACTATCCGCCATATCAGGGAGGTCCGCTTCCGCCGCAATATCGCAGCGCAGGCTATCCGTTTCGCGATCTGGGCATCCATCAGTTGTATCTGCTCGCCGAAGTTCTCGGCCCGATTGAAGACGTGCAAGCCGACTGGCTCAGCCTGGGCGGCGAACCCAACCTCACGTTCGACGAATGGCGAGCCGACGTGCGCTGCCGCGACGGCTTCGGGCACGTGCATATTTCGTTCAATATCAAGCCGATTCAGAACATCATCATCATTGCGGGAACCAAGGGCATGCTGCGCGTCGAGCCGATGAGCATGTTCTGCGCGCGTCGATCGTCCACGCCATTGCCGAAAGCGGCTGAACGCGTGATCAACGCGTACTCGGAGTCCATGCAGACCATGCTTCAAGTTCCCGCCGGCGCTTGGGGTTTTTTACGAAAGCGGATTCGCCAATACGACGGCGTGCAGCGCCTCATTGCCGAGTTTTACCGAACGCTCGACGCCGATCGTCCTGTTCCGGTCAGCGTACAAGATGCGGTGCCCATCGTCTACTGGACGGAACGCATTGCGCGTGCCGCCGATGTGGACGCCTCTCTGCGCGCGCAACTTCATGTTCAGCCGGAGGGGGAGATTCCAATTGTTGTCACCGGCGCAGCCGGTGGCCTCGGCAGCGCGATTCTTGCACGGTTGCTGGAAGAGGGCGGGCGCGCGCGCGCGTTCGTCCGTCGGCGCGGAATCGGCGAATTGCCCGAGGGCGTCGAGGTTGCCACGGGCGATCTGGGGGATCCCGCGGCCGTCGACCGCGCGATTCGCGGTGCGCGCGTCGTCATTCACGCAGGTGCTGCGACGAAAGGCGGACGCGTTGAACAGCATACCTCGACGGTGATCGGAACACAAAACGTCATAGACGCATGTCTGCGGCACGGCGTCGAGCAATTGGTGTACGTCAGCTCGCTTTCCGTCGTGGATTGGGCGGGTGCGCGCAACGGCGAACCGCTTGATGAGTCCTCTGCGCTCGAGCCCCACGCGGAATTGCGCGGGGCATATACGCAATCGAAACTGCAGGCGGAACTGCTTGTCCGGCGCGCCGTGCAGGAGCGCGGCCTTCGTGCCGTTATTCTTCGCCCTGGACAAATCTTCGGACGTAAACTCCCGCTGTTGAACGCTTCGGTCGCGCGAAAAGCTTTGGGGCGCTATGTCGTACTCGGTAACGGCCGGCTTCGCTTACCCCTGGTCTACGTGGACGATGTCGTTGATGCGATTCGCAGCGCAATGGATCGAAGATTGTCAGCAGGGGAGATCGTGCAGCTCGTGGATGACGCCGTTCCTACCCAAAACGACATCGTGCGCGCTGTGGCCGGATCGAAAGCGCGCGTCGTGCATATTCCGCGCGCACTTGTATTCACGATTGGCGCGCTGTCTGAGATTGCGGCCAAGGCGCTCAAAAGGCAGTCGCCATTCTCGCGGTACAGACTGCGCTCAGCGCTCACGCAGCGCACCTTCGTCAGCCAAAACGCCGGCCGGCTTTTGGATTGGAGGCCACGCACCGGCGTGCTTGCTGGGATCAGCGCGCAAATCCACGGCAGGCGGTCTGGATCCGTTCGCGCTGGCGCCGATGTATCGACTGCCGTCTAGCGCCAAGCGCCCGATGCGCGTTCTCCACGTCATTCCGACGCTGACTGGAGGCGGTGCCGAGAAGTTTGTATGCGCGCTCGCCGCCGCATTCGACACGTCGTCGATTCGCACGGCAATCATGCCCGTCTACCCAACGGTGGTCCCCTTTGACGGAGAGGCATCGAATCGAATCGAACTCATTCACATCAATCGCACCGGCCGGTACGATCCGGGTTTCCTGATGCGCATGGTGAGCGGAATGCGTCGTTTCCGCCCGGACGTAGTGCATGCGCATTTGCACAACGGCAAGTATTGGGGGCGCCTCGTCGCCCTTGCGGCACGCGTGCCAATCGTCGTGTTCACCGAACACAGCCCGCTGGGCGAAAAGCGCAGCCTCGCCGAATCATTTGTTGATGGCGTCGTAAATCGCCTGAGCGACGGTATCGTAACGTTCAGCGAGCGTCAGCGAGTCGCACTCGAGCGCGCCGAACACATACCCCCGGAAAAATTGGCTGTTATCGAGAACGGCATTTCGTTGCCGCCACCTACGGATGCTGTGCGCCGCGCGACTGCGCGCGCTCGGTTAGGCGCGCGAGAGGATGAATTTTCGATACTCGTCGTCGGGCGGCTCGCTGACGTCAAGAACCCGCAGCTGGCGATCCGCGCCATCGCCGAAATAGATGTCCGTGTGCGCCGGCGGGTGCGTCTATATATGATCGGCGACGGTGAGACGGCGCACACTCTTCGCGCGCTTGCGCGCGAGCTTCATGTAACGCAATCCGTCGCGTTCATGGGGCATCGCGACGACGTACCGGACCTGCTCTACGGAGGTGACGCGCTCTTCGTGCCGTCCTTTGTTGAAGGCATGCCGCTCGCGGTGCTGGAGGCCATGGCCGTCGGATTGCCGGTGATTAGTTCGCCGTGGCTCGGAGCGCAGGACTTGATCGGTAACGGGCGGTTTGGCGTCGTGCTTGGTGACTGGACTTCCGCGACCGCCGCAAAGGCGATCGAAACGGCAATTCAAAGCGGCGACGATTTCCGTCACTGTGGCGAACGCGCGCAAGTCTTTGCGCGTGCCCGATACGATATCAGGCGGAGCGCACAACTGCATGAGCGTTACTATGCCGAGCTCCGGGAACAAAAGACATGACCCCGTCTCGCCGTCGTCTACTGCTCCTAGCGTTTTGGATACCGCCGCGTACTGATATCGGGACGCTCAGGTCTATGCGGATAATAAAATATCTGCGCGAGTTCGGCTGGGATGTGGACGTCGTCACTGCGCGAGTCGCCGGCCGCAACGCCGCCGATCTGCCGTTCCGCTGTATCGAAACCGGTTATGTCGACATCAAGGCCGCGATAAAACACCTGGCCGGCCGTCATACCGGCACCACGCCGGCAACAATACCTTCGGGTGGATTGCGGTCTCGCGCCGCGTCAGGCTGGGCACTCAGAGCCACGCGCCTTGCCGCGGATTTCGTTACCTACCCCGATGAGTACGCGGGATGGCTGCCCTTCGCGCTTCGCAAAGTGCGCCAATTGCTCTCGTCACGGCAGTACGACGCTCTCTTGACGACGTCGCCCCCCGTGAGCATAAACATCATCGGCGCCCTGGCGCACGGAAACATTCCTTGGGTAGCCGACATGCGTGACTTGTGGGCAGAAGATGATTCAACCGAACGCACTTTGCTGCAGCGCTCGTTCGATGATAAACTTGAACGCTTGACGCTATCGCACGCAGCCGTGTTGACTGCGTCTTCATCGCGCAGTGCCAAGCGCTTTGCAAGGCGGTTTCCCGGGATCGAGTGCGTTCCAATTTCCACGGGCTTCGACGCTGATGAGTGGAGTGACGTTACGTTCGATGCGCAGGGGCCGTGCACGCTGCTCTACGCGGGAAACCTTTACAACGGAAAGCGCGACCCTACGGTACTTTTTTCGGCACTGCGCGGACTATTCCGGGAGAACCTCGTGCAGCGCAGCGATCTGCGCGTCGATTTCTACACCGCCGAATCTGCGTGGCTTCTCAAAATGATCCATGAATACGATCTGGACGGTATCGTGCGTCTTCGCGGGGTGGTCGATCGCCGAAACATTTTGACAGCCGAGCGACGGGCGGACCGACTGATCGTGTTGTGTTGGGATGGACCGACCGCGGAGGGAATTGTTCCTGGCAAACTCTTCGAGTATCTAGGCGCGCGACGGCCGATTCTCGCCATCGGTGGAACCGAAACGTCGAATGTTCGCGATATTTTAGATGAGACTGGAGCCGGAGTACGTTGCCTGACTTGCGAAGATGTGCGCCGCGAAATTTTGCGCGCGGTGCGCGAACATCGTGAGGCGCCGCGTATTATTTCGCAGGCCGCGGTACGAGCATATGCGGGCGAGCATTGCGGTTCGGACTTTGCAATGGTTCTTGATTCAGTCGTGGAGAAGCGAATCGCGCTGCGCAGACAAGCCGCCGGTGCGTAATACCGCAGCACGGGCACGCGTCCTCGCTCGAACGGATGCCAATGTAGCGGCGAGTGCGTAGCCCGCAAAGACGCAGAAGTATGGCATGGTCGGATAGCGATAGCGGTCAAGACCTCCAATGACCGCGAAAATTGCCGTGTTATACAGGACCAGTGCTAACACCAGACCCCAGCGCGAATAACCCGGTGATGTGCTGCGCCTCGCGAAAGACAGTCCGATTCCTACGAGCGCAAAGGCCATGACGACATAGTATAGTGCCGTGTTCACCGCCAGCAGCGCGACCGCCCCGCGATCGCTCCAAGGAGGGGAGATCGGTTCTTGGAAATGCCGGCTTCGGAGCGTGAAGCGGATGGCGTCTCCATCTCCCTCGTACAAGCTTTTCACTTTTCGGATGGCCAAAATGAGCTCGCGCCCAGGATGCGCCTTCATGTAGTCGATTGCCAGCCGTGAGGCGAGCCGATCGCCGATCGCCTCAGTACGGGGATTGTCCATGAGTTTTTCGATCGCCGGATTGGTCAGCGGAGTATATCCGCCTCCGGATTGTGCGTTATTGCCCTGGTAGAGGCTCACTCCCCCGTTGTTCGATACGATAACGAGCGTACCGAACGCGTGGTAGTTTCGAATGATCGTCGGCATAACGACGATAACGGTACACACCGCTGCTGCGCCGACTGCGGGAAGCCACGCGCGGAGATTCATGCGTTCCCTGCGCACGACTAGCACGTAGGTCAAGAGTACGGCCCAAAAAAGCAGGGCGCTCGGCCGCACGAGCGCAGCTGCGCCAAGAAGCAGTCCGGAAAGCGCGAACGAACCGATACGATGTGGAGAGCGGCTCACCCAAATGTATGTGCTCATCGTCCACAGCAAGGTGTAGAGCGGCTCCGATGCGAGCGTTGCAGACCATTCGACAGCGCTGGGAAGCACTGCATAGGCGATCCCCGCAGCGACTCCTGAAGCCCATCCGAACAACGTTCTAGCAATGAGAAACGCAAAACCCGCGGTGAGCGCATTGAGAATCGCTTGAGTTATCTCACCCGCCAGAACCGAAGGGCCAAACGCCTTGACGACGCCGGCGAGAACGTACGGCCACCCGGGGGGCCAGAGCGCAGTCGGGTGCCCGTGCAACGTATAGCCGAGACCGTTTGCGATGTCTTTCGCGCGATCAAAATACCATCCGAAATCCGAAACCGGAAGCGGGCGAACCGGCACAACGAAAGCTAAACGAATGAGTAGAGCAGCGAGGACAACTGCGAGAAACGAGCGCGCGTTGGTCGCCCGCTCATTTGACTGCTGCATACGAACATTCCATCACGGCCACGTCCGCAAGGAACTTCGTGGCGGCGTTGAGTTTGATGAGCCGAAGAATTTGCTGGTACACTCGTCCGCCTTCATCGGCTAAACGTAGATCCCACCTGTCGTAGATTTTCGAAAACCCCGCCGCGTGCAGAAGGCGGCGCGCCTTCCATGGCGTGAACCAGTTGATCGCCGGATGAGCCGTGTGCCCGACGAGATGCGGCCGTTGCGCCGCGGCCCAGCGCATGGTCCGTTGCTTTACGAAATCGGGATACCAGCCGAAGGCCGGAAATCCGCTAATCTCCATCTGCCGTGGACATAAACTATTCGCTGCGGAAAACCAGAAAACGCCGCCGGATTTGAGAACTCGAAACGCCTCGCGAAACGCCGCACGCACGTCGTCTACGTGTTCGATGACTGCGTTGGCATGCACGATGTCGTAGGCTTCGGATTCCAGTGGAAGCGATTCCGCGATGCCGTCCAAGATGCGAAGCTGAACGCCCATTCGTTTGCCGAGCTCGCGCGACGTAGCGCGCGCCGCAGGCCACGGTTCGATCCCCACGGCAACGTAACCTAAACCCGCACAGGCGATCAGAAAGCCGCCTTGCGCCGATCCGACATCCACGACGCGCGCGCAATCGGGCAGAGGGGCGATCCGCTGCAACCGCCGCAGGACGGCCTCTGCGCGATGCTTCACCTCGGGAAGATACGCGATAGTCTCCTCGAAGGAACGCGCCTCAGTCGCGTGCATAAGGCCAGTTTACGCTGTGGCGCCGCGCGACTATAGGCCGAGGCGGGCTAATACTTTAGCCCCAATACTTCAAAATCTTGCAACCGGACGCGAGTGAGAAACTCGTTATAATCGCTGCTGCTCCATGGGTTTGATGTATCGCTGGACAGGCCCAAGCGCACGCCGCCCATGCCGGTAACACCTGTGGTGTCCGTGAATATCCAACCGAACTGCTTGGCTTGATTGCACAAAAGATTCGCCTGGGGATAGATCCGATACTTCGGGCATGGATACGAACTCTTCAAGCGCAGTCGGGCGCCGTACGGCAGCGCGTGCATATTGCAGTACGAGCCGGAAGTGCATGGCTGAGCCTCGCCGGCCGCAGGCTTGACGTGTCCTTTCGTGGCGACGCCCGCCTTCGGCAAATAGAAAGCAAGGACGTGCGGGATCGCGCAATTCGGCCGGCACGAACTGTTCTGATAACGGAGATCCTCGCCCCAGTCGGCGGTGCCCATCATTGGGAGTTGCGCGGCGGTCACGGTGAGATGTTCTATCTGATATGGATGGCGGAGGTTCTCGACACCGCCGCCCTCAGCTGTGTACGTGGAACCGTTCCATGAAAGGCCGCCGGAGCGATACGTCTCATACTCGATGCATCTGTCGGTATCCAAAACATTTACATGGCAATCTTGGCCCGGCTGCGCGCAGTTCGCAGTTCCCTCCTGCATAAATGTACCGCGATTGATTTCGATTCGATACGGCGGGGGGTCGTCATTGTATATGTTATTCGAAAATCCGTACTCTAGACCCAAGATAACCGGCGTTGCAAGAAGGTTTGCGGAGTTTACGATGTTCACGCCTTCCTCGTTTGGCGTGACGTTGCGCGAAAAATTTACGACTCCGAAAGCTGCGATGAGGTTGCGAATGATCTGGCCGCTGTTGGGAGCCACGCGTGCCTTTTGAATGTTGGAAGTAAGCCAATCGCCCGGGCGGAACACCGGGCAACCATGGTATTCATATGAGGTCATGGCGGGAACCGTGCGGGGCGCTTCGGCAGAACGCACGGCGTGATTGCTTGCGGCGCCGCAAGCCGCAATTATCGCGGCGGCGCCGATGCCGTAAACCGTTCTCGCGGACGGCCACATGCGGTCTAGTTACGAAACGCTGGTGCCCAATCCCCGCGGCACGGAAAAAGAAAGAAGAAAAGAAGAGAGCACGGCATAGATCCATGCTCTCTTCGCCACGACGTCCGGCCGATGAGCTTACTTGATTGTTCCCAACTCCATGACGTCAAAGTCCGTGACTTTTACGTTCGCGAGGAATTGGTTGTAGTCCGAGCTGTTCCACGGGTTAGCGCCGTTGGACGACTCACCCAAACGAACTCCGCCGCCGTTATTGATCCCGGTGAAGTCGTTCAATATCCAGCCGTACTGCTTTGCTTGATTGCAGAGCAGATTCGCCTGCGGATAGGAGCTCGCGCTCGGACAAGCATACGTACTGTGCAGTCGCAAGCGCGCGCCTGAGGGTATCGGAGAACTGCAGTTCGTGGAGCAGCTGTGGCCGTAGTTCGCGGGGGCGACCCATCCACCGTGCGCATTCGTCGCGCTCGGTAAGAAGAATGCCAGGATGTGAGGAATCGCGCAGTTCGGCTGGCACGACTGCTGCTGATACGACAGATCCTCTCCCCAGTCGGTGGTGCCCATCATTGGGAGATCCGCTTCGCTTACCGCGATCGGCTCGATCTGATAAGGGTGGTTGAGGTTTTCGACGCCGCCGCCTTCGGCCCAATATTGACCCTTAGCGGAATCCCACTCCAAGCCGATACCGTTGCCGTACGTTCCTGACTTGTACGTTTCGATGTCGACACACGTCTGTGTGTTGAGCACGACGGCGTGACATTCGCCGCTGCCGCTGCTGCAGAAGGAGCTCCCGCCTTCCTCAGCCCACGGGTTGGTGACCCAAATAGTCCCAGAGGGATCATCATTGTAGCTGCCCTTAGCGAATCCGTATGCCAAGCCTTGAATCGTAGGCTGCGCCGCCAGATTGCTACCCGTGTAGATGTTCGCAACCTCTTGATTCGCGGGTACGTTCGCCGAGAAATGCAATGTTGGAAAAGCACTGTTCAGGTTATTGATGATCTTAGAACTATTTGCATCGACTGCGTTGGATACGTAACTGCTGCCGCCTGAAATCAGATTTGTTGTGAACCAATCGTTGGCGGTGTAGAGAGGACACCCGTGATAGGTTGCAACCGCAGAGGAAACGGGAACCGAGGTCGGTGAGGACGTCGGAGACGTCGTAGGTGCGCTTGTCGGCGCCGCACCGCTCGATTGCGACGGCGAGAGCAGAACCATGCCGGCGAACCCTGACGATGCAGCTGAGAGTCTCGCAGATTCCGAAACGCTGGCTGTGGAACTTTGTGCGGCAGTCACCGCTTCACCATGCCACATCGACGTCGGACCAGCTCCCGTTGCCCACCCGGTCGGATTGCTCCATGTCAGGCTGCCGTTTTTCTCCGGAAGGTTGAGCGCCAGCGCAAGTTCGTTCGACTGTGCGGGAGCGAGTGATGGCGTCGTAAAGGACGTGCTGTTATTGATGAAGTTGTTGCCGGATGTGTCGACGGATGAGGCGGTGGAATCAGCCGCGATCCAAACGTGCTCCCGCTGTGCTGAGAGCGGCTTGAAAACGTAAGCGTTCGCTTCTCCCGCCGCGACAACGTGCGAGAACACCTGATACGTCAGGTATGCGTGCGACGTGTTTTGATTGACGAGCGTCCATCCCGCGGGTGCGGCGTACGTGTTGGCGCCGCCGGTGCTTTGCCCATTGTTCCAGAAAGCAACGACGAGCAGATGCCCTGCGGCGGGTGCGGACGCGTATTTCACGGTGATGGACGAGGGCTTATACGCGGAACCGTTCGCCCACTGCGCCACCGACGGCGTGCCCGCGGTGCCGGATACACTTGAGATCGGGCTCGACGTCGCCGAAGGAGCGGGCGTCGGCGTGCTGGTCTGCTGTGAAGGCGAGACCAGGACGATGCCCGCGAAACCGGTGCTGGAGGTCGAAAGCGTCGCGCTTTCCGAGATCGCCGATGTGCTGGAGAGGTTCTGCAGCACGCCTTCGCCCGACCACGTGCTCGTGGGACCAACCTCGCGTGTCCACGCCGACGCGTTGGACCACGTTGCGCCGGTGGCTTGCGGCATATTGAAGGCAATCGCGAGATCGCTAGCATGAGACGGATAGAGCGTGGGCGTCGTGAAGGTGCTGCCGGAGACGTACGCGTTCCCGTGCTTGTCTATGCCGGCAGCATTTGCGACTTCGATCGCCGTCCAAACGTGCTCCCGCTGCGTGTACGTCGGCGTAAAGACGTAGTTGTTCGACTCGCCGCTTTGGACGACGTGCGAAAACACTTCGTACGTGTGATAACTGTGTGCGAAGTTCGCATCCACCAGCGACCATCCCGACGGAGCGGCGTACTTGATCGCGCCTCCACTGGAGTTGCCGTTGTTCCAGAATGCGACGACGAGCACGTGACCCGCGGCCGGAGTGCCCGGAAACGTTACGTTAATCGACTTCGGTGCGTACGCGCTTCCGTTTGCCGATTGAACGGCCGTCGGCACGGTCGCCGTCGATGCGGCAAGCGGCGCGCCGGCAACGCCGGCCGCGCCAGGCGGAAGCGCGGATCCCGATGCGCCGCTGCCTCCGCCGCAAGCAGCGAGCGCACCTGAAACGGCTGCAAAACAAAGCAACCGTAAGGTAAAGAGTATCGAGTGGTTTTTGAGCATGCAGCCCTCGTTCAGAAACCCTGCAGACACGCGCTGAACCAGGCTGTCGCAAACACGTGCGGCGGCCAAAGCATAAAGCAACAGGTTCGAGTCGTCCGAAGGGCCGAGAACGCGCTGGCCTTGCCCCGGTTTACAAGGTGCCGAGCGCGCGCTCTGCAGTGATTAAAAGCCCCTGATCAGCTTGATCTTCGAATGTCTCGGTGTTCGAGCAAGACGAGATTCCTAAAAACTGCACGAGCGCCGATTTTACCGGCGTCGCGCGGTTCGAAGCGAACAGCAGCGCTTCCATGCTTCCTGCTTAAGGCTGGCTATAAATCAGTCGTTCTGGTGGGTGAAGTCGGTGTGGGCAGGCTCCGATGCGCACAAAGATTACGCCTTAATGCCGCGAGTCCTCGGTGCTTTACGATCAGTTAATACAGCAGGCTTGCATGCTGTGCAGCGTGCCGAACGTCTTATGCAAAACGTCTCAAAGTATGAGTCCGTAGCGCCACGCATCTACGGGACAATGAGCGGTATGATGCTCGAATGGAAGAGGCGAACGAATGCGGTTGCTGCCCAAAGAACGCCTGATACAGACCAGCGCAGTCGATCACGCGGATTGGAATTACAGCCCCGTCCTTGCGTACGTCATGCGAAGGCGGTTCGCTTTGGTTCGGCGCTTTCTGCCCTCGCAGCGCGTAGACCGAATCCTCGAGATCGGATTCGGAAGCGGCGTCTTTATGCCGGAACTCGCCTCGCATTGCACCGAACTCTACGGTGTCGACATTCATTCGCGAGTTGAAGAAGTCCGTGAGCGCCTGTCGGCAGCGGGAGTGGATGCGTCCCTGTCGCGCCAAGACGCGGCCGAAATGAAGTTTCCCGATGCATATTTCGACGTGATCGTTTGCGTCAGTTCTTTGGAATTCATCGAAGACATGAACGGCGCCGCGCGTGAAGCGGCCCGCGTGCTCAAGCGTGGCGGCCGGCTCATCGGCGTCATGCCGGTGAAATCACGCATCCTGGATGCTGTGCTTCACGCGCTGACGGGCGCCGATCCTACGAAGGACTACGGCGAACGGCGCGAGCGCGTCGTTCCGGCGCTGAAGCGCTATTTTCGCATCGACCGAACATCCAGGTTCGTGCCGGCGTACATCGCGTACGAAATGGAACGCGCGGCGTAGACGTTTAGGACTTACGTCCCCCGACTAGCCTTCCGGGCTCTACCCGTTTGAACACGACCTCGAAGTATGCTCGTACGGATCTCACTCAAAGCGAAAGCGAGGGTGCGAAGATGAGCCGACGTCGCATACGCGCGCTGTTGATAGTGCTTGTCGCCG
This sequence comes from Vulcanimicrobiaceae bacterium, assembly GCA_035694945.1. Taxonomy (GTDB): domain Bacteria; phylum Vulcanimicrobiota; class Vulcanimicrobiia; order Vulcanimicrobiales; family Vulcanimicrobiaceae; genus DATGJX01. The sequence goes on from DASSEZ010000055.1 coordinate 15,745, forward strand.
CGATGGTTTCTTCATGCCACGGCGGCGGTTCGGGCGGCGCGCTTCCACCCTTCGGCTCCCGTCATCTCCAGGCCACCGCGCTCTCTCCAACTGTCATTCAGTGGAACAGCGGCACGCCATGGGCTCCCGCATCGATAGCCGTATCCATGCCGGCTGCGCCGGCTGTTGGCGACGTACTGATCGTTACGTTGTGGAACAACGGCCAAAGCTCAGGTGCGGCCAACACGTATACGCCGCCGGCGGGATGGACGCTGGTCGATCAAAACACGTCGCGCGCGTATGCGACCTACCAAGCCTTCACGCACGTGGTTTCCGCCGGCGATGCGAACTCGTACGTTTTCACGCCGCTCGCGGCACAGCGCGCGCATGCATGGATTGCTGCGGACGTAAGCGGTGCAACGGCGGTCGATGCGAGCGGCAACGCATTTATCGCTAACGCGACCGCGTATACGACGCCGAGCCTAACGCCGTCGCAGGCTACCGATCTGGCCCTCGCATTCAACATGCCGATGACGACGAGCGCTCCGAGCTGGACGAACCCCTCCACGTGGACGCTGGGAATCGGGCCGCTGTCCACGTGGCGCGCAGAAGCACTGCTGCAATCGCTCTCTTCGACCGCCCCCGTGTCAGAGAGTTCGACGCTGTCGGCGAGTGCGTCGGGATTTTCCGCGCTGATACTGCTCAGTCCGTCGCAAGCGCAAAGCACGCCGACGCCTTCACCATCGGCGTCATCCAGCGTTACGCCTGCGCCGACTCCCACTGCGGGCGGCGCCGCCGCGCCGAGCCCATCGCAGTGGACGAGCGGCGCAATGTTCGCGCCGGCATCGCTCGCGGTGTCGTGGCCGTCGATGCCGTCCGCGGGCGACGTGCTCGTCGTCGCCCTTTGGAACAACGGCCAGTCCACCGGAGATGCTAACACGTACACGCCGCCTGCCGGCTGGAACATTACCGATTCGAACGCGTCGGCATACGCGACGTATCAAGTCTTTTGGCACGTCGTCGCATCGGGCGAGACAAACCGTTACGTCTTTACCCCGCAAGCCGCGCAGCGGGAGCAGGCATGGATCGGCGCAGACGTCGGCGGCGCCTCCGGAGTGGAGAAGAGCAGCGACCGTTATATAGGCAACGGCACCGCATACACCACGCCGACGATCGCGCCGGCGCAGTCCGGCGACCTGGCGCTCGCGTTCGATGTGCCCATGACGGGGAGCTCTGTGACGTGGACGAATCCGGCGAATTGGACGCTGGGAACGGGTCCAACCTCGACTTGGCGCGGTCAGGCGCTGTATCAAGCGCTGTCCTCGTCCGCGTCAATCGCGCAAAGTGCGACACTCTCGTCGGCTGCGTCGGGATTTTCCGGCATAGTGTTACTCTCGCCGGCGAGCGCGCAATCCACGCCGACTCCCGTGCCGACGGTGACACCCGCGAGCGTCGACTGGTCGACGTTTGGCTACGATCTGCAGCGCACCGGCTACAATCCGGACGAGAAAATCATCGGTACGCGCAGCTTCGGCACAATCCACCCGCTCTGGACGACGCTGCCGAGCGTTGGAAATTATCTGCAAGGCGAGCCAGTCGTAGCTACGAACGTGAACGTAGGCGGAGCGAGCAAGACGCTGATATATGCCGGCGCGATGAGCGGGAAATTCTACGCCTTTGACGCCGACACGGGTGCGATGGTTTGGTCGAAGCAGCTCGGAACCGGATCGTACGTCTGTCCCGATAGCGGAGCGCCCGGTAATTGGGGCGTCGAAGGCACGGCCGTACTCGATCGCCCCCGTAGCCGCATCTACGTGCCGGACGGCGCAAATCAGGTGCACGCGCTGGATCTCGCAACGGGCGCCGAGGCGAGTGGATGGCCCGTGAGCGCGGCTCCGGTTACCTCGCACGATTTCATCCACACGGCCCTAAACTACAATCCCAATAACGGCTTGCTCTACACGACAACAAGCAGTACGTGCGACATATCACCGTGGTACGGTCGCGTTGCGGTAATCAGCACGTCGTCGGCTTCGCTCGCGAATACGTTTTACCCTGAGCAAGGCGCAAGCGGCGGCGGCGTGTGGGGGTTCGGCGGCGTCTCGATCGATCCGTCGACGAACAACGTGTTCATCGCGGTGGGGAACGCCGACTCAAGCAATGAGAGCGCAGCCTACGGCGAGCACGTCGTCGAGCTGTCGCCGGATCTGAACACCGTGATCGCGAGCAACTTTCCGCCCAACATGCCCTTCATGTTCGACTCCGACTTCGGCGCGACGCCACTGCTCTTCCAACCCGTAGGGTGTCCGCCGCTGTTGGCTGCGGTCAATAAATCCGGTGCATTCATTCTCTACAATCGTACGAACATTTCCGCGGGACCGATTCAGGAGATAACGATGGCGAGTACCGGATCGGAGTTTCGAGGCGTTCCCTCGTACGATCCGGTCACGAACTACGTGTACGTCGCGCTGCCGGACTCGCAAGGCATCTACCTGCCCGGAATCGGCGCTTTCAGCATAACCGCGAATTGTACGCTCAACCCGACGCCCGTCTGGAATGGAACCTTCGGCGCCACGAAAGATAAGCGCTCACCGATCACGATTGCCAACGGCGTGGCGTATATAGCCGGATTTAACGAGAATACGGTTTACGCATTCGATGCTGCGAGCGGCGCACAACTGTGGAGCGGCTCACTGAGCGGTGCCGGGCAGATCGGCCCGGTGGTCGTGAACGGGCGCATCTACGTCGGCGACGTCGGCGGCACGATTCACGCATGGGTACCATAGTTGGCGCCTGGCAGCCCCTAGGGGCGCCGGCCTCTACCCCGTATTCGCGGCTACCCGTAAGGTAATTGCATGAAGAATCGGGTTGCCGCAGTGCTTTGTATCGCGATAGCCGGCGCATTGTGCAGTCAAGCATCGAGCCAGACGCGCCGAGTAGATTGGCCAACGTACGGCGCTGGTTACGACAATAGCCGCCACGTCAGCATTCCCGGTTTGACGGCTGCGAACGTTGCGTCTCTGCGCCCCGTTTGGCACTTCGTTCTCGGCCCGCACGAGCGTGTCGAGACGACCCCGATCGTGGTCGGGCGCACGCTGTATGCAACCACCGGCGTCGGCAACAACGTGATCGCGATCGACGCCGAAACGGGAAAGCAGAAGTGGGTGTATCGCCCAACGCTCGGCGCGATGTCCCCATGCTGCGGAGCTCTCAACCGCGGGGTAGCGGTTGGAGAAGGGCGAGTGTACTTCGCGACGCTGGATGCGCAGCTGATCGCGCTCGACGCGCGGACGGGCGCTCGTCAATGGCACTTGCAAATCGGCGACGGCGCGAAGGGTTTGAGCGAAACGATGGCGCCGCTGTATTCGCACGGCATGGTCTTTATCGGCAGCTCGGGCAGCGATAACGGGATACGGGGAAGTGTCTCGGCGTACCGCGCCTCTGACGGAAAGTTCCTCTGGAGATGGTACGCCGTGGCACCGGGATGGGAAGGCACGTATGCGACAACCGCGAGCGGTTTTTCGCTTCATCGCGACGTTGCGGCAGAAAAACGCGCACAAGCGGCCTACCACGATGCTTGGCAACATGGAGGGGGAGCGGTATGGATGACGCCTGCGCTGGATCCGAAGGACAAAACGCTCTACGTGAGCACTGGAAATCCATCGCCGGTTTTCAACGGAAGCGTGCGACCCGGCGACAACCTGTATACCGACAGCATCGTTGCGATCGACGCGCGCACAGGCAAAATGCGCTGGTACTTTCAGCAAACACCGCACGATATTTGGGAGTACGAGGCTGCGAGCCCGCCGGTTCTCGTGCAAGCCGCCGATCGGCGCGGGAAGCGTATTCCCGCGGTAATCGAAGCCGGGAAGACGCGCTGGCTGTACGTGCTGGATCGACGCACCGGGAAATTGCTGCGTCTGTCGGAAGCATGGTCGGCGAACGCGGACGTCTATAAGCCTTACGCGCGCGTACGGGAGAACCCAAAAGACAATCTTCCGCTGCGCGGAACCATCGGCCCGATCGCCTACCTGCCGGCGGCAGGTTTTGCGTACATCACTGAAGTGGATCGGCCCAGCGCAAAGACATGGCGCGACCTGCTGCTTGCGGTTTCCGTGGACACCGGCAAGATTCAATGGAAGAAGATGCTCGGACCCGTGCACGGTACGTACCGCGGCGATCCGGTGCTTACCGGCGCGCTGTCGGTAAATGATCTCGTGTTCGTCTCGGACACGGAAGGTGAATTTTTCGCGCTCGACGCGCGCACCGGGGCGACTCTATGGCAGCACCAGCTTGGCAGCACGGAGGTCCCGGACGCGCAGGAAAACGTGCTCAAGCGGTTCGCGCACAGCATTCGCGACGCGCTCGTCCCTATCAAACGCTTTCTTTTTCGTCAGCAAGCACCGACGCAAGCGCTCGCCGGAGTAGACGGCAGCCCCATCGCCTACATGATCGGCGGACGGCCATACGTCGTTCTCGGCTACGATTCGCATCCCGAGCGAGCATCGGGCGGCGCAGTCCTTACCGCGTTTTCTTTCGGTTCGTTGTGAACACCTTACGCAGCATCGTACTGCGTAACCGGCTCCGCACCGGCATCCGGCATCCTCTGAGCGCCGAACTGCGCTCGCCTCCGAATCACCAGCGCCGCGTTCACGTCCGCGTGGCACGTAAAGCCACACCGGCCGAGCTCTCGCAACGCCACCGCGAGTCCGTTTTGACGTGGGTAACTGCCGAGTTTGCGCATCATCAACGACGCCGTTACGGTGCCTTGCTTGATGGAGGTCGCAAGGCGCAGAATCTCGTCCCAGTGATCGCGGATAGCTTTGGTATTAATGGTTCTGCCGAGCAGCGGCTTCAGCGCATTATATTCGTTCGTTCGGGGCGGCGTAAAAATAAGTTTGTCAGCAAGATCGCGGATGCGCGGTGCAAACCGAAAGTCGAGCAAGTGCATCAGCGCGAAGAGGTGGTCCGTGAAGCCGGCGGTGTCGGTGTAGTGCTCCTCGATCCGTAGGTCCGATTCGTGATACAGCAGGCCGTCCAAGACGTAGGTCGCATCACGGACGCCGACGTTGATGACATTGGTGTGAAACGGTGCGTACTGGTCGGAGACGTGCGTGTAAAAGAGCACGCCCGGGTCGCTGCCATACTTCGGATTGACGCTGCCGCCAAGCTCGGCTTTTCCGCCGGCCCTAAAGCGTTGCCCGTCCGACGATGACGTCGTGCCGTCACCCCAAAAGGCAGCGAAGGGATGCACGAACTGCGCGTTGACAAGATCTGCGAGCGCTGCAGAGTAGGTCTCGTCGCGGATGTGCCACGCTTGCAGCCAGGAGAGTTTCGCGTAGCGTGTGCCCGGACACGACTCCGCCATTTTGGTCAGGCCCAGGTTGATGGCATCGGCGAGAACCGCCGTGAGCAACATCTGCTTGCCCAGGGCCGGCTGTCCAGTCTTAATATGTGTGAACCGCTTCGTGAATCCCGTCCACTCGTCCACCTCCAGGAGGAGTTCAGTAATCTTCACGTGTGGCAGCATCGCGGAAGATCGCTGGATCAGTGCGGCCGCCTCGTCGGGTACGGCGTTGTTTAGCGGCGTGATCTTCAGGCCAGACTCCGTGATTACCGCATCCGGCAGTCTCTGCGCTTCGGCTAGATGGTTCACGGCCTGCAGCTGCCGTTCGAGCAGCTCGATACGCTCCTGGATATACCGCTCACCGTCAGCACTAACGCGCAGGGGAAAGGTCTTGTCGTCGCTCTTTAGGACTGAGAATTTCGGGGCAGACATCAGATACGCATCGAAGTCTTTGGAACTGTCGCGATCCCTCGACCCAGACATCCCCAGAGCGTAAGGCGTTGCGCAGCTCGGAGAGCGCGCACAGCTCATATGAGCGACGATCCAACCCGTCATTCGTGAAGACGAGTCCTTCCCAGCGCCTGCGGACGAACGCCGTGGGTGCATCCTTCGGTAGTTTGCGCGCACCCGCTGCATTCATCAACTTCAACGTTTGCACCGCCTCGAGCAAGTCTCTTGCCGCGGGCGCCGCTCTGAGTTCTAGCGTATCGAGCAACGCAGGAGCATAGCGACGGATCTGCGTGTAGCCCTCGGCGACGAGCTCAAGAAAATCGAACGCTTCCGGCTGCGCTAAGCTCTGAGCCTCGGCGACGCTTCGCTCGAACGAGACCCACGGGATGACCGTTTCGATCGCGGCAAACGGATCGGCTCCGGTGCGCCGCGCGTCGACGAGCGCCTGACCTACGCGCGAGTACAGGCGCACCTTCTCGTTGATCGCCTTACCGGACTGCTGAAAACGTTCCTCGTGACTGTGCTTGGCGCGGTTGAACACTTTGCCGATCATGCGATCGTGCCAATCCACCAGTTCATCGATCAGGGTTGCGCGCGTTTCCAGTACAATAGCAACGAGCGTTGCGTGCCGGCGTAGGGTCTGCAGATCACGAAGATGCTGGGCGGTCATCTGCGCCCCTTCCCGCGCGATCTTTAAGAGACGGTTCTGATGAATTCGCTGCTCAATCCCTACAGGTAGCGCCAAAGCGTCAATTGCGCGAAGACGCTCGACATGCTCGAGCAGGTGCTTCGCGCTGGGTGCACTTGGCGATTGACGCAGCCACGCGAGCGTGCTCGTTGAGGAACTATCGCGTCGTTCCAGCAGCGCGTCCAACCCGTGACGCTGCCGTGGCGTTAGCCCTTCAGTCATTGCGCGATAAATTCGTTTGTTCGCTCGAGTGATCGCCTGAGCGCAGATTCGTTCCAGCACCGGCATCGACGGTAATAGAATCGCACTGTTGCGGAGAAACGCGACCAGCGCTGTGGCCAGCACGATGCCTTTGTCGGTCTGCGCGGCTTCGGCTTCCAGGTAGCTCAGGCTTTGATGGTAATGCCGAAGGGTGAAGGTTTGGAAGCCGAAACTTCGTTGCAATTCTTGCAAGTGTTCACGCCGCGTTTCATGACGCTGCGCGTATGCGTTCCAAGGCAGCGATATATTTAACTGGCCAGCGACAGTCTGCAAGACGGCGTTCGCCGGCGTTTCGTTCGCGCCCAAAAGCACGCCAGGCCAGCGCATGTAGGAGAGCATCACCGCAAAGCCTAGGCGATTGGCAGCACCGCGATGCCGCCGAATAACGGCGAGGTCGGCTTCGGAAAACGTGTATGTTCGTATCAGATCGGCGTGCGTTTGCGGAATGGCCAGCAGTGCCGCGCGCTCCGCGGCGGAGAGCATCGACCGGCGCGGCATACGCTATTTCGCCGCGCGAAGGTACTGGTAAAGCGTTTCGCGGCTGATGCCGAAATCGCGAGCGATTTGCGCTTTCTTCCCGCCGGCGGCAATTCGACGCTGCACTTCGGCGACGTCCGCACTGGAAAGCGAGGGTTTTCGGCCGCGGTATGCGCCGCGCTGTTTAGCCAAGGCAATCCCTTCGCGCTGACGCTCTCGAATCAACGCGCGTTCGAATTCAGCGAAGGCGCCCATGACAGAGAGCATCAGATTTGCCATCGGTGAATCCTCGCCTGTAAACGTAAGGTGCTCTTTCAGGAACTCGATCCGGATGCCGCGCCCTGTAAAGCCTTGAACGATACGGCGCAGGTCATCCAGGTTGCGCGCAAGGCGATCCATGCTGTGCACGATGACCGTGTCGCCGGCGCGCACGAAGCTCGTCAGGGCCTGCAGCTGCGGTCGGCGTGTGTCTTTCCCGGAAGCCTTGTCAGTGAATGCGCGATCGAGTTGGACGTCCTCGAGCTGCCGTTCGGGATTTTGGTCGAACGAACTGACCCGAATGTAGCCGACCCGAAGGCCGCGGGCAAAATCGTCCATGATTGTCAGGAATAAGTCTATAACTCTAGCGCCGCCCCGTCAAGAAAAATTGACGTTTGACTCAAATCTGACGGTTTTTCCCGCTTGAATTGACGTCCACTTAGGGTATACTTTGATTGACACGCCAGGGCGTGGCCGGAGGGCGCTGGTAAGCCTTGCGGTAAGGATAAGCAGATGATATGTTGTCTGAGATAAAGCTGCGGGGGAGGGTGCTCAATGAAAAGCTTTCTCAGAACGTCTTCGGCGTTACTGGCGCTTGCCGTCCTAGTAAACTGCGGAGGCCGTTCCCCTTCGTCCTCCCCGCCCACCATCCGTGATTACCGAAGCGCGCCCGCGCAGTTGCAAGTTACTCCACAATCCCTGTGCATCTGGCAGAACGGCCATTGGGTATGCAGCGGCGGCGGCGGAAGTACACCAGCGCCTTGCGATATTACGTCGCAAACTTACGCTACTGTCCCTGCGAACACGAGCCGGACCACGATCGGTGTGGGCGAGCAGGTCAAAATCACTACGAGCGGCTTAGGCTTGTCAGCCAGCGGCGACGGTACACTCAACGGTTCGACGTCCCCCGCTACGTTGACGGCTGGTGCGGAAGCCGGCACAGTGACCGTGAGCACCGGCGCTCGCGGTAAGATATGCACGGCGAACTCGCTCACGTTCGACGTCGTTTCGCCCAGCGCGACATTGTATTATAGAACTGGTGGAATCGCGCATAGCTACAGCTTCGCAGACATCGGAATCAAGAGCAACATTTACCTGTCGCCGGACACCGTGTCGTTTCAAAATCTTTCCTGGGAAGAAGTGCAAGCGTATTATAGCGCAAATGGAACGTGGGCGTGTCTACAGGGACTAGGCCACAACCCAGGCGGTCAGACTACGGTCGGAACAGATGTTATTGGTTATGGTTCACAAGTTAACGCAACAGACACCGCGTACTCCGGAAACTGCTCTGGAGTGAGCCAATTTCAAAACAGCACTGAGACGGTTAACATTCCCACCCAGTACATGTTGACGTCCGGAAGCTCCTGGTATCAGATCGGAACCGTAGCGCAAACAGCAACGGATACGACGGCCGGCGCCTTGTCGATGACGAAAGACCACTCTAACGGCAGTACAACAGTCAACAGCGCCTCGTCGAACTACTAGGAGGTCATTGCAATGATAAGTGCTGCGCGAAGAACCTACCGCAATTATCAGGCGACGGTAGCCTTCTTCCCAACCATTCTCTGCCTCGTTCTTTTGGGAGTCACAACGAATGCTACCGTGCCTAATGTAACGAGCGCCAGAATAGATTTATCATCGCAGGCGCTGGTACGGTTCACCTCCTCGCACTCGATGAGCGATTTGCGTTCGGCAGTTGATGCGTTGGATGGGACCATTGATATAGGGGCGCTGACTCCAGGCAATTTTATTGGCACTAGGCGCACCATCGTAGGCGCGTATGCGCGAGTATTAAAGGCCATCGAGCAATCCTACGATCACACTTTCGATCCATCGAATATCGCCGACCTGCCAGAAGTCTGCGTGAAAGCGCCGGAGAATCTGCCATCCTGTGCAGATCCGATGGGCGTAAAAAACGCGCAAGCCCGTGCGGCTTACTTAGCGGCGATCCAAGCGAACGCGCTAAAGGCAAAGCGTGCAGCCCGCTATCAGCAGCTCCACAACCTTGACCAGGGTGCAATGGTCGGCCTCAGCATGAGTTTAGATTTGCTTCGAAAG
>DASSEZ010000056.1:0-6410 GCA_035694945.1 Vulcanimicrobiaceae bacterium
GAGTTCCGGATCGCCGCGCCTGTGCGGAAAATCTTCAAGCAGATGCGCGGCGCCGATTATCACCGCCAGTTGCGATTTGAAGTCGTGCGCCAGCATGGCAAGCAGACGCGAGCGCCAATCGCTCAGGTCCTCGACCGCCTCCCGCTCTTCGACGAGCGAAACGACCAGCTCCATCTCGCGCCGCATCGCGCGCCGTTCGAACATGAGCGTGAACGTGCCGACGATGCCGATCCATAACACGGCGATGAGCCCGGAGGTGACCATGACGTCGAACATTTGGTGCGACGTGCGGTCAGTGAACGCTGCGGCTTGAAGATGTATTGCGCGCGAATCAGCGCGCATGGCGTCAAAGATCGTCTTTCCGCGCTCTTCGATCGCCACCAAATCACGACGGTTCGGATGTGCAATAATCGGCGTTGCGACTTCCGAGTGCCAAAGGTCGTGCTGGTGCGCGAAGCGATGAAGCAGCGGCAGCACGTCGTACAAACCGGCGTGCGCGAATTCAGCCGGTAAGGTCGCGAGTAGGGAACGCATGCTGGGATCGGCCTGATAGTACGGTTCGAGGAAGAGGCGCTTGTTCGTGTCGGCATAGCCGCGTACGCCGGTTTCCTCATCGAGCGCCGAGCGCAGTACCCGCGAGAGGTCGAGGCGTGCGTTATCGACGGTCGTGACGCGGCTGCTCAGCGTGCTGACTTCGAACGTGGCCCACAAGCTGATAAGGGGCATTGCCACGACGATAACGAGCAAGGCCAAAATGGACCCCCGCATACTGCGGATGTGCCTGAGAGCGCCGGCCGCCTTGTTCATCGCCATGGACGCGGTCTAAATTTCGAACGCTCCGGCTAAAAAAGCGGACGCAAAAAGCGCCGCCGCGCGAGAAACCATTCTTCCCTCCTCTGTGTCGAGCATAGGGCTGAGCCGAGAAGGTTCGGTGAACGACTTATGGGCTTTCGGTCAAGTCTCTCTTATGATTGCGCGAGCGCCTGCGCCAAAGCCTTGATCGAAGCCTGCGCTTGCGACTGCACCGTTGGCAACAATACGTCCACCGTAATACCGTAGCCGTCCACGGAACGTCCGTCACCATAGGCGTCGCTCCGGCTCAGTGCCACGCGAAACGGTATGCGAGAGTACGGCAGCACGAAGTAACCGGGTTGCGTAAAGCCCATAATGCCGTAGGTACTTGTACCCACGAGGACCGTATCGGGCAGGCCGGCGAGAATGTACGTCATGTACTCGCAGTCACTGCCGCACCCGCCGTCGACCAGCGCGACGACGCGCGTTTGATCGCTTTGCGTGCGATGCATCGAAAAGTGGTGATCGCGCAACGTCCGTTCGCCGGTGCGCTCGCGCGGCTGCACGCTGCAGTCGGGCGTGCCCTCGAGCGAGTCCGCGATCTGCTGCAGCACCTGCTGCAGGCCCGGCGACACCGGCGGTTTGAGTCCGCCGATGAGCTGCTGCTGCAATCCGAATTGCAGCGCCGTCGCAAAGCACGACGTCGTTCCGGTCTGCGACATGCTCGAGGCGATCTCGACCGCGCTTTCGGCAAACCAGTTCGTGAGGATGTCCGAGGGCGCGTTGCCGCCGTCGTTTCCGCGCAGATCGAAAATCACGAGGCGCTCTTTACCAAGATCGGCTGCGTGGGAAAGCACGGTGCGCAGTGCTTCGTTGTTTGCGTCGGTGAACGTCGGCAGGCGCAAATACGCGATGCCGTCGCCGAGCATCGTATACACGGGTTTTTGCGAAGGCGCAGGCGTTTGCGCAGCCATCGCTAGCGCAATGTCGCGGTTACCGCAGTGCACGCTGCTGGCCGTCCCGTAGCGTTTGGGATAGCTCAGATACCATGCGGGCGAGAACGCGGAACCGTTCCATTGCTGCACGCCGTGCGGCTGCTGCCCCGCGTCGCGCGCCGAAAGTTTCGACGCTCGCCCGTTGGAAAAGCGCAGAGCCGTGCATGCGCCTTGCGGCGCGCTTGCGAGAACGGCGCTTGCCGAACCGCTCGTGAACGCCATCAGCCCCGGTACACCCGAATGGTTGTCGAGTTGCACGTCTTCGAGTTGCCCCCACGGCGCAAAAGCCTGCTCGAGCGCGAGCGTTTTGTTGCCGCTGCGGCGAAGTTGCACGTCCCAGCGCCGGAACATCGCGTTCCAATTCCAGCCGCGCAACGCGGCGGTGCCGTAGCCCGCATAGGTTTTTTCGAGCAAGAATTTCAACACCGGCAAGTCTTTGCGCAGCGTCGCCGCGTTCACGGCGACCTTCTTCGCGCGCAAACGTTTGTAAAAATCCGCATACCACGCGTACGGAACGACGAAGGAATGATTCGAGTACGGCTGCGCGTAGGGATGCGGCAGCACGATGCCGCCCGGCGGCAATTTTACGCCGAGCGCCTTCCAACGAGCATTCTCGGCGTTGACCTGCGCCTGCGGCACGCGAACGGAAGCCGCCGGAGCGGCGGCGAGAACGGCACATGCCAGTAGAGCCGGGACGATAAGGCGCAGAATCTTCATGGCTGCGGCGTTCGCCGCGGATTCGAGCGCAACTTTCCGATGGCCGCGGCCTATCCAACAGGCTAGGCTTGGAGCATGCTAAACGACGATTATTGCTGGAAAGCCGTGCAAGAGCGCGATGCCGCCGCCGATGGGCGCTTTTGTTTCGGTGTGCTGACCACGGGTGTCTATTGCCGGCCTTCGTGCCCCGCGCGGACGCCGCTGCGGCGCAACGTGCGCTTTTTCGAGTCGCCGCAACAAGCGGAAGCGGCAGGGCTGCGAGCCTGTAAACGGTGCCGTCCGCTCGACACGCGCGATGCCGCAGCGCTGCGGGTGGAAGAGATTTGCCGGTACATCGAGGCGCACAGCGACGAACCACTCTCGCTCGACGAACTCGCCCAGCGCGCCGGCATGAGCCGCTTCCATTTCCAGCGCACGTTCAAAGCGCTGGTCGGCGTTACACCCAAGCAATATCACGACGCGCAGCGCATGCGCTCGCTCAAAATGCATCTCAAGTCGTCACCCGACGTAACAGCGGCCGTGTACGATGCCGGCTACGGTTCGTCGAGCCGCGTATACGAACGCGCGGATACGCGCCTGGGCATGACGCCGAAAGCGTATCGGGCCGCCGGTAAAGGCGTGCGCATCACGTGCGTGTCGTTTGAAACACCGCTCGGATTGCTGATGGCCGGCGCGACGGATCGCGGATTATGCTTCGTACAATTCGGTGATTCGCGCGGAGAGCTCGAAGCCCAACTTCACGCGGAATATCCGAACGCTACGTTCGAGCCGATGCGCGAACCGCACGATCCGCAATTCACGGCGTGGGTGGAAGCGCTACGCGCACATCTACGAGGCGAGCAGCCGCATCTCGATTTGCCGGCGGACATTCGCGCCACGGCGTTCCAACTGCGCGTGTGGAACTATTTGCAAAACATTCCGTATGGCGAGGTGCGATCGTACACCGAGGTTGCGCAAGGCATCGGGCAGCCGAAGGCCGCGCGCGCCGTAGCCCATGCATGCGCGAGCAACATGCTGGCGATTGTGATTCCGTGCCACCGCGTCATTCGCGGCACGGGCGAACTAGGCGGTTACAAATGGGGACTGCCGCGTAAGCGCGCGCTCATCGATCGGGAGCGTCAACTCAACGTTTCGAAGCGGTAAACCGTTGATGCACTGAATACCTCGCCCGGCCGAAGCACCGTGCTGGGGAAATTCGGGTGATGCGGTGCGTCGGCGAAGTGCTGCGTTTCCAGCGCAACGGCGCCGGGTTTGCCGGTGTAGAGCTGCAAGCCCGGCTGCGTCGTCTCAACGACGAGGCGCCGCCCTGAACGCCGGTCGCGCATCTCCGCGACGCGGCGCAGTTCGCCGTTCCATCCGTCAATCGCGAAGTTCACGTCGAATGTTTCATCGCCGATCTCGCGCATTGCCCGAAAGTCGTACTTTGTGCCGGCAACCGGCGCAATCTCGCCCGTGGGGATGAGTTCATCGTCGAGCGGTGTGTAGTTCGATCCGTGGATCTGCAATTCGTGATCGGTGATGCTGCCTGCGCCGCTCAAATTGAAATACACGTGATTCGTGAGGTTGATCACGGTCGGCTTATCGGTGGTCGCGTTGTAGTCGATGCGCAGCGCGCCGTCGTCACCCCATGTGTAGCGCACGCGGCATTCCATCGCGCCAGGAAAGCCCTGATCGCCATCGGGGCTGCGCAGCACGAACTCGCCGTCCTCTTTGGTCCACTCGCGTTTCGAAAAACCGTCGGGGCCGCCGTGCAACGTATTACGGCCTTCGTTGGTGGGCAGCACGTACGTCGCGCCGTCGAGTTCGAAGCGGCCCCCGGCGATGCGATTGGCGTAGCGGCCAATGGTTTTTCCGGCGCTCCCGCCTGCGGGCACGGTCACTTCACCGGGATTGCCGTGCGCATCCGGAACGATGATCGACGTAATCGCGGCTCCCAGCGTGTTGAGGGTAACGCGCCCGCGATGCGCATTTACGAGAACGAAATCTGCCATAGCCCCGGAGTTCGATGCGGAGCGCGGCAAACGCTAGATATGCGCTGGGAGTTCCTTGAACGACTGCTTCACGCGATATTCGCTCGCCGGGTAGCGGGAACGCAAGTTCTCCCACTGCGTTCCGAGCTCGTCGCTGTCGGGATCGCGCCTATAGCGGACCACACCCAGGTAGTACTGCGCTTCCGGAGCGGCATACGTGGTGGAAAATCGCGTAAGGACATCCATGTAAATGGCTTCTGCTTCATCGAAACGTTTCGAGCGCAGATACGCCATGGCAATGCCGCATTCGAATCGCGCGATGTACTCGTCGGGCGGCAAAAAGCCGTCCCAGCGATACATTTCGTAACCGTCGCGGCTCAGAATGCGAACATCAGGCGTCCATATGTGGTGCAGCCGGTACAGCAGTTGGTTGTTCTCGCTCTTCGAGTTGTCGAACTGAACGGGAACCGCGTAACGGCGGATCGCTTCTATAACGGAGTCTTGCGGATACGTCACGGTATCCAGCGCTTGGCATCCGCCTCAACCGGGATTAAAGATATCGAGCAGAACGAACTTGTTCTCACTCTTCGCTTGCTGCATCGCGTCTTCGTAATCGTGCAGCCATGGGACCGATGATAACGTCTGCATGCCACTACCTTACCCTTCGGCGGCAGCCGGCAACATCCAATAGCATGCTTGGCGTGGATGCCTCATGTGCAATGAGGCGTGCGCCCGGCGGCAGAACGCTGAAAAATGAAAACAGCGTTCCTGGCGGCGATGGCAATCGCCATCGCGCTTCTCACTTCGCCCGCTTTGAGCAGGGCTGCCGACCCGGCCGTTTACCAAGATGTGCTCATCAGCGTCCATAACAACAACGACCATGGGATAGCGATGAGCGCTACGGTGTACGCACTGAACCGTTCTCAATACGTCAACCTTCCCGCGAGGCAATGGACGGACGTCAGAGTGCGCATTTGCTGCGATCATATGATCGGCTTCTAGCTCACGGTGAATGGCCGGACCTCAAAATACTTTCTTGACAAGTATTCCTCCCACGTTCGCCTCTGGGTCGACACGCGCAGCCGGAACTCTTATCCCGATATCCCAAGCGCGCAAGGCGCCCATGTCAAGTTCTACGGAAACATCACTGAACACTGATACGATCGGCGCCACTGCGAACGAAACACGTGCAAAAAAGGACCGTCGAAAAAAGCGGCCCTTTTGAATCGGTTCTGCGCTGAAAACGCCGATGAGCGCGACGCACCAACTCCGGATCGCTCGGCCATTCGAGCATCGGAATCACATCAAGCATCAACGTGCCTTGCTCGATGAGGGCGGCGGGACAGAGCGCGCAGCGCCTCGCCGCCTAATTGCGTGCGATTCGTGTGCGTACATGGCCCCGGATGCCAGATTCGAACCGGCGCCCGCTGATTCACCATCAGCCGGCAGCCGTGGCATCTTGATTACATATCCGTCGCCCCACCAAATGCGCAATGCGGTATTGCGCGGATGCGTGCTACTCGTTATGCGTTGCTTGGAACAATGGTACGCCGCTATCCCTGAACTGCGTAAGGCGCAGCACTTTGTCGCTAAAAAGCGACAGCAGCCTTATATTTCGCCGGAGAACTTTCCCGATGCTTGGCCGCTTATTTGCGAAGTACTTCGAAACGTGAAACGAGCATAAACTCGAGCGTATTGTCGACGAAATTCCCCCGGCATACGGCGACGTAGTGGTTAAGTTCTGCTAGATGCATCCGTTGCGGCACAACATCACGCATCTGGAAACGGCGGTTTAGAATTGACCCCTTTTCGGCGGAAATGATTTGACCCCCTAAACGGTTCAAGGCGTGCTTGGTTTGCCACCTCCCTTCTTGCGCGATCGCAGGCGATGGCTCTCGCCGGTCAGTTCAAAAATGATGCCATGATGGACGAGTCG
>DASSEZ010000057.1:0-43053 GCA_035694945.1 Vulcanimicrobiaceae bacterium
GCCGATACGGCGGCCCGGTAATCCATTCAGACTTGCTTCATACTCTGCGCGTATCTTCGAGCCTAGTCATGAGGAGGCTTGAAAACGCGATGCTCATCAATCGTTTTACCGTTACTGTGTTACTTGCCGCCGTAACGCTCGCCGCATGCGGCGGCGGTGGCGGCAGTACCGGCGGAACCGTTCCGCCCGGCCCGACGTCTACGCCCGCCCCGACGTCCACGCCCGCCGCGACGCCGACGCCCACCGCGGCTCCGCAAGGGAATCTTGCAACGCAAGATACTGTTGCGGGCAGTCCCGCGTGGGTGGATCCGTCGACGCACCGCACGCTGTATTTTCTCGACGTTGACACGGCGACCGGCGGCACGTGCACCGGTTCGTGCCTATCGGTGTGGCCCGTGTTCGCGCCGAGTGCCGGTGCACAAGCGAGTGGAAATATGACCATCATTACGCGCTCGGATGGCACCGGCCAGCAATGGGCGTATCAAGGTCATCCGCTCTACACGTTCAGCGGCGATTCTGGAGCCGACCAGGCAAACGGAGACAATTTCCCGGATTTCGGCGGCCACTGGCACGTCGCTCGTCCGAACGCGTCGGCAACGCCCACGCCTTCGCCTGGGTCGACGAACCCGCCCTGCAGCGGCATTTACTGCTAACGAACTCCACGCAGCCCAAAATAAGAGCGCCCGCAATGCGGGCGCTCTTTGCGTTGCAACGCCCGCGGCTATTCGACGACGCCTTGTTTGACTTCAACGATCTCGTCGGCTTCCAGTCCGTGCGCTTCACGATGCACGCGCGCGGCTGCTTCGGCGCTGGGCGCCTCAACCAAGCAGAACACTTTACCGCTTTGCTCGTCGAACCAATACTGCCGGTACTCGACGCCGTATCTGTCTTGCGTTTCGACGTCGGCTTCGTGCGCGTGACGAACCGCATCGGCGGTGAGTCCGTCTACTTTACGATGAACGTCCATAAAAAGGGGCATGAAGATTTCTCCCTGTGCGTTTTGAAGAATTCATTATGCCTGCCGAAACGCAGTGTTCGAAGAAGAAGCCGGGAACGCAGCGTCACTGTGTGTGCCGGTAGGACGTTGTGCACGTTGTGATGCCGTTATATCCAGTGCCCTCGCCATTGCCGTACGCGAAACCCGGAACGGTGATATCCGCTCGGCCATTCACGAGCGGTTCCGCTCTCAGCAATGCGAGCAATACGCTCGTCGTGTATCACACGAGCTCCGCAACCGGACGCGACGTCGCGGTTTCCGGTGTCATCTCGATTCCGAAAGGCAAGCCGCCGGCTGCAGGCTGGCCGGTTATCAGTTGGGCACACGGAACGACCGGTAACGCGCCGCAGTGCGCGCCGTCTCGATTCGCAACACCGAACGTCGAACAACGCTTTCTCAACGACTGGGTCGACGCCGGATATGCCGTCGTGCAGACCGATTACGAAGGTGAAGGCACGCCGGGGTTACATCCGTATTTCGCCAATGCGGCGGGAGCGCATGACACGATAGACATCGTGCATGCGGCGCGTGCAATCGACCCGCAGATTGGCGAACGCTGGGTCGTCATGGGGCATTCCGAAGGCGGAACGATAGCACTTTTTGCTGCGGAGATAGCGCCGTCGTGGGCACCCGATCTGCAACTGCTCGGCGCCGTCTCGTATGCGCCGGCTGCCGACATCACGGACGTCCTCGGCCATATAATGACGAGCTCGCAACCCATGCGCGGATTACCGCTGGGCATGATGATGGTGGAAGGCATTGCTTCAACGGACCCCGCGATCGACCTGAACCGTATCCTCTCACCGCACGGTTTGGCGCTGTTGCCGCAGTTGCAAAGTGCTTGCGCCGGTGAAATGATGAATTCGCCTGCTTGGAATGCGGTTGCGCCGAACTCCCTGTTTCAACGCGATGCGCCGGTCAATAGGCTCATCCACGATTTCGCAGCTAACGAGCCGCTGAATTTAGCGATTCACGTGCCGCTGCTGCTCGAGCAAGGAACGGCCGACGAGCTGGTTTCACCGGACATAACGTCCGCCTTGCATGCGAATCTGTGCGCCAATGGAGTGCCTGCGGAATTGGATACGATTGCGGGGGCGAATCATGACTCGGTGATGGCGCGCACGCGCGACAGCGTAAAGGAGTGGGTCGCCGCGCGTTTTGCGGGCGCGCGGATCGTGAGGCAAACATGCAGATAGTGGCGCGCGTGCTTTTCGGTCTTTCGGCCGCGCTGTTCGGTATCGTCGAACTGCTTTGGCGCAATTCCGAACTCTGGCGAGATGTGCGTTCGGTTGGAACGCCGGTTGACGCTATTGTCGCATGGTGTGTTGCAATCGCCTTAATCGGCGGCGGAATCGGCATGATGTTTTCGCGAACCGCGCGCGCGGGAGCGCTCGTAATCGGATGCATCTACCTGCTCTCTGCGCTCTCGACAATTCCGGGCATGGTCGCCAAACCGTCGGCGTACGTGCAGTATGTCGACTTTTTTGAAAAATTTTCCGTCGTCTGCGGCGCGTTTGCCGTGTGCGCGGCGACGCAAGCGGCGGTGGCACGCATGGGGATGGGCGTGTGCGCGGTCTCGTTCGGGTGGGCGCAGATCGTGTATTTTCAATACACGGCCAGTTTGGTGCCGGCGTGGATTTGGCCGAATCAGGCGTTTTGGACCATGCTTACGACGGTCGCATTCGCGCTCGCCGCAGTTGCCATGCTCGTCAACGTTCACGCGGAGCTTGCGACGCGCCTAATGGCCCTCATGATGGCGCTTTTCGGCGTGCTCGTGTGGGTGCCGCGCATCATCGCTCATCCAGGCGTTCCATCCAATTGGAACGAGTTTGCTTCGAATTATGTGATGACGGCCGCCGTATGGCTCGTTGCGATCGCGTCTACGGCTCGAGCGGCACGGCCGGCAGCGCTCGCAGGCCCAACCGCACAAAGCGTGCGTTGACGTTCGGAATCGAGCGGACGTAGGCGTTGTACGCGCGCCGAGCCGTCTCGTACTCCGCGTGGATGCGCGCGTAGAATTGCGCCGCCGCGGGCGTGATGATGCCTTGCACCGGAAACGACGCAAGCGAGCTGAGCGCGCCGTTCAGGTTTTCGCGCAGCGAGCCCGGACGGGAAACCGAGTCTTCGCCGTTCGTATAGCGCGCGGTCAACTGCCCCACCACCGATAGGCGACCGCGGCGCGCGCGATCCAGCGCCGTTTGTGCCGCGCTCCCGGCCGCTGCGTGCTGCGCGTCCAGGGCTTTGCCGATCTCGTCCAAGTGATTGAGCATGACGTCGACGCTGGAATACGTGCGATATAGCTGGGCGAAGGCACCGTAGCTGCGGCGCATCTGCGCGAGCGTTTCCGTCGCATCCGGGTCAGCCTTCACGGTAAACCGTTGCATGAACGTATGTCCGTTCAACGTGATTCGCGCTGTGTAGTTACCGGGTACGACCGTCGGCCCGTCACTCGGTCCCGTGAAATAGCGGTTTGCCGCACCGGTCCATTTCACCGGCGGCGCGGCGGTGAAATTCCACACGACGCGATTGACGCCAGGATCGTTCGTTCCGCGCAGCGTGCGCACCGTGTGCCCGGCTGCGTCGGCGATCGTGATCGCAGGCGCGTGTTTCTGCGGCGCGGTCTGGTAGTACGATATCGGCACGCCGTATGGCGGGTTCTCGGCGGCGTATTGCGTGTAAAGGCCTTCGTATTTGTTCGTGAGATTGTATTCGTACGACGTGCGCGGTGCGAACAGCATTGCGCCGGCCGCGGCGGCCGTCGGAAGATCCTGAAGCGCACGCAGATCGTCCATCACCCAAATCGCACGGCCGTGCGTCGCTATGACGAGATCGTCGAATTGCGGTTGAATGCGAATGTCGCGCACAGAAACCGCCGGCATGTTGTTGCGAAGGCTTTGCCAGCGCGCACCGCTATCGTAGGAAACCCACACGCCTTGTTCCGTCCCGAGATAGACCAGCGATCCGTTGCGAACGTCGGGGCGAATGGAGCGCGTCCACACACCGCTTGGCAAGCCGGCCGCGATCGACTGCCAATGCGCGCCGTAGTCGTGCGTAACCCAGGCGTATGGTGTATCGTCGCCCATCAGATGTGCGTCTTCCACCGCATACGCCGTACCGCGTTCGACGGGCGAAGGAGCAACGGTTTCAAAGCGTCCGTTGGCGTTGGCGCCGTGCGGCGTGACGTTTTTCCAATGCTTGCCGCCGTCGCGCGTCATTTGCACGTAGCCGTCATCCGTGCCGACCCAAATCTCTCCGCGTGAGAGCGGCGAGCCTTCGATGTCGAGAATGGTGTCGGTATATTCGGCACCCGTCACGTCGTGCGTAATCGGTCCGCCCGCCGGCCGCTGATGCGCCTTGTCGTTTCGCGTGAGATCGGGGCTGATGGGGCGCCAACTGCGCCCGCCGTTCGTTGATTGAAAGACGACGTTGCCGCCGAACCACGCGATGCGCGGGTCCCACGGCGCAAAACCAATCGGTGATTCCCAATTGAAGCGATAGGGGCTCGTTGCGATATCGTAATCCTGCTGCGCGCTGGTGAAATACGGCTGCGTGAACGTGTATTCGCGCGATTTGCGCTTATAGATGAACAGCGCGCCGTCCTGACCATCTGACCAGATGACGTTTGCATTGCGCGGATCGGGAATTGCCCACTGGCCGTCGTCGTCTTGCACGACGGTAAACCAGCCGGCATTGCTGTTGCCGGCTTCGTCGAGCGAGTTCGAAGGACCGCACCATGAATTGTTGTCTTGCAAACCGCCACAGATAGTGTACGGGTTGTCGTTGCCTAACCCGACGCGGTAGAACTGCCCGATGGGCAGGTTTGCCCAAAACGCCCACGTGCGCCCGGCGTCAACCGAAAGCGCGTAGCCGCCGTCTTCGCCGACGATGATGCGTTTGGGATCGTTCGGCGCAATCCAAATCGCGTGATAGTCACCGTGCACACTTCGGGCAACCGGTTTGAATGTTTTGCCGCCGTCCTTGCTTTCGGCAAGCGCCGTGGATGCGGTGTATACGTGATCGGGATTGCTCGGATCGACGTCGATGTGCGAGAAGTAAAACGGCCGCTGATCGACCAGCGTGTTGGAACTGGTCAAAGTCCAGGTGTTGCCGCCGTCGTCGGAACGCCACAAGATGCCGTGCTTGGCTTCAATGAGTGCGTAGATGCGATTGGGATCGCTCGGCGCAACCGCTAGGCCGATCCGCCCGGTGACTCCGCCCGGAAGTCCGCCGCCGCGCAGGCGTTTCCACGTACGTCCGCCGTCGGTGGAACGGTACAGCCCGTCATGCTGGCCGCCGCTCGTAAACGTCCACGGCCGGCGCTGAAACTCCCAAACCCCCGCATACACGACGTTCGGCGTGCGCGAATTCATCGCGAGATCGCAGACGCCGCTTATCGGCCCGCCGTCGAGCGTCTTGCTCCACGTCTTGCCGCCATCGAAGGTGACGTATGCACCGCGCTCGCCCGACGCGGCGAACACGTCGCCCAGCGCACCGACGATCACGTGCTGAGGATCGCTCGGATCGATCAGAATGCGCGAAATGTATTTCGTACCGCGCAATCCCATGTTCGTCCAGGTCTTGCCGCCATCGGTCGATTTGTATACGCCGTCGCCGTAGCTCACGTCGTTGCGCGGATTGGACTCGCCCGTGCCCACCCACACGGTTTCATCGTTCGACGGATCGATCGTCACAGCGCCAATCGCGCCGACGTCCTGTTTATCGAAAACCGGTTCCCACGCTGCGCCACCGTCTGTCGTTTTCCAGACGCCGCCGCCCGCGGATCCGATGTAGTAGAGATTCGGATCGTGCGCGGATCCGGCGACGCTCGTCACACGACCGCCCGGAGCAGCCGGACCGGTTTCGCGCCAATGCATGTTGCCGGTGGGCAACGGTGCCCCGGCGGCGGTCGATGCCGCAAATGCGGTAAGTACGACGAAAGCAACGAGCGAACGCATCATATGACGTGCATTACAGCGCCCTACATGCATCACCTCGTGACGCGATTGAGGCACTGCGGCGGACCGTGGCGCCACCGCGGCTTGGAAATAGCGGAGCGTCGAGCGTAAGAAGAGGCGAAAGAGGTGAGTATGCTTCAACCGCTTCGGGCGATCGCGCATCTGCGGCCCGTTCTATTGGGTGAAGCCGGACGACGCCACAACCAGGCACCTCTATCTAAACGCGACTGCCCCAGGCGTTCAATACTCGCAATTTCGCGGCAATGATCGGCTTTGAATCCGAAGCGCACGCCGGTTCGCAGCCCGCAATCCAACGGCATGGCGGGATCGTTTGCGAAAACCATCAAACGTGACTGCGTCGCTGTTCACGGCGCTCCAGATGCGGTTACGGTGCTGCGGAATCTTCCGTTGAGACTGGGTCGTGTTCTTTAAGTCGGAAGCGGATTCAAAGGCGCGACTGGGGCCCGTTGGTAGCGTTCGAGTTCGATGCCCGTGTACGCTTGTGCAGCTGCCGCACAGAGCTGCTCGAGCGTCTGAACTTCATCAGGATCGAGTTTCGTTCCATCGCGATGGATTCCGTACAATGCAAAGCTCGTGAGCCGGTTGCCTTGAAACAGCGGAATTGCAACGGCGGGTACATGACCTTGTAGCCGGAACGGTTCGGCAACGTGTGCACGCAGCTCGCCGAGCGCAATTTTGGAGCGCTCGGCCGCCATAAAACGCAGAAGATCGTCGCCTCCGCGGAATCGCGGCGCAGTGTCAGCGCTCCAGCCGGCCACGCAAGCGGCAAAGTACCCGCCGTCGCACGGGCGATAAACCGCTGCGGCAGTCAACCGCAGTTTATCGTATGGATCCTGCACGAGCGCGGTATCAACCGCCTCCTCGCGCTCGGCAAACATGAGCGAGCGCGCCACTCGCTCGAGATAGCGTTCTGCTTCGTGTCTATGGCGAAAGAGCACGAATTCAACGGCGCTCTCGACCCATTGGTAGGCCCGGTGCAGCACGAACGCTAAGCCGATGGTTGCCGCGGCATCGATTGCCATAGCGAACCGGACCTGCGAAAGATATGCACTTGTGACCCAATCGACGGCGCCGATGACGCCGACGACAATAGTTGTCAAGCACGTATAGACGACGGTCCGGCTTATCACGAAACGCACGTCGATGATGTGCCGCTTCAGAATGGCGTAAAGGATCAGCAGCGGCATCACGACCGTCAAGTCGGCCGCTATGGAGCTAATCAAGTACGATGCGGTGCCGAGCGCGCCTACGTTGTTTCTTATGTCGTTGGTGATGACGCCCCAGACGAGCGCGAACGCCACCCAGGAAAGTCTCGCGCGTTCCTCGCCCCGTACTTCAAAGAGCCGTGCCAGCACGATCACGACCGCTGCGGCCGTAAACACTTCGTCCAACACGTCGAAGAATTGACGCGGAACGTTTGCCGAAGTCCAAAGAGCAAAACTTATGTAGTTCGAAATGGGTATGAGGCCGGCAATACAGACGGCAACGAAGGCCGAGCGGCGCCATCCATGCGGGACGCCGTCATTCGGTACGCACAATGCGAATAGTGCCAGGCACACGACGCCTGCGGCCGTGATCGCGTCCTGGAACGGAAGCAGGATCGCGTACGTCCACGCGGGCCATAACACGCCCAACGTCGAGAAGACATAAAACGGTCCACTTCCAAGACAGAAGACGTAGAAAAGCCACGTCAAAAGCGTCGGCCGCGCCAACACGAGCGCAATACCGGTTAGAAGAAAAACCATGTACACAGCAAGGCGGACGATTGTACTAGAAATGGAAAAGTAGAGGAGTCCCACCGTTGCGTGTGCGACCGGCGTTAGTACAAACGCTCGCCATTTACCCGATCGGAATGCGCAGCCTCGAATGACCATTTGAGGTGCATACGCCTGGAACCCGAAACGCGGAAAAAGCAGTTCCTTGTCCCGCACGGATAGGCACGCCAGGATATCGCCGCTTCGAAGTCCGGCCCGGTACGCCGGCGAGCCGGAGGCGACTCTGATCGCATTCGGGGCGAACGGCGCACTTGACGCGCGCGATACGCCCGTATATGCCGTGGGAGGCGTACGAAAAATCAACGAGGCAAGGACGCAAAACATGAGGAGCGATAGCGCGATCGTACCGAAGGCTCGAAACTGCATCAGAAAGCCCCTTCAGGGGCACGTTTCGGCGCCCGGCGTTTTAGGCCCCTCGCGAATGGCAGTATTACGGGAGCATCGACTTTATCGCCGGCATCTCGCCATCGGTGATAAGGCTCACCGCAGCGTTCTGGTCCGTGCGATAGATCCGGGCGCCGAAGCGTTGTAACATTGCGATCGTCCCCGGCGCTGGATGACCGAACATATTGTGGCGGCCGACGGAAATAATTGCATAGCGCGGGTGTACGGCTGCGATGAACGCTGGACTAGAGCTGTACGCTGAACCATGATGGCCGACTTTTAGCACGTTTGCGTGCAAATCGATTCCCTCGTTCAAAAATCGCTGTTCGGCCGCAACTCCGGCATCGCCGGTGAAGATCATTCGGAAATGCTTGTACTGCAAGATGAACGCAATGGAGTTATCGTTGATCGTGTTCTTGCTTTCGATAAATGGCAGTGACGGACCGATGAACGTGAGCGTGACGCCATCATCCGTGCGCCACACGTTGCCGGCACGCGGGTAAACAATTGGAACACCGTCGGCTCGCGCCGTTTGCAGCGCATCGTTGTACGCATAGCCGCCATATACTTGACCGCTATCCGCGAATTCCGTGACGCCGAACGAACGTAGTACCGGCGCCATTCCGCCTGCGTGGTCGCCGTGCGGGTGCGATAAGATCAGCGCGTCGATATGCTGCACACCCGCGCGATGCAGAAACGGTACGACGATGCGTTCGCCTATTGCCTCGGCCGAAGATGCGCCATCCGTGCCGCGTTCGAGTTTTCCGCCTGCGTCCACGAGAATGGTATGTCCGAGCGGCGTCTGGATCGCGATGCCGTCCGCTTGGCCGACGTCGAGCACGGTAATCCGCAAACGATGATCGGCGGTGCGCGGCGGCGTAGCGACGAGTGTAATGCCAAAGAAAAGCAGCGCTGCGGCGAGTGTGCGGCCGTCGCGCTTCCAGCACCACATTGCAGCAACGAGCGCCGCGTCGTACACGACAATCGTCCATGCGGGCGGCGGGGTAACTGCAACTGCGGCATGCGGCAACGTACTGATCGTGTGGACGGCTCCAACGATCCATGCGAGAAGCCAGCCGTTCACGTTTGCGGCAGCTTGGGCGAGCATCGGCAGCGGACTCAGGACGAGCTGCGCTCCCGCGAGCAGCATGGTCGCGCCGACGACCGGCACGACGAGCAAATTCGCGAGTACGGCGTACGGCGAGAACAGCAGAAATATCGAGGCAGTCAGCGGCCACGTGCCCAGTTGCGTCGCGATCGTAAGCGCTAGGGCTTCGCGCATCTTCTCCGGCAGTTCGAACGCATCGAGTGCATCCTGTATCTCGTCGGCGCACAGCAGAATTGCGCCGACACACGAAAACGAGAGCGCGAACGACGCACCGGTCACGGAAAGCGGCCAGCAAACGCCGATAACGAGAAGCGCGGCACCGTACGCATTCCACGAGCGCGATGCCGCGCCGGACGCATGCGCCGCGAGTGCGAAGGTTGCCATAACGGCGGCACGTATCGACGGTAGATGCAGGCCGCTGAAGACGGCGTAGCTCCAAACGATGCACGCCGTTGCGGTGCACGCGGCGATGCGCGGAACCGTGCACAGGCGCAGCAGCGTCAGCGTTACGAGCGCAACGACGCCTAAATGCAAACCGGCTGTTACGAGGACGTGCACGGTGCCCGTTTCTTGAAATTCCGCGCGCAGTTCGGGTGCGAGCGACGCGCGTTCGCCCCATAGTTCACCGGCGGCGATTGCCGCATACGGCTGCGCCAGCCGCTGCTGCAATTGCGAGATCGCCCAGCCGTGCGCGCGTGCGATCTCGATGCGCAGCGTCGGCGGCGCCGGCCGCAATACATGCAAAACGCGCGCGTTGCTCATGCGCGCCTGCAGGCCGCGTTCACGTTCTATTTCACGCTCGTCGGGCTCGCCGGGATTGCGTGGACCGTCAAAGGGTTCGAGCCGTCCGCGCAGCATGACGCGCGTACCGGGCGAAGGCAGTTGCGCTTGCCGCTCGATTGCTAGCGTGGTCCCGTCGTCTCCGGCGCACGTTTGCGCGTCGAGCACCGTGCACGTGAATCGCGTGGTATGCGCGCGTACCGGTTTTGTCGCAGCGGCCTGGTGCGTGTAAGCGCTGCATGCGCCCGCCGCCAGGGCGAGCGCGATAAGCGCACGAATCCGCCCAGGCTCATCGCACCGCCGCGGCCATGCAAGCCACACAGAGGCGGCGACTACGAGCAAGCGGCCGGGAAACGGCAGTTCCACTGCGGCCGCACCCATTACGGCCGCGCTACCGAGCAGCAGCAATGGGCGCGCTTCCATCGTAGGAAGCAATCGCGACAACGCAAAGGGGAGACAAGGTGCGTATTTTACTGACCGGCGGAGCCGGGTTTATCGGCTCGCACATCGCCGAGGCGTATCTGGCGGCGGGGCACGAAGTGCTCGTACTCGATTCGCTGTGGGAGCACGGCGGCGGGCAGCGCCAAAACGTCCCCGAGCGCGCGCTGTTCGTACACATGGACGTGCGCGATGAAAAACTCGGGCGCATCTTTCAAGAGTTCAAACCCGATGTCGTGAATCATCACGCGGCGCAGCACAGCGTCGCCATCAGTTCGCGCGATCCGAAATACGATGCCGACGTGAACGTCATGGGCCTGCTCAACGTGCTCGACAACAGCGTGCGCAACAATGTCAAGAAAGTGATTTTTGCATCGAGTGGCGCCACGTTCGGCACACCCGACAAATTGCCGATGGACGAGAACACGCCGCAGCGACCCGAATCGCCGTACGGCATCACCAAAATGGTTTCCGAGCACTATTTGCGCTTTTACAAAGCGCAGCACGGCCTCGACTTCACGGCCCTGCGTTACGGCAATGTGTACGGCCCGCGTCAAGATCCCAACGGCGAAGCCGGCGTGATCTCGATTTTCATCGGCAAGTTTCTTTCGGGCCAGGGCGTGCGCGTCGATTGGGACGGCGAGCAAACGCGCGACTATGTGTACGTGAAGGACGTTGCGAAGGCCAACCTGATCGCGCTCGAACACGGTTCGGGAACGTGCTATTGTATCGGCACGAACAAACGAACGAGCGTCAATGAAATTTACCAGACCTTGTGTGACATAACGGGCCAGCAGCCCGCGGTGACGCACGCGCCCAAACGTGCGGGCGATGCGCGCGATGCGCAGTTCGACTACTCGCTTGCAAAACACGAACTCGGCTGGGAGCCGCAGACTGAACTCGCCGTAGGTATGCGAGAAACGTACGATTACTTCAAAGGCATTTTGCCGGTGTCATGAGCGTTCCGCCGCCGTGGCTATTTCGCGCAGCGACGCGCCTCGCGGACGCGCTCGTAAAGTTGCGGCGCCGCATTATTCCCCGGCATTTTGCGGCGATAGAACTCGGCACGATGTCATGGGCGGCGCAAAGCGTCGCGGCATTCTGCGAATTGGGTTTGCCGGACGCACTTGCCGGTGCTCCAAAAACCGCAGACGATCTCGCGGCAGACGGCTACGGCGAGCGCGAGCAGCTGTTTCGATTGCTGCGCGCACTGGCAGCATACGGCGTCACACGTCATGTTGGAAACGGACATTTCGCGCTCGGGCGTCTCGGTAAGGCGCTGATCGGCGAACAATCGGTTGCGCCGATGATTCGGTATGCCAACGCCTCGTGGCACACTCGTGCATACACGCGTTTGGCAGACGCGGTGCGCAAGAACACACCCGGCTTCGATCTAAATGAAGGCAAGCCGCTGTTCGGCTATTTTGCCGAGCATCGTGAAGCGGGAGCGTTGTTCGATGCGGCGATGCAGTCGCTCACGCCGCTGTTTGCCGGTGCGTTCGCGAAAGCATACGATTTCCGCGACGTTGTGCACGTGGTCGATATCGGCGGTGGAACCGGACTGCTGCTGAAAACCGTTCTCTCACGACATCCGCACGTGCGCGGCACGGTTTTCGAGTTGCCCGCGGTTGCGGCGCGAGTAGGGATTACCGAACGTCTGCATGCCGTTGAGGGCAGTATTCTAAGTGACGCACCGCCGCAGGCGGATGCGTACATATTCAGCCACGTTCTGCACGATTGGGACGATGCTTCGTGCGCGCGCATGCTGCAAAACGTCCGGCAGTCGATGCCGCCCAACGCGCGTGTGCTGGTTTATGAAATCGTTGCGGCGCCGCCGAACAACTGGTGGTCGCAGGATCGGATCACGGACCTCGAAATGCTCGCAATGCTTTCGGGACGCGAACGCACGCGCGAGGAATTCGCAGCATTGTTTGAGCGCGCGGGTTTGCGGCTGAGTCGCGTTATTGCGACGGGCGCACCAGAGTCGATTCTGGAAGCCGTGTCACCCTGAGCAGTGCAGCGTGTCACCCTGAGGTATCGAAGGGCCGCCGAGCGTGTCACCCTGAGGTATCGAAGGGCCGCCGAGGTAACGAGGCGCAAAAAAAACGCGCTGCGCTCTACGTGGCGTCGATACCTCCGCCATGCTTCGATACCTCAGCATGACACGAATGCGCTGCGCTCTACGTGGCGTCGATACCTCCGCCATGCTTCGATACCTCAGCATGACACGAACGCGCTGCGCGCTAGCACGAACGCGCTGCGTGCTGCGTCACGTCTAGCCAGCGACCAGGTTCAGCAGTTTGTCGGCGACGTAGATGCGTTTGCGAATCTGTTTGCCGTCGAGTTGCGCTTGTACGGCGCTTTGCTGCATCGCCAGCTCGAACGCTTGATCTTCGCTGATGCCCGGTGCAGCCTGCAAACGCGCGCGGATCTTGCCGTTGACCTGCACGACTAGCGTAATCTCGTCGACGGCCAGTGCCTGTTCGGACGGCTCCAAATAGCGTTCCAAGTGCACCGATGACGTATGTCCCATGCGCGCCCACAACTCTTCGGCGATGTGCGGGGCAAACGGCGCGATAACCAACGGCAACGCATGGACCGCGTACAAAACCGCCGCCGAATCGGGTGCGCTTTGTTCCAGAGCCGTCAGCGCGTTGACGTATTCGTCCAGGCGCGCAATGGTTGCGTTGTAATGAAAGCGGCGCGAAAGCGTTTCGTCGATGGCGGACTTGGCCGCGACGTGCACCGCGCGAACGAGCGCCTTCTCCTCGGACGCTGAAACCTGCGGCAATGCTCGAACGTCCACCGAGCGCGCGCGGTCGAAGAACGGCTCGCACGCGCGCCACACGCGGTTGACGAAGCGCACGCGCCCGCTGATGCCTTCATCGGTCCAGTCGCTCGTGTCCTCGGGCGGCGTGACGTACAGCAGGAACAGCCGCATCGCATCGACGCCATTCTTTTCGGCGGTCTGGTCGATACCGACCACGTTGCCGCGCGACTTGCTCATCTTCTCGCCGTTGTAGAGCACCATGCCCTGATGGAACAAGCGCGTGAACGGCTCGTCCGATTCGCTCACCCACCCTTCGTCGTGAAAAAACTTGTAGAAAAAGCGCGAATACAGCAGATGCAAGACGGCGTGTTCGGACCCGCCGATGTATTGGTCGACCGCCATCCAGTGCTTGGCTTTTGCCGGATCCCACGGCTGCTGATCGTTGTGCGGATCCAAATAGCGCAGATAATACCACGACGACTCGAAAAACGTGTCCATCGTGTCGCTCTCGCGTTTCGCCGCTCCACCGCATTTCGGGCACGTGGTGTTGGTGAACGCCGGATCGCGCGCGAGCGGCGATCCCTCGCCGGTAATCGGCACGTTCTGCGGAAGCAGCACGGGCAGCGCGTTATCCGGAACGGGCACTTCGCCGCACTGCTCGCAATAGATGATGGGAATCGGCGTGCCCCAATAGCGCTGGCGCGAAACCAGCCAGTCGCGAAAGCGATAGTTGACCTGCGCTTCGCCGATGCCAAGCGCGACGAGCCGATCGGTAATGGCTTTGCGCGCGCGCATGCTCGTCATACCGGTAAAATCGCCGCTTGCGATCAGTCGCCCCTCATCGGTGTATGGCTGCTGTAGGGGAGCTTCGATGTCGGAGCCGGGAACGACTATGACTTGCGCGACGGGCAAGCCGTGCTTTCGTGCGAAATCGAAGTCGCGCTCGTCGTGCGCGGGGACGCCCATTACCGCACCGGTGCCATACTCCGCGAGTACGTAGTTCGTGACCCAAATCGGAATGCGTTCGTTCGAGAGCGGATTGACCGCGTAGGCGCCTGTGAAGACACCCTGCTTTTCCATCAGGCTCGTGCGTTCCAGCTCCGAACGCGACTTCAAACTCTCGGCAAAATCGCGCACGGCGTTCTGATGCTTTTTGGTGACGATCTGCTCGACCACGGCGTGTTCGGGCGCGACCGCCAAATACGTCGCGCCGAAGATCGTGTCGGCACGCGTGGTGAAGACGCTGATTCGTTCTTCCGAAGTTTCGACGGCAAACGAAAGTTGCACACCCTCACTTCGTCCGATCCAATTGCGCTGCATGGTGCGCGTGCGTTCGGGCCATCCGCGGAGTTTTTCCAAGTCCGCCAGCAAGCGATCCGCATACGCGGTGATCTTCAAAAACCACTGCGAGAGATTGCGCCGCTCGACGACGTGATCGCATCGCCAGCAGCGTCCGTCGATCACTTGCTCGTTCGCGAGCACGGTTTGGTCGTTCGGGCACCAGTTCACCGGTGCTTCGCGTTTATACGCAAGGCCGCGCTCGTACAGGCGCAAGAAAATCCACTGGTTCCAGCGGTAGTACCGCGGATCGCAGGTGGCAATTTCGCGCGACCAGTCGTAGCTCGTGCCCATTAGGCGCACTTGCCGCTGCATGTTGGCGATGTTCTCGCGCGTCCACACGTTCGGATCGGCGCGACGTTGAATTGCCGCATTTTCGGCAGGCAGGCCGAACGCATCCCAGCCCATGGGATGCAGCACGTTGTAGCCGAGCATGCGCATCATGCGCGCGACGGCATCGCCCAACGTGTAGTTCTTCGCATGACCGACGTGCAGATCGCCCGACGGATACGGCAGCATCTCCAGCGCGTAATATTTAGGACGGTCCTCGTCCTCGCGCGCGCGGTAGATGCCCTCTTCGTCCCAGCGCTGCTGCCATTTGCGCTCGGCGGTGCGATAGTCGTAGGTCTCGGCCATATGCGCTCATTATAGGGAAGGCCGGTGCCGCACCCCTTTCATACCGCGCGCAGGGGCGTGAAAGGGCGGCATGAAGCGTTTGCTTGTTCTTGCTTTAGTCGCAGTCGCGGCGTTGCTTGCGCTGCACCGCCCGTCGGTTCCGCCCGCGATTGCGGCCGTATCCCAAGCCAAACCGGCTGCATCTCAGCATTCACGCAAAGGACATCCCTCGCGTGCCGCTGGCGCTGCAAGCGTCGTGTACGTCGTCGGGGCGGTCGCGCGTTCAGGACTGTATCGCTTACCGGCGGGCGCGCGTGTCGACGATGCAATTCACCGCGCGGGCGGACTGCGCGCGGACGCCGATCCGGCCGCGATCAATCTCGCCGAACGCGTGAGCGACGGAGAAGAGATTCACGTGTTGCGCATGGGTGAAACGGCGCCCGTACGAGATCGAACGAAGCGAAAATCGCGAAAAACCGCCGCGCCGCCCGCAACGCCGATCGACCTGAACGCCGCCGACGAACGCGCATTGGCGGCGATTCCCGGCATCGGTCCAACGCTGGCCTCGCGCATCGTGGAATACCGGCGCATCAACGGCCCGTTCGCATCGCTCGACGAACTGGCCGACGTGGCCGGCATGACGCAGCGGCGCATCGCCGCGATGAGCGCGTACGTTATGGTAGGCAGCTAGGCGCAGGCGGGCGAATCTGTGCTCGACCGATGGATTTTCAGTTGCCGCCGAAAGAAACGCTTCCCGCCCTCATCCGGCGTTCGCTTTCGGAGCCGCGCGATGCGGCACTGGTCGAGCGTGTCAATGGTGCATGGACGCCCACCTCCGCTGACGACTTACTCGAGCGCGTATGCAACGTGGCATGCGCGATCCGCGATGCGGGCCTTTCTCACGGCGATCGCGTCGCGCTCATCGCCGCGGATTGCGTGAATTGGGTCGTCGCCGATTTCGCGACGCTCTTTTCCGGTTGCGTCATCGTGCCGGTCTTCCCGACGCAAGCGCCCGATCACGTCGCTTTCATCTTGCAAAATTCCGAAGCGAAACTCGTCTTCACCGACACGCCGCAAGCCGCGGAGCATCTGCGCGCGCTTCCCGTACCCGTACCGCGGACAATCGTTTTCGAAAGCACCGGCGACGACTCGCTTGCCGCATTCGAAGCGCACGGAGCGCACATACACGCGCAGCACGCCGATTGGCCGCAAGCGTTCGAAGCCGAAATACGACCCGATGATTTGTCGGTACTGATCTATACGTCGGGCACGACGGGCGAACCCAAGGGCGTCATGCTCTCGCATTACAACATCGGTTTCAACGCCCAGTCGACGTTCAGCCGCGCACTCGACATTCTGCCGGCGGGGAGCGACGTGCTTTCGGTGCTGCCGTTCTCGCATATTTACGAGCATTGCTTCCTCTACGGCTACATGCTGATGCGCTTGCGCCACAACATCTCGCATAGCGTCGATGAACTGCTCACGGATTTGCGCGACGTTCGTCCGCTGTTCATGACGGCCGTGCCGCGCATTTTCGAACGTATGCTGGCGGGTATTACCGGCAAAGCGAAAGCACACGGCGGCCTGCAAGCCAAACTCGTGCCGTGGGCGCTGGACGTTGGGCGCCGCTGGGCGACGGCGACGACGCGTCACGCACGTGTTACCGCGAGTCTTGCGGTGCAATATCGCATCGCACACGCACTGGTGCTGCGCAAACTGCGCCCATTGCTCGGTTTGGATCGCCTAAAGTTTCTGTCGAGCGGATCGGCGCCGCTGCATTTCGACGTCGCGATGACGATGCTCGGCGCCGGCATCCCGATTCTGGAAGGCTACGGCCCCACCGAATGCTCGCCGGTGATCACCGTGAACACCGCGGCGGACAACCACTACGGGACGGTCGGCACGCCTATTCCGGGGGTGGAAATTCGCCTTGCCGACGACGGTGAAATTCTTGCGCGCGGTCCCAACGTGATGATGGGCTATTACAAGAATCCGCAAGCGACGGCGGAAGTCATGACCGACGGCTGGTATCGCACGGGTGATATCGGCGTCATCGACGATCACGGATATTTGCGCATCACCGATCGCAAGAAAGAGCTGTTTAAAACCTCGGGCGGGAAGTTCGTTGCTCCCTCGCGCGTGGAAGCGGCGATCAAGCGATCGGTGTACATCAATCAAGTAATGCTCGTCGGCGACGGCCGCCCCCATCCGGCCGCGCTCGTCT
Organism: Vulcanimicrobiaceae bacterium; assembly: GCA_035694945.1. GTDB lineage: Bacteria > Vulcanimicrobiota > Vulcanimicrobiia > Vulcanimicrobiales > Vulcanimicrobiaceae > DATGJX01. Next base: position 17,406 of record DASSEZ010000057.1, read on the forward strand.
CGCCGAATTGGGATTTGGTTCGTACCGAACTTGGTATCGCGCAAAACGTTCCCGTCGAAGACCTGATCCGCCGGCGCGACGTCGTCGATTTTCTGACGCGCGAAGTGCGGCGCAACACCGGCGACCTTGCCAAGTTCGAACAAGTGCGAAAAATCGTCGTGTTGCCGCGCGAATTGTCCGTGGAAAACGGCGAGCTCTCGCCCACGCTGAAAGTCAAACGTCGCGTGGTCGAGTCGCGATACGCCGCCGACATCGAGCGGTTGTACGCCGAGATGGCCGCACCGGTGGCCTCGACCGCCTAGTGGCCGTGCCGGAGCCGCATCCGCACGATCCGCACGCGCACCGCGTCGACGAGGTCTTGCGTGGACCGATCAAAAGCAAGACGGTCTTTCCGGTGCTCATCCTGCACTTGGTGAAGAAAAATCCGGACCATGGGTACGGCCTCATGCAGCGCATAGACGAAATCTGCGGCGGTCTGATTGCCGTAAACACGAACAAGATTTATCCGCTGCTCCGCCGCTTGGAGGAACGTGGATTTCTTTCCGCTACGTGGGACCATCCTACGAAGCGCTCGCGCCGCATCTATCACATCACGCCGGAAGGCGAAGCGCGCCTGGAGCGCATCAAGGGCTCCATGCTGCCGTATTTGGACGCGATCAGCGAAGCGGTCGAAGATCTCAAGCGCGAACTGTACTTCTAAAATGTTTTTGAGTCTCGTGCACCTGACCGAACTGCGCTGCGAGCAGTGCAAGGAGTTGCTCGCCGAGCCGGGCGCGCGTTCGTTCATCGTGAACGCTCAGGGCGATCCGGTCGATTTTTCGGCAGACGATCCGCCGGCCGAGATCGTCACGCAAATCGAGTGCCCGAACGGGCATGCGACCGAAATGAACGTTCCCAATGAAATCAGCGCCGAAGAGGCGATGCGCACGCCGGACGAAGCGCCCATCGGGCTCGATGCGTGCCTAATCTCCGGCACCACGGAGAGCGGCGCAGCCTTGTAGTATACTCTCGCATGTACTTCGCGAGAAACGTTCTGGCGATGATGATTGCCGGCGTGCTGTTGTTGGGTGCGGCTCCTGCGCCCAAAACCTCGCCGTCCGCATCGCCCTCACCCGCGCCGCCTATGACGGGCGGTGAAATGCCTGACTCCGTCACGCATCACACCGACACGATCGGCGGTACGTCGTATGCGTACACCGCTCGCGCCGGGCTCATTACGCTTACCAATCAGCAAGGTCAACCGACCGCGAACGTGTTCTACACCGCCGACACACTTGATGGGACGGATCCGGGATCGCGCCCGGTAACGTTCATCTACAATGGCGGTCCCGGCAGTTCGACCATGTGGCTGCGCATGGGATCGATTGGACCCGTGCGGGTTCTGGCCGGAAACGGCAAGCCGTCCGGTCCGCCGCCTTACCGCATCGTCGATAATCCGTACAGTCTGCTCGACAAGAGCGATTTGGTGTTCATCGACATGCCGGACAGCGGTTTCGGCCGTATTCTGCCAACCGGCAAAACAAAAGACTTCTTCGGTGTCGATCAGGACGTCGCGGCGTTCGGGCAATTCGTCGAGAACTACATCACGAAGTTCAACCGCTGGAATTCTCCGAAGTTCTTGTTCGGTGAGAGTTACGGCACGACGCGATCGGCCGCGCTCGCCGACTATCTGCTCAATCACGGCATCTCGCTCAACGGCGTGGTGCTGCAGTCGAGCATCCTGAACTTTGGGCTCGACTACGGAAACGGCGAACCGAACGCGACCGGCGATTGGCCGTACGTGTTCTATCTGCCGACCGAAGCCGCCACCGCGTGGTATCACAACAAGATTACGAACAAGCCGTCGGATTTGGGCGCGTTCATGAAGGACGTCGAGCAGTTTGCCACGGGCCAATATCTCGATGCGCTGTATAAGGGCAACATGCTCGGTTCGGCGCAGCGCAATGCCGTCGCGCGCCGCCTGAGTTACTTCCTGGGCGTTCCGCAATCGTACGTGCTGCAGTCCAATTTGCGCGTTCCCTACGATCGCTTCCAACGCGAACTGCTGCGCGGACAAGGCGTGGTGGTCGGCCGTTTGGATTCGCGTTATACGACGTACGGGCTTCACAATGCGTCCAACGAAGGGCCGCCGTGGGACCCGACGGACTCGTCCATCGACGCGCCGTACACGACGGCGGTCAATCAGCACATCCGTGAGGATCTGCAGTACAACCCGCCGATACCGTACCGCCCGAACATCTACGGGATCATCTATTCGAACGGCAGCTCGTGGGATTTCACGCACAACCGCCGGGAGCCGACGAACGTCGCGCCGGATTTAGCGGACGCGATGACGCAAAATCCCGACCTGAAGATCTTCTCGGCGAACGGCTATTACGATTTTGCGACGCCGTTTTTCGCGACCGTGTACACGCTGCAGCACTTGGAGATTGCTTCGCCGCTGCGCGGCAACATCACGTACGGATTTTATCAAGCAGGACACATGATTTACTTGGATGACGCGGCATTGGCCGCTTATAAATCCGATCTCGCAAGGTGGTACGACAATGCGCTTCGCCGTTAGTCTTCTTGCGGTAGCGCTCATCGCGGCCGCGCCGTCGCCGAAAGCCTCGCCCAAGCCGGTGATTCCGCCGGCCACGCCGGACGCGGTGACGCATCACGTCAACCACGTCAACGGACAGACGATCGCGTATTCGGCGCGCGCCGGCACGATTACGCTGCGCAACGACAAAGACCAAATCACGGCGCGGATGTTCTACGTCGCGTATACGAAGGACGGTGCGGACCTGGGCAAACGCCCGGTAACGTTCTTCTACAACGGCGGGCCGGGCAGCTCGACCATCTGGCTGCGCATGGCTTCGTACGGACCGGTTCGCGTGAACGTAACGAACGGCGCGGCAACGCCGCCGGCGCCGTATCAACTCGTCGACAATCACGACAGCATCCTGGACAAGACGGATGAAGTGTTCGTCGACGCTCCTAACACCGGGTACAGCCGTGTAATCGGCTACGGCGACCCGAAGGACTTCATGGGCGTCGACCAAGACGGGCGCGCGTTCACGCAGTTCATCGAGCGCTACCTCACGCAGTTCAACCGCTGGAATTCGCCAAAGTTTCTGTTCGGCGAGAGCTACGGCACGACGCGCGATGCCGTGCTCGTAAACATGCTGCAGGACGCCAACGTGCAGATCAATGGCGTCGTCTTCCAGTCCTCGATCCTCAACTTCGGGCTCACGGGCCTTGGCGGCTTCGATCCGATCGGCGGGGGCGATTGGGCGTACGTGCTGTACTTGCCCAGCGAAGCGGCCACGGCGTGGTATCATCACCGCATTCCGGGGCAGCGCGGCAGCCTTTCCTCGTTCCTGAGCGTCGTTCAGGCGTTTGCGGGCGGTGAGTATCTGCACGCACTGGAGGCGGGCGATACGCTCGATGCACCCACGCGCGCGGACGTAATACGCAAACTGCACAACTACCTCGGCCTTTCGGAATCGTACATCAGCAGCGCGCACATGCGCATTCCGTACTACGTGTTCGAAAAGCAACTGCTGCGCGACAAAAACATCGTGGTCGGCCGTTACGACTCGCGCTACGCGCTGTACGACGTGGATCGCCTTGGCGATTATCCCAATTACGATCCCTCGGACGTGGGCATGAACAGCGCCGTCGTTTCCACTTGGAACCAGTACATTCGCGAGCAACTGCATTACAACACGAACCTGCAGTACCGTCCGACGTCGTACGGACCGCTGCTGGGCGCGCGTTGGGATATGCATCACAACGGCCAGGACCCGCCGGCAAACGTCGTGCCGGATCTCGCGCAGGCGATGTCGCAGAACCCGCACCTGCAGATCTTTTCTGCGAACGGCTACTACGACTTCGCAACGCCGTACTTCGCGACGTGGTACACGCTCAACCACATGGACATCGCTCCGGCATTGCAAAAGAACATCTTGTTCCGCTCGTATGAGTCCGGCCACATGATCTACCTCAGCCCGAGCGCGCGAGCGGCGTACAAACGCGACCTGGACAGCTGGTACGACAAGACGCTCTCCTCGCGGTAAAGCAAGGGGGCAACCAGGCACAACGGGGAACCGTCGCTTCATGCGGCGGTTCTTCGTTTTTGTGCTCGTCGCCGTGATGCTGTGCGCATGCAGTGCGCGCCAAAGCGGTGTGCTGCGCATCGCCGACATCGTCGACCCGCCCTCGCTCGACCCGCTGCTCGCGCACGACCAATTGACGATCGGCTACGATCTGCTCATCTGTCAGACGCTCGTCGGCATAGATGCGATTAACAGGCTCGTACCGGTACTCGTCACGCAGGTTCCGTCGCGGCAGAACGGCGGTATTTCGGCCGACGGCACGACCATTACGTATCACCTTCGCCACGGCATCCGGTTTGCCGACGGCAAGACGCTCACTTCAGCCGACGTTGCGTTTACGTACCGTGCGATCGTCGATCCGCACAACAATGTGCTCTCTTCCGATGCATACGAGCGCATTGCATCGCTGCGCGCACCCGATCCGTACACGGTGGTCATTCGGTTGAAAGCACCGTGGAACGCGGCCGTAACGCGGCTGTTCGCGCAGTCCGATTTCGCGTTCGGCATTCTGCCGGCGCACGCGTTTACGAGTACGCGCTTGGAGCGTGCCGCGTGGGAGCAGCATCCATTCGGCAGCGGTCCGTATCGCGTGGTCGAATGGCGGCGCGGCGATCGCATCGTGCTCGAACCGAATCCGTACTTCCGCCCCAAGCCGAAAACCGCGCGCATCGACCTGCGCATCATCCCCAATGCGCAGGCAGCGTTCAATGCGCTTCGAGCCGGCGATGTGGATGTTGCGCCGATCTATCCCGATATGCTGCCCGAAGCGAAGGCGCTGCGCGGCATCTCCATCGTTCGCACGCCGGAAAACGCGACGTTCTGGCTGAGTTTGCAAACCTCACAAGCGCCTGCGAACAGCAAAGCCGTACGCCGGGCTATTGCCTACGCGATCGATCTCAACACCGTCGCCGACGTGTACCGGCATGTGTATCCAACCGCCGCGGCCTTTTTGCCGCAGGTCCTGGCTTGGCATAATAGCGTGCTGCGTCCGTATCCGCATGACCTTACGAAAGCACGCGCGCTGCTGGGCGGCCGTTCCGTCGACGTGCTGATCGTAACGGCAAGCGAAGCGCAGCTCTACAACCGTATTGCAACGGTCGTACAACGGCAACTCGAGCAGGCGGGAATGAACGTCGCGATCAAGCGGTTTTCGACGGCGCTGTTCAACGCGCCGGAGGGACCGATTCGCAATGCGCGCTTTACCATATCCATCGATGGCTGGCTGGGCGGCGCCGACCCCGAACAGTCCGTCGTCTTTTTGTGCTCGCAAGCCAACCCCGACGGCGACAACATCAGCCGGTACTGCGATCCCCGCTTCGAGGCGCTATTCCGCGATCAAGAACGAACGAGCAGTACGGCGCAGCGCAAACGCGATTTTTTTGCGATGCAGCGCATCATCCACGACGACGTGCCGGTGATTCCGCTGTACTACGAAAGGTACTTTGACGGCGTGAGTACGCGCGTCCACGGTTTCGAGCGCAACATGCTGCGTTATCCCGTTGCGCCCGAAACCTGGAGCGTGTCGCGATAGACGTACCACGGGCCTATGAGGGCGCCGGCCACGAGCGCCGCTATAGATACGACAGGGTGTGCAGTGCACAGCGCCGCAACAGCCGGGCGAGCGTCCACGTTCACGGCGACGGCAATAAAGAGCGGCATGAGGAGGCGCGCAAACAGCACCACGACGCGCGCGCGCAATTGTGGGTGTCGCAACCCGTAACCGGCGTAGAACTGCGTCATACCGCGCACGCTGTGCATTCGTGTCAACTTCCTGAGCGCTTTATCCGCGGGCATGAGGATTGCGAATGCGGCCAGCCAAGTCCAAAACGCTGGACGATCCGAAGTAAACGCTGCATAGAACCCGAGGAGGAGTGCGGCAGTAATGAGCGCCGCTGCTGCGACGCTCACTACTGCAATGACTCGGTCCGCCGTCCTAAGGGATGGCACGCATTGCCTGCGCCGCTTTGCGTTTGAGGATCGCGAAGGCGGCGTACTGATCCGCGGTGGGCCGTGCATCGGCGCTTTCGACGGCGCCTTCCAGATTTTGCAGTGCGTCGCCGATGTAGCGAAGGCTGCTGAAATCTTGCGCCGGCTTACCGACGGAGTCGTCCGGCGTCGGTGCCGGTGCATGCCCGACAATCGAACGCAGTTGCGGATGCGTCTTGACGAGCGCCTGCGCCCGTGTCAGTGCCCTTTTCACCGCTTGCGATTCGCTTTCGATCTGCTCGGCGAGTTGGAACTGCGCTTTGAGGTCCGCATCCGTCGCGGGATACGTCGGATCGCGGCGCAGCGTGAGCGCTTGCGAGTACGTCTTGCCGTTTACGCGAAGGCGAACCGTATACTGGCCGGGCGGTGCGAGCGGTCCGCCGCCGCGCCCAAAGAAGCTGCGCCCGGTTCCCGCATAATGGAAATCCCATATCCAGCGATGCGTGCCGTGCTGCGCGGACGGCGGTAGTTGCGGGTGTATCCAGTACATTGGGATGTCGAGCGACTTCGGGTTGATCGTTACGGGTTTTTCGGACGACGACCATTGCCGCACGATGCGTCCCGATCCGTCGATCACTTGAATCACGACCGGCGTGCTCGCGCTGCCGATGTAGTAGTCGATGGCCGCCCCGTTCGGCGGATTGGGCAACGCGGGTTCTTCCGGCGGAAGCGGCGTGCCTTGATCGTCGCCCGCCCGCGTGCGATACGCCACGGCAGGTTTGAACAAGTATGCGCTGCTCGATGCAACCGCCGAGGTAATTTGCCGCAGCGATGATGCGTTATCGAGAATCCAAATGCCGCGCCCGTGCGTCGCGAGAGCGATGTCGTCGCCGTTGAAAACGATGTCGCGCATCGACGCGACGGGCAGATTCAACTGCAGCGACTGCCACTGCGCGCCGTCGTCGAACGAGACGTACACGTGGCGCTCCGTTCCTGCATACAACAAGCCGCGCCGCTTCGGATCCTCGCGAACAACGTTCACCGATTCGTTCGATGGGATGCCGTTCGTCACGAGCGACCAGTGCTTGCCGCCGTCGTGCGTCTTGTAGATGTACGGATGGTTGTCGTCGAGGCGGTGCCGGTCGATTGCCGCGTACGCCGTGTTTGCATCGAAGTGCGATGCGTCGATGATACCGACTTTGCTCCACGGCGTGAGGCCCGGCGGCGTGACGTTCTGCCAATGCGCGCCTTCGTCGCGCGTGAGCCAAATGTAGCCGTCATCCGTACCGGCCCAAAGTTCGTGTGCGCGAACAGGTGACGGTGCAATCCAGTACACCACGCCGCGGCGCGAGAGCCCCGTGCTGTCCGCAACGGTCGCCGGATCGAGGTTGCGCGGAACCGTGTTGTGCGAACGCGTGAGATCGGGACTGATCTGGCGCCACGATTTGCCGCGATCCGCGCTGCGGAAGATGACTTGATGCGAGAGGTACACGACGTTGGAATTCTGCGGCGACACGACGACGGGGATCGTCCATGTGCTGCGCCACACCGTATCGGGATACTTGAGCGTCGGATCGATCGTCATCTCCCAGTTCGTGTCGATGTTCTCGTACGTACCGGGTTCGCTGCCGTAGACGTGTGCGGGGTGATCGGGATCCGTTGCAACGGTTCCACTTTCGCCGCCCGCGTCCATCGGTTTCCAATCGCGCTGTCCAATATTCGAGTGCATGCTGCGGCTGGGCACCGCGACCGCGCCGGAGTCTTGCTGCGCGCCGTATACCCAGTATGGAAAGCGGTTGTCGGTTACGATGTGATAGATCTGCGCGGTCGACTGGTTGTACCACGAACTCCACGTCTTCGCGTGGTCGACCGAAACTACGACGCCTTGGTCGCTGCCCAGAACGATACGGTTGGTGTCGTTCGGATTGATCCACGCGGCGTGGTAGTCGTCGCCGCCCGGCGCACCTTTGATCGCCGTAAACGATTTGCCGCCGTCCATCGTGCGGTACGTCGACGTGTTCATGACGTAGAGCTCGTCAGCGTTTTTCGGATCGGCCGCAATTTGTCCGAAATACCATCCGCGTTTCCAAAGGCGGCCGTCGTTGTCGGTGTGCGTCCACGTCGTGCCGCCGTCGTCGGAGCGATAGATGCCGCCGGTGCGATCCTCGTTCGTGTCGACGATCGTATAAATGCGGTTGTGGTTTGCCGGCGAGATGGCGATGCCGATATGGCCGAGGACGCCGCCGGGAAATCCGTGGCCCGAGATTTGCGTCCATGTTTTTCCGGCGTCCGTGCTTTTATACAGTCCGCTGCCGGGGCCGTTGCTCGGCGGATACACGTTCCACGGTGGGCGCCGCGTTTGCCAGAGCGATGCGAACAAGACGCTCGAATCAGTCGGGTCCATCGCGAGATCGATCGCGCCGGTGTTTTCGTTCTTGTAGAGCACTTTGCTCCACGTCTTGCCGCCGTCGGTCGATTTGAAGACGCCGCGCTCCGCGTTCGGCCCGTATTGGTGGCCGAGCGCCGCGACGTATACGATGTTCGGATCCTTCGGATCCACGACGACGCGGCCGATTTGATTGCTGTCGTCCAAGCCGATGTGCGACCACGTCTTGCCGCCGTCGACGGATTTGTACATGCCGTCGCCGTGCTGAATGTCCGAACGCATGTCGGCCTCGCCGCTGCCGACGTACATGACGCTCGGGTCGCTCGGCGCAACCGCGATTGCGCCAATCGAGGCTACCGGTTCTTTATCGAAGATCGGCGTCCAGGTCCGTCCCGCGTTGTGCGTTACCCATATGCCGCCGCCGACTGCGCCGAAATAAAACGTGTCGGGCTCGCTTGGAACGCCCGCGACCGTAATCGCGCGCCCGCCGCGCAGCGGACCGATGTTGCGCCACTGCAGCGCGCCGAAGAGACTCTCGTTGACCGCCGCGTGTGCCGGGGCAGCCGCAAAAATCGTGGGGAGCTGGAACGCAAGCGCCAGCGCCAAAGCAAGAAAGCGTCGCATGTGCGCGCTTTCCCGGCTGCACGATGCGCGCCCTCGTTGCGTGCTGTTATGCCGTCTTTTTGGCCAGAGTCAGCAGCGAGTTCAGCACATTACCAGCCGCCGCCGGCGCCCCCGTCACCACCGCCGAAGCCGCCCCCAAAATCTCCGCCGCCGAAGCCGCCTCCGAAATCACCGCCACCCCAGCCGCCGCCCGCGCTGCCGCCCATATCGGCTTGACCCGGATCGCTCTGCCAGCCGCCCGCGTCGGGTGCTTGCTGCATGCCCGGGTCGATGCCGGCTTGCGTGCCGCCGTAGTTTTGATGGCCGAACAGTTCATTGCCGAGCCACGCGCCGCCGAGCCCGCCGAGCAGGCCGCTCCAAAGGCCGCCGCCCCAGCCGCCGCCGCCATAGCCCCAGCCGCCGCCGTACCCCGGACCATAGCCGGGGCCGTACCCCGGACCGCCGGGACCGCCGTACCCGGGACCGCCGTAGCCGCCGCCATAGTAGGCGCCTTGCCGCGCGCGGATGAGCGCACGGATGATGAAGAAAACGAACAGGCCGATGATAATCCACCAAAACACGCCTATATGTACTCCGCCGGATTGCGTTTGTTGCGCGGCCGTGCGCGTTGTGGCCGGCGCGTTGCCGCGCAGCGAACTCAGGTGCGAGCGGTACACGTCGAACACCGAATTCACGCCGTTCGTAATACCGGCGTCGTAGTTGCCGGCTTTAAACTGGGAATTGATCGCGTTTACGACGGATTGCGACGTCGCCGAACTCCACCAGCCCGCTTGCACGGCAGCGTGATCCGGCAGGACTTGTGTCTGACGATCGCCTTTGTCCACGAAAATCAGCACGCCGTTGACGGACTGCTGCGCAAACGTGCTTTCCGCCGCGCTCGACGCGTTGCCGCCGCTTACCGAAGGAACCGTGACGACGACGATTTCCTTCCCGGTGTCGTGGTTGAAATTCGTGATGCGCGTATTCAACTGCGAAACGGTGCCGGCGCTGAGCATGCCGGCATTGTCTTGCACGAACTGCTTTGCGAGTGCTGGAAGCGTTGCAGCGGCAAAAGCGGCCGCTAGCGCCGCGGATGCGAGTGCGCGTCTCATGGCTTGACGAAAACTCCTAGAACGAAGCCGACCGAACTGAGTGCGAAGATGACGAGAAACACCCAAATGCCGGCGCGCAGCAGCAAATCTTTGCGGCGACGCGCTGCGCGAGTGTTTTGCGATTTCGGTTTGCGAACGTTCATGAGGACGAAGTGCCTGTCCTGAGTGAGTCGAAGGATGCTTGAGGCTCCTTGCCTGTGGCCCACAGGCGTTCCAAATTGTAAAATGCGCGCTGCTCCGGCGTGAACACGTGGACGACGACGTTGCCCAGGTCGATGAGGATCCAGTTACCGTCCGCGTATCCCTCGACACGCGAGACGTTCAAACCGTGCTCTTTCACTTTTTCGGTGATGCTGTCCGCGATCGAACGCGTTTGAATTTTCGAGCGCCCGGTGATTACGACGAATTTATCGGCGAGAATTGTGCGCCCCGCCACGTCCAGTTCGGTCAGATCTTCCGCCTTTTTGTCGAGCGCCGCGGCGCGTACGATCTCAAGAATGTCCGCCAGTGCCAGCCTCCAGTGCGTCGGCCCGAAGGCCGAAGGTTTCCATCGCAGCCGCCGTTTGCGGCGCAATGGGCAAGTGCCTCTGTGTAAGATACCGCAACGATGACAGAATCGTTGCACGCATCGCCTCCCTCAAATCCCGCTGCGCGAGCGCTGCCAGGTTCTCCCGCTCGGGATAGTCGCGGCCGGGCTCCAGGCCGTCCGCCAGGTAGAGAATGCAGTCGAGCGCCGACATCTCCCCCGCCCCGAGCGTGTGCTTGCTGATGGCCGAGAGCACTTGCGCGTCGTCGACACCGAACAGCGATTGTGCCAGTCGCGCCGAAAGTGGCGCATGCAAGACGACCGGATGCTCGCGCGCATACGCGTCGATCTCCACGCCGTGTTCGGCGCTTTCGCGCAGCAGGCGTTCGGCGGAATAGAGCCGCGCCAAATCGTGCAGCATGCCCGCGGTGCGCGCTTTCGCGGGGTCCGCACCGTGCACACGTGCGAGGTTCTCCGACATACGCGCAACACGCACGCAATGCGCGTACCGGTGCTCTTGTCCCAGATGTTCGCGCACGCGTTTGCAGAGTTCGACGAAGGTCATCGATTGAGTGCGGAGCGCAGTGCCTTCAGGCGGTTCTTGTAAATCTCGCTTTTCAAGTTGCCGGCCCACATCACCAGCGCGTTCTCGTTGTTGTCGCTGTAGTATCCCTTGCGCGTGGAAACGGTGGTAAACCCGTATTTGCGGTAAAGATTTTGCGCGACGCCGTTGCTTTCGCGCACTTCCAGCGTCATCCACGACGCGCCGCGTTCAATGGCTTCATCGAGCAGATGCAGCAGCATGATCTCGCCGTATTTGCGGCCGCGATGCGCCGGATGTACGGCGATGGTCGTGACGTGCGAATCTTCGAGGATCACCCAGATGCCGCCGTACGCAACGACGCGCCCATCGACGCGTCCCACGAAGTAGTGCGCGAGTTTGTTGTCGTGCATCTCCTGATAAAACGCGTTGCTGGGCCACTGCGTGGAGAACGACTGCTGCTCGATACGCAGCACCTCTTTCACGTCGGCATCCGTCATCGGTTCGATGATGAACGGACTGTTGTTGCCCAGGTCGGGGCGCGGTTCGAGTTTCACAGGTGTTTGGGCACTTTCGCCGCCGGCAATTCGCCATAATCGGCGCGAATCTCGTGAGAACTGCGTGCGGGCTCGCGCACTGCCGCAACGCTTGCGACGGCAAGCGCGGACGGAGTGAAGGCGCGGTCTAAAATCTGCACGCTACAGCCGCGTTCGGCAAGGCCGGGAAGCACGTCCTCCGCATCGCCGATGACGGCAATCCGGCCACCTGCGATCGAGAGTTCGTCGAGCACGTCGTTCACGTAGCCGGAAGCCCGGTGCTGCGCCCCGCCGCTGCGGTAACGAACCGACACGACGCCCTTTCGGCCGCGCACGGCCGCGAGCAGCGGCTCGGGCAGCGCGGCGCCCGCCTCGAGCGCATCGAAAGAATTGACGCCGACGAGCGGACGTTGCCAGCCCAGCGCAAGCGATTTGGCATAACTGATGGCGATGCGCACGCCGGTAAAACTGCCGGGGCCGATGCCGACCGCCAACCGATCGACCGCGGACGGTGTCAGGCCGGCTTCATGCAGCACCGATGCAACGGCAGCGAGGCCCTGCTCCAGGGCGACGTTACCCGGGAGCTGTTTCACTGCGAGCGGTTCGAGATCGCGAGTGACGGCCGCCGAAAATCCGCCCAGCGCCGCGTCGATGGCGAGCACGATCATGCGCCGCGCCCCTGCGGCTGGCGCAGCGTCACGCTGCGAGGCTCGCTGCCTTTGCCTTCGATGTCGATCTCGTACCGGACGGGCGGGAGCAGGCCGGGGGCATTGCGCCACCACTCCACTAGCACGATCGACGTGCCGTCGAAGGCATCTTCGAGTCCGAGTTCCGTGACGTCGGCGGGGTCGTCGACGCGATATAAGTCGAGATGATCGATCGGCGGCGAGCCCTGGTAGCGATGCCAGAAGGTAAAGGTCGGGCTGCTCACCGGATCGTTGCCGAGCCGCGCGCTGACGACGGCTTTCACGAACCTCGTCTTCCCGGCACCAAGCGGGCCGGAAAGGCCCACGACGTCTCCCGGCTGCAGTCCGCGAGCGAACTCGGCCGCAAACGCGACGAACTCTTGCTCTGTCGCAAGCAAAACTTCGGTTCGCCGTAGCGGACCGAAGTTATTCCGACTACCGGGCATAACGGGGGCCCCCCTCGCGGGGGGTGCGGAAGCTCGGCTGGAGCACATCTTTAAATGTCCGAATCATGGGTTTGGCGAACGATAGTCTCCGTGAAGGTGCGTAGGTCGCCGATGTTCTTGTGCCGGTGGCATCTCTCCTCAAGGGATGACTGATCACCGCGCCGAGATAATCGCGCAAGCCCAAGCGTATCTCGCAGAACTGCAAGCCGCTTGCGCGGCCGCCCACGAACGTTTAAGGGCCGGGGTCATGCGTTTGCAACCGCAAGCGCCTGTAGATGACGTTGTGCCGGAACCACCGTTCGAGGACGAGCCGCTGCCGGAAACGGACCCGATATTCGCCACGCGCGAATTCGACGTGCCGCCGGAGGCGCTTGCGGGCCTTGTAAATTTTGAAGAATAAGCTATACCACCACGGACCTTCGGGGCCCCACAAAGTGGGGGCGCGGAGGCTCGGCCGGAGTGCCTGTTAATTGAACAACGACATCATCTCGCAGATCAACGTCGAAGACGAAATGCGGGAGAGTTATCTCTCCTATGCCATGTCGGTCATCGCTTCGCGCGCGCTTCCGGACGTGCGCGACGGTCTCAAGCCCGTGCAGCGGCGCATTTTGTTCGCCATGCGTGAGATGGGCATGGACCCCGGCAAACAGCACCGCAAGTGCGCCGGTATCATCGGCGAGGTCCTCAAGTCGTTTCACCCGCACGGCGACAGTTCGGTGTACGACGCGCTCGTACGCATGGCGCAGGATTTTACGCTGCGCTATCCGCTCGTCGACGGCCACGGCAACTTCGGTTCGATCGATCCCGATCCGCCGGCCGCGTACCGGTACACCGAAGCGCGCCTTGCGCGCCCGTCGCTCGAAGTCCTCAGCGACATCGACAAAGAGACGGTCGCGTTCGTTCCCAACTTCGATAATCAGGGCACGGAGCCGAGCGTGCTCCCCGGCAAACTGCCGCAGTTGCTGCTCAACGGCTCCAGCGGCATCGCCGTCGGCATGGCGACGAACATTCCGCCGCACAATCTGAGTGAAATCGCCGATGCCATCGCGGCTATTATCGACGATCCCGGCATCACCGACGACGCATTATGCGACATCGTTACGGGTCCTGATTTTCCGACCGGCGGCATCATCATGGGTCAGGAAACGATTCGCGAAGCCTACAAGACCGGTCGCGGGTCGATAACGATTCGTGGCAAAGCCGAGATCATCGAAGAAAAAGGCCGCCACAAGATCGTCATCACCGAGATCCCGTATCAGGTGTACAAGAATCGCATCGTCGAGGCGATCGCCGACGCGCACAACGAAAAACGCATTCAAGGCATCGCGCGCCTGGACGACGAGACGAACCGCAAAGGCATGCGCGTCGTCGTCGAGTTGCAGAAATCGGCGACGCCGAAAGTCGTGCTCAATCAGCTCTACAAGCACACGCCGCTGCAGTCGAGCTTCGGCTTCAACATGCTGGCGCTCGTGCCGGTCGGCGAGCCGCGTCCCGATGGCACCGTCGCGCTCGAACCGCAAGTGCTCTCGCTCAAACAACTGCTCGAGCACTATATCGCCCACCGCAAAGACGTCGTCACCAAGCGCACGCAGTACGATCTGCGCAAGGCGCAGGAACGTGCGCATTTGCTCGAAGGCTACCGCATCGCGCTCGACAACATCGACGAAGTCATCGAGATCGTGCGCGGTAGCCAGACGACCGATGAAGCCAAGACGAAACTCATCGCGCGCTTCAAACTCTCCGACGTGCAGGCGAGCGCCATCGTCGACATGCGCCTTCGTACGCTGGTCGGCCTCGAACGCCAAAAAATCGAAGAAGAGTACGCGCAGCTCATCAAACTCATTGCGGAACTGGAAGACATTCTCAAGAGCGCGCGCCGCATCGCCGGCATCGTCAAGGCCGAAGTGCTCGACGTCAAGAAAAAATTTGGCGACGAGCGGCGCACGGCGATCATTCCGGCGGAAGACGAGTTTTCCGTCGAGGCGCTGATTCCGAACATCGACGTCGTCGTTACGTACACGGTCGGCGGCTACATCAAGCGCGTGAGCGTCGATACGTTCAAGACGCAGAACCGCGGCGGGCGCGGCGTCATCGGCATTTCGAATTTGAAGAAAGAGGACGTCGTCCGGAATTTCTTCATTACGAAGACGCACGATCACGTGCTGTTTTTCACGAACAAGGGACGCGCGTACCGTTTGCGCGGCTTCGAGATTCCCGATACCACGCGTCAAGCGCGCGGCACGGCGCTGGTCAATCTACTCACGCTGCCGCCGGGCGAGGAAGTGACCGCGGTGTTCCCGGTGCACCACTTCGGCGGCGACCGCTACATGATCATGGTCACGCAGAACGGCGTGATCAAGAAGACCAAACTCGAAGAGTTCGCCAACGTGCGCCGCAACGGTCTAAACGCCATCAATCTGGACGACGGCGACAACCTGCTGGCGGTCGATCTCTCCGACGGCACGCGCGACGTCATTCTGGGCACGGTCAACGGCATGGCCGTGCACTTCAACGAAAAAGACGTGCGCCCGATGGGCCGCAACGCTCGCGGCGTGAAAGCGATGACGTTGGACAAGGGCGACTCCATCGTGGCGATGGATGTACTCGAAGACAATCGCCGCGAGGTGTTGCTGGTCACGACGAAGGCCTTCGGCAAACGCACGCCCATTGACGACTACCGCCACACCTCACGCGGGGGCAAGGGCGTGAAGGCGTTCGCGAAGGAACGCGAGGACATCGGCAAGGTGGTCGACCAAATTCTGGTGGCGCCGGAAGACGAAGTGTTGATGATCACCTCGTCCAACCAAGTCATTCGCCTGCGCGTGGCGGACATTCGCAGGGCCGGCCGTTCTACCAAAGGCGTGCGCCTGCAGCGTCTGGGCGAGGGCGACGAAGTGATCGCCATCACGAATATGGGCAAACAGGCCAAGCAGATCACCGAGATAACGGGCGAAGACCCCAACGCGACATCCTGAGGCGGACTGAAACCCACGGCACGCGGACCGCGGTTACGAACCTAGCAAGGAGACTGAAAGAAGCAATGAGCGCATTAGCCGACGTTTCACAAACGAACTTCCAGAGCGAAGTGCTGGGTTCGCCCCAGCCCGTGCTGGTGGACTTTTGGGCGCCGTGGTGCGGCCCGTGTAAGATGCTCGCGCCCGTCGTCGAGAAAGTCGCCGGCTCGCACGCCGGTCGCGCGAAGTTCGTGAAGTTGAACACGGACGAAAACCCGAGCCTCGCGGGCGAGTATCAGGTGTCAGGTATTCCGTGTTTGATTTTGTTCAAGGGCGGCAAACCGGTGGATCGCATCGTCGGCTACGTGTCGGAGCAGACGATAACGTCGATGCTCTCCAAGCATGTAAACTAAAGAGCCTGCCCTTTCCGCCATGCTGTCGTTGCCGAAAGGCTCGTTTACCAAAGTAAACTTCGGCCTTTCGGCGCCTAAGCCTGACGAAAAGTTCGGGCTCTTTGCGTGTCCATGACCGATCAAAAATTGCGCGGGATCCCTCCCGTGCATCGCTTTTTATCGGAGCCTCGCATTGCGGCGTACGAAGCACTGCTCGGCCGCGAGCATGTGAAGGCGCGCATCGCCGATACGTTGGACGAGTCGCGTTGTCATCCTGATCCTTCGATGCCTCAGGACAGGGCTTCGTCGAAGAACGGCCGAGGTATCGAGGCCTTCTCATTCGACTCGCTCTGCGCGCAAGTGCTCGACAAACTCGAGCGCAGCGCGTTCGATCTGCTCGTACCGGTTATCAACGGCACGGGCATATTGCTGCATACGAATCTGGGCCGTGCACCGCTCGCGACAACCGCACTTGAAGCGATGACGGCCGCCGGCGCCGGCTACTCGAACCTGGAGTACGACGTTTGGGAAGGGCGCCGAGGCTCACGCTATGCGCGTACCACGTCGCTCCTGCAATCAGTTACGGGTGCGGAAGACGCGCTGATCGTCAATAACTGCGCCGCCGCCGTTCTACTCGTGCTCGATACGTTCGCGAAGGGCCGCGAGGTGATCGTTGCACGCAACCAACTCATCGAGATCGGCGGCGGATTCCGTCTTCCCGACGTGCTCGAGCGCAGCGGCGCGCGGTTGGTTGAAGTAGGCGCGACGAACAAAGTCTATTTGAAAGACTACGAGCGCGCATTGACCGCCGATACCGCACTACTGCTGCGTTCGCATCCGTCGAACTACCGCATTACCGGATTTACGCACGACGTCGAAGCGGCCGATCTCGCGGCGCTCGCAAAACGCACGGGCATTCCGCTCGTCGAAGATTTGGGAAGCGGCGCGCTGGTCGATCTCGGGGAATATGGTTTGCCGCACGAACGCACGGTACAAGAAGCGGTGCGTGAAGGCATCGACCTCATCACGTTTTCCGGCGACAAGATGCTGGGCGGACCGCAAGCCGGCATTATCGTCGGCAAGAGCGTGCTCATCGCGCGTCTGCGCAGCAACCCATTGCTACGAGCGCTGCGAGTCGACAAACTCACGCTGGCTGCGCTCGCGCAAACGCTGCGGCTGTATTTCGTGCCGGAAGCGCGCAAACAGATACCGTTCTTCGCCATGCTGGGCGCGTCGATTGAAGAATTGCGCGAGCGAGCGAAGCGTTACGTCGACTGCATTTCCGGCGCGCGCGTGATCGAGACGCACGCGTACGTCGGCGGCGGATCGCTGCCCGAAAGTGCGATACCGTCGATCGGCATTGCGCTGCGCCCGCAGCGCGGTGCGACTGCTGCTGCGCAGATACTGCGCCGTGCACCGATGCCGATTATCGCGCGCATCGACGAAGGCGAACTCGTGCTCGACCTTCGAACGATATTTCCGAACGACGACGAACGCGTTCTTGCCGCACTGCAGCACCTGATTGCGTAACATGCATATCGTCGGTACCGCCGGACACGTCGATCACGGCAAGTCCTCGCTGGTGAGCGCGCTCACCGGAACGAATCCCGATCGCTGGCTCGAAGAGCAATTGCGCGGCATGACGCTCGATTTGGGCTTTGCGCACTTGCGATTCGAGGACGGTGTGGAAGCGGGCATCGTCGACGTTCCCGGGCACGAGCGCTTCCTGCACAACATGCTCGCCGGCGCGGCGGGAATGGAACTGCTGCTGCTGGTGATCGCGGCAACCGAAGGCGTGATGCCGCAAACCATAGAGCACTTGCAGATTTTGCGCTATCTCAACGTGCGTGACGTGCTGGTCGTGGTAACGAAAATGGACTTGGTGCCACCGGAAGAAGGCGGGGCCGTGTGCGCGAGCATCCACGAATCACTGCGCGGTACGATCGCCCAAGACGCCCCGATGTTTGCCGTATCCACCCTAACCGGCTACAATCTCGATGCGCTGCGCGCGGCGATTCACGACGCGCTCGCAAATTTGCCTGCGCGCGATCCCGACGCACCCGCGTACTTACCGATCGATCGCGTGTTCGCGCTTCCCGGGCACGGTACAATCGTGACCGGAACGCTGATGCAAGGAAGCATTGCCGTCGGCGATACGCTGAAACTGGAACCCTCGGGCAAAACCGTGCGCGTGCGCAGTTTGCAGAGTTTCGGGCAGAAGCGCCAACGCGTCGAAGGCGGTGCGCGCGTGGCGGTCAACGTGCCGGCGGTCGACGCGCATGACATCGCGCGCGGCGAAATGCTCGTCGCATCGCAGTTCGCACCGGCGGATGCATTCACGGTGCAGTTCACGCCGCTTGCCGAGGCGTTGCCGATTCTTCGCCGGCGCAACGCCGTTCGCGCGTACATCGGGTCCGCGGAGATTCTCGGAACGCTCGTGCTCGACCAGGTGCCGCAAGCGGCGCAAGAGATGACGGCGCAATTGTTTTTACGCCGCCCAGTCGTCGCGTATCCGGAAACCGCATTCGTCGTGCGTCGGCTCTCGCCGAAGAATCTGCTTGGCGGCGGCCGGGTATCGGGCGGTGCCGCCGCCAGTGGTGCCGCGCAGAGTGCGGAGTCCGCACGCAGTCCGCATGAAGCCATCGTCCTTACCGTACTCAGCAAAGCGCAGTTGCGTCCCAGTACGCTCGGCGACATTGCGCGCGAGGCGAATTTGCGCGAAGAAGCGGTCGATGCGGCACTGCGTGCGCTGCTCGAACGGGGTGAGGCGATTCGTGTCACGCGTCCCGTTGCGTACGTGTACGGGAAAAACGCGCAGGCGTTGCTCGAGCAAGTTCTGGAAACGGTCGGGCAGCAGCATCGCACCGAGCCGTGGGCCATGGGCAGTACGTCGCTCGGGCTGTCCCGAGCACTTTTAATCGACGAACCGCTGCTCTTGCGCATCCTCTCCGCGTACGCCGAAGAGGGCCGCATCGCGCATCGTGCAGGCTACTTCGCGCTCACGGATCACACACCCAAGCTCACCGCAGAGCAGCAGGAGTTCTTCGAATCGCAAGTTCCAATCGACAAAGCCAGTCCGCTCACGCCGTCGCCGACGGCAAACGTGATCGCAGCGGTGAAGCAATCGCGTATTGCCGGCATCGCTAAAGCGTTCGATACGCTGCTGGCCAAAGGCGCGCTCGTCAAGGTGGGAGACGAGCTCTATCGCGGTACGCAAATTGCGCAGATTCGCGCGCGGGTAGAACAGTTTCTTCGTACGAATAAGCAGATGACTATGGCGCAATTTCGCGATCTTATCGGCACCTCGCGCAAGTACGCCGTGCCGCTGCTCGAATGGTTCGATGCACGTGGCATCACGGTGCGAAGCGGGGATTACCGCATGCTGCGCGCGAAAACTGCCGCCCATGATTGATTCGGGTGTGCTGCCCAAAGCCGAGCTCCACGTCCACATCGAAGGGACGTTTGAACCCGAGCACATTTTCGCGTTTGCGGAACGCAACGGCGTCAAACTGAAGTATCCCAGCGTGGAAGCGCTGCGTGCGGCGTATCAGTTCAGCGACTTGCAGTCTTTTCTCGACTTGTATTACGAGGCGATGTCGGCCTTACGGACCGAACAGGACTTCGAAGAACTTACGCTTGCCTACCTGAAACGCGCGCAGGCACAGAACGTCAAGCACGCGGAGATCTTCTTCGATCCGCAAGCGCATCTGCAGCGCGGCGTTCGCTTCGAAACCGTTATCGACGGATTGTGGTCGGCGCTGCGCCGCAGCAAACGCGATTTCGGCATCTCCACCAATCTGATCATGTGTTTCCTGCGCGATCTGCCGCAACGATCGGCGATGGACACGTTCGATCTCGCCGAGCCGTATTTGGATCGCATCATCGCCGTGGGACTGGACTCGGCCGAAGTCGGCAACCCCCCCTCGAAATTCATCACCGTGTTCGAACGCGCGCGTGCCCACGGCTTGCTCACCGTCGCGCACGCCGGCGAGGAAGGCCCGCCGTCGTACGTGTGGGACGCGCTGGACAATTTAAAAGTTTCACGGATCGATCACGGCGTGCGCAGCATGGAAGACGCGCGGCTCGTCGAGCGTTTGCGCCGTACGCGCATGCCGCTCACGGTGTGCCCGTTCTCGAACGTGCGCCTGCGCGTCGTTCAAACGCTCGCGGATCATCCCCTCAAACGCATGCTCGACGCGGGGCTGGTCGCGACGGTGAATTCAGACGATCCCGCGTACTTCGGCGGCTATGTCGGCGACAATTATGCCGGATGCGTCCAAGCGCTCGGCTTGTCCGACGCCGAGGTGGTGCAACTGGCCTGCAATTCGTTCGAAGCCTCGTTCGTCGACACCACCACGCGCCAGCAGTACTACGACGCCGTACACGCGTCCGTCACCGGTGAATCTTCCGGCGCAGCCGTGGGTACGTAGGATCACAGCCCGAGACAGTGCAACCTGGCAGGGTGCTCCTGCTGTCTGAGATAGTGAACCGATGAATGTAGATCGCATGACGGAGCGCGTTCAAGACGCGCTCAACGCCGCATATACGCGCGCGCTCAACGAACACAACACGCAAACCACCCCGGAGCACCTGCTGGCCGCACTGCTCGACCAGGATCGCGGCATCGCGCCGGACATCGTGAAGGAAGCCGGCGTCGATCCGAAAGCGCTGGCGGCAAAGGCCGATGAGGCGATTTCGCGTCTTCCGCGTCTGACCGGGAGCGGCGCGGACCAAGCCACGGTAACCGTGGCCCCCGAATTGACGCGCCTCTTCGCGCAGGCGGAGAGCGACGCGAAGCAGCTCCAAGACGACTACGTCTCCGTAGAGCATTTGCTGCTGGCGATGACGCAAAGCAGCGGCGCCGTCGGACGCATTTTTCGCGAAGTCGGCCTGACGCGTGACAAGCTGCTGGTTGCGCTACGTGCCGTTCGCGGCAATCAGCGCGTTACGACGCAAAATCCGGAAGGCACCTACAAGAGCCTGGAACGCTACGGACGCGACCTGACGCTCGAGGCCGAACGCGGAAAACTCGACCCGGTAATCGGCCGCGACGACGAGATTCGCCGCGTGATTCAAGTCCTCTCGCGCCGCACGAAAAACAACCCGGTGCTCATCGGCGAACCGGGCGTCGGCAAAACTGCAATCGTCGAGGGACTCGCCCAGCGCATCGTGCGCGGCGACGTTCCCGAAGGTTTGAAAGACAAGCGCATCGTTGCGCTCGACATGGGCGCACTCATCGCCGGCGCAAAATACCGCGGGGAGTTCGAAGAGCGTCTCAAAGCGGTGCTCAAAGACGTACAAAACTCCGAGGGGCAAATTCTGCTTTTCGTCGACGAGTTGCACACGGTCGTCGGCGCGGGAAAAGCCGAAGGCGCGATGGATGCCGGCAATTTGCTCAAACCGATGCTCGCGCGTGGCGAACTGCACATGATCGGCGCGACGACCCTGGACGAGTACCGCAAGTACATCGAGAAAGACGCGGCGCTCGAACGCCGTTTCCAGCCGGTCTTCGTGGATCAGCCGAGCGTGGAAGACACGATTTCCATTCTGCGCGGTCTGAAAGAAAAATACGAAGCGCATCACGGCGTGCGGATTAAAGACTCCGCGCTCGTCGGTGCCGCTACGCTATCGAACCGTTACATCAGCGATCGGTTCTTGCCCGACAAAGCCATCGACCTGGTAGACGAAGCGGCGGCAAAACTGCGCACGGAGATCGACTCGATGCCGCAGGAACTGGACGAACTCACGCGGCGCGTCATGCAACTGGAAATCGAGCGTGAAGCGCTGCGCAAAGAAACCGACGAGGCCAGCAAGCGCCGCTTGGAGCAATTGGAAAAAGAACTCGCGGATCTGAAAGAAGACCAGCGCGAGTTGCAGGCGCGTTGGCAATCCGAGAAAAGCGCCGCGGTCAAACTGCGCGAGTTGCGCGAACAGATTGAAGAGACGAAGGTGCAGATCGAACAGGCGGAGCGCCAGTACGATCTCAATCGCGTTGCCGAACTGCGCTACGGCAAACTCGCCTCGCTCGAGAAGCAACTGAACGAAGAAGAGCAGCGTCTGTCGTCCCGCGACGGGCAAGCGCGACTTTCGAAAGAGGAAGTCGACGAAGAAGACATTGCCGAGGTCATCAGCCGCTGGACGGGCGTTCCCGTTTCGAAAATGCTCGAAGGCGAAGTGCAAAAATTACTGCACCTCGACGAAGAACTGCACAAGCGCGTCATCGGCCAGGATGAAGCGGTCGACGCCGTTGCCGAAGCGGTCGTGCGCTCGCGCTCCGGTCTTGCCGATCCGAACCGCCCGATCGGTTCATTCATCTTTCTTGGGCCCACCGGCGTCGGCAAGACGGAACTCGCGCGTGCTCTCGCGGAGTATTTGTTCGACGACGAGCGTGCGATGATTCGCATCGACATGTCGGAGTATCAGGAAAAGCACACGGTCGCGCGTTTGCTCGGCGCGCCGCCCGGATACATCGGCTTCGAGGAAGGCGGACAACTCACCGAAGCGGTGCGGCGCCGTCCGTACAGCGTCATCTTGTTCGACGAGATCGAAAAGGCGCATCCGGACGTGTTCAACGTCTTCTTGCAGATACTCGACGACGGACGTTTGACCGACGGCCAAGGCCGCACTGTGGATTTCCGCAACACGATCGTTATCATGACCTCGAACATCGGCAGCCATCGCATCCTGGATTACAAGGGCGACATGGGCGGCGCCGAGTACGCGATCATGCGCGCGACGGTGCTAGACGAACTCCGCCAGAACTTCCGCCCGGAATTCTTGAACCGGGTCGACGAAATCATCGTGTTCCACGCGCTTACCGAAGAAGAACTCACGCAGATCATCGAGATTCAATTGCGCCGCGTTCGCGAACGGCTCGCGCAGCGGCGCATTCATCTCGAACTCACGGATGCAGCAAAACGGCATTTGGTCAAGACGGGTTACGACCCGGTGTATGGCGCGCGTCCGCTCAAACGCGCGATCCAAAAGGAACTGGAAACGCCGCTCGGACGCAAGATTCTGGCGGGCGAAGTACGCGACGGTCAGCGCGTCCTGGTGGATTACGACGACGTGCGCGGTGAACTGACGTTCGCTGCGCAGTACACGGACGAGCCGGTCTTGGTCTAACGCGGAAAAGGGCACGCTGCACGCGGGCGGTAATCTTGAAGCATGGACAGAGCCGGTTCTACCATGGCCGTCTTCGCGCACGACGTCGAGCTGCTTCCGGCGGTCGGCGCGGCGCTGAACGTTGCCGGCATCCGGGTCGTGCCGCAACCCGAACTCGGCGCCATTCACCTGATGCACTATGGTGAAAGCGTCGGCATCATTCCCGACCCCGAAGGCTTGCCCGCGCTCTACGTTTCCACGCCGATCGATCCCAAGGCGCTGGTAGCGGGCATTCGCACCGCGCACGAATTGAACGAAACGCGGCGTGCGGTTCGCGAAGCTCGCGAACTGCTGGAGATCGCGCGGCTGCTGGGCTCGGAGCACGACCGCAACAAACTGTACAGTATCATCGTGCTCAAGGCGCGGGAACTGACGAAGGCCGATGCCGGAACGCTGTTCGTCGTCGACAGCGCCGACGGGCGAGAAGACGTCCTGCGCTTTGCAATCGCGCAAACCGGCCCGCAACATAAGGAAACCTATGCCGGCGGCACGCTACCGCTGAGCAATAAATCGATCGCGGGCAATGTTGCGATGAACGGCAAGGCCTTTCGGCTGGACGACGTCTACAAAGACGCGGCTGCACGCATGCTGAATTTCGACCGTTCGTTCGATGAGAAGAACGGCTACCGCACGAAGTCGATGCTCGTCGTTCCGCTCATGAGTTATACGGGCAAGCCCATCGGTGTTCTGCAGTTGATGAACCGCAAACCGATGTTCGAGATGCCGCTCAACTCCGTGTCAATCACGGAATCAGCGGTCGAGCCGTTCGACAAACACGACGAGGAACTCATCACCGCGCTTGCGGCGCACGCCGGCCTCGCGTTGCGCAACGCCCAGTTGCTCGACGATCTGTGGACGACGAAAGGCCTGGTAGGCCAAAACCCGCTGGAACGCTAGGCGGTCACTTCCGGGCGGGCGCCGGCGTAGACGCGCCGGCCGTTTACTAGGGGAAACAACGTTTCGAACTGCGGAAGCTGCGCGCGCCGTACGTGCGCGG
Organism: Vulcanimicrobiaceae bacterium; assembly: GCA_035694945.1. Classification (GTDB taxonomy): domain Bacteria; phylum Vulcanimicrobiota; class Vulcanimicrobiia; order Vulcanimicrobiales; family Vulcanimicrobiaceae; genus DATGJX01. The sequence goes on from DASSEZ010000057.1 coordinate 41,775, forward strand.
GATAATGACCGTTTGCATATCTGGCGCCCCAGTCGAGTGAAGCGACGTACAAATACTCGAAGTTCTCCCAGATCGCATCAGTCACTTGATACCGCGCGAGGACGGTGAGCGGCTCGATCAATTCCCACGCCTGAATGACGCGGAACGAGTAGACATCGAGAAACGCGTCGACGGGGATGAGCCGGTTCTTCACCAGGCTTCCCACCCAGTCGTACGAGTTGCCCAGTTGCAGCCATGCAACGGCGCGATCGAACGTATTATCGATTACCGACTGCACGTAGTCAGGGTTGCCAAGCAGCAGCGGCAACTGCTGCTGCGTTTCCGTGAGCCACGTGTTGAAATTTTTGTCCTCGACGCGCGCGAGTACAGTGAGCAAGCCTTCGAGTTGATTTGACGCCCGCATGTGCCGGAGTTGAATGACCGCCGCGATCGCCGTTGTCGCGATAACGATAAACGTCCCGATCGCCGCAGCGGTGTTGAGATACTCAAGCATCGGCCGTTTCGCGTTCCACGCTGCCGTTGTGCGCCACGGGGGGCGGAACGGCGAATGGCGGAATGTCGGCGCGGCGCACGTGCTTGGGGTAGCTACTGCCGTTGCGAAGCGTCTTGTCGAAGTCCTGGGCTTTCACGTAGAGATACTCGAAGTTCTCCCAGATTGAATCACCCGTATGGGGGCGAAGCAGCGCCGCCACGGGCTCGATCACTTTCCACGCTTGGATGACGCGGTACGCATACACGTCCAGAAACGCGTCCATCGGAATGAGCCGGTTTTTCACCAGGCTGCCGACCCAATCGTACGAGTTTGCCAGATTCAGCCACGCAACGTCGCGATCGAACGTGCCGTCGATGATGCTTTGGCGGTAATCGGGATCGGCGAGCAGTTGCGGGAGTTGCCGCTGTGCGGCCGTGACCCACCGGTTGAAATTCGAATCCTCGACTCTGGCCAGAACGCTCAGTAAACCTTCCAACTGGTTGCTCGCGCGCATGTGGCGCAATTGAATGACCGCGGCTATTGCCGTAGCACCAATGACGAGAAACGTGCCAACGGACGCCATCGCGTTGAGAAGCTCCAAAGACATCGCCGGCCCTCCTCGGACGTAGCATGCCTTTCGTGGAGTGCGGGGGGCTGGCCCTTGGGACTTACGTTTTACTCAGCTCGCGCTTGCGCTGGCGCAGGCGGTCCGTTTCGTTCAGCAACCGCTTGCGCACCCGGATGGATTTCGGCGTGACTTCGACCAGTTCGTCGTCCTCGATGAACTCGATTGCCCGTTCGAGCGAA
>DASSEZ010000058.1:0-4414 GCA_035694945.1 Vulcanimicrobiaceae bacterium
CGGAATATGCGAAACGAAGCGCTCCCATTGCTGCGGGAAAATCCGGCCAACCTCGGTTGTGATCCATTCCACCTCACGACGCGATGTCGTGGTAACGCCCGCTAAAACAATGCCTGCGACGCGTTTAGGATGGGCCTGCGCGTAGGCAAGCGCTAACGTGGTCCCCCAAGATGCGCCCAGCACGAACCAACGCTCTACCGCCAGATGTTCGCGAAGTAATTCGAGATCGTTTATAAGATGCTGCGTTGTATTCGCCTGCAGCTGCGATCTGTGCGTTAAAATCGGCCGGCTGCGGCCGCAACCGCGCTGGTCGAACAAGACGATTCTATATGTGCCTGGGTCAAAGAAGCGGCGCGCGTGCGGCGTCGAGCCCGACCCGGGGCCGCCGTGAATGTATACGGCGGGTTGACCTTCGGGATTGCCGGAGCACTCCCAGTAGATCGAATTACCGTCGTCAACGTCGAGCAGCCCTCCTGTTTGAGTTCGCCCGCAGCACCGCATCCTCTGCCAAAATCCGGTGAAGCCCGGCCGCGTGCGGGGCATACCTTACGTATGGACACTTCGCGCACCGTCACGTACCGGGCCAATATCGTCAGCAGTCCCGAGCGCACCACGAAACTGCGCTGGCCGCACAACTTTGGTTCCTACCGCCTGGCTGATTCGGATATGGCGTCCGGCAGCTTGCTGGGCAGTCCGCAGATTCAGATGAAATTGAAGGCGACCGGCGCGATCGAAAAGATTTTTTGCGTCGACGCGGGCGAGACGCTGCTCAAAACGTTCGCGCCGCGTCATTGGGACGAAACCACGGGCATGAAGCTGGAGGAAATTTCCGGTCATTTCTTCATGTTTCCGGAACATCAAGAGCATAAGTTCATGCTCTCCAACGGCGTGTACGTGCGTGAAGATGTGTTCGTTCACGAATCGGTCGTCCATTACGTCATCGAGTTCTCCAACGATTCCGAGGAAGCGCAGCATATCGGCACGTTCGCCTTTTGCGAGCTGGCGCGAAACGTCGACGACGAGTTAACCGTCGAATACGACGAGCGTTTGCACGCGTTCGTCGCTTACAGCAAAGACGATCCCAAACTCGCGCGGGTTGTGGGCGCAACGCGCGAGCCCCGCGGCTATGAATGCTCGATCGATCATGCGATGGCGGTTACCGGCACGTTCCCCGCGCCGCTTTCAAAGAACACGCGCGTGACGCGCGGCCTGGCGATGGGCGTGCTGCAATATTCGACGAAACTGGAACCGCAAGAGCACGCCTCGCTGGAGTTCCGGCTCTGCGTTTCCGCGGGCGGCGTGGAGAAAGCGAAGAAAGCCTTTAAGACCGCGCCAAAAGCCGATGCCGCGCTCGACGCCACGCAAACCGAGTATCACGACCTGCTCGACCGCTCGGTCGCAATGACGCCGAATGCCGAGATCAACCGCGGCGTACTGTGGGCCAAGGCCAACATGCAGCGCGTCATGCTGAAAACGCCGCTCGGGTGGAGTTTTACGAACGATCCGACCGATTCGAACAACTGCGTCGGCCGGGACGCCGCCTGGTTCTGCGCCGGCGCCGATTACTTCCGTCCCGAATTTGCCGCAGAATGTTTGATGCAGTTCATCTCGCGTCAGGAGCAAAACGGGATGATCGTCGAGTACTACAACATGCTCGACGGAAAAACGGAAGACTTCGGGCTGAACATCAACGACGACACGCCGCTCGTCGTCTGGAGCGCCTGGCATCACTATCAGCTCACCGGCGACGACGCGTTTTTAGAAAAATGCTACGATAAACTGGTTAAAGCCGGTCGTTACATCGCCTCGCAGCGCAACGGCGACGGGTTGGTGTGGTGCACCTCGCAAAAAACGGGCTCGAAGGGTATCGCCGGCTGGCGCAACGTGATCGAAGGCTATCGCCTCAGCGGTGCGGTTACGGAAATTAACGCGGAGAGCTACGCCGCCTTCCGCGCCGTCGCCGCATTGGCACGCGCGCGCGGCGATTCGAAATGCGCCGACGAGTTCGCCTCGCTCGCAGACGACCTGCACCGCGCGATAAACCGCCATCTGCTCAATCCGGTCAACGGCCTGTACTACCTGAATATCGACGTCGACGGCACGCCGCGCAGCGACATTACGTGCGATCTCGTGCTGCCGGTCATTTTCGGCGTCGCCGACCGCGACACGTCGGTGCGCATTGTCCGCCGGCTCAGCGACCGCGACTTTTGGACGCCGGGCGGCATGCGCACCATTCCGTACGACGCCATCAACTACGATCCGGGCGGCGCGAGCGGGTGCCTCGGCGGCGTCTGGAACGGCGTGACGTTCTGGTATGCGAAAGCGGCGGCGCAGTTCATCCCGGATTTCAGCCAAGAAGCGCTGACGAACGGTTTCGAAAATTACGCCCGCAATCCGCAGCGCAATAATACGGTGCCGGGTCAGTTTTCCGAGTGGCTCCACGGCGAGACGCTGGTCAACGGCGGCATGGAACTCTCGCCCTGGTTCCCGCCGCGCTACGTGTGGGCCGTCATCGAAGGCACGCTCGGGTTCGACATCTCCGGCGAGCGCGCACGGGTTGAACCAAACCTCGCATCGGACTGGACGTGGTGCGGCCTGCGCAACATCCCGTACAAGGGTACGTACCTCACCTGGTTCGCGGCATGCGTGCCGGAAATGCGGGTATGGTCAACTATGGACTTGGATTCAAAAGCGCCCGTTACGGTGCTTGCAGACAGCATGGAAGACTGCGTGCAAGTCAGCGGCGATGAAGCCATCGCCGCCGGCGTGCGCGAGGCCGATCGCGTTTGCGTGATGGCCGGAAACACCACGGATCGCAGCGTCACTACGGCACTGCGTATCCGCGAATTGGAAGACGGAGCGTACTGCGCACGCGAGTACGACAGCCTGCGCAAGACGTGGCAAACGCGTAGCATCTCCGCAGAAGAGCTGCATCGCGGCATCACGATCGAGCTCTCGCCGAAGGGCTTCTACCTGATCGAATTGGATCGCGATTAAACGCTTTCTCATTGCGGCAATGCTAGCATTGGCGGCATGCGCGCAGCCGGCGCCTCACGCAACGCGCGCCCCGTCGCCGGCACCGGCCGCCACGATGTTCCCGCGGGTGATTTTTCCGGGTCATCGCGTGGTAGCGTACTATGGTGCGGCCGACGTGCCGGCAATGGGGATCTTGGGCCACGCGCCGCCGCAGCAGATTCTGCCCAAGCTGCTCAGTCAAGCCCACGCGTACGCAGCTTACGGTGAGCCGGTCGTTCCGGCGTTCGAACTCATTGCCGTTGTTGCGCAGCGCTCTCCGGGCAATGCCGATGCATATAGTGCACCCATTGACGGCGATACCGTGCAGCGCTACTTGAACGCAATTCGCAAAGTCAACGGATTGCTGATTCTCGACATACAGCCCGGGCGGGCGCCCTTCTTGCCCTACGTCAAACGCTTCGCGCGGTTTCTGCGCGAGCCGGACGTCTCGCTTGCGATGGATTCGGAATGGAGCATGGGTCCGGACGAGGTGCCGGCCGACGTCATCGGCAGTACGAATGCCGAAACGGTGAACGCGGTCTCGGCATATCTATCGGCACTTGTCGCCCGGTATCGTTTGCCGCAAAAGCTGCTCATCGTGCATCAGTTTACGAGCGACATGATCGCGCGGCGTGGCCAGGTGCAAATGCGGCCCAATCTGGCAATCGTGTTTCACGTCGACGGTTTTGGCTCGCGCGCCGGCAAACTGAGCAAGTACCGGTTGCTCAGCAGCGGCCGTCACGGCGCTTTTATCGGAATAAAGCTGTTTTACACGCAAGACGTGGATATGTTTTCTGCCACCGAAGTGATGCGCTTCTCGCCGCGTCCCGATTTGGTTACGTATCAGTAGCTCTGCCGGTCACAGGGGATCGGGAAAGGCTTCCTGGGCCTTTTGCTTCCACTGCTCGTGCTTGCGCCGCTCGATAAAAAAGAACACCGCGATCAGGAATACGGCAAAGCCCAGCGCCGCAAAGAAACTCGTGCTCTCCACGCGCTTGAGCAAATCGCCGAAAAAGTACGCCATCAGGCCGTAAAACGTCGCCCACGCAATGCCGCCCAGCGCGTTGAACAGTAAAAAGCGCTTCCAATTGAAGCGCATCGAGCCGGCCAGCAACGCGCCCCACATGCGCAAGAGCGGAATCCACCGCGCGAAAAAGATAATCGCGCTGCCGTAGCGATCGAACAGATACAGTCCGATTTTGATATCGCCTTCCCGCACGCGAATGACGTGGCCGTACCGCTTGAGCAGCCGCATTCCGCCCCAGCGCCCCACCCAGAAGCCGATGTTGTCGCCAATAATCGCGCCCGCGATCGCGGCGAGGATCACCCAATGGATCGAAAGCTTGTGCGTACTTCCCGCGAAGGCCCCGGCGAGCACGAGCATCGTCTCGCCGGGGAA
>DASSEZ010000059.1:0-32985 GCA_035694945.1 Vulcanimicrobiaceae bacterium
TCATCGAAGGCAACGATCTCTTCGATGCGCTCGAAACGCTTGCGCCGCACGCGTTTTGGCGCTGGCCGTGGGAAACGATCGTCAACGACGCGCAGCACGTCAAGCGTATGATCGTGAGCGACGACCGGCTCGAACACGGCATTCGCGAAACGCTCAACTTGGGCCACACATTCGGCCATGCGATCGAACGGGCGTCGAACTATCGCGTTTCGCACGGGGCCGCGGTGTCGATTGGGCTGCGCGCAGCCGGGCTGCTCGCGCTGCGAACCGGGCGCTTTTCACGCGAGGAGCATCTGCGCGTCATCACGCTGCTCACGCTGCTGCGCATGCCGCTATGGACGCGAGAGTCGCCGTCACAAGTTTTTGCGGCGATGTTCGCCGACAAGAAGAAGCGCGACGGCAAACTGCGCTTCGTGCTGCCGCGCGAGATCGGCGACGTGGAATACGGCGTGGTCGTTCCGGAACGCAGCGTGCGCGCCGTTTTGGAACGCATCACCGCGCCGCCTGGAGGCAGCGAATTCCGCTAGTCCGCTGCGTCGACGCGCTAGCGGCGATTCGTTCGTCGCGATTCGATCTGCCGCTCACCTACGACGCCGGCGATCTGGACTTGCGCGTCGGAGACGTGGTTCGCATACCGCTGGGCTCGCGCGAAGAGATTGCGTTCGTCGTTTCCGCGCCGGAGATGCGCGAAGCGGAACGGCCACTGCGCAAAGTGCTCGACGCGCCGTCGGTTCCGCGCGCATTCGACGAGCAGGGCCTTGCCCTGGCGCGCTTCGTTGCCGACTACTACGTGTGCACGCTCGGTGAAGCGCTCGGCGCGGTTGTACTGAACGCGGCGGTTCCGCACACCGTCGACACGTTCGTGCTTACGGTGAGCGAACCGAACCGCCAGCGCTATCCGTCGGTGCCGGGACGCTTGGTGTCGCTGATTTGGGAAGAGCTGCGCGACGGGTTTGCGCTCGAGGTTTTACTGCGCCACCCGGAAGCGCGCCGAACCGGCGATCGCTCGACGCTGCTGCGACACGTGAATGCGCTCGTGCGCAGCGGTGAAGTGCGGCGCGAACGCCGCGTGGTCGATCCGCGCACGCACGAATACCGCATAAAAGTGTTGTTTCCGGGGAGCGGATCGATTCGCGGCCCGAAAGCAGGCGCGCTGGTGGAGTTTGTACGCGAGCAACCCGGCGTTCCGCGCGCGGATGCCATTCTTGCGGGATTTTCTCCCGCAATCGTAGCGCGTGCGATCAAAGCGGGCGCCGTACACGAAGAAGAAGTGGCGCCGGCGCGACGGCGCGGCGATGCGCCGCTCGGCCCGCCCGAGTTTGCGCCGAGCGCAGAGCAAACACATGCGATCGCGTCGATTACGGCACACCTGGATGCGCGCGCGTTCCACGAAACGCTGCTGTACGGCATCACCGGCAGCGGCAAGACGTACGTGTACATCGAGGCGATCAAACACGTGCTGCGCGCGCAGGGCCGCGCGATCGTGCTGGTGCCGGAGATTTCGCTCACACCGCAAACGGCGCGCCGCTTCGAGCGCGCGTTCGGCGAACGCGTGGCGGTGATCCATTCCGCGCTCTCGGAACGGGAGCGCTTCGATGCGTGGCAAGCCTGTGCGCGCGGCGAGGTGGACGTCGTGGTGGGCGCGCGCAGCGCGGTGTTCGCTCCATTGCAAAACGTGCGCACGATCGTTGTGGACGAGGCGCACGAGTCAACGTACAAGCAGGACACGGTGCCGCGCTATCACGCGGTGACCGTGGCGCGCGAACGCATGCGGCTGGAGGGCGGTGTGCTCGTTCTCGGCAGCGCCACGCCCTCACTCGAGTCGTACGATGCCGCGCGGCACGGACGCATCGCGATGCTGGAACTGCCGACGCGCGCAACGCGGCAAGCGTTGCCCGACGTGCACGTAGTGGACATGGCCAAGGAATTCGAAGCGGGAAACCGCCGCATTTTCAGCACGCGTCTTGCGCAAGCGCTGGACCAACGCTTGCAGTGCGGCGAGAAAAGCGTGCTGTTCGTGAACCGGCGCGGCAGCGCGGGCTTTTTGCTTTGCCGCGCGTGCGGCTTCGTGCCCGAGTGCGATCGATGCAGCGTGTCGCTCACCGTGCATCGCGCCGAAGGATTGCTGCGCTGCCATTACTGCGACGCGCAGCGCGCGCTTCCGGCCGTGTGCGAGGTGTGCGGATCGGAAACGATTCGCGAGTTCGGTGTCGGCACGCAGCGCGTCGCGGAAGAAGTGCAGCGCTTGTATCCGCAGGCGCGCGTCGTGCGCATGGACAGCGACACCACCACGCGCATCGGCGATCACGCGCGGTTGCTCGACGCGTTCGGCACGGACGGCGACGTGCTGGTCGGTACGCAGATGGTCGCCAAAGGCTTGGATTTTCCCGACGTGACGCTGGTCGGCGTGATTGCCGCGGACATCGGTTTGCACGCGCCCGACTTTCGCGCCGCGGAGCGCACGTTCGGCCTGGTTACGCAAGTCTGCGGGCGCAGCGGACGCGCTCGCCCGGGCGAGGCGATCGTGCAAACGTACTCGCCGGACCACGCCGCCGTCGTTCGAGCCGCCGCACACGACTACCGCGGTTTCGCGCAAGCGGAATTGGAGCAACGGTACGAACTCGGCTATCCGCCCGCGCAGCAGCTCGTCTATCTCGGCATCATCGGGCGCAGCCGTTCGAACACGCTCGCGCAAGCACAACGGTATGCGGAATTGCTGGAAGAAACCGGCGTGGCGCAGGTGCTCGGGCCGGCGCCGTATCCCATCGCGAAACTCAACAATGAGTGGCGTTTTCGCATTGCGCTCAAAGCGCCCGATGCCGCGCCGGTGCGCGCCGTGATTCGGACAGTGCTATTGCCGGCCGCGCGCGCGCAGCGCGAGACGCGTTTGGTCGTCAACGTCGATCCGTAGGAACCGCCGATGTTTTCGGGTAGTATCGCAAGCGTGACGGTTTCGTACGTTCTGCCGCTGGCATGGATTCTGGGCGGCATCGTGGCCGGAGTGATTGCGTACGTGCTGATCGTGCGTCCGCTGCGCCGCGCAACCGCAACGCACGGCTGGCGCGCGCTGGAGACGGTCACCTCGATCGTCGGAACGGTGATCGTGCTGTGGGGCGCGCTTGCGGGCCTGTACGTCGGCATGGATCACATCACGCTTTCCGTGCGCGAAGCTTCATTTTTAGACCGCGCGATCGGCGCGCTGTTCGTGCTCTCGCTCATGTGGATTGCCGCGCGCTTTGCCGGCGCGTGGATCGAAGCGTTCAGTTCGCGCACGCAGCACAATCTGTTTTCCGTTTCGCTGTATTCGACGCTCGTGCAAGGCGCGATTCTGGTGATCGGACTGCTGACGGTGCTCAGTTCGCTCGGCATTGCGATTGCGCCGCTGCTCACGACGCTGGGGCTTGGCGGTTTGGCCGTCGCACTCGCGCTCAACGACACGTTGAGCAATCTGTTCGCGGGCGTGCAAATCGTTGCCGCGCGTCAACTGCGTATCGGCGACTACGTAAAGTTCGATTTTGCGGAAGGCGAAGTCGTCGACATTCACTGGCACAACACCACGATCCGCGATTTCGAAAACAACCTGACCGTCGTACCGAATTCGAAAGTGAACACCTCGCCGTTCACCAACTACACGATGTCCGTTTCGGCCCTGATGCTCCCGGTGAGCGCGGCGCTGCCCTGGAAGGGCCAAATGGAGATGCTGCGCACCATTGCCGAGCGCGCGGCGTGCGCCGCCGTGACGGATGCGGCCGGCAAAATCGAGGCGGAAGACTGCCGCGTCTACGTGAGCGCGGTGAACGAGACGAACGTCCAGATTACGGCGCTGCTGCCCATCGGCAGCATCGAGAACCGACGCCGCGCCATCAGCGGCTTTCTGCAGCGGCTTCACGACGGTGCCGCCGCCGCGCATATGGGACTTCCGGTGCAGGACTCTAGCGCGTAAGCGTAACCCCGGTTACTATTTTAGCAAGGGGAGGTAACGGATATGCATCGCTGGTTTTTCGTTGTCCCGCTTGCCCTTTTCGCCGCGTTGTGGCTGCGGCCGGTGCCCGCCTCCGCGGGCCTGCACGTCTGCAACAAGGTCAGCAAAACCGTCTACGTGGCTGTCGGCACGTCCGACCTGGATGGGGACGAGTCTCGCGGCTGGTGGCGCATCTCGCCTGGCACGTGCAAGACGCCCATCGGCGACGATTTGGACACGGACGGGATGGTCTTTTACTATCTGTACGCGCACGCCTCGGACGACAGCCTGGTATGGAGCGGCGCGGATCGCGACCAAGCGGAAGCGTTCTGCACGATTTCCGATGCGTTCACGATAGACGACTGCGCGCAAGGCACCCGACGATCGTTCCGGCGCATCTTCACGCAAGATTACGCCGACTACACGTACGATCTCACGACTTGACGCGCAGCGGCGCGCCGGGGACGATGAGCTGCGAGAGCAGCAATCCCGCAACGATGAGTATTGCGGCGATGAGCGCGTTCACCGCGAGCGTCGCCGCGTCGGCGTAGTTGTTTTCGGAAACGACCCACAGGACGCTCTGATAGCTGAGCGATCCCGGAACGAGTACATGCAGCGCGGGAATTAAAAACACGGGCTGCGGTACGCGCAAGAACTTTGCGCCGCCATTTGCGACGAGCCCGCAAATGAGCGAGGCGAGAAACGGCGCGACTTGGTGCGCTCCCGGAACTTTGCCGAACGCATACGACGTGCCGAGCGCGACGATGCTGGCCAGCAGCACCCACGCGAAATCGCGAAAGCGCGCGTCGAGATCGACGGAAAGGCCGAACGAGAGCAGCAGGATCGCAACGATCCAAAATGCGGTTCCGACTGGATGCGGCTGCACGTCGGCGGTATGCCCGAACGCGCTGCCCACGACGGCAAAACCCAAAAACGCACCACAGCCGAGCGAGAGCAGAATCGCGAACACGCGCCCCAAACGCGCCGTGCCCGCGATGAGATCCTGATTCGCGAGTTCGTGCAGCGCAAGCGTGAGCGAATAGCCGGGCAGCAGCACGACCACGCCGGCGACGATGGAAATATACAAATTCACCGGATGCGCGTAATGCGTATACGCCGCGACGATAAGCGTCGCGACGAATGCGGCGAATACTTCGAACAAACGATCCATCACGGCATTGCGCGTGGTGAAGTAGGACAGCGCACCGGTGGACATGCCGATCAGCGCGGCGACGATGAGTTCGTGCACGCCGCCGCCGAGCAGCACCGCAACGCCGACGGCGACCGATGCCAGCGCGAGGATCGTCATGTACACGGGCGGAGGCGGACAGCGCGTGTCCAGGCCGCGCAGCTGCGCGATCGCGTCGTGCAGCTGAATCGCGCCGCTTTGCAGATCGTCGAAGATTTCGTTGAGCAACGCGAGGCGCCGCAGATTCACGCGCCCCGGATTCATGCGCAGCATGACGATCTGCTGTGCGTGCCGCTCGCCGATGGCGAGCGTGACGTTCGTCGGCAGCGCGAAAATCTCGACCTGCAGGCCGAGCACGCCGCTTATCGCGGTGATGGTGCGTTCGAGTTGGTCGGAGGCGACGCCGGCGCGATGCAATTCGCGCGCCATCTGCGCGACGAAGATCGCCTTTTCATCGGACTCAAATAAAACGGCCGCCATTTCGGCGGCCATTCTTGTTTGCGGAGCGCTTTTACTTCGCGGCTTTTTTCTTGCCGGTCGTTTTCGCGGCGGGCGCTGCTGCCGCGGCTGCGCTGGCTTTTGCAGCGGCCTTCGCGAGGCGCGACTTCTTGCGCGCGGCCTTGTTCGGGTGAATGATGCCCTTTTGCGCAGCCTTGTCGAACTGCGCTTCCACGGACTTCACGACCTCACCGTCCTGCGCGGAAACGGCTTTTTTGAACAGCGTCTTCAAACGCGTCTTGACGTTCAGGTTGCGCTGGGTCCGCTTCTCGGTCTGCCGAACCCATTTTTCGGCGGCCTTGATATTAGGCACGAATGGTTACTCCTTGCTTCTCGGGCACGAGGCACACTATAACACGCCGGAGCTGGCACGGCAAGCGATCTTCGTGGGGCCTCGATACCTCGGCCGTCCTTCGATACCTCAGGATGACAAGGCGGGCTCAGGATGACAAGGCGGGGCTCAGGATGACAAGGCGGGGCTCAGGATGGCAAGGGTTACCTCAGGATGGCAAGGCGGGGCTCAGGATGGCAAGGGTTACCTCAGGATGACAGGCCCAGGATGCGGCGGTAGCTTTCGTAGCGGCTCGGAGCGACCTGGCCGGCGGCCACCGCGGCCTGAACGGCGCAGTCGGGCTCGTGCAGGTGGCTGCAGTCGGTGAAGCGGCAGTCCGGCGTGCGGTCGCGCATCTCGCGGAAGCCCTCGATAAGCTCTTGCGGCTTGAGCGCGCCCAGGCCGAACTCGGCCACGCCGGGGCTATCTATAAGGAAGCCGTCGGGCGTGCGGTACAGGCGCGAGGCGCTCGTCGTCTGGCGCCCAATGCCGCGACGCGAGACATCGCCGACGACGGCATCCCCACCCAACGCCCGGAAGATGGAGCTCTTTCCCACGCCTGAGACACCGCAGAGCAGCGAATGCCGATGCATAATTGCGGCGCGAAGGTCCTCGATATTCTCGCCCGCCTTCGGGTTGACGACGAGAACGTCGTAGCCCAGGGAGCGGTAGAGCGATTGCAAGGCGGCAGTCGCGTCGGGCTCGGCCAGATCGGGCTTGGTCAGCACGACCATCGCGGCGATGTTCTCGAACTCCGCAAACGCGAGCAACTGATCGAGCGTCAGCAAACGCGGCGGCGGGTCGGCGAGCGCCGTGACGGTGACCATCGTATCGACGTTGGCCGCCATGGTTTTCGCGCGCCCTTCGACGGTGCGCCGCTGCAGCGTGAACGTGCGCGGTTCGACGCGATCCACCAGCGCGCGTCCGTCTTCGAGCACGCGCACCTGCACGCGATCGCCCGGCGCCAGCATTTCACGTTTGCCGCTGGCGCGCTTGAGGTCCGCGACGCGCGGCCGTTCCTCGCTGTCGAGCACCACGTGCGCGGCATTTTTGCCCACCGAAACAACGCGTGCCGGGAACGTACCGCTCACGCGCCTAACGTTGTACGCATCGTGGATTGGGCCCGCACCTTGCGCTTGGACGCACCGCCCTCGGGGGCACTTTCGCAACGCGTCCGCGCGCTCGCGCGCGACGGCGTCCGCGTGCGCGTCGGCGATTCGAGTCCGGTTCCACGCACGTACGCGCTCGTCGAAGGACCGCCAGGCGTCGACCCCGTGCAACTCAAGCAGCGCATTCCCGATGCGCGCTGGTATGATGCGCCAATCATCGCCCTTGCAATTGAACCTCTGCCCGCGGATGCCTTGCCGGTGCTCGCGCGGGCGCTCGGCGGCAGCGGCGCGCCCGCGGGCGTATGCGAGTGCACCGAGGCGGGGACGCATCTCATCGTGGAATTTCGGCCGGACGTGACACCAGCGGCACTGCTCGTGCGTATCATCGACGTGGAACTTCGACGGTACGGCGGCGCGCGCCGCACGCACTTGCTCACGCCACTGGACGTTCGGTCTGCGGCTTCGGTTGCCGCCGCGGGGCTCGGCGCGCACGAGATCGCATCCGATCGCGTGCTGGAATCGTTACTAGGGCTAGAGCATGTTGAATAGCGTGTTCCAGTACCTCGGCCCCACGGACCTCGCGGACATTTTAGCCACGAGCGTCCTTATCTATTACTTCTTGCTGCTGATTCGCGGAACGCGCGCGGTGCAAATTCTCACCGGCGTGCTCGTGTTGCTCGGCTTGCTCGGCATCGCAAACCTGTTTCATCTGCTGCTGCTCGGATCGATTCTGAACCTGGTCGTCATCGGTGCGGCCGTCACGTTGCCGATCGTTTTTCAACCGGAGTTGCGGCGTGCCCTCGAACAACTCGGACGCGGCGATTTCTTTCGCTTGCGTGAAGGCGAGCAAACCAGCGGCACGCGCGGCGAAGACAAAGTGATCGCGATGCTCGCGAAAGCCGCATTCTTGCTTTCACGCAACAAGTACGGCGGACTCATCGTCATCGAGCAGCACACGGGTCTCAAAGAATTCGTCGAAAGCGGTACCACGCTCAACGCGGCGCTTTCACCCGAACTGCTGCTCTCGATTTTCGTTCCGCGCTCGCCGCTGCACGACGGTGCGGTGATCGTGCGCGAGGGCATCATCGAAGCAGCCGGCTGTTTCTTGCCGCTTGCCGAACAATCGCTCACGGAACGGCGTTTGGGCACGCGGCATCGCGCTGCGCTCGGATTGTCGGAACAAACGGACGCAGTCATCGTCGTCGTATCGGAAGAAAGCGGCGGCATTTCGGTCGCGCGTGAAGGTAAACTTTCACGCCCCATCGAGGACGAAACGCGGCTGCTGCGCGTGCTGCTCGCATCCACCAGGCCGCGCCGTCATCCGCGCGAGATTCGCGACGATCTGGTCACGCATCTGCGTGCCCGGCTCACGGTGCCCGTACGTCATCGCGGTTCGCAAGCGGAACACAAACAGGCGGAGCAGTCGTAAATGGTCGCGGCAATCCGGCACAACTTCGGGCTCAAAGCGCTCTCGATTTTCCTGGCGATCGTCGGCTGGGCGTATTTCCGCTTTGCGAGCAATCCGCTGATCACCGCGCGCTTCGACCAGCAGCTCAGCGTGCCGATCACGGCGGTGAACGTTCCGGCCGGTTACATCGCGCGTTTCCCCGACAAAGTCGCGATGGTTACCGTGCAACCGCAGCGCGGGCAGCCGCCGATCAAACCGGACGAAGTCAAAGCCGTGCTCGACCTTTCGAACCGTGCCGCGGGCGTGTACAACGTGCCGGTGCAACTGGTTGCACCGAACGTCGCGGTGCAGTCGCTCAGCCCCGCGTCGATCACGCTGACGATAGAAAAGATCGACCAGAAAACGTTCCCGGTGGCAATGTACTACGGCACGCAAGGAAACGTCGTCGTCAGTCATTTCACGCTCACGCCCGCAACGGTGACGGTGCGCGGGCCGGACAGCGAACTGGCGCAAGTGGCCACCGTGCGCATCACCATACCGCTTAGCAGTTCTGCGCCGTCGTTCGACGAAATGATCCGCCCCATGGCAGTGAATTCCAGCGGCGACGAAATCCATGACGTGCAGGTCGTTCCGAACCTCGTGCGCATTCAAGCAAACCTGCTTCCCGCATCGGGAACCACGAAGTGAGCCGGCTCTTCGGAACCGACGGCGTGCGGGGCGTGGCGAACGCCGAACTCACGCCGGAACTCGCGTTTGCCGTCGGACGCGCCGGCGCGATGGTGCTCGCGCATACGAGCGATCGTCATCGCCCCATTATCGTGGGGCGCGACACGCGTTTGTCCGGCACGATGCTGGAAGCGGCGATCGTCGCGGGCATTACATCGGTTGGACGCGACGCCGTGAGCGTCGGCATCGTTCCCACGCCCGCGGTCGCAACCATTACGGTGCGCACTGGAGCCGCAGCGGGCGTGATGATCAGCGCTTCGCATAATCCGATCGCGGACAACGGCATCAAGTTCTTCGGACCGGACGGCTTCAAACTCTCGGACGCGATCGAAGACGAGATCGAAGCGCTCATCGAAGCGAAAGACGTTCCGCGCCCAACGGGCACGGAGATCGGCATCGCCAGTATCGCACAAAATCTCGGCAAGCATTACTACGACGAACTCTACGACCGCGCGGAAGATCTCTCAGGCCTCACCGTCGTCGTCGACGGCGCATTTGGGGCTGCCTTTGCGTACGCGCCGTATGCACTTCGCAAACTGGGTGCAACCGTGCAGGAAATCAATTGCGAGAACGACGGCGCGCGCATCAACGTCGGTTGCGGCGCCACCGATCTGCGCCCGCTGCAGGCGCGCGTGCGCGAACTCATCGCCGCGGGGGAACGTCATGTCGTCGGCGTGGCCTTCGACGGCGACGCGGACCGCGCGCTGTTCGTCGACGAGGCGGGCACCGCGCTGAGCGGCGATCACGTGATGCTCGTGCTCGCGCGCGATTTGCACGATCGCGGCCAACTCGCGGGCGACACGGTCGTCGCCACCGTGATGAGCAACATCGGTTTGGAAAAAGCACTGAGTGCGCACGGTATTACGCTGCTTCGCGCACCCGTTGGCGATCGCTATGTGCTCGAACGCATGCGGGAGGGCGGCTACCAGCTCGGCGGCGAGCAATCCGGACACATCATCAACCTGCAAAACAACACCACCGGTGACGGGCCGATGACCGCAGTTGCATTACTGTCTACGCTGGTTCGCAGCGGCACAACGCTGCATGATGCAGCGAGCGAGCTCACGGTTTTTCCGCAAGTGCTCGTCAACGTGAAAACGCCGCGCAAAGACGTGCTGCAGTCGCCGGAAATCCGTCAAGCGGTCGAGGAAGCAGAGAAAAATTTAACGGGAACTGGACGTCTACTGATACGTCCGTCGGGTACCGAGCCGCTCATACGCGTTATGGTCGAAGGCGACGATCAGCAGCGTATCGAGGCACTCGCGCACCAGCTCGCCGACCGCATAAGGCAAGCAGCTTCAGTATCCTAGAACCGCTGCCGACCACGTAGGTACCGCGGTTTCCACCTATTGGAGGGAATTTTTACCCAGGGTGAAACAAGCGGGGTAGCATCATAGGCGACCAGCCGGGTGCTTATAGACCTGCCATTGATCACTGAGTCCGGGCTGCGCCCGGAGCGGGGGACATACCGGTGGGGGTGAATGGGCCAGTTTGGCTCTAGGGCGATCTTTCACGTCCGAACCCGTCAACTAACCCCGCAAGTGTTTTGAAAGAGGAGCAGTTTTTGCGTTACCTTCTTGCCTCTGGGGTGTTGGCGTTTTTCCTCGCCGGGACGAGTGCTTTCGCGCTCGCCAATCCTGCCGCGAGTGCCCCGCAAGCCCCCGCGACAGCCAGTGCGCCCGCTACGACGGCTTCGTCCGAAGCCGCCGCCGAGCCGGGTCAGCCGGTCGACAGCCCTGACGTGGCGCAGTGGACCACGCAGCTTATCCGCGAGCAGCACGCCGCATCCCGTCACCACGAGGCCGCCCGTGGTCTCGGCAAGTTCGCCAGCCGGATTCTTTCCCGGACGACCTCGATTGCTCGCACGCTCACGCGCGACGCGCTGCGCTTTCTGGGCACGCCGTACGTCTTCGGCGGCACGAGCACGTCCGGTTTCGACTGCTCGGGCTACGTGCAGCACGTCTTTGCGATGCTCGGAATCAGCATTCCACGTACCGCCGATGCGCAGTACTATGCCGGACACCACATCAAGGGCGGCATGAAACCCGGCGATCTGGTGTTCTTCCAAACGTATGAACCGGGTCCGTCGCACGTCGGCATCTACCTGGGCAACGGGAAGTTCGTACACGCATCGAGTCACGGCGTCATGGTGAGCCGCCTGTCCGACTCCTATTGGTCCTCGCGCTATATCGGCGCGAAACGGATGATCGCCAGCATCAAGTAGGTCACAACGACGCAAGAGTCACGCGCGGAAGCCGAACAGCGCCGCGCATCCCTGGGATATCTGTTTTGGCCGGCCGCGCTCTACGAGTATTATCTCGAGCGCGAGCCGGCTTCGTCATGGTACCGGCAGCAAGTTCGCCAGGCGCTTGTCTTCGGCGTGCGCGCCGCCGTGTGGGGCACCATTGCGCTTGCCTGGCCGCTGATTCTTTCACTTCTCATCGCGAATGCGACCGCGACCATCGTGTTCTACGTGGTTGCGATGATTGTCGATGTCGTATTATTCTGGACGTGGTTTTCAAAAGCGTTGCGCTACAGCAAACGGGCGTCGCGCGGTGAGACGTTCTCGGTCACTTCCGCTTCGGCAAAGGCGCAAACAAGGGGAATTCCCGCAAAACACTAATCCAGGTTCGCCGCCTAATGGGGTGTCGCCAAGCGGTAAGGCAGCGGGCTTTGAATCCGCCATGCGTTGGTTCGAATCCAGCCACCCCAGCCATAAACAAACGCCGGTCCTTGCGACCGGCGTTTGTTCTACTCTCTGCCGTTCGTGTGCGCGTGTTTTGAAACGACGCCCCACCCAACGGGTTCGCCGATTTTCGGGCGGCCGGTGATGGGAATGGCATGGACCGAAGTGCCGTTGACGACCAGAATCTTGTTGCCCGCAATGATCGGCGGACTGGTGGTAAACGGCTGTTTGAATTCGCGCAATTCGACGAGACTGCCGTCGCGCGCATTCAGCGTGTAAAGCAAGCCCGCCGTGTCGCCGATATAGACGCGGCCGTTTTGTACCACGGGACTCATTTTCGCCGGCCCCGACGTGTGGAAGCGCCAGCGAACCTTGCCCGTTTTACCATCGAACGCAAGCAGTTCATCGTCAAACGGCGCGGCTTGATAGTACGTGCCGTCTGCATACGCGCCGGCAACAGCTGCTTCATCCGAGCCAATGATGCTCCACAAGCCTTGCTGTTTTCCGTGATACACCCAGATCGCTTTTCCAGTTTTCGCGTCGAGCGCGGCGGCGAGCGTTCTGCCTTGCAATCTGCTGTCGCCCGGCGTGACGGACGAAACGAAGACTTTGCCGTCGCCATATGCGGGGGAAGCGTCGCAATGCCCGTACGGTGAGCGCCATACGATTTTACCGTTCACGGGATTGAGCGCAATGGAAGAACTGTTGCGCATCCCGTCCGTACAGACCGCAACGATGACGTTGCCATCCGCCATGAGCGCCGACGCCATCGTCGATACACCGCCGAGATCGGTGGACCACAATTCCTGACCGGTTTGCGCGTTCAATGCGTATGCGTTCCAATCACCATTCGCGAAAATCAAACGTCCGCGATCGTAGACGGGCGACGGCATGTCTTCGCCTACCGTGTGGTATGCCCACCGTTGTTTGCCCGTGCGCAGATCCAACGCAGCAACTTCGTCGCCGCCCGGTACGCCCCACACTTCACGATTGCCAAATCGTAGTTTGAGCGGAATGTTCCAATGGCGAGGTAAGATGCCGCTCTTTCCCGTTCCGATATAGACCATACCGCCGGCAACGACCGGCGTCGACATCGCAATGTTCGGCACTTGCGCGCTCCAGAGCTGCTTTCCACTGCGTACGTCGACTGCGACCACTTGATGAGCGAACGTCGTGAACAACAGCGTGTTTCCCACCAGAGCGAGACCGCTGTTGATCTTTGCCTTAGCGTCGTACGACCAATCCTGCGGAATTGCGTAGTTCGTAAACACCGCGTTGCGCCCCGGCGTTTGCTGATACATCGCCCATGAAACGTGCTGCGTCTGCAGCGGCACGTCTTGCTTTGCATCCGTTGCAGCGCATCCCGAAAGGAGCGCGACCGCGGCCAACGCGCTCAATGCCCGAGCGCCATGCATATCCCTCACCTCGTTTCGCGCTAGTTTGCCTCCATCGTACGACGCGAGTTCGCCGTGCGGGACGGGGCCTGCGGCTGGCCGGCTTTGGGTCCTTTGGTGCTCGCCCCCACCTCGGAGCAACGATGTGAACGTGTGCCGCCACCCACGGTTCGAAGCCATCGTACGGCGGAACAGGGCAGCACCTGTCTGCATGGGGTGGCTGATCTCCAGCCGGAGGTCCGGATGCGATATGGCTATCGCCTCGTTTCGTGGTGAACGGCAATGTCGGGAATCTCGGCGTTTCTCATTCAGAGCCGCGTGTCATGGAAAACAGTCCGGTTGGAGCTTCGAGGTTCGCCTTCCGCTCCCAAACGGCACGGCAGTTTCGCAGGTCTACCACATTACCATCGTTCACGGCCGCGCATACGCTTTCGTATTCACGCATAGGGTCGGGACGCTATTGAGCCGGCTGTGGCCGATGCAATTCGATCGATTTGCCCGTAATTCTTAGGTAACAGCGGCACCGCATAGGCGCTTTGGTGAAGCGCTAGCGCAGCGCGGCAGAAGGTACGGCGCATTCCGGCGAATCGCCCTGGAGTGAGCGCAAACACACTCCACGTGACGAACGGCGATTCCGTGCTGCACACGTGGAAGAAGGCCGGGTTGCTCGGCACGCACGTAGCGTGGCGCGACGTGCTGCATGAAGGGCCCGTTCCAGGCGGGCTGCCGCTGGACGTGCTGAGCCGTCTGCGCGCGGATTATCTGGCCACCCGCGGGTACGGCAACGCGATCAAACTTCACCGCGATTTCGAAAAGCGGGACGGACTGATCAAACGAGCACACGAATTCGAAGAGATCGTCTTGTGGTTCGAACACGACCTCTACGATCAGTTGCATTTGCTGCAGATTTTGGCCGTGCTCGCGGAGAGCGGCATCGGTGCAGGTGCCGTTCAGATCATCCAGTCGGATCAATACCTCGGTATGCTGAGCGCCGATGAAATCATGTCGCTCTATCCCAAGCGCCGGTTTCTGACGAGCGCAATGGCCGATGCGGCGGCAAGAGCGTGGACGGCGTTTACGGGCGATTCACCGCAGCAGGTGCATGCCGTCTCGCAAAAAGCGTATGCGGGATTTCCGTTTCTCTCCGCAGCGCTGCGGCGGCTTTGCGAAGAATTTCCGGCGACGGGCAGCGGCCTCTCGCGATCGCAAAAGCACGTGCTGGAAGCGTGCGCGCAAGGCGCCCGCCGCAAAGAAGACATTTTCCGACGTTCGCAGGCACGCGAAGAGGCGTCGTTTCTGGGCGATTCCGCCTGTTACGGTTACATCGACGACCTCTGCGCGCAGCCGGCGCCGCTGCTGTCGGAGCTCGAAACCGGCTACGAATTGACTGTGCTGGGGCGGCGCGTTCTCGCCGGCGACGCCGATTGGCTGGGTTACCAACCTATCGACCGGTGGATTGGCGGCGTGCATTTGGACGCGGAGCATCTCTGGCGCTGGGACGAAGCGAGCGAACGTATGGTACAAGGCGACCGCACGCCGCAGAGCGAACGCGCGCCTTCTGACAACTGACCGACTTCGGAGAAGCCCATGGCGCATGATGCACTTTCCGTCGACATCAAATCCGAACACAACGGTGCGGCAATAATCTATCGTTTGCACGGAAGCCTCGACCTTGCGACGGCTCCGTCGCTTCGCGCGGCGCTCATTGAAGCCGCAAACGAAGGCAAGCACGACATCATCGTGGATCTGCTCGAACTTGAATTTCTTGATTCGACGGGCCTGGGCGCACTGATCGGCGCGCACCGGCGCGCGCTCGAAAACGGCGGGCGCGTGCGGCTGATCGTGCGCGAAGGGCCCATTCAGCGGCTGCTCAACATCACCGGCCTGATGCGGATTTTTGCGGTTTACGCCTCGCTCGACGCGGCGCTGAACGATCGCGACCGGCTCGCCGCCTCGTTGTAATTCGCGTACGATTCATCCAGCAGCTCGATCACGTGCTTGACGGTGATCGGGCTGTTTTTTTCGCGCAGATGTGCCGTCATCTGCAGCGCGCAGCCGGGGTTTGCCGTAGCGACGATCTCGGCGTCCGTATCGGCGACGTTTTGCGCTTTGCGCTCCCCCAGGCGGCGGGCCATTTCGGGCTGCGTCACATTGTAAATGCCCGCGCTTCCGCAGCACAGCGAACTCTCGCGCATTTCGACCAAACGCAAACCGGGAATTTGCGAGAGCAGCCGCCGCGGCGGCGCCGTAATACGCTGCGCGTGCGCCAGATGGCATGCGTCCTGATACGTCACCGCGCGGTCGACGCGTCCGAGCTGCTCGAGCGCCAGACCCGCTTCGTCGAGAAATTCCAGCACGTCGCGTACTCGCGCTGAAAAGTTTTTCGCGCGCTGCGCCCATTGCGGATCGTCGTGCAGCAATTCGCCGTATTCCTTGAGCGCCGATCCGCAACCCGCAGCGTTGATGATGTAATAGTCGGCGCCGCTGCGTTCGAACGCGACGATGTTACGTTTTGCCAGTTCGCGTCCGAAATCGAGTTCGCCGGCATGCACGGCGATTGCGCCGCAGCAGCCTTGCGCTGCGGGCACCAGCACGGTACAGCCGCTACGCTGCAGCACGCGCACCGTTGCCTCGTCGACGTGTGCGAATGCGACGTGCATGACGCAGCCGGCGTGCAGGAACACCGTGAAGCGTGACGGCGTTGCCCCGAAGCGCTGATTTCGCGGCGTGAAAAATCGCGCCGACATCTGCGGCGCGAGCGCTTCCTGTTCGCTCAAACGCAGCGCGCGCAGAATGCCGCTCTTACGTACGAGTGATTGCAAACCGCTGCGCTGATAGACGCGCAGCAGCGCAGCTCCGACTCGCATGAACAGCAGATTGCCGAAGAGCACTTTGAGCAGCGTCCACCGCAAGAAGCGCACGAGTGCGGGCCGCTGCGGCGCTTGAGCTTGTGCGATCTCCGCGCGTGCAGCTTCGACCAAGCGCCCGTACTGCACGCCGCTGGGACACACCGCTTCGCATGCGCGGCAGTCCAGGCATTCGGACATCTGGTGCACGAAGCCGGGCGAGAGCAGATCCAGCCGTTCCTCCGCCACCGCTTTGATGAGGCTGATACGCCCGCGCGGCCCGGACGTTTCCGTGAGCGTTTCCACGTACGTCGGACACGTGGGCAGGCATAGCCCGCAGCGCACGCATTTGTTGTAGACTGAGGGCTCGATCATCACAAACACGTGTTCGCTGCGACATGGCGCGAGAACCTAGCGGGCCAAGGCGCCCCGGAGGCGAAGTACGCCGCAGATGAACTTCATGTACGGCGAGCCCGTACCTCCGCTGGTCAACGTCAGCGTCGCGTCGAGAGCCGGCACCTACACGGTCGGCAATGCGTCGTTTTTTCGGTACATCGTGCGGCTGGCGGAAGCCGAACTCACATTGACCGCGGCGGATCGCGAAGCGTTGGAAATGCTCGCGGCTATTCCGCACGCGTTTTTCGATGACGAAGAAGTCGTCTGGGGCCGGGGCTGGCGCGTCGTGCCGCCCGTTTCCCTCGATGACTGGCCCGTGCTGGAGTCCACGCCGCAGCGCATTCGCGCCGCGCTGGAAACCGCCCGGCGAGTGCTATGGGAGAATGCCGCGCCCGTAGGCGTGAGTGCGCACGAAATCGTCGCGATTGAAAACGAACTCGACGAAGTATTCGCGATTCTCAAACGCGCTGAAGACGCGGGCGTACCGGTCAACATCAGCTACGTGAGTTAAAGAGAAGACCGGCACACCATGCGCCGGTCTTCCGTGCTCGCTGTCTTGCTGTCCAGGACTGAAGGGAGTCTGCCTAGTTCAATGGATTGTCCCTCCACCTGATTTGTAACCGGATCGGCGCAGATCTCACGTTCCGTGCGACTGGTTCGACACGGGGCTGGCAAGGCGCGCGGCTCGATTGCGTTAGGCCAGTCCGCTGCGAATAGCGTGAACGGCGGCTTGCGAGCGCGCGGTAAAGTGCAGTTTCGAAAAGATGCGGCTCACATGATTCTTTACGGTTTTTTCCGAGAGAACGAGGCGCTTGCCGATGTCGCGGTTGGATAGCCCTTGAGCAATGAGGCGAATAATGTCAGTTTCGCGCGGCGAGAGCTGACTCGTATACGGCACGTTGCTTGGCGCGCGCCGTCGCAATAAGGCAGCCGCGACGCGAGGATCGACGTAACTCGACCCTTCGCCGACCGCTTTGATCGCGGCGGTCAACTCCTGGAGCGACGAATCTTTGACGATGTAACCATCCGCGCCCGCGGACAAACACCGCTGCATGACCTCCGGCTGCGTGTACATGGAGAGCAGGCAGATGCGTGAGTCCGGTGTGACGGTGCGCAGCGCTTCCACGGCGGCGTCGACTTCATCGGCATCGATGTCGACCACCACCACGTCGGGACGGAGCTTCGCGAGCTGGGCAGCCTCACAATCGGCACCGAGCCCGACAACCGAAATACTTTGATCCGAGGAGAGTATTTGAGCGATTGCAGTTCCGAAAAGTAACTGCTTCTCGATGATGAACACCCGCAAGGGGATGGATGCGACGGACATGATAGCCCCCTAGTATCCGGAAGGCACGGTACGTTGCTGCATGCAGCATAAGGTAAGCGCCCGGGGCCCAGCGGTCGTGAATTTCCGGTGAATGGCGCTTCACACGCTTTAAGGACGGTTCACGAAGCGGCAACGCCTCCATAAGGACCTGCGGCGGCGTGCTGGGAAATCGTGAAACGTTCCAAGGGTACCACGTCGAATCTCGCCGCGAGTTCGTGCAGAACGCGCAGCAGCAATTCGCGCTTGACACCTGGATCCAGCGTCATGCCCGGGAAAAACCGCAGTTCCGGGCAGTCACGCTCGCTCAAAAAATCCAAGGGGTGCAGCAGAATTGACGGGGCGGTAGACGTGAGGGCGCACAGGGTGAGTGCGGCGCGGAAGTACGCGAGCGCGAGCGCGGCCGAAACCGTCGCGATGTACAACACGTAACTCACGTGGATCGGCAACCGCAGTCCCGGCATCGTCGTCACCGGTATCTCCTCGATGGACCGCGTGCCGGAGTACATGCGGTACGGCCGGTTGCGCGCAAATCCGTCGGTAAACTGGCCGAAGAGATCGTGACGCTCGTCCAGGTCGCGCCCTTCTAAACGCGCGGATCGAAAATAGTACGCGCGCGCCAGCGGGCCGATGAACGTCGGCAGCGACGACGCATCGTACAGATACCCGCGCGATGCGAGCACGTCGATGAGCGTGGAGGATTTGACGAATCCCGGACCGCGAAATCCGCGCGGCATGTGGCCTGCCGCTGCGGCAATGCTTTCTTCCGCGCGCGCCAGTTCGTCGTCGATGTCGGCGTGCGAATGCCGGTGCATCCACGGCTCGTGGTGGAAGGAATGATTGCCGATTTCATGTCCGGCGGGCGCGATCTGCGCGAGTGCATCGTGATTACGTTCGATCGCCGCGTCCTGACCGACGACGAAAAAGGTAATGCGCACCCCGAGATCGCCCATGATGCGCAGCGCTTGCGGAATCAGCACGTCGAGATACGTCGGGAAGCTCTCCCAGCCGGCATCGCCGTGCGTTTTCATGTACGACCATTTGTTGTCCAGGTCGAGCGAGAGCGCCGCCTTCATGCGGTTACTTCCGCGCCGAGTGCGTGTGCGGGAACGCGGCGCGCATCGGCGAGCACTTCGCGCGCGGCCCGTTCGGCAAGCATGACGGTTTCGTTCACGTTGAGCGTTCCGTTGACGATGTGCGCGCTGTTTACCAAATACAAGCCCGGCGCCGACGTACGCATCGGTGGAAGGGCGAGCGAATACCCCACCGTTGGAACCGGCATCACGTACGGAACGCGTGAGATGCGCAGCGCCGCTACGTCGTCACGACGGAAGTGCGGATGCATGCGTTCGAGCGCGGGAAGAAACGTTGCTTCGATCTGAGCGTCGCTCTTGGCAAATACCGGATCGGACGCGGGCGCGTACTTCGGCAGATAGATGAGGCAGCGTCCGGCGAACGCCGCGCGGTCGACCAGCGCGCTCATTTCGATGACAGCCGTAAACGGCACCCACGCGTCCGTGATGTTTGTAATGTAATACGGCGTGAGCGGTGAACGCGTGAGGAGCGACGCGCACACGATTCCTTGATAGGCGACGCCGCCGCAGAGCGCGCGTTCGCGTTCGTTCAAATCGGCGCACGTGCGCGCGGCTAGCGGAGCCGCCAGCGTGACGATTGCGGTGTCGAAGTACTCGACGGCGTCGGCGGTGGTCACGGCCTGCTGTCCGTTGACGCCGGCGACGTTCTGTACGGGGCACGAAGTACGAATATCTACGCCCAGTTCGTGCAAGCGCGCTTCAAAGCGCTGCAGAACGCGATCGTAGCCGCCGTTTACGTACCCGAAAAGTTCGCGCTTCGCGCCGGTGCGCCGAGCAGCATACATGCGGACGATGATCGCCCAAATGAACGCGGCGGAGGCGCGCTCCGCATACGCACCCAGTTTGGCGCGCAGCAGCGGCAGCCAGAGTTTCTCGACGGTGTTGCGGCCGCAGTGAGCCGTAAGCCACGATACGGCGGTGACCTGCTCGAGCGGACGCCAGTCGGTGATGCGCGAGGCGCGCAGAATCGTTGCAGCCAGGCGTGCTTTTTCGGCGAGCGACAGCGGCGGGAACCGCAGAAAGTCCGCGGTGCTCGAAAGCGAGTGCATGCGTCCGTCGACGTAAAAGCCGGTTTGGGTCGTCACCCAGCGCATCTCACGGGCGAGATCGAGTTCGTCCAGCAGCGCGCGCAGGCGTGTATCGGAAAACAGCGTGACGTGGTAGTGACGATCCCACGTGATGCCGCCGAGCGTCCACGGCGCCGCAAGGCCGCCACAGCGATCCGCCGATTCGTAGATCGTCACGTCGTGCCCGGCGTTGCGCAAACGCAGCGCCAGCGTCATGCCGAGCATCCCGCCGCCGACGATTGCAAAGCGCGCCATTACGATACCCGCGCGAGTTGTACGACTGCTGTTCCGGCGACGTCGTAGCGCATGCCGCAGGATCGGCACGCGAGCTCGGCCGGTCCATCGATAAGGCCATGCACGCCTGGGACTAGGGGCAGTCCACAGGCGCACACGTACCCCACCGCTTTCGCGGGGTTGCCGGCAACGAGAACGAAGTCCGGAACGTCTTTTGTGACGACCGATCCCATTCCCACCATCGCGAAGCGGCCGATTGTCAGACCGCATCCTATCGTCGCGTTGGCACCGATCGTCGCACCTTCGCGCACCAGCGTCGGAAGCGTGGACTCGTCCGGCTCCGACGGCAAGAGTTTGCGTAAGTCCGGCGTGGTCGCGCGCGGAAAGCGGTCGTTGGTAAATACGGTTCCGGCGGAAATCATGACGCCGCGCTCGATGGACACTGCGGTGCAGATGTATACGAACGCGTTGATCTTGACGCGGTCGCTGATGTGCACGCCATACGCAATATACGTTTTTTCGCCGATGATGCAGTCTTCGCCGATGTGCGTCGAATGGCGCACGTGCACGTTGTCCCAGATTGCCGTGCCTCGCCCGATGACCGTGCCCGGCTCGATCATCGCCGTCGGGTGGACGGCCATACTAGGAGACCTCCAGTGTTTCTCGCTCGGCGACCTGCGAGAGATCGACCTCGTCGTAATGCGTTCCGACACGCTCCCAGCGCGCGCGTTCCAGGGCAGCGTATGCAGCGCGAATCACTTCGACCGACGCGAGGGCGTCGCGCGCCGTTATCACGAGTTCGCAGCGTCCCTCCAGTGCGTCGCAGAAGTTTTCGATCTGCGCGCAAAAGGCTTGCACCTTGTCGTACCCGTTGCCGAACGTCTGCCATTCGCGCTCGTCGCGCCTGCGGTATTTCGACTGCGCCCACCCCACGACGATGGTGCCTTCACTGCCGTAGATGCGCAAGAACGATTCGAGTTCTTTGTCGATGCTCCATGACAGATCCGAGGATCCCATGACGCCGGTATCGTTGTGTACGAATAAACGCACCGTATCCTCGACCGGCAAGCCTTGGATGCGCAGGCCCTCGACGATCTGCACGTCGCGCAGATTGCCGAGAAAATAGCGCAAGACGTCGACGGCGTGCGTTCCGTTGTCGATGAGCACGCCGCCGCCGCTGACGGACGCGTCGGAGTTCCAGCGGTTGCGCATGTCCACGCGCGAGGTGAACGCGTTTTCCACGAAGATGAGGTCGCCGACGGTCCCTTGCGCCACGAGATCGTGTGCTTTCCGTACGTCCGCCACGTAGCGGAACTTCGATGCCATGGTCAGGACCGAATCGTTGCGGCGCGCCGCTTCGAGCATACGCCAAGCGCTCGGAACCGTGGTCGCGAGCGGCTTTTCGCACAAAACGTGCTTGCCGTGCTCGAGCAGCAGCGTGGCCACGGCCTCGTGCGTCGCGGGCGGCGTGCACACGACCGCCGCGTCGAAATGCCCGTAGCGCACGAGGTACTCGGGCGAAGCGAACGCATCGCACCCGATGCGCCCAGCGAACGCCTCGGCCGCGCTCATCCGCACGTCGCAAACCGCGGTCACCCGCGCACGTGTGAGCGTTCGAAAGGCGGCCTCATACGCGGCGGCGATCCCGCCGGTGCCGACGATTGCAAAACGAAGCGGATACTTCATCACACTGCTGCGCCTCCACTCAAGGTCTGTGCGGCCCATTCGAGGGCGTCTCCGATGTAGTCGACGTCGTCCTCGGAATAGCGGTCGTTCCAGGGAACGACGAGAACGCGTTCGAGCGCGCTCACCGCTCCAGGATACGATTCGAGCCGGTAATCGAGCGCCGCAGGCCGCGCGATGGTAAATGGATAGCCGCTGCGCCCGAACGTGCGCCGCTTCTGGAATATCTCGCACATGAACGCCGGTTTCTGAATGTACCGCGGCACGGTCACTACGTCGCGTTCTTTGAGTAACGCCGCCATTTCAACCACGGCTCCCGCCGCAAGCGAATCCGCGGCACGCACGCAATATTTCCAGTAACTGTGCTCGGCGTTGTAGGCGACGACCGGTGTGACGAGCTGCGTCACGCCGGCGAGCCGTTCGTTCAGCCGCCCCGCAAGAGCGCGGCGGCGCAAGACCGCGCTTTCCAATTTCTCGAGTTGCGCGCAGCCCACGCTTCCCACCAGTTCCGACATTCGATAATTGAGCGCCAGAAAATAGTGATCGGGATTGGGATCGCCGTAGCCCCATGCTTTGTTGATGAACAGATAGATGCGGCGGGCCAGCGCGTCGTCGTTTGTTACGACCAATCCGCCCTCTCCGGTGGTTACGTGTTTGCCTTGTTGCAAACTGAAACAGCCGACTGCACTGGACGTCCCGACGTACCGCCCGTTGTACGTCGCCAGAAATGCCTGCGCGCAATCCTCGATAACCGGAATGCCGTGCCTGGCTGCAATCGCGGCGATTTCGTCGACGGCGCACGGGTTACCGAAGAGATGCGTGACGACGATCGCCTTGGTGCGGTTGCTGAGCTTTGCCGCGATCGTTTGCGGCGTCACGTTGCACGTGAGCGGATCGACGTCCGCGAACACGGGTATGGCGCCCTGGTACAGAATGGGCGTGAGCGCGCCCATGTCGGTGATCGGCGTCGTGATGATTTCGTCGCCGGGATCCGGGTCGAGCGCTGCAATCGCACAGTGGATCGCCGCCGTCCCGGACGCACATGCGAACGAGTGCTTTGCGCCGACAAGTTCCGCGAAGCGGCGCTCCAAGTGCGGAACAAACGAACCCTTCGTGCTCGTGAGCGTGCCGCTGCGAATCGCCCGTGCGACAGCTGCGATTTCTTCGTCGCCGAGAGTACGGCCGGAGGCGTCCTGGTCCGAGGGAAGATGCCTCGTTTGAAATGTGGAGAGCGTGGAGGTCATGGCTGGAGTCCTTCTTGCGGGATGACGAATTGCGGATGCGCAGCCAACGCCGCGCTTGAAGCTGCCATGCTCCAATCGAGCCGCGTTCGCAGTTCGACGATGTGCCCGCCGGCGCGAATGGCGGCAATCATCAGTTCGGGCACCGCCTCATCGCCGTCGCAAGTAAACTGCAAACTTTTTAGGAATTCGGTGCGGAAGGCGCGCAGAATACAGGTGAAACTCGCGCAGCGTTCGCGCACGAGAAGCGACAGGATGCGGTTTGTGAAGCGGGCCGCTATGCGGCGGGCGAAGGGCATTTGGGGCCGGTCTGCGCCTTGCGTGTACGGCGAGGCGACGGCGAGGTCGGCGCCGGTGTTTTCCAAAGTCTCGAGCAGCTCCATCGCTGCGGCCGCGGGGTAGGTTGCGCCGCCGTCAATCACGATCGTGTACTTCGCGCAAAGGCGCAGGAATGCAGAGTGAAGTGAACGCCCTATGCCGTATCGCCGATCGTGCGAGATCACGGTCACGTTGCGGCGGTATCGCGCAAAGTGATGTGACATGCGCAGTGTGTCGTCCGTGCTGCCGTCATCCACGATGACATAGCTGAGGTCGTATGAACGCCTGTACGGCCCGAAGTAATCGGCGAAGCGGACGAGGTTGGCGCCGAAGTCCGGTCCTTCATTGCAGGCAGGAATGACGATGACGACCGAGGTCACGATGCGGAACTGCCCGGAAGAGCGCGATCCTGAACTAGCCGCGCAAAGTAGTCGCTATAGTCGTTGACGCGCTTGCGGTCGCGGTTGAGCACGACGCCGACGAGGTTATCGATACCCAGCGCCGCAAATCGCGCCAGCACCTCTTGCGTCTCTCGCTCGGGCGTGCTATTGGCGGCGACGACGACGACAGTTGCGTCTGTCTTAGCGGTCACCAGGTATCCGTCGGTCACGCACGCCAGCGCCGGCGTGTCGACGATCACCATGTCGTAGCGCTCGGACGCCTCCCGAATGAGTTCGTCAAACGCCGGCGACTGGATGGACGCGACCGGGTTGTCCACGCTTGGACCTGCGGCAAGCAAATCCAGCGTGCTCGAAAGCGATTGGACGGCGTGACTCAAATGCATGTGCGCGTGCAGGATGCTGGTTACGCCGTGTTTATTGCTGGCGCCGGCCAGGTCATGAAGCGTGGGCCTGCGCAGATCGGCATCGATGAGAAGAATGCGAGGTTCCAGATTCGACATTGCCTTGGCGAGATTGAAAGCGATAGTCGATTTGCCGTCTCCGCGCGAGGGGCTCGTGACGGCCAGCGTACGCATCGGCGCTTTATTCTTGAGCTTGAGGGAAACGCAGAGCTGTAGGAACGCTTCCAGCGTCATTGACTGCAGCCACGGAAGCATGCGCTGGTTCGTCGCGGCGAACATTGGAATACGACCGATCACGGACAAGCCGAGCATGCGCGCGCCACTGTTTTCACGAACCGGACGCGCGAGCAGTTCCAGGGCGAAGACGGCGATTGACCCGAGCACCAAGCCGACCAGCAGCGCAGCGAGCAGATTGATCTTCAGATTCGGCTTTACGATCGCCGAATCGGCCGTTGCGGACTGCACGATGCTAATGTCGCTTATAGCCGTGGTTTGGGCGATCGTTGCGTCGTTGTATTTCTGCTCGAGCGCGTTGTAGACGTCGGAGGCGAGTTTTGCTTGCTGCTGCAGCGTCGCGAACTGCATGCTCTGAGTCGGCAGCTGGAGCAGCATGGGCGCCATGTTCGCACGCTGCTTGCGCAGAAGGCCAAGCTGTGCTGTGTCGCCGTCGATCCGCTGCCGGTACTGCACGATCTGCTGCTGAAGCGATTGATAGACCGGGTTGGGTGAGAGCGTATTCTGGCTGTCAATCTGCGCAGGCACTCGCGCGATGCGCGCGACAAGGTCTGCGCGCTGCTTTTTCAGCGACGTGACCAGCGGATGCTGATCGGTGTACTGGCTTTGGGCTTGCGAGAGCTGCAGGTCAATCTGCTCCAGCTTGGTCTGGAGGTCTGTTAGAACGGGGTTGACGCTGATCTGTTGAGCATTGTTGATCGTCGGCGACAAGCTCGCGAGCTGCGCGTTGGCGTTGTTGAGAAGCGCCGTCGCTTCGCGACTGTCCAGCGTCAATTGGTCGATCTTGCTCTCGAGCGAGGTCGCTTTCGATACGACGTCTTGCGTATGAGAACCGGCATCGACGAAGCCGTTGGCGGCCTGGAAACGCGCAAGGTCGTTTGCGGTTTTCTGAGCCCGGGATTGCGCCCGCGGCAGTTCCGTGGAGAGAAATCCTATGGCGGTCGTAGCCTGCGATCGCACGAAGTCGCGTTCCTTGCGCATAAACGCGTCGGCAAACGCATTGGCAAGTTTCGCGGAGGTATCGGCGTCTCGCCAGGTAACCGCGAGATTCAAAATCGCAGTGTTCGTGGTTGGAGTGACGGTGAGGCTGCTTAGCAGCGCGCGCGGCGTCACGTTCAGGTGCATGCTGCGCGCAACCGACGCCGCTACGTCTTCCTGCTGCGCGAGCGTGGCGAACGTTTCGGCGGATTCAACGCCGCTTTGAAGTACGAGAGCGTTGAGAATGGGCAGCGTTGTATTGTTGGCCTCGCTCCCTTGGCTCGTGGGATTGCCGGCGATGACGCGCGCGGTTGTGGTGTAGGACTTCGGTGTGAAGAAGGTAACTGCGCCGACCAAAAGCACGAAGCCGGCGACGATGGCTGCGAACAGGCGAAAACGCCGGGCGAGCGCTTCGAAGAAGGCCGAGACTTCCTGATATTGGCTCGGGTTGCCCTCGTACAGCGTTATGCCGGCCATGATTCTGCAATCATAGATGCCGGGAGGAGACGCACAGTAGAACGGGAGTGCCTAAGCGCGGGGACGTTGGTAATAGGGCCGAAGGCGCCGTGGATCTCGGCTGCGTTAACGTCGCGTCGTCGAAACGTCGGCACGCGCCGAGCGCAGCGTGTTGCGGCCGAACACCGCGAGCTGGCCGGCGAACAGCGCCAGGCTGACATTTTGGATCACCATGGTGATAGCCGTGATCATGGCGATCGTGGCCAGGCTGAGATGGAGAAGGACCATTATTGTAAGCATCAGCGGCAGAACGCCGGGCATAATGCCGGGAATGGCCAGCAGAATGGCCGGCCGGTGGGAGACTCCATAGCGAACCGTGCGCGCAATTTGCTTGAGCGTCCGCTTAACGTTCAGACCGGCTCGCGCCTTCGCTCGCCGCGGACTCCATTGCAGCACGGCCGGAATTTCGGAAACGCGCGCTCCGCTCTTGATGGCCGCAAAAACCAGTTCGGGGTTGACTTCCATGCGGGGTTCGGTGCTTGGAACGTTTCGAAAGAACGAGAGGCGATACGCCCGGACCATGCAGGTGAGCGTGGCGTAGCGTCCATTCGTGGCAAAGCAGAGAAAGCGATTCGCCTCGCGGCTCAGAAAGCGGCGAAGCAAAGGAACATTGGCTACCTTGCCGCCGCGCATGTACGGAGATGCGAGCACCAAGTCGTCACCGTTCCGATCCAGCTGCTCCAGGAGCCGGGGGATGATTTCCGGAGCGTACGAGAGATCGGAGTCGTACACGACCGCCACGCAGCCTTCGGCGAATGCGAAGCCGGTGCGGATGGCACTTCCCATCCCGCGATTGCTTGCGTGCCGTACGACGCGCAGCCCCGGAATCTGCGGCTCCGCGGCTTGAACGGTCTCGTACGTTTCATCCGTACTTCCGTCGTCAACGACGATTATCTCGTAGTCGTATGGGCTCTGCGCCGCAGAAAGATGCCGGGCGAGCGCCGCGAGGTTATCGCCCAGTTCGGGGCCTTCGTTATATGCCGGGACGACGACGGATGCGAGCGGCCGTGACATAAGCGTAGACCAATACTATTCGCTCGCACGGCGCCGCAGGTAGAATGGGAAGTCCCATTGCTGGGACTTTTGGGACGGCGCGCCCTCAGTGGCGAACGACCCTCTCGATGCCGACTCGCACGCCCGTATAATTTGTACAAGCGCAATGCACGCATCGCCGGCGCGAGGTTCCATGTCGTCGACCGCCACCATCCAAAAACCGCAACGCAAGTCGCAGCAGTCCGATGTGCCCGCCAAGCAAATCCCGTTCGCGGTGACCTACTCGCCGAACTGGGCGTTGGCGCTGTTCGCCGTCGATCTCGTACTGTTCGTGCTTTCCGCGTATCTCGCGCACGTTCTGGCGGAGCGCGTGTGGCACACGCCGCCGTTCCCGAAACAGATTACGGGCGCCGTCATCGTCATCGCGCTGTGGATCGCGACGTTTCGGATCCTGGGTCTCTACACTCGAACCTATGCGTTCCGGATGAAGGACGAGCTTTACTATACGTTCGCAGCGCTTTCGCTCGGCGTGCTTCCGCAACTCGTCGTCTTCACGATTGTTCCCGCAATCTCGACTTCGCGCGTTGGGGCGTTACTTTCACTGGGATTGTCGATCGTGATGGTCGGCACAGGGCGAGCGGTCATGAACGGCGTTCGCAACCTCGGCGTGTTCAAACGCAGCACTCGCATCGCCTTTGTCGGAACGCAGGCGCGCATACAGGATGCGCTCGCATCGGTCGATCGCCCGCTCGAGTTTCCGCCGCTGCTCGTCCAAGTTGACGACGTGGAAGCAACGCTGCATCCGTCTAATGGTGCGGCGCTTCAAATCGAGTCGCTTCCGTGGTTTGCGCAAGCGCTTCACTCCCACTGCGGAACGATCGCCTTTACCGAGATGCTCGATCCGCATTTGATGCCGCAGATTCTCGAGGTCGCCGCGAAATATCACGTACGCGTAGCGTTCGCTCCGCCGCGCATCAAGCGTCACTCCTTCCGGCTTTCGCTCGAGACGAGCGGAAATCAAGCGCTCATCGTCGCTACGCAGCTCAACGCGTGTACACCGACAGCCCGACTGCGCAAGCGCATTCTCGATCTCGTCGTAGGGTCCATCGCACTGATCGTGTTTTCGCCTATCATGCTGGTCTGCGCGATAGCCGTCTACCTGGAGTCCGGCGGCCCGATCTTGTATCGCCAGGAACGCGTCGGCATGGGCGGCAAGCCGTTTACCATTTTCAAGTTCCGGTCGATGCGCGTAAATGCAGAAAAGGAAACGGGCGCCGTTTGGGTTCGCGAGAACGACGATCGCCGCACGCGCGTGGGAGCGATTCTTCGGCGGCTCAGCTTCGACGAGCTCCCTCAAATATTCAACGTGCTGCGCGGAGATATGTCGCTGGTCGGTCCGCGGCCGGAGCGGCCGGCATTGGCCGAGCGTTTCCGCGAGCGCCTTAGCCGCTACGATGAGCGGCATCTTGTCCCGCCTGGTATAACGGGGTGGTCGCAGATACACATGCGGCGGTTGTTGGAACTCTCCGATATCGATGAGAAGTTGGGATACGATCTTCGATACGTTGAGCAATGGACCGTCTGGCTTGATGTCTCGATTTTGTTCAAGACGGCCATCGAGTTTCTGTTTCACAGGTCCGGATGAGCGCTGCTCGCGTTATTGCGATTATGCCGGTTTACAACGAGGCGCCGCACCTGCCCGCTGTGCTTGAGAGTATACAGCGGCAAAAGTTCCCACGCGACCGCCTCTATCTGGTCGTGGTTGACGGGTCCTCGAGTGACGGCAGCGCCGCAATCGTGCGTACGTGGTTTGCCGCAAGCGGCGTACGGGGCTGCGTGTTGGACAACCCGCGCAGAGGAATTCCGATCGCGCTGAACCTGGGGCTGCGTTGCGCCAACCCGAACGATATCGTCGTCCGCCTGGACGCGCACACGTTGTATGGAGAAACCTATCTCTTGGACGCAGTCGAGGCGCTGGAAAACGCCGCGCCCGATGTCGCGTGCGTCGGTGCGGCTCAGCGCCCCATGGCCGGATCCACGTTCGCGGAACGTCTCGTGGAAGCGCTTTACACGAATCCTATGGGGCTCGGCGGGGCCGATTTCCGAACTGGAGACGACGTTCGATCCGCGGATTCCGTATATCTGGGCGCATGGCGTCCAGGCGTGCTCTCGACGTGCGGAGGCTTTAACGAGTCAATGGAGGCAAACGAAGATGCGGAGCTCGCAGCGCGGCTGCGCAAGGCCGGATTTCGCGTCTTACGCATTCCGCTGGCGTGCCGTTTTATCATCAATCGCGGCGCGTGGGGAGTATTGCGGCAATGGAATCGCTATGGATTCTGGCGTGCCAAAATGCTCCGTCTGCACAGCGATGCCATCCGTGGGCGTCATGTGTTGATCTGCGTGGCAGCGCTGGCGAGCATTGCCCTTGCCGCCTCGCCCGTTCGCATCGTTTTGGTGCCCGCGTTTGCAGTGTATGCGCTGGCGATCTTGCTGGGACGTAGAAAAGGCGAGCCTCTTGGCGTAACGCTCGCGACGCTCGTGTTCTTCCCGTCGCTTCAGTTTGCGTTTGCGGCGGGCATGCTTGCCGGCCTCTGTACAAACGCGGCGCCTGAGTGGCCGAGCGAATCCGATGCAGCCGCAACGATCGAGTCGTAAAGCGCGCGAGCGGTCAGGCTGGCGTTGAAGTGCGCGACGACGCGATCGCGTGCCGCGCAACCCAAGCGCCGGCGCAGCGCCGGATCGACCGCGAGGCGTGCCATCGCTGCAGAAAAGTTCGAGGGAGAGTGCTGCTCCACGAGTGCACCGGTCCGCTCGTCGATGAGCTCCGAAATGCTGCCCGTACGCGTTGAGATGCACGGAACTCCAGCCGCCATTGCTTCGATCAGCGCCACGGGAATGCCCTCGAAGAAGCGCCGTTCGTGCGGGTCCTCTACGCTCGCGAGAACGACGGCGTCATACTTGCCGGCGCGCAACTCCGCCAGCAAGTCTCCATGCGCAACCGTGCCGCGGATCGTTACGCATGATGCTAAGTCGAGTTCGCGTATGATATGGGAAAGTTCCGCTCGAAGTTCCCCGTCGCCCGCAAGATCGCATTGAAACTTGTGTCCCGCAGCACGGAGCTGACCAAGCGCGTGCAGCAAATCCCTGTGCCCTTTCATGGGATGAAGACGTGCTGGGCAAACCATCGTAATGTGGCTGCTTCGGTCAGAAAGCGGGGCCGGCCGCTGCGGAATCTCCACGCCGAGATGGCCGACGTACGTGCGATCGTCGTGCGCGTGGCCCGTCAAGCCGTTGAGCGCGTTGCGGTTCCGTTCTGAAATCACGCGCACGAACCGAGCCGTGCCGACTTTCTGCGCAGTCAGATTGTTCGAATATATGTCATGAGCATGTGCCGTGCAGCTCCATGGAATGTCTGTCATAAGGTGTGCGACGTACGCAACCGTTGACGAGGTGGTAAGCCAATTCGCATGTATATGTTCGATGCGGTGATCCCGGACGTAGCGTGCGACGGCAAGTGCTTTGGGCAGTAATGCGAGATTCTTGATTTTTGCGCGGGTTGAGTAACGCGAAAACAGCAGACGGAGCAGCACACGTCCTGCACGGCGAGGATAGTGCAAAACCTCATGCGCCGCTGCAAACAGCGTCGATGGGGCAGCAGGCGAGAGATATACGTCCCTTGAGCCGAGGTTTCCGAAAGGATTTTCCTGGAGCGCCGGGCGCGCCGGAATGAGATGGACCTCATCGCACACTTCTGAAAGCAACTGCACCTCCGGCCTCAAGAACGTTTCGCCGAGATGCGCGAATGGAAACCGGGAGGTCAAGTAAGCAAGTCTCATACCGACAGCATACCTCCCAGCTTACAAGCGCGGTATGGAGACAAGGCATTACGGTGCGCTGGGACTTTGGACCAAGCGTAGGGAATTCGCCCCACCGTTTTGCGGGCACTGTCGGCCTACATGCTGGTTTGTGAAAACGATAGTGTATAGGTGATGGTCGGCTCGTTGTTGCGGCACCGATCCCGGATATTGACGCAGTCCACGCTGGCCGGCGCCTGCGGCATACTGTGGTTAGTCGCCACGGGACTGCTGCTTGCTCGTCAAATCGACCACCCAAGCAAATTCGGTGTTGCCGCCTGCGTGGTGCTCGTTGCGGCGCCGGTGCTGGCACTAAACTTCCGGCGTTTACCGGCATATTTAATCGGAATGTATGCGGCGCTGCTGCCGATGAACTCGCTGTTCGTGACGGGAACGGGTGCGACCGTTGGCAAGTTCGTGGGAATGGCCGTCGCAGGCGGAACGCTTCTTGTCTTGTTCGCTTCGAGACGAACCGCGCCCCCGGCTCGTTCGCTGGGCGTTCTCGCGGTGTTGCTTTTCTACGTTGGAACGACTATCTTTTGGTCCGTCGACGCGTCGAAGGCTTTCAGCAGTTATATTCAGTTTCTCAATTACGTTCTATTATACGTCATCATTTCGTTGTATCCGGTCCGGTTTGACGGACTCAAAATTATTTTGCTGTTCATGGTCGCCGGTGCCGCCGCGTCGGCCCTCTACGGCGACCTCTTGTATTTTCACGGGCAGCAGGTATTCGGCCCGCGTCTCTTCATCGGCCATGACGCCGCCACGTCCGTCGATCCAAACGAATATGCGTCGACGCTGATCGCGCCGATAACGGTTACGCTCCTGCTGTTCCTTGGCGCGCGTGCAACGCTCGTAAAGGTAGGGTATCTCGGCATACTGGCGCTGCTTTTTTCTTCATTGATGATCAGCGGCTCCCGTGGAAGCACGATCGGGCTTGCCGCGGTGGTGCTGTTCGTCCTTTGGCGATCGAGATACCGGCTGCAGACGTTCGCGATGCTCGTCGTTGCAATCGCCGGCGTGGTGTCGAGTCCCGTCGGTCAGCGCCTAATGAGCGCCGACGCGGTAACAGGGGACGGGCGTACCGAGATTTGGAAGGTCGCCATTGCGTCGCTGAGTCAGTATTGGCTTCTCGGGGCCGGCGTCGGCAACTTCCAAGTCGCGTTCGATCAGTACTACCTGACAACGTGGCACCTCTTGCCGGGTTGGGATCGTGCGGCGCA
The DNA here is from genome assembly GCA_035694945.1 of Vulcanimicrobiaceae bacterium. Lineage (GTDB taxonomy): Bacteria > Vulcanimicrobiota > Vulcanimicrobiia > Vulcanimicrobiales > Vulcanimicrobiaceae > DATGJX01. The sequence continues at coordinate 32,106 of DASSEZ010000059.1, forward strand.
CTCCGTATTCCTTCAGAGCGCCGTTGAATATGGGGCGCTCGGGTTCGGGCTCGTTTTGTTGTTCTGGTATCTGGTGTTCGTCGAACTTCGCGGCGTAGAGCGCGATCCCGTGTTTGGCGATGTCAGCATCGCGATTCGTGCATCGGTGCTGGGTTTGTTCGTTGCGGGCTTTTCGCTCGACTTGCTCGCGTACAAGGAGACGTGGCTGGTATTCTCGCTCGTCGCGCTGACGCGATCAGCCTTTCTTGCCGATCAGAGTCCCCGCGCAGCCGAGCGAATAGACGAAACCGCGCGAACCGCGTCCCGCGTCAGCGTCCCAGCCGTGGACAGGTAAAACTGTACGTCACCGCTGGTCGGTACGAGCATCGCCGCGAGGGGCGTGCCGCTCGCGCGAATGAAGAAAAACATTTGAAAGCTTTCGCCGAGCAGGTACGCCGCGGCCGTCGCGACCGCCGCGCCGATCATGCCGAGTCGCGGCACAAGCAGCCATGAAACGGCGATACACGCGCACGCGGCGAGGAGCGCGCTGCCCAGTGCGACCTCAGGTTTTCCGCGATTGAGTGTGAAGAAGTTGGAGATCGGGCTGGCGACGGACAAGATGAGCACCGCGACGAGCAGAATGCGAAGGGCTGGTACGAGCGGCGCATAGGCGGCGCCGTAGAGCAGATGTACGATATACGGCGCCAGCACGAAGAAGAGTGCGCAGATCGGAACGGACATCACCAAGGTCGCTCGCACGCAGGTCGCCGTCATTTTGGCTGCGTCGCTTTCGGCCATCGCACCGACGTGCGGCGAGGTGACTATTGCGCCTACTTGCGTAACGACGAGCAAACCTTCGGCTGCGGCGACGGCGACGGCGTATTGCCCGAGCGTCGCGGTG
>DASSEZ010000060.1:0-3731 GCA_035694945.1 Vulcanimicrobiaceae bacterium
GCTTCTGTAGCCGCGGTACTTTACTGCATGAAAAACGGAGAATCGTAACCAAGGATGAGTACAATAACTGGAGTCGCCCCTACGCCAAATCCTGCGCCGAATGCACCGCCAAACGCTGTTGGGCAGCCGGTCTGGAGCGAACCGTCACCGACATACAATCCCACAGGCTGCACATGGGGTACCGCCGCTGGAGCACTCGGTGGTGCAGCAGCGGGCGGACAACTCGCTGGGCCGTGGGGAGCTGTCGGTGGCGGCGTTATTGGCGCGGGTGGCGCCTATTATAACCTCCCCTCCTGCAGTGGCGGTCCACAAGACATTGGTCAATACTGGGACTATAGCGGTTCGAACTCGGACCCCTATGGCACTACCACAACGACGAGTACAAGCACTGACGCCGACGGCAATACTACGCAAACGACCACAATTATTCCTAATTAAGTCCTAAAGGAGCGGCAGCGCCTAACGATCTTAGGCGCTGCACATCTCAATGTTTACGCATTCTAGAGCGCCGAAGGGCGATGGGTACGATATCCGCGTTTTTCTCAGAAACGAGCGCATCCTTAAGCTGTATTGCGCGCGAGATGGAAAACTGTCTGTCCTCAGTATCGGAGATGAAGCAGCAAAGCTCGCGACATCCGGCAGGTTCCTTATTTTCCGGGATGCCGCTGCCTATTTAGCCGCGACGATGGACGATGATGTCAAAGATATTTTCTTTCGCACGTTTTTCGCCAGCTTGAAAAACCACATACCTACGTTCCCTGAAGTGTTCCTGGCGGGAATCGACGCACGGGCATGATCGCACATATTTGGCTTTCTGTTCTGCTAGTGCTTATGTGTCTGCCACTACTGGGGCCGATTCACTCGCAGCACAGCCGTGTATTCTGGTTCATTGGGTTGGCGGCGTTTTGCGCAGACCTTTTCGCAAAAGATTCCATCGCTTCCATCGCCGCCGGCGCCACTGCACTCGCCGCTTTCGGGGCTTCGATTCTCATCGAGTTCCTTAATCGTCGCGCAAAAGGTGCTTAAACTGCGCGCTCATATCTGCTTCGTAGTCCTCGTACTCGCTGTGGGTGCCAGCGCAGCGGCCACCGTCTACGCGACGACGAATCAGCCGCCTAACGCAATCGCCACAGTTGATGCTGCTTTCCCATCGAAAAAGCCGCAGGCAGGCACCCTTGAGGCCGACGTTAGAGCGACACTTCGCCTTCCACCGAGCCCGAACAAATCATGGTATGCAGTCTGGATCATGATCGCAGGTCGACCGTGGTACGAGAGTGACCAGACTTTCGCTCAGATTGGCCTAATTCGTCGCCCGAAAATAGACCAGCGATTACGCGCGTTCGTAGCCTGGGCGAAGGAAAATCGTCCACAATTTCCATCCTTAAAGACAACCGGCCTCACTAAATTCAGCGTACACCCTGCAAAGGCGACTGCCATGCATTACGAGGAGGTTGGCCCGGTCCAAGACACCGTCCACGAAGTCGCAATAAGACGCCACGGCACAAGGTTTTCTCTCGAACTCGACGGGCACGTCGTTCGCAATTTGCAGATCGATGTAGGTAAATCTTACGCGCAAGTTGGGGGCGAGGCATCTGCTGAAAACGATACTCTTTCAGGCATCATATCGGACGTCGAGATCGCGAGTGAGTATGGCAAACTGCCTTTGGACGCTACTACTGCAAAGTGTATCGTATCCAATTTCGGCGCCCGCATTACGCCGTCGAACGTCACTTTCACCATCTCGGGCACGTATAACAGATCCAGGGGTTTGCAAGACTATGGCTTATGCACTGGGATCCCATAGCCTTCTATATTTCGTTTCTGAGCGAAGCACAAACGGTGTAGAATAATGGCGTGAACGAGCCGGATTTCGCATATGTCGCAGCCCTTGCCGGAGAACCGGCGCGGGCCGCAATGCTCGCGGTGCTTTTTGACGGCCGTGCGATACCGGCCGGGCAACTGGCTCGTACCGCCGGTGTTTCGGCTGCAACGGCGAGCGCGCATCTTGCCAAACTGCTCGACGGCGGACTGATTCGCGTTCGCGCTCAGGGCCGTCACCGGTATTACGAACTCGCGCGGCCCGAAATCGCGCAGGCACTCGAAGCGCTCGGTGCCGTCGCGCCGGCGGCACCGGTCCGCTCGCTCAGCGATTCGCTGCGCATGCAGCGTTTGCGCTTTGCGCGCTCGTGCTACAACCATTTGGCCGGCGAACTCGCGCTGCTGGTCGCGCAGGCACTGGTGCGACGTGAGGCGCTCGGCGTAGAAGACGGCGGATTCCGCTTGCGCGACGGCGCGCGCGAAGCATTTCTCGCCGCGGGCGTCGACACTGCGGCACTCTTTCGCGATCCGCACGCGCACGTACGGGCGTGCATCGATTGGACCGAGCGCCGGCACCATATTTCCGGGCCGCTCGGCGCGGCGCTGCTGCAAGCACTCCTCGAATGCGGCGCGCTGCGCCGAAAGAGCGAACCGCGCGCGCTCGAACTAACGGAAAGCGGCAAAGCGTTGCTCTGGCGCGTGTTCGGTGTCGAGGTTGCCTGCGAAAAAAGCGCGGACCGCGCCGCCGGCAAATCGGCGTAGCGCCGGAACGAGTCGTACGTAATGACGGCGCTCGCGCCGCCGCCGAAGAACAGATAGCGGCCGCGATACTCGTGCTGCTCGCGCGTCAAGTACCACACGCCGGGAAGAACCTGCGTGCGTTCGTTCGTCACCGTGCCGGACGTCGCATATTGCGGCAGCACGTTCGGCGCGTACACGTATTTCACAACCTCGCCCGCCGCATCGATCGAAAACGTGCCGTTGCCGTGGCTGCCGTCGTGCAGGCGACTGCTGAATGCGTACGTGCCGGGGCCCGCACTACGGTAGGTGTATTCGTCGACATACTGCGGATCGAATGGACGATGAAAGACGTCGGTCGGTTTCGGATGCTCGTATTGCCGTTCGATCTGCGCGAGCGCCGGGCCGTCCGCCGGTTTCCCGCCGGTAAGCGCACGCAGCGCTCGCACCTTCACCACACGACCATCTTGAACCACGACCGCGAGCTCGAGCTCGTCGTGCCTGTGCATGGGTCCCGCATGAACGTCGAATACCCGGTGCAGGCGGTAGAGAAAGATTCCCTGTTCGTCGCGATGGACGCGCTGCGCGATCTGCGCGACGGCCGGCGGCACGTCGAGGACCATGTCCCATCATACTACGATTCGAGCGCCGGCGAAACGTTAGGCGGTTAAACTGCTTGCATGGAAGCAGCAGTTGAATTTACGCCGGACGATCTCGCGTACATCGAAGAAAACTTCGTCTCTTTGGAAGTTCGTCCCGAATTCGGACCGCGCGCATCGTACGTGCTCGACGACGGAACGGAGTTTTACCCGCACGACTATTTTTCGCAAGAGATGAACGAAGCGCGCTTCAGAGCGCGTCTGCACGCTGAGATGCACGCGCAAAAAGTCACGCTCGACCCGGACGAAACATGGGAAGAATATCTGACGGGAATCTACGGCGTCTGCTTGCAAAGCGTCACGCCCGAAAACATCGTGCGCAAGGCGGCGCTTCTGCAGCGCATCGGTGCGTTGACCGCCGCGCCCGACCCGCAAAACGCAACCTGGATTGCAGACCTGAAGCGCGCCGTCGACGCGCTCGACGCGCTGGAGCGCCCGTTTTCACCGCATTACGATCGCATACGTTTCGGCCGTCCGCCGACGCGCGACACCTACATCCGCGACGTGCGCCGGCGC
>DASSEZ010000061.1:0-3614 GCA_035694945.1 Vulcanimicrobiaceae bacterium
CGGCAGCAGCGCGCGCACATTTTGGGCGTGCAGGGCAACATTTGGACGGAATGGATCGGCAGCGTGCCGCTTCTTTTCTATATGGCGCTTCCGCGCGAACTTGCGCTGAGTGAAGACGGCTGGACGGCCAACGCGTACAAGGATTGGGATTCGTTCGAAACGCGCATGCATTCGCAGTACGCGTGGCTGCAAAGCGAGAGTTACAACTTCCGCATTCCCAACCCGACCTTTACGGTCGCCGACGGAGGCACGCTGCAATACTCCGCAGTTGCGCCGAACATCCAAGCGATTGCGGCGCAGACGCGAGCGCGCTCGGTAACCGTTACGCTGAGCGACGGCGATCCGGACGCGACGATCTTCTACACGACCGATGGCAGCACGCCCGACACACATGCGAAGCGCTACACCGGCCCGCTGCACATTGCGCTTTCCAACGGGCAAACCGTGCGAATTACAGCTGCCGCAATACTCCCGAGCGGGCGCACGAGCACGACGACGACGCTAGAATTACGGCGACGATAAGCGGGACAACCGCACTCAAGCGTCTGGAAACCCTCTTTCGGGGGAACAACGCTTCGTACTGGTCCGTGCGAGCAAATCGAAATACCGCCGTACTGGATGCTTGATGGTCGTACGCCGTGAGATTCGCCGTTACTTTTATAGAAGCGTTGCAGGTTGATAGCGAACCGCCGCTTCGTGAAATGTACAAACTGAGCCCGTTCGTGTGGAAGGGCACGAACGGCTATGAGATTTTGATCCGTGCCGTTCCGCACTCCGACATTCCGGCCGAAAAAATCGCTCGCATTTACCATGGCCGCTCAAGCGACGGCATCCACTTTTCGATGGACCCGGAGCCGGCGATCGCGCCGGGACCCGGCGAAGATGATTTGGACGGATGCGAGGATCCGACGCTCGCGATTGTGGACGGTGCGTATTACGTCTACTATACCGGATGGAACGAACGGCTCAAGCGCGGGCAATTGTTACTCGCCTGCGGACCGGATATGCAGCGTCTAGAAAAAAGCGGTGCCGCATTGCGCTCGACGTCACGCTGTGCAAATCCGAAAGAAGCGACAATCATTCAAGCGGCCGACGGTACCTGGCTTCTTTTTTTTGAGTACGCGCGTGACGGTGCTTCCCGCGTCGGTATAGCGGCGAGTACGTCGGTCGCCGGCCCATGGCACGCGCTTGATGACCCGTTCGATGCACGTTCCGAGGGCTGGGACAGTTGGCACCTAAGCACCGGCCCGGTTTGCCACACCGATGACGCGAACATCATGTTTTACAACGGGGCTCAGGCGGACGCGGCGTGGCGGATCGGATGGATTGCGTTCGACCGATCGTACTCTCGTGTCACCGCAAGGTGCATCGATCCCATACTCGCGGCGCCGGCAGTACGCGAGGGCGACGCGACGGATATTGCATTTGCGGCATCCGCAGTCCAAGAAGGCCCGACAATTCGGCTCTATTACTCTATCGCCGACAAGGACATGTATTGCGCCTGCATCCGGCAATTATGAGGCAGCCTCGTAAGTCCGAATGCGGCGCCCCTTTTTGGATCTTATGATGGCGGCGGTGCCCCGCGACAACGACGCTGGCAGCACGACGCCGGTGAACATTACTGAGCAAGCTGATTACACCGGCTCATTCGAGGAAATCGCGTGCGATACCTCAGCGTGACAGCAACTTTCGCCTCGATGCCTCGGCGGCGCTTCGATACCTCAGCGTGACACGCGGGACGCGGGTGAACCATAGCCGGGCGCCGCGCATATACGGGATATGCTACCTCTTCTTCTAGCCGCTACGGTCACCATCAGCGGCTTTGCTTACAAGCCCGCCACCGTAACCGTCACGGCCGGGCAGAGCGTGCGCTTCGTCAACCGGGACCAGGAAGCGCACACGATTACCGCGACCAACGGCGGTTTTGATTCCGCGGGACTGGATACCGGCGGCACCTGGACGCACCGGTTCGACAAGCCTGGACGCTACACGTATTACTGCGAGCTGCATCCGTATATGAAAGCCACGATTATCGTGCTGCCCGCTAAAGGACGGCATCGTCCATGAAACGCGGCGCATTTCTGGAGCACGTCGCGTGGACCGGTGCGGGCATCGCGTATACGTTGAGTGCCGGAGGGATTTTCGAAGGCCGAGCGCTCGCGCAATCGACCGAGATCGATTTCGTGCAGATCAGCGACAGTCACATCGGGTTTCACCAAGCGGCAAACCCCGACGTTGCCGCAACGCTGAAGGCAAGCATCGACGCGATTAACGCGCTGCCAAAGCAGCCGGCGTTCGTCGTGCATACGGGCGACGTTACGCATCTCTCGACGCCCGCGCAATTTCAGACCGCGAAAGACCTGCTTTCCACGCTGACAGCGCCGCTCGTCGTCTTACCCGGCGAACACGATTTCATCGGCGCAAATCACACGCGCTTCTTCGACGTTTTTCCGGCCGATGACAAGCGCTCGACGTGGCGCTCGTGGGATGCAAACGGCGTGCATTACGTCGTGCTCATCAACGTCTTCGATTTCGAAAAGATGGGGCTGCTCGGCAGCGATCAACTCGCGTGGCTCGAACGCGATCTGCGCGCGCAGCGGGCGAACACCCCCATCGTGGTATTTACGCACGTCCCGCTGTACGCGCTCTACCCGCAGTGGGGATGGACGACAGAGGACGGTGCGAAGGCGCTCGCGCTGCTGCGTCGCTTCGATCGCGTAACCGTGCTCAACGGCCACATCCACCAAGTCGTGCGGCACCAAGACGGCAACATCGCGTTTGCAAGCGCGGCCGCCACCGCATATCCGCAGCCCGCGCCCGGCGCGGCACCGAAACCCGGACCGCTCACCTTACCGCACAACTCGCTGCTGCATGCGATCGGCTACCGAAGTGTCGAATTGCACGATAATGGACCCGCCGTCATCGCAGAGCACGCGCTCGGCTGACGCGGCCGAACGGCACGCGCTCGAAGCGGCATTCGTCGCGCGCGAGGCGTGGGCGTTCGAAGCGGCCTACGAAGCGTACCGGCGGCATCTCTACGGTGCCGCCTTTGGCGTGCTGCACGATGCGGGCAACGCACAAGATTGCGTGCACGACGTGCTGCTGAGGCTTTGGCGCCAGGGCCACGCGTATTCGGCGGCGCGCGGTTCGCTGCAGGCGTTTTTGGTGGTGTGCGTGCGTAACGAAGCGCTCTCGCGGCTGCGCAAATCGCAAAACCGCGAGCGCATCGTTCGCGACCATCTTCGCGTGGCGGATAGCGTTCCCGCCGCGGACGAATCCTCTGCCGCGCGTCTCGACATGGCGCAGAGCATCGCGCGCCTGAGCGCGGCGCAGCAGCAGGCGATATGCTTGGCATATTATGAAGGTCTAACGCACGAGCAGATCGCGCAGCGGCTCGGCGAACCGGTCGGAACGGTAAAAAGCCGCTTGTCGAACGCACTGCGAACGCTGCGCACGCTGCTGCAGGGTGAGGAATCGTGAACACGCACGAACATATCGAGGAACTCGCGGAACTGTACGCGCTTGGCGCGCTTGACGATGCCGAACGCGCGAGCGTTCAGTTACACGTGCATTCGTGCGCGGCATGCGCGCAGCGTTTAGGGCAAGCCGAAGCG
>DASSEZ010000062.1:0-42390 GCA_035694945.1 Vulcanimicrobiaceae bacterium
GTCGAAACGGTCTTCGATCACGAGCCCGGCGATATTTTCGTGGTGCGCCTGGCCGGCAATTTCATGAGCGAGGCGGCGCTGGCGTCCATCGAATATGCGGTGGCGGTGCTCAAGTCGCCGCTGGTCATGGTGCTCGGCCACACCAAGTGCGGCGCCGTGAAAGCGGCCGTGGACTTTGTAAACGGCGCGAAACCGCTGCCCGGCCATATGCAGACCATGGCCACAGCCATCGAACCGGCCGCGAAGGCGGTTCGAGGCAAGCCGGGAGACTGGTGGCACAACGCCGTCATCGAGAACGCGCGCCTGAACGCCGAGCACCTGCGCACCTCGCATCCGATATTGGCCGACGCCGTCACCAAGGGCGAGGCGGAAGTCGTAGGAGCGGTGTATGACCTGAGCACGGGCAAGGTGACTTTAGTCTGACTAGATGCGAAATGCATCTATCAAGGAATTGTAAACTCCGGTAAGATGCAGAAAGGGGTGCTTACGAGCGCCCCTTTGCTTTTACTCGCTGCACTTATATAGGTGGAGGTTTTTGGTGTACAGATTTGCCCGCGCGGTCGCCGTATTGGCCGTTGCCTCCTTGCTCGCTGCTTGTAGCAGCGGCTCGATCCCCACGACGCAGTCCTTGCCGAACGCCGGCTTGCAGCCCCAGGCGCAGACGGCGGCTTCGTGCGCCGATCTGCTGCCCGGCGACAACGTCCGCTGCTTCGCGCTGTACCGCACCGACTTCGGTTCGGAAGCGGCACCCACCACCGGCGGACGCAGCGCGATGGGCAAATCCCACAGCAATGCGACGCCGTCCGGATACGGCCCGAGCGACATTCAAAGCGCCTACGCGCTGCCGTCTTCCACTGCCGGAAGCGGACAAACCGTCGCGATCGTCGACGCGTACAACGACCCCAACGCCGAGAGCGATCTGAACGTCTATCGTTCGCAATACGGCCTGCCGGCGTGCACGACCGCAAACGGCTGCTTCAAGAAAGTCAATCAAACCGGCGGAACCAAGATGCCGCGTTCGAATGGCGGCTGGGCGCAAGAGATCTCGCTCGACCTCGACATGGTCTCGGCGACCTGCCCGAACTGCCACATCCTGCTCGTTGAAGCCAGCAGCGCGACGAACTCCAACCTGCAAACGGCGGAAAACACGGCGATATCGCTCGGCGCAAACGTCGTGAGCAACAGCTACGGCGGCTCGGAATCGTCCGCAACCAACAGCGCCTACAACCATCCCGGCCACATCATCACGGCAAGCGCCGGCGACAGCGGAACGGGCGCCTCGCAGCCGTGCTCCTACTCCACGGTGGTGTGCGTCGGCGGCACGTCGCTCAAGCGCGCGAGCACCACGCGCGGCTGGTCTGAAACCGTGTGGAGCGGCAGCGGCAGCGGATGCAGCGCGAAGGTCGCCAAGCCCTCGTGGCAGACGGACAGCGGCTGCACGATGCGTTCGGAAGCGGATGTGGCGGCAGTAGCCGACCCGAACACGGGCGTCGCCGTCTACGACAGTTACTCGTACCAGGGCTATTCCGGGTGGATGGTCTTCGGCGGCACGAGCGCATCGAGCCCGATCATCGCGTCGGTCTACGCGCTCGCCGGCAACGCGTCGTCGATGAACTACGCGCAGTCGATTTGGAGTCACGGCGGTTCGTCCGCACTCAACGACGTGGTGAGCGGCAGCAACGGATCGTGCTCGATCTCGTACATCTGCAACGCCGGCGTTGGGTACGACGGCCCCACGGGCTGGGGAACGCCGAACGGCGTGAGCGCTTTCTAAACGGCGCGCTCGCACACACGAAAAGAACCCGCCGGCTTCGGCGGGTTCTTTGTATTTCTATCATACATGCGTTTCGCATAGGTGCTTTCTACCGATTGTTAAGCGCGCGTAAGACGCTCAAAATGAAGCTACTTTTGCTGCAATCTCTCCGGAGGTGTATCTTGAAGATCTTTCGCCTCGCGGCCATAGCGGCCGTAGCTTCTATGCTCGCGGCATGCGGCGCCGGCACACAAACCGTTCCGGTTACCTCTCCGCAAAGCACGCTCAACACGCCTTCGCACACAATGACCGTCGGCAACGCAACGCTGCACATCATGTTCACGCGCGACATGGTCTCTCAGCCGTTCCCGAGCGATCCGCTTGGGCGCGTTCCGCTGGCTCGCCCACAGAAGGGCTCGAACAACTTGACGTATCACGGCGGCCCAATTCAGACCGCACCGAAAGTCTACGTCGTGTTCTGGGGATCGGCATGGAACGGCAGCGGCGATCCTGACGGCATGGCGACGTACTACGTGAACTTCATGAAAGCGGCGGCTGGAAGCAAATGGCTGAACAGCGTGACGCAGTATACCCAAAGCGACGGCCAGCACGTGGGTAACTCGGGCATTTCTGTGAGCACCTGGACCGACACCGGAAGTTCGCCGCCGAGCCGCCCGTCGCAAAGCAATTTGGCGGCGGAAGCAGTCCGCGGAGCCGCGCATTTCGGTGACTATTCGGACAACGCCAGTTACGTAATCGTGTCACCGCATGGCATCAAGCCGCAAGGTTTCGGCACGCAGTACTGCGCGTGGCACAGCAGCACGTCCACGAGCAACGGCGTCATCTCGTACACGAATCTTCCGTACATTCCGGATGCGGGTTCGTCGTGCGGCGTCGGTTCGGTGAACAACCCCGGTACGCTCGACGGCGTGTCGATCGTCGGCGGCCACGAGCAAGCGGAAACGGAAACCGATCCGCAGCCGAACACCGGCTGGCTCGACTCCAGCGGTGAAGAGAACGGCGACAAGTGCGCATGGATGAACTTGGAAAACAATCCCAACGCAGGCGGCTATCCGACGCAGCCGCTGTGGAGCAACGCCACGAGCAGTTGCGTGCAATCCTATTAAGCACGACACGTTTATCGAGGCCCGCCGCACTCGGCGGGCTTCTTTTTTTGCGATGGTACCTACGCCTCATCCCGCAACAGCACGACGGGGCGTAGGGTGTTCGTGCGGGTTGCACTGTTCATAAGGAGCACGTTATGGCAATCTCCGTCCTGCTGTTCTTTCGTTCGAGCGGCGACGTCCGCAAGATCTACGACGCGATCGTCGACGAGATGCGCATTCAAGACGCACCTCCGCGCGGCGCCATTTACCACTGGTGCGCTCCCGTATCCGGAGGCATGCAGATCTGCGACATATGGGAAACGCGCGAAGATTTCGATCGCTTCGCCGAAGAAAAAATCCGCCCGCTTTCCGCAAAGCACGGCTTTTCCGCGCCTACTACCGACATCATGCCCTTGCACGAACGGGTCGAAGGGCGCGCGAACTCGCGCAAAGGCGCGGGATTCTTCATCGAGTGGGACGGCGATACGCAGACGCTTTTGCAGAAAGTGGATGACGCCAACGTTCGCATGAACGTCGTCGCCGATCCGCCCGGCGGTCTCGTGATGCATTGGACGGCGCCGTCGCGCACGGGTATACGGGTCGTCGACCACTGGCGTTCGCGCGAAGATTTCGAGCGCTTCGTGCAATCGCGCCTGGCGCAAACAATGGACGGGATCGGCATGCCGCAGCCGCGCGTTACGCAGTTCGAAGTCTACAATACGATCGATCCGCGCGTTACTGCGCGTACGTAGTCAAAGAGAAAGAGGCCCGCGCTAAGCGCGGGCCTCGCAGTATTTCGGGAACGTGCGCGTTACTACGCGTGCGTTTTCACGCGATTCGGATCGACCTTCACACCGGGCCCCATCGTACTCGTGAGCGTGATGCTTCGCAGGTACGTGCCTTTCGCTGCAGCGGGTTTCGCACGGATGATCGCGTCGAGCAGCGTGGCAACGTTCTCGGCCAGTTGCTGTTCGCCGAAACTGGCTTTGCCGACGATCGTGTGAATGATGCCGGTCTTGTCCAAGCGGTACTCGACTTTACCGGCTTTGATATCGCGAATCGCCTGAGCGATGTTCGCCGACACCGTACCTGCCTTCGGGTTCGGCATCTTCTGCGCGAGCACGCGGCCCAGTTCCTTACCGACTGCGGCCATCATATCCGGCGTTGCAACGGCAACGTCGAAATCCGCGAAGCCGCCCTTCACCTTGTCGATGAGATCTTGTTCGCCCACGACGTCAGCGCCGGCGGCTTGCGCCGCTTTCGCGTTGTCGCCCTTCGCGAACGCGATGACGCGCACCGTACGGCCCGTACCGTGCGGCAGCAGCACCGTGCCGCGCACGTTCTGATCGCTCTTTTTGGGATCGACGCCAAGGCGAATGTGCGCCTCGACCGTTTCATCGAATTTGGCGTTCGCGTTCTTCTTGACGATCGCGACCGCTTCGGTCGCGTCGAAGAGTTGCTTGCGGTCGTAGGTCCCCGCTACGTTGCGGAAGCGCTTTCCGTGAAAACGTGCCATTACGCTTCCACCTCCACACCCATCGAACGAGCCGTGCCCGCGATGATTTTCTTGGCGGCGTCGATGTCGTTGGCGTTGATGTCGGGCATTTTCACCTTCGCGATCTCTTCGAGTTGCGCGTTCGTGAGTTTGCCGACCTTGTTGCGGTTCGGTTCCTTGGAGCCGGACTCGATCTTGAGTGCCTGCTTGATGAGGAACGACGCCGGCGGCGTCTTGGTAATGAACGTAAACGTCCGGTCTTCGAACACGGTGATCTCGACCGGGATAATCATGCCCGCCTGCGAGGCAGTACGTTCGTTGTACTGCTTGCAGAAGTCCATGATGTTCAAGCTGTACGGTCCGAGTGCCGGACCGATCGGCGGCGCGGGCGTCGCTTTCCCGGCCGGAATCTGCAGGCCGATTTTGCCTACGACTTTTTTAGCCATTGTTTCCCTTCGTTCTTAAAGAACTGCCCCTCGAATTACTCACGCACCCGGGGTCGCTGCGCGCGAGAAACTCACTTTTCTCGTCATGGTGAGCCCGTCGAACCACGAATCCTTCGACGAGCTCAGGATGACGATTACACTTTTTCGATCTGGTAGAACTCGAGCTCGACCGGCGTTTCGCGCCCGAAGATCGAGATGAGCGCTCGAACCTTCTCTTTTTCCGGTTGAATCTCGTCGACGATACCCGTGAAATCGAAGAACGGACCGGACGTAACCTTGACGCGATCGCCTTTCTTGAAGTCGATCTTGAGCTTCGGCGTTTCGATGCCCATCTGCTTGAGAATCGTCTTGACTTCTTTGTCTTGCAGCGGCACCGGCTTCTCGCCTGCGCCCGGGCTGCCGACGAAGCCGGTTACGCCGGACGTGTTGCGCACGACGTACCAGGATTGGTCGTCCATGTCCATCTCGACCAGCACGTAGCCCGGAAACACTTTTTTGGGCGTGATCTTGCGCTTGCCGTCTTTGAACTCGACTTCGTCTTCCATCGGAACGAGCACGCGGAAAATCTTGTCCTGCATGTTCATCGAATGGATGCGGCGCTCGAGATTCGCTTTGACTTTATTCTCGTAGCCCGAATACGTGTGGATCACGTACCAGTGCTTGCGGTCATCTTTGCCGCCGCGCGTACGCGCTTCTTTGCGCTCGTCCCGCAGCGAATCGTCGGCATCAGCCGAGCCTTCGATTTCGTCCGCGATAACCGCGGCTTCGTGCAACTCGTCGTCGTGCGCGGACTCGCTGAGCGCCTGCGCTTCCGACTCGTGCGTCTCTTGCGTTATCGCGAACTGGTCGTGATCTTGATCCAAAGAAAAATCGGTCATTGTGAAATCGGGGGATGAACGAAGGTGAAGAGCCAGCCGAACAACTGGTCGGCCCCGAAAGTGAACAGCCCGATAGCCACGACCAGTATGATCGTCAGCACCGTCGCGGAAACCCACTCTTCGCGCGTGGGCCACGTGACGCGCTTGAGCTCTACCCAAACGCCGCGCACGAATTCTTGCGCGCTCTGATTACCGGCGGCGCGCACCGGCGCAGCGGCGGCTGGCGCGGGCTTCTTCTTTCCACCATCCGGCGAGGAGCCGGGGGCTTTGTTCATCACGAGGTTTCTCCTAGGAGAGATTGGCAGGGCGGACAGGACTCGAACCTGCAACAACTCGTTTTGGAGACGAGGACTCTACCAATTGAGCTACCGCCCTATATTGCGTCCCGTCAGCATCGCAGCGCGACGCGCGCATATGCGATGACGCCGGGTAGTTCCGAGTTGCTGCTTACTTGGTTTCGCGGTGCGGCTTATGGCAGCGGCAAAACCGGCAGTACTTACTCAGCTCGAGCCGCTCAGTGGTCTTCTGCTTGTTTTTTTGCGTGTTGTAATTGCGGCGTTTGCACTCAGTGCAGGCCATGACCACCATCACGCGATTCTCTTTCTTCGCCACGTTCCTCTACCACACAACGTAAATAAAACGGACCGGCGGTCCGTTTGACGACCCAGTATAGCACAGCGAAGATTGCCCCCGCAACCGCCACCCCAAACTTTATCGGGACTCGATAGAGATGTCCCCTTTTAGACTCAATAGAGATGTCCCCATCGAGAAAGCCCTCGCTTATGGAGCTTTTTACGATGTCGACCTCCGAATTGACTTGCCTGGCCGCAATGGAACGCCTGAAGGCGGGCGACCTCACTCAGGAGCAGATTGCCGTCCAGTTGAGCCTCTCGACCCGGCAGGTCAAGCGCCTGTGGCGAGCCTTCCGGACCGGCGGAGCAGGCGCCCTGGTCTCCCGGCGCCGCGGGCGCCCGAGTAATCGGCGCACCAGCCCAGAGGTGCTGGTCACAGCGCTTGCGCTCGTGCGCGAACACTACCACGATTTTGGGCCGACGTTCGCCGCCGAGAAGCTGCTCGAAGTGCACCCGATCCGCATCGACCACGAAACGCTTCGCCGCGCGATGATCGCCGCCGCGCTCTGGCAGCCAAAACGCCGGCCCAAACGCCGAACACATCCGCCGCGTGAACGACGCCCGTGTTTTGGCGAACTGGCGCAAATCGATGGCTCGCCCCATGCCTGGTTCGAAGATCGCGGACCCAAACGTACACTCTATGTCGACGTGGACGATGCCACGAGCAAACTGCTCGCGCTGCACTTCGCCGAACACGAAACCACCCACGGGTATTTCGAACTCGTGCGCAAGCACATCATCGCGCATGGCGTACCGCTGGCCTTTTACAGCGATAAATACGGCGTTTTCCGCATCAACGTTCCAAGCGGCAAAGAGCGCGAACTCACGCAGTTTGGACGCGCGATGGAAGAGCTGAGCATCGAACTCATCTGCGCCAATTCACCGCAAGCCAAAGGCCGGGTTGAACGCGCGAACGGCACGCTGCAAAAACGCCTGGTGCGCGAATTGCGCTTGCACAACATCTGCACCATCAAAGATGCGAATGCCTACGCGCCCGCGTTCCTCGATGTATACAACGCCAGATTCGCCAAACTCCCGGCCGATCACAACGACATGCACCGCGCTGCACCCGAACTCAAAGAACTCGACCGCATCCTGTGCGTGCGCCACGAACGCACCATCAGCAAAAACCTGACCGTGCAGTTCGAAGGTGCACACTACGAAATTCTCTTGCCGCACAACGCCCGGCGCCTGCAACATGCCAAAGTACAGCTACGCATCGATCGCGCCGGCACGCTGTTCATCGAACGTAACCGTACCCCACTGCCATTCCGCAAGCTCTTCGACCAAGACCGGCCGCGCACCATTGATGCCAAAGCCTTGGAAATGCGGCAGCCGGCGAACCGCCGGCTGCCTAATCCGAAAAAAAGGCGCACACTCCGCCCCTAACCCATCCCTGGAAAGCCGCTACCTACCGGGCCACCTCAAGGGGACATTTCTAATGAGTTCGGCGGGGACATCACCACGGAGTCCTAACACCGCCACCCCAAACTTTCCCGCCTTGCGGGGTGCTGCGGTTCACCGGGTGCTGCGGCTACGACGCTGGTCGAAGGCCGCGGATATGCCAAAGCGGGTGGCCGGATGCTGTGCCGGCGACGCTGGTCGAGCCCCGCAGGGAGGACCCGGGAGGCCTGAGACGCGCGGCGGGCGCGCCATGGAGGGCGGAGCGCGCCGTTCGCAGGCACAGCATCCGGCCACTCAATCCCCGCGCCCGGGCGGAATCGAACCGCCAACCTCGGCCTTAGGAGTGCCTTGCTCTATCCAATTGAGCTACGGGCGCGCGATGCCGGACCTTTGGGTATAGCCCACGGCCGCCGCTCACCCCTTGCGGCGGTAGGCTACGAAGCGCTCCACAAAATGCGGGTCGAACTGGGTTCCCGAGCAGCGCTCGACCTCCGCGAGCGCGGCGCCCTCGTCGATGCCGCGATGATACGGCCGGTCCATAACCATCGCGGAGAACGCGTCCAAGATGCTGATTGCTCGCGCGAGCGGATGGATCTGTTCGCCTCGAAGCCCAGCCGGATAACCCTGACCATCCCAGCGCTCGTGATGCTGCCCAACGATGTCGGCAACCTCCGCGAACGCGTCATATCGCGAAAGAATGTTCTTTCCAAACTCGGCGTGATATTGAATGGCCCGGTACTCGTCCGCCGTCAAACTGCTGGGCTTGACCAGAATGCGATCGGAGATGAGCAATTTGCCGACGTCGTGCAGTAAACTGGCCTGCAACATTTTCGAGAGATCGAAGCCGCCGAGATCCAAGTTGAACTCCGCCCAATGTTTCGCCATGGAATTGACGTGCACCAAGTGGACGCGCGTAAAGGGATCGCGATCGAGCAGACTGTCCACTATCGTTTCTATGCCGGAATAGACGCCGTGGAGTTGGTATGCGTCGATGTCGTCTTCCCCGACCGGGTGGCCGCCTTGCTTGCGGCTTAGCCGCGTGCGATGCTCGCAGAGCGCCAGCAGTTCGCTTCGCGAAGATGCGTCCAGCGGCGCGAACGCGTAGCCGCACGCAACCGATATCGGAATCGTTTGGCCGTGTCCGTGATACGAGAGTCGCCGGCAGCGATGTTCGATGCGCCGTACCACGTCGATACTTTGCTCCTTGGGACGCGCCGCGAGCAACATCATGAAAACGTCGCCGCCGACACGTCCGATCGACGTGACTTCGTTGCTGAACTCGTTCAACGCACCGGCGATAGTGCGAAGAACGCTGTCCCCCTCGGGATATCCATAGGTGTCGTTAAACATCGCAAAGTTCGTGACGTTGAGCATTACTGCGGCAGCCGGTTTGCTCGACGTGGTTCGCGCGATGAGCCCATCTAATTCGCGCAGCAGGCGTGAATGGCTTACAAGACCCGTGAGCGGATCGAAATCGGCGGTGCGCAGCAGCGCGCGATACATGCGCTGATTCTCCACCGCGACCGCAAGATAATGGCCGATGGCGGCAATCAGTTCGACTTCGCTTTGATCGTACGCATCGGCCCGGGTGGTCTGTACGGAGAGGCAGCCGATGACTTTCGCCGACGTGCGCAACGGCACGAATATGGCGGCCATCGTGTCGTCGGTTTCGGGCCGGTCCAGATTGATCGGAATGCGCTGCGCACCAACCCACTGCTGCGGGCGATTGCCCCAAATAATCTTGCCCGTGCGAATCACTTCGAGCGAACGCGACTCTTCCTCGAGGCGAATATGCGGCGCGCGCTTGATCACGCCGTGATCGTGAAAATACTCGATGGTATGGCTGCCGTCGGGCTGCTCGAGGGCGATGAAAACGACGGACGCGTCGATATAATCGGCGAGCACTTCACATAGGCGTTCGAACAGCTCGCCCAAGGAAAGATCCGCTGCCAGGAGCGTCGCGGCCTGGCGTACGAGCGCCCGGTCGCGCTGCTCGCGAGTACGTTCAGAAACGACGAGGTCGTCTGCCGACAAGAAGTCCCTCCGCTGCGTTTTGTTCGTTTTCCGCCCGCGGAGCCGCCTTCCCGCATTCCCGCAGGCCGCACGCAGATAAATGCGGTACAATGTGCACCGTGCACGGAGTGGGAGAACCCGGGCGAGCGGACGCGGCGGACTACGATCTCCTAGAACGCCAGGCGTCCTCGCTGCTCGAAGACGTCGGAGATTTTCTCGCCAACGCCTCGAATTTCGCGGCGTTCGTGTACCATTCGCTGCCCGACGTAAATTGGGCCGGCTTCTACTTCCCCGATGAGCGCGGTATGGTTCTCGGACCCTTCGGCGGAAAGCCCGCATGCACGCGTCTGCCGAAGGGGCAAGGCGTGTGCAATCGCGCGTTCGATTCCGGCAAACCGGTGATCGTCGACGACGTCGGAGCGTTCGCCGGCCATATTGCTTGCGATCCGGCTTCGCGCGCGGAACTGGTGGTGCCGATTCTTAGCGCGGAAGCGGTGTACGGCGTCTTCGACATCGACAGTCCGCTGATCGGGCGCTTTACCCAACGCGACGCTCGGGGGATCGAACGCCTCGTCGCGCAGTTTGTCGCGCATACCCCGCTGCCGGAACGCTATCGCACAGCGCGCACGATTTCGCGCATCAACGATCGCATCGACGTGCAGACCTGCCGCGATCATCATGTCGTGCTGCGCTATCTCGCTGACGAATTGAGTAGGGAAAAACGGGCCGGCAATATAGCACCGCTGCTGCGCCGGCTTCGCACGGTGCTTCTGGCCCATCTCAAATTGGAAGACGATTGGCTGTATCCGCGCCTTGCACAAAGCGCAAATGGGATCGTACGCGGCAAAGCGGAGCGCTACCGCCGCGAGATGGGCGGATTGCGCAAACAGTTCGACGATTTGTGGAACGCCTGGTCCGGCGAAGGTGCGGCTGCGGCTGGATTCGATGCGTGGCAACATCAATGGCGGTTGTTTCACGAGGCGATCGAGTCCCGAATGGCGACCGAAGACGAAGATCTTTACGTCGCTGCCGAAACCGACATCACGTAGCGTACGGAAACGTCGTACTGCTGCATCCGCTGCACGCGAACGTAATTTGATTCGTGCCGGGCTGCAGATCGAAGGTCAATACTACGCCCGCACGCCCCGCGGGATGCACGCCGTTACCGGTTATGCCAAGCATTGCCGGATCGGTCCATAGTGCTACGCCATAATGCAGCGCTGCCGGCGCATTGAACTGAAAACTGATGCTGCCGTTGCCTGCCGCCACGTTCGTGAGCGAAGGAAGTTGCGAGGTCGGCACGGTGGGCATCGGTGTGCCGTCGCTGGAAACCGGATAGTCCGCGTACCGGAACACGCGCGACGGCAGCGTATGGCCGCCGATGAACGTCATGCCGCTCGCAGAATCGACGTAGTCGATCGTAGACGGGAAAACGGTGGCGTTGCCGACGAGCGCGGAGGCGACGTTCTTCCCGCCGGCGATAAATGGAAACGCCACCGCACGCGGATTGGCAGAAAAGGTACGCGCGTCCACGGAGGCCTGCGCGAGCGTTTCGATCTTCATGCCGTCGGCGACGGCGCGCGCGTACAGCGCGTCCATGATCTGCGGATCGCCGGCATTAAACATTTCCTGGCTTTCCTGCTGCGACACAATCGCGATCGGCTGCCCTTGTCCGGCAGCGGCATACGCATCTATAAGCGTGTCGACATACGGCACGGCGGTTTGAGCGGTAAAACCGGCACGTTGCAGCAAGTCGTCGGGATCGGTGCTGAACGAAGCGACTTGGCCGGTATAGTATGCGCGGTCGAGATCGCGCGCGGTCCATTCGAATCCGAGCAGCGCGCAGGAACCGTCGGGCGCCGGCCGCTTGAACGACGATACATCGGCACAATACGAACCCCAAGGCGAACCATAGTCCTCGAGCGTGTCGACGCCGAGATTATTCCACGTGACGCCCCAGAAAGCAGTTTCACCAAGCGGCATCGACGCCGCAGGACCGGCCGGATTACGGCCGTCGTCGATTTGCGCGAGCACGCGCGGCTTGTACCACGGAAAGTCTTTGGCGAGCAGCGATTCAAAGCCGGGCTCGCCTTGTACGTCGTCACCGTTTTGCGCGTGCTCTGCGTTGTACGGTGCGACGTCGGTGAGATATGCGGTCGATCCGACGAGCCACGTCACGGGTATGTGGTGCGCTTGCGCGACGTTCTCGAGAATGGGCATACCGCCGAGCGGAAGTTTTTCTTGCAGTGACGCTGCGACGAAAATTGTCTGCGTTGGACCGCTGGGTTTTGCCCACGCGGGGATGATCGGCGTGCCTTTTGCCTGCAGTGCGTCGGATGCGCATTGTTCGTGCGCCACGTCGATAGGAGCGAACGACCCGACGTTGACCGTGTACCATACGAATCCGTCGTAGCTCACCGCGCATTGTGAAGTAGCGGTATCGAACACGCCGACACCGCTCGCTCCGCCCGATAGCGGCAGCAGGCGTTCACCGCCACTGCGGCCAGAGCAAGCCGAGAACACGCACAAAAGCGCCCCTAGCAAGAGCGCTGGACGAATTCGCATACGGGACACTTCGCGAATCAGCGAACGGAGCGCCTGCTTTTTCTGTTCCGGCGTATACGCCAATACTGAACGAAAATGATGAGCGCGATGATGGCGACGACAGGGCCGAGCGACACCCAGAACGAGATGAGTTGGATGTGGTATGGGTGCGCGTTCGTGTGGACGAGGATCTGCGCGAGTAACACAGCTTCTGTATAATTCCCATGCGTGAAGCATTGCGGAACGGGCGGGGAACGCAGCAAGCCGCGCGAAATATTCGCCTATGGTGCACTTGCTTTTGCTTGCTGCCGCTTTTGCGATTGTTGCCGTGACCTGCATTACGACGATCGCTCGCTATGATGCTTTGCCGGATCGCGTGCCGCTCGGCTTACATTTTAACGCCGACAGTAGCGGGAACGGTCCCCGCTACATGATTTGGTTTTTTCCGTTCGTGCAGCTGGGCCTTGCGCTCGACGCGTCCTCGCAGAATCTCCGCGATGCGATATTTTTGACGGCGATCGTAGCGATTCTGTACTTCGCACAAGCGCTCGCGATTGAACTCTCGCTCTACGGGCCTTCCCGCATGCGTTACATGCGGTTTTGGGCCTCATTCGCCGTACTCATCGCGGCGGGAACGAGCGCTGCGTTCGCGCTGCCGATACACTAGAAACAAAAAAGCCCGACATATTGCGCCGGGCTTTCCGTACATGGAGCCGTTGACGGGGATTGAACCCGTGGCCTTTTCCTTACCAAGGAAATGCTCTACCACTGAGCTACAACGGCATTTGAAGGGCCCTGGCCGTTACGGCGTCGACGGCGCCTTTCCCTACCGGCGCGGTGCCGGAAAAGAGCAAGTACCGGCTCGCCCAACGCAGCTTTCGCCACTGTCCGTTCTTCGCCGGTTCTACCCGAAGCATCCCCTGTTGGACCGGCACGTCAGTGATGGGGACAAGATACGTCGTGTCCAACTCCGGACAATACACCCCAAAGTAGTCGATCTCGTTCGTGTAACGTCGGCACGCCGCCCCGCCGCGGTGCGTGTGCGAACTGTAGCAGTTGAAAAGCACGACGCCCTTGCGAAGTCGCCCTGTTTTCACTTGCACTCGGGAAATAATTCCGTCCTTGTCGATCAGGAGATCGTAACGGTGGTCTTCACCAAACGGAATCGACACCACATAACCGGCTCGCACCAAATCGTGCATCAGCCGCAGTTCTGAAAGATCGCCCGTTCGCTTCGTGTTGCGTTTCACACCCGCGTGCATGTGCGGATTATAGCCCGCGAGGGTGCCACCAGTGGGTCATGGTGCAACGCGATGTTTGGAGCGGGCGGCGGGAATCGAACCCGCGCTGTCTGCTTGGAAGGCAGAAGCACTACCACTATGCAACGCCCGCGTGAAAAACTGGGCAGGGCTGGATTCGAACCAGCGTACAGCTTTCGCTGGACAGATTTACAGTCTGTTGCCTTTAACCACTCGGCCACCTACCCACGCCGGGACCATGTCGGCTTCACCGACAGCGGACCAGGGTACGATGCGCCCCGCCCCGAGTCCTGTGCAGGCGACGCAAAGCTTCTAATCCATTTCTCCGGCTTCTCTTAGAGCGGGCTCATGAAGCGCCCCCTTTCTTGCCGCTATAACCGGATCAAGCATCCCCTCCCCTTACGACATTTGGAGTTTTGCAATGAACGCACGCACACTCGTCCCTGCCGCACTAATCGCGGCATTCTCGCTCACCGCCTGTGGAGGCGGCGGCGCTTCCGGTTCACTTACACCGCCGGCTTCCGGCGCAGGCGGCAGCAATACGCAATCGGTCGCGGGGCAAACCGAGGATTCCATCGACACCGCCAACGACATCGGCACGCCGATTAAAGACATTAGTTCCTATGACGAAGCGACGGGCTCGCCGCTGCAAGACGTGGGCCGGCGCACGGACGCCGTTTCGATCGCCGCTCTGGGTGACGGCACGTGCAACAACGGCGTGAAATTCTTCGCGCCGGATAAGAACGGCGACGCGAATTCGACCGAACGCATCGTCTTCTACGACAACGGCTGCACGAAAATCCAGAGCGACGCCGTCCGCATCTACACCTCGACGGGAGCCGCATCGGAGAGCATTGCGCGCACCGTTTCACGGTATGCATTGAACGGCAGCACGCCTGCATCGGTCCGCAGCGACACCGTAAATTATACGAATGCAGCCTTCGACCAATTTGGTTATCCGGAATACAAGAACGGCTTCGATCGCACGCATACCGGAGAACTCGACGTAGATGGCGTGAAGACCATCGACGCGGACGGCGAATTCGTTCTGCTGCCGTACAGCAACAACAGTTCGACGTTCTGCGCGGACTCCGCCGGATTCAACGCAACAGGCAACGCGTCACTGGGCGAGACGTTCGGCTGGGCGGGCGTGATTCCGAGCGGTACCCGCACCGTCAACGCCGACGGAAGCGTTACGTGGGACCTCACGCACCAAGGCAATACGTATACGGGCGCAATCGGCGGTTTGTCGATCGCTGCCGGCGCGCAGAACGCGGCTTGCCCAATCTCAACGCCGATGTACACGCTCGCCGGCGGCAACCTCAAAGGCACCTACGACATTCCGATTGCGGCCACGTTCAACCACGGCGTGCTGACGAATCTGACGGTCAGTAACGCAACGCTTTCCAACGGCGACACACTTGGCATTCAGACCAATGCGGGCGTCTCGCCGAGCGACCCGCACTTCATTTCGGGAACGCTCTCGAAAGGCGGCGCCACGATCGCGACGTTCAACGTCGACGCGTTCGGGGATGGAACGGTACTCGTCGCCGCGAGCGGACAAGCGTACCAGATTGAAGACTGGCACGTCGTGAAATAAAACAGACGCACGAACGCACGGAAAAGGCCCCGCTACAAACGGGGCCTTTCACACGTGCGGCGTTATGTCGCCGTCGAGCTTTCTTTCTTGAGCCGCCCCTCTTCGAGGTCGAGCAACTGCGTCCACGTGTTCACGTAGTCGTTGCCCGGATCGATTTTTTCCAGCTCGTCGTAAAATGCTTGGCGTTCGTCCGCCGACGGGGCGTTGTGCAGCACCCACTGATGCATCTTCTCGACTTTGTCGCGTTCCGGTCGGACGTATTCGCGAATCCACTCGACGACCGCCTCGTCGTCCGGCGAGCGGCGCACTGCGTCGAGAAATTCGTCGTCAGTCACGCCGAGCGTATCGAACAGATGCCGATTGAATCGGCAGCCGTAATAAACGTATTCGCCCAGTTTGCCTTCGAGTTGTGCGCGCGCTTTGTCAACCGCGCGCGGCAAGAGCATCATGCCGGCGAGCTGCTCGCGCGGACCGCGCGGATAGTCACGGGTCAGGTCCATGGCCGCAGTTTTCCCCTTCGGCGCGGCCCTAATCAGGGAAGCGGCGCGTTGTATTTGATGAAACGCGTCTCGCGCTTCCAGCCGGATTTTTCATACAGCGCCTGCGCGGCAACGTTGTCGTGCGCCGTTTCGAGGAACATGCCCGCCGCGCCATCGTCCACTGCATGCTGCAGCCCCCGTGCCAGTAACGCGCCCGCGACCCCGCGATTCCGAAATTCCTCGGCAACGAACAGGTCTTCGAGAATCCAGCACGGTTCCAGATGCACGGTAGAGTAGGTTTTGAAAAGTTGTACGAATCCCGCGGCCTGATCGTCGACGTGCGCCAAATACACCACGGATGTGCGATCTCGCACGTGTGATTCCATGAACGCGCGTTCGCGGTCTGCGTCCGGTGGCTGCTCGTAAAACACACGATAGCCTCCCACGAGCGGGAGAATCGCGTCTATGTCCCCGGGCGCGCCGCGGCGGATCGTGATTGTGCGTGCTGTTTCCATTGCTCTATGGTGCGAACGGCGCGGCGTCCGTAGCGTGACTGCGTTGACGCGCAGCACTACGCCACACGTATGGCACCCGTAAATTGTAGCATTTTTCTATGAGAAAAAGACCGTTTCGCGGCTACTGTGCCGCCGGGTGTGGGAATCCGGTTTTTTCGCGCTCGCTGAAAGGAAAATATTGTTCGGCCGCATGCGCAAAGCATCGCTTCGAACATCGCCGCGGCAACTGCGCCCAGTGCAATCAACGATTGCGTCGCCGACAAGCCAAGTACTGCAGCATCACTTGCCAACGCGAACGCCAGTTTGAAGAACTTGCGGCTCAGCTGGAATGCGGGAATTATGCTTCGTTCACCAACAGCAGATTTCTACGCCGCTATTTAGTGCGGCGCTTCGGTGAATGCTGTTCGCGCTGCGGCTGGGCGCGACGCCACCCCAAAACGGGGCGCGTACCGGTGGAGGTCGAGCATATCGACGGCGATTACCGCAATAACCGCCCCGAAAACCTCACACTGCTATGCCCGAACTGTCATTCACTGACCGACACGTTCCGTGCGCTCAATCGCGGGCACGGCAGGCCCACTCGCCTAGGCGGCAGGGACAATCCGATGGCGCGAGCACACGTATCCAAGGAACAAGCGCTGACGCAGCCCAATTAGCCCTGGCACGCCGACGTGGCGGAGTGGTTGAACGCACGCGATTTGTAATCGCGCTCCGAGAGGACACGCCGGTTCGAATCCGGCCGTCGGCTTGCGAATCTACGCGGAGGCCTCGCAGCAGCGAGCCTCCGCCTTTACGAAACGGACTCCATGCAACCAGTCAAACCCAAATGGATGAACAGCGGCCTCGTGCTCGTGTGCGAACGCTGCTTCAAAGAGCGCATTCCCGAAGAAGACCCGGATAAGGCCGCGGAGATCGGCGATTTTCATCTGCGCGACTGGCTCAAGAAGCGCTTGAAGGAAGAGGGGCATTGGGGCAAAGTCCGCGTGATTAACACTAGTTGCATGGACGTATGCGCGCGCCGGCGCGTCACTGTGGTCATCGATCCGCAAACGGACGGAAATGACGCGCAGGCCTTCGTCGTCGATCCGCTCGCCGATCGCGAAGCGCTCTATCGGACGATCGTCGAGCGCCTCGCCTAGCCCCATACATGACAGGCGCTGTCCGGTTTACCCGGGTAGAATGCTGGCATGATGGAACAATCTCTCGCCTTACGCGGCCTGGACGTGGTTTTTTACACAGTAAAGGACATGCCGCGAGCCCGCGCGTTTTACGAAGGCCTCCTCGGCATGAAGCCCTCGATGGAGTCTGACTACTGGGTCGAGTACGACTTGCCTGACGGCGCGACGTTCGCGCTCGCGCACGACCCGCAGGGCGGCTGGAAGGAAGGCCATGGGCTGATGCTCGGCGTCGAGGACCGCAACCGCGCGGCGCAGCGCGCAAAGCAGCTCGGCGGCACGATCACCGATCGCAAGTTCGAAGGCGCATCATGCGGCGCGTACGAGTGCATCGATCCCGAAGGCAACTACGTGTACTTCCACCAGCGCAAATAGCGCCGCGCGCTATTTGGCTTCCAGCGGTAAGAGTGTCGTCTTGTCCAGAGTCAATTGGAACGATCCGAGCAGCGCATGGCAATCCGCTTGTGCGCTCGGGGCCGGCGGTTCGACCATCATGCACATCACCGAATATGCGTGCACGTGACGATCTTTGTCCACCATGCCCTGGGTCATCGCCAGCGTGTCCACTTTGTCGCTCGCGCCTTCAAACGTGCCAATCATCACCGTACCGTCATCACTCAACGCGGGGGTGACTTTTGCGAGCCCCATAGCAGGCGGAATTGCTTTGTTCATCGCTTCCAAATTCGTGCGGAACGTCCCAGCCGGTACCGGTTGCGACGACGTGGTCACCTGCACGAGCACGAACACATTGCGCGCTGCGCTCGCCCACGCAAACGCCTGAACGGCATCGCCGGGATCGCCTTTGTGGAAACCGTCAACCGCGGTCTGCTCCAAGTTTGGCTGCTCGGTCCAACCAGCCGGAAGCACCAGGTGGAATCCCGCCTGATCGACGGGTGTGGCATCGGCCGCATAGACGCCCGTGCCGGTAAGGGCTATAAAAGCCGCACATGCAAGCGCGGTGGCAACGAAACGCATCTGCAGTTCCTTGTAAGAAGGGCGCCGTCTAGCGGCGCCCTTGCGATGATTACGGAAGTTCGATTTCCGAGAGATTTTTCTCGATTTTGCGTTTGACCCGCTGAAGCGCATTGTCGATGGACTTCACGTGGCGGCCCAAGTCGCGCGCCATCTCTTGATAACTTTTGCCTTCCAGATACGAAAGCAGTACTTGCGACTCGAGTTCCGAGAGATTCTCTTGAATGCGCTCTTTGATGTCCTGCGAAACTTCTTGATTGATGACCAGTTCTTCCGGATCCGACGTCTTCTGCGAGGCCATCACGTCGAGCAGCGTGCGTTCGCTGTCTTCGTCGTAAATCGGCTTGTTCAGCGAGATGTACTGGTTGAGCGGAATGTGTTTCTGGCGCGTCGCGGTTTTAATCGCCGTGATGATCTGACGCGTGATGCACAATTCGGCAAATGCACGGAAGCTGGAAAGTTTGTCGGCCTTGAAGTCGCGGACGGCCTTGTAGAGGCCAATCATGCCCTCTTGGATGATGTCTTCGCGATCGGCGCCGATCAAAAAGTAACTCTTCGCCTTGATACGGACGAAGTTTTTGTACTTGTTGAGCAGGAACTCCATTGCGAGATTGTCGCCGGCTTTAGCAGTCGCGACCAAATCTTCGTCAGCCCGCTCGTGATAATCGAGTCCATCCGACACAGGATGGGTCATTGCCATGTCTTTTTTGCCCTCTGGGACCGCATGCGTGCTAATCGCGGGCTCCGCGGAGCCCGTCGAACGCGGCGCATCCCGACCAGTATAGGAGGGACCTCCTTGCGCGTCAAGGACAAGGGAGGCACCCACCGACTCGCTCCCTTTCTGGCCTACGGGCAGCCTAGGGCGCCGCTGCAATAAGAACTATGGCGCGAGCGCGGCAGCGCGCCGCTGCCGTACGGCTTCGTACAAAAGCACGCCCGCGGCTACGGATGCGTTGAGCGAGGCCACCTCGCCGAGCATGGGAATGTGAACCAAATAATCGCACTCTCGCTTGGCCAGCTGCGAGAGGCCCGCGCCCTCGGCTCCGATGACCACGGCCAGATCGCGCGCCAAGTCGGCTTGCGTGTAATCCACGCTCTGCGGCCCCAGGTCCGCACCGGCGACCCACACGTTCGCCTTCTTCAATTTGCGGATCGCATCAGCAACGTTGGACACGCGCGCGATTGGGATGTGAGCCGCCGCGCCGGCGGCCGCCTTGCGAACCGTCGCATTCACGCCGGCGGCGCGGCGTTCGGGCATGATGACGCCGTGCGCGCCGACGCACTCCGCCGTCCGAATGATTGCGCCGGCATTATGCGGATCGGTGATGTGATCGAGCACGACGAACAATGCCGGCCCCTCGCGCCGCGCGTGCAGCACTTCTTCCAGCGACACATATGGAAACGGTGCGCCGAACGCAAGGATGCCCTGATGCGCCTTGTACGGGAATTGATTGAAGTAACCGCGATTCTCGAAACGTACGCGAACGCCGCGTTCGCGCGCCGCGTCCAGGATTTTTCGAACGATCGGATCGCGCTTGCGTTCGTCGGCAACGTGCAGCGCGCGTAGTTCCTCGCCTGCCGCGAGTGCTTCTTCGACTGCATGGACGCCGTAGATGACGTCGTCGAGATCTATCCGGCGGCGCTCCACGTCGTTCCGTCCTTCGAATCTTTGAGCACAACGCCGCATTCGGCGAGCAGATCGCGCAAGCGATCCGACTCGGCCCAATTCTTGTCTTTGCGTGCTTGCGTACGCGTCGCAATCACGTGTTCGATCGCTTCTTCGGGCGTCGATCCGTTGACGGCCACGCCACGCGTGCGCAGGCGGTCGAGCACGTCGGCGGGCAGCGCGCGCTGTGGTTCGTGCAGCCATGCATCGCTCGGCGCCAAGCCGAGCACGTCGAGCCAGTACGCAAATTCTTCCAGCGAGTCGCCGCGGTATGAAAGCAGTTCTGAGAGCGCGACCGCTGTGTTCATATCGTCGTTCAGCGCCGCTTCCATACGCTGCGCCATGTCATCCGCAGGCGTCGACGCACGGCCGGCTTTGCCGAGGCCCGCGTGCAGTTCGCGGTACGTTTTCTTCAGGCGTTCCAGCGCAACGCCGGCCGCGGCGATGGATTCTTCGGTGAAATTCATCACCTTGCGGTAGCCGGTTTGCAAGAACAGCAAGCGTATCGCTTGCGCATCGTGCCGGTCGAGTAATTGATGGAGCGGCTCGAAGTTGCCGAGCGACTTGCTCATCTTCTGGTTGTCGAACAGCAGTAATCCGCCGTGCATCCAAAGGTTGGCCATCGGCGGGTGCTGCATCAGCGGTTCGCTCTGCGCAATTTCGTTTTCGTGGTGCGGGAAAATCAAGTCCGCGCCGCCGCCGTGAATGTCGAATCCCTGGCCGTGCGGATCGAGCAATTCACGCGACATGGCCGAGCACTCGATATGCCAGCCGGGCCGCCCGTCGCCCCAAGGCGAGGGCCATTTCGGTTCTCCCGGTTTGGCGAACTTCCACAACGCGAAATCGAGCGGGTCTTCTTTTGCCTCGTCCACTTCGATGCGCGCACCGGCTTCCAATTCGTCGATGTTGCGGTTCGAAAGCCGGCCGTAGTGCGGAAAACGCGCGACGCGATAGTACACGCCGTCTTTTGAAACGTACGCGTAACCTTTTTCGACCAGCGCGTCGATCATCTCGATGATCGGCGGTATAAAATGGGTCGCGTACGGCTCTTCGTCCGGTTCGCGCACGCCCAGCCGCTGCATCGAACGCTTGAAAGAGGCATAATAGCCGCTGACGATCTGATACCAGTCCTCGCCCGTTTCGCGCGCGCGGTTGATGCTGCGATCGTCGATGTCGGTGACGTTCTGAACGAACGTGACCTCGTAGCGCAGATGCTGCAGATACCGGCGCAGCACGTCGAAGAAAAGAAACGAACGCGCATGCCCCAGATGCGCCTCGGCCGACGGCGTGAGGCCGCACACGTATACGCGCACCTTCGGCGGCTCGAGCGGCGTAAACGGCTGCACGCTTCGCGTGCGTGTGTTATAGAGTTTGAGCGGCATCGTGAGCGACGATTATATCACCCAGGACCAAGCGGTCTCGCCGCTCTCCTGCTGCTCCACCTCGCGCAATCGCGCCTCCAACTGCGTGACGCGCCGCTGCAGTTTCGCAATGGCGTCGGCCGTCGGATCCGGCATGTCGACTTGCGGACGATCGGGCACGGCGCGAACCGGAACGCCGTTTTGCATGACGACGCGCGCCGGAACGCCCACCACGGTGGAGTTCGGCGGCACGTCTTTGACTACGACCGATCCGCCGCCGATTTTCGAGTTCGCACCCACGCGAATGGCACCGAGCACGGCGGAGTTCACGCCGACCGTTACGCTGCGTTCCAACGTGGGATGACGTTTGCCGTGAGAGAGGCTCGTGCCGCCGAGCGTGACGCCTTGATAGATCGTGCAGTAGTCGCCGACCTCGGCGGTTTCACCGATGACCACGCCCATGCCATGATCGATGAATACGCCCTTGCCGATTTTGGCCGCCGGATGAATTTCGATACCGGTCAGAAAGCGATTGACGTTTGAAAGCCAGCGCGGGAGCAGCGGCAGGCGCGCGCGATGCAGCGCGTGCACCACACGATGCATCAGCACCGCGTGAAAACCGGGATACGAAAGCACGACGTCGAGCCAGCCGCGCGCGGCGGGATCGCGCTCCAGCGGGGCCTTTATGTCGGCAAGCAAGGTGTCAAACATCGTTCTTTGTCATCGAAGGATCGTGCGGGCCGAAGGGTTGCAGTGCTAGTGTTCCTCCGGACGCTTACCGTGGATGGGCTCGAACGGCACGCCGCCGGGCCCGTACTGAATCGGTTGTAGACCGCGTCCGTGCAGCAGGTGCGAGTTCACCGCGCCGATGCGAATGAGAATGCGGTCGTGACCGAGCAGCGGGAACAGCAGTTCGAGCGGCGGCCCCGCTTTCTTTCCGGTCACCGCCATGCGCACCGCGTACTGCGCGTCCGTCGCTTCAATGCCGAATTCGCGCGCCATCTCGGTGAGGTCATGCTCCAAGGGTAACCCGCGCAGTTCCGGCTGGCTATCCACGTATTGGCCGACCGTATCTAGGAAAAACAGCACCTCGCGCGTGCGCAGCCGTTCCAGTTCGAGCGCCGGAATAACGCAAGCCTCCGCCCGCAGCTCCGCCACATGAGGGCGCGCATCGTCGACGCCGGCGAGCTGCTCGCCGAACGCCTCGAGGAACGTATCGACCCATCGCAGCGCGGCCTGCGGCGCAGGGTCTTCCAGGAATCCCCACCGCTGCATGGCGGCGGCCAGGCTTTCTCGTGTAACAGGTTCACTCATAAGCTGTCGATCAGCGCGACCGCGAACGCCGCGATACCGCTGCCGTCTCCCGTGTACCCCATCCCCTCGCTGGTTTTCGCTTTGACGCTGATTTGCCCGAGCGAGAGGCCCAGCCGCCCCGCGATATTTTCGCGCATGCGCATGATGAACGGCGCCAGTTTGGGCTGCTGCACGACGATCGTCGCGTCGATGTTTTCGATGCGGTAGCCTTCGCGGCGCACCTCGGCCGCACAATGATGAAGCAGTTCCATGGAATCGGCGTTTTTCCAGCGCTCGTCGGTGTCCGGAAAATGCCCGCCGAGATCGCCCAGCGCCGCCGCGCCGAGTACGGCATCGCTGATCGCGTGCGCGAGGACGTCCGCATCCGAATGTCCGAGCGCACCGTGTTCGAACGGAACGTCGACGCCGCCGAGTATGAGTTTGCGACCCTCCACCAGACGGTGCGCGTCGAAGCCGTGGCCGATTCTCATGCGCGCAGTGCCATTGCGTGTTCGGCGCGCGCGAGATCTTCGGGCAGCGTCACCTTGAAATTCTCCGGCGATCCCGGCACGACGTGCACGGTGACGCCGATACGTTCCAGAAGCATCGCGTCATCGGTTGCGTCAACCCCGTCGCGCATGCCTGCCTCGTGCGCGCGCAGCATGTCGGCAAGCGTAGCAAACTGCGGGGTTTGCGCCGCCCACAGCGCATTGCGATCGAGCGTTTGCGAAACGACGCGCGCGCCGGTAACGACTTTGATCGTATCGACGACCGGGATCGCAAGGAGCGATCCGTTTCCGCCGCACACGGGCTGCATGCCGCGGCGCACGTCCTGCGCGCTTACGAGCGGACGCGCACCGTCGTGTACGAAGACCCCGCCGTCGCCGCGCAGCACGCGCAACCCCTCGTACGTACTGGCCTGCCGCGTTGCGCCGCCGGGGACGACGTGCTCCACTTTGCTGCCGCCCGCATCGGCGGCGATGACGCGTACGTCTTCGAGCCATTCCGCTTCGGTGACGACGACGATGCGATCGACCTCGTACATTTGCGCGAACGTGCGAACCGGCCACCACAGCATCGGTTTGCCGTTGACGTCGATCAGTTGTTTCGGGCGGCCGAACCGCGTGCCGCGACCCGCGGCGACGACGACCGCGCTGAAGTTCACTTCTTGACCTTTCCGAAGATCATCCGGCCGGCTGCGGTTTGCAATACGCTTGTCACAGTAACGTCGGTCGATTCTCCGATAAGGCGGCGTCCTTGTTCGACCACGACCATCGTGCCGTCGTCCAAATACCCGACGCCCTGATGCGGCTCCTTGCCGTCACGAATGATCTGCACGTGCATCTCTTCGCCGGGAAGCACGACCGGCTTGACCGCGTTCGCGAGTTCGTTGATGTTCAACACGTCGACGCCTTCGACGTGCGCGACGCGATTCAAGTTGTAGTCGGTCGTAAGCAGTTTGCCGGCCAGATCTTGCGCGAGGCGCACCAGTTTCGCATCCGCTTCGCGCACGTCGCCGTAGTCGCGCTCGCTGATTTCCAGCAAGCCCGTTTCCTGAAGTTGTTTGAGAACTTCAAGTCCTCGCCGCCCGCGGGCACGCCGGCTCACGTCGGTGGAGTCCGCGATCGTTTGCAATTCGCGCAGGATGAAGCGCGGCAAAATGAGCGGACCTTCGAGAAATCCGCTCTCGAGAATCTCGACGATGCGTCCGTCCACGATCACCGAGGTGTCGATGACCTTTGGCTGCACACCCGCCGCACTGACGCCCGCTGCCAGGGGCATGATATGCATACGCGCACCAACGCGCGCGCCAAGATACGCGGCAAAAATACTGATGATGATGTAGAGCAGAATCGCGACATAACTGCCCGCGCGCCCGCTCGTGGAGATGAATTCGAAGAGAATGCTGCGGATGAGAAACGCGATGAGCAGGCCGACGATGAGGCCGATCGCGCCGCCCGCGAGCTCCACCGGCGCGAGCCGCTCGATGGCACGCTCGACCGCATTGAGTTCGTCCTCGAAAAACGCCTGCGCAACCGGCGCGAGCAGCACGCCGACGAGTGCGCCCAGCACCGGCGCGAGAATGTTGAACGCCAATTGCAGCGCTTCGCTGGCCACGTGCAGCGAGAGCAGATGCACGTACGCTTCGCGGCCGAGCAAGAATCCGGTCACGCCGAATACGATGGCAAATACGAATCGCAGCAGCGCTGCGGCCACGCCGGGGCCTACGCGAAGGTCACGAATGCCGCGCATACGTCGTTTGCCAGAAAACGCCCGCGCCGGGTCAGGCGGACGTGCGTCGGCTGCGTTTCGAGCAATCCGAGAGAGCGATACCGTTCGATGACCGGCGCATAAAATGTCAGGAAATCCAAGCCGTATCGCTCTTTGAAGGACGCCAGGCAGACACCTTGCGCCGTGCGCAACGCAAGCATCACCGCCTCGCCGGCGCGGCGTGGCCCCTGCAGCCGTTCGGATTCGCCCGGAATGGGACCGCCCTCCAGCGCCGCCGCGATGTACGTATCGAGTTCGCGCGTGTGCACCGACCTCACGCCGCCGCGATACGACGCAGCCCCGACGCCCAGACCGATGTAGTCGCCGTTGCTCCAATAGTTCGCGTTGTGCACGCTCGCATGACCCGGTTTCGCGAAATTGCTGATCTCGTAGTGCTCGAATCCTGCGCCTTCCAAGGTGTCGATTGCGATGCCGTAAAGATCCGCTTCCCGCGAGTCGTCGAAAAACGCGGCCGGCTCGCGCTGCTGCCAGCGCTCGTACGGCGTTCCGGCTTCAATCGTCAATCCGTACGTCGACACGTGATCCACGCCGAGAGCAATCGCCGCATCCAGGGAGTGCCGCCAAGTCTGCGGCGTTTGCCCCGGCACCGCGAACATCAGATCGATGCTGACGCTCGGTATCTCCGCCGCGCGCGCCGCACGCACTACGCGCTCGACGTCTTGCGCCGTGTGCCTGCGGCCCAGTGTTGCGATCTCCCCTGCGACGAACGATTGCACGCCAATCGAAAGACGGTTAATGCCCGCATTACGATACGCACGCAGCGCATCCGCATTTACCAGTTCCGGATTCACTTCGATCGTCGTTTCGCGATCGTGCGGTCCCGGGAACACCTCGCACAGGCGCTGCACGAGTTGCGCGATATCGCGCGCGTCATACGTGTTCGGCGTACCGCCGCCCAAAAACACACTACATGCCTCGTGCTCGTCACCTGTGCCATGCTGAGGTATCGAAGCATCGCCGAGCTTGCCGAGGCCGGCGATCTCCGCATACAGCGCCTGCAGGTACCGCGCGGCAGCACTGCGTTTGTGCGGCCATTTCGCAAAATCGCAGTACGGACAAATATACGGACAGAACGGCAGGTGAACGTAGATGCCGGTCATGGCGGCTAATCCTGCGCGGAGAAAATCCCCACCGCGCCCGGACCTCCGTGCGTCGCAATGACGGGCCCTGCTTCCAGCACGTCGAGCATCTCCGGCTCGGCATCGCCCAGCTGCGCGCGCAGACGTTCGAGAATGTCGCGAGCCAAATCCGGCGCGTTGGTGTGCATGACCAAAAAGCGCGCCCTCGACGCATCCGTGATATGCCTGAGCGAGAGATCGATCATGGTCTGCTGCGCGCGGCCCAGCGTACGCACTTGGGCTTCGGCAACGACCTCGCCGTCGCGCAGGGAGATCACCGGTACGATTTTCATGAGCGTCCCGATTACCGCTTTCGCCTTGCCGATACGCCCCGTGCGCACGACATGCGAGAGATCCGGAATACAGGCGTACAGGTGCTGCGTGCGCTTTTCGTGATCGATCGCGTCGAGCACGGTTTGGACGCTCGCGCCCGCTTTTGCCAGCGCGCACGCATGCAGTGCCTGCATGCCAAGTCCGCCCGCGACGCTGAGCGAATCGACGATATGAATTTTCGCGCCGGGAAATTGTTGCGCGGCCGATCGCGCGGCATTGATCGTTCCCGAGAGTTTGGAACTAATGACGATGCAGACGATATCGTCTCCCGCTTCTACGTGCGGGCGGAACGCATCCTCGAACATTTGGCTGGTCGGTTGCGAGGTAATCGGCAGCACGGGTTCGGTCGCCAGTTTTTCGTAAAACTCGCGCCGTGAGAGATCGACGTAATCGCGGTAACTCTTTTCGCCGAAGATGACGAAGAGCGGGACGACCGTTATACCGAGTTCTCGTGCGCGCGCGGGTTCGATGTCCGACGTACTGTCGGTGAGGACGGCTATGGGCAACTACGCTTCTTTCGCTAAATGCGGTTTGACGAGTTCGGTAATCTTACCGACCACGTCGTTCTCGACTTCGACCGCCGCAGCATGAATCGCATGTTTGATGGCGTTGCGGTTGGCGCGCCCGTGCGTGTAGATGCAGTTTCCGCGCAGACCGAGTAGCGGCGCGCCGCCGTACGTCTCGTAGTCGAAGCGCCGCTTCATCTTGCGCAGCGCGTTTTGCGAGAGGAGCGCGCCGACCTTCGCCAGCACGCCGCCGCTCAGAAACGCGTCCTTGAGCACCTTCATGAAGTCGGAAACGAAGCCTTCGCCCATCTTGAGCACGACGTTGCCCACGAATCCGTCGACGACGACGACGTCGGCAAGATTGTGGAAGAGATCCTTGCCCTCGATATTGCCGGTGTAGTTGACCGGCGCATTGCGAAGCAGTTTGGCCGCCTCAAGCACTTGCGCGTTGCCTTTTGTGTCCTCTTCGCCGATCGAGAGCGTGGCGACGCGCGGATTCTCCATCTTCAAGACGGCTTTTGCGTAAGCGGAACCCATCAGTCCGAATTGTTCCAGCCACTCCGGACGGCAGTCGACGTTGGCGCCGGAGTCGAGCAGCACCATCGGTCCGTTCAGCACCGGCCACACCGTTGCAATCGCGGGGCGCGCGATGCCCGGAATCGTGCGCAGTTTGATGAGCGCAATCGCGAGAAACGCGCCGCTGTTGCCCGCCGAAAACACGGCGTCCGCTTGACCCTCTTTGACCATGTTGACGGCGACGCCCAGGGACGTTTTGTCGGCGATGCGCAGCGCTTGCGAGGCGTGCATGTCCATCGGCACGTTCTCCGGCGCGTGGACCACCGTAATGTTTTCGGAGCCGGGGCCCTGCAGCAGCGGACGCACGCGCGACTCGTCGCCGACCAGGATTAGATCGGCCCAGTCTTCCTGCGCAGCGAGTATCGCGCCGGCGACGGTTTCTTCCGGTGCGTGGTCGCCGCCCATGGCGTCGATGGCGATACGAGGCTTACTCATCGAGCGAGATCCAGTATTCGGCGTTCTTCTGACCGCCGTAGTAATATTCGACGTCCGCTTGCGGGAAAGCCGTGCGCAACTCTTCCGCGAAGCGCTGCGCATCTTTTTCTTTTTGCGCGCCGCCGTAATACACCGTAATCAAGCCTCCGTCGCGAGCCCCCATGGATTCGATCGCGGCCTGCGCCGCGTCTTTGAGCGTTCGGCCGGCAAAGAGTGTTTGTTGTTTGTCATCCTGCGCCTGGCGAAGGATGGCAGCCGGCTTTCCCGCAGCCACGGTCGTTCCACCCACGGTTGCATCCTTCCCCGCAAAGAACGCCTGCGCACTGCGCGTACGCAGCGCCGCACGCAGAATCTCGTCCGGATCCGGAGTTTCGCCTTCGGGCACCGAGCGCATCGCAAAAAGCCCCGAAATGCCGGCCACGATATCGGGCGTCGGCAGGACGTGCACCCGCACGTCGCCGTCCTGCGCTTCGCGCAGACCGGCCGCTTCCTTTGCCGCAAGCGCTGCGTTCTTGTCGTTCACGAACACGTACACGGTCTTCGAAAGACATTTCGTTATCGCCAGCAGCAAGTCGCGCACACTTGGATTCTGCGCGCCGGACACGGTGATTTGGGCGCCGAGTTCTTTGGCGATCTGCTCGAAACCGGGCCCAGGCACAACGGCCACCGTAGCATACGGCAGCTCCGGCCGATCGACGACGAGCACGTTGTGCTGCTGCTCCATGTTGTCGACTTTTACGCGCGTGAGCGCGCCGTGGCGCGCGGCAATCGCTTGCACGGCATCGGGATCGTCGGTGTGCACGTGGACTTTGATCGTCGGCGGCGCACCGGCGACGATGAGGGAATCACCCTTCGGCGAGAGCAGGTCGCGCAAATCGTGCACCGTGCAGCTCGCATTCTCCAGAATGAATTCGGTGCAAAACTTGTTCTCGCCGACAACTTGCGCCGGCGTAAACACGCTGTGCCGCTCGGGACGGCGCGGAAAGGCCGTCGACCGCACCTTGATGTCGGGCAGAAACCGCAGCACGCCTTCGATAAAGTAGACAAACCCTGCGCCGCCCGAATCCACGACGCCCGCTTCTTTTAATACCGGCAATTGGTCGGGCGTATGATCGAGTGCCTCGTTGGCCGAGCGCAGCATGCCGCCCGCGAGCCGGTAGAAATCGCTTTCGTGCAGTGCGAGGTGGTAGGCGGACTCCGCCGCCGCCTCGGCGACGGAAATGATCGTCCCGTCGACCACCTTCACGAGCGCTTGTTTGGCAGCTTGGACGCCTTCCCGCATGCCGGTCGCCAGCATGAACGTGTCGATTTCGGACCGGTGGCGGACATGGTGGGCGAAGCCGCGGAGCATTTGCGAAATGATGACCCCGGAGTTTCCTCGTGCGCCCATGAGGGCGCCCTGTGCCGCGGCGGCGGCGACTTCCGAAATGGGACGGTCATGCAGCTTACCGGCCTCCAGGGCGGCCTGCCGGCACGTGAGATACATGTTCGTCCCCGTGTCGCCGTCGGGTACCGGGAAGACGTTGAGGTCGTTGAGGACCTGCCGATACTTTCTGAGGAAGTAGGACCCGGCCGTGAGAAATTTGGCATAGGCTCGGCCGTCCAGGGCGGTCACATCCATCGGCGGGACCCGTTCGCGCCCTACGATGGCTCGCCTGTCGGGTCGTCATGGTGAGCCTGTCGAACCACGCCTTGTCAAGACCCGGAGGCCGTGGTACTCTACCAGGGTTGCCCCGGCGTCTGGTCAGGGCAGAATACTTTCATTAGAAGAGGTTTGTCCAGGATGGCAAAGCGCTGCGAAGTCTGCAACAAGGGTCCGATGGCCGGCAACAACGTCAGCCACGCGATGAACAAGACCAAGCGCCGCTGGCTGCCCAATTTGCAGTCGGTGAAAATCAACGATCGCGGCACGGCTCGCACCGCGCGCGTCTGCACGTCCTGCCTGCGCGCGAAGAAAGTCACGCGCGCAGTTTAACGAACTCGTCGCGATGTCAAAAAAGGAACGGCGGCCAACGGCCGCCGTTTCTATTTGACGATCTTATCGACGGAAAACGAATATTCCGGAAAAGCCGCCGGGATAATTTTCTCCCCCGCGCGATAGGTGTGCAATTGCGAGTACCGTCCTGCGCATACAGCGGCATCTTCACGTCGCGATCGAACTGCAGGGACGAATCCGCCACTTCGACGATCAGCGGGTTTCGACGCAGGTATCGTGTCACCCTGAGGTATAGAAGGGCGCCCGAGCCTGCCGAGGGCAGCGTAGTTGGGCGTATTCAGGGAAAAAGCGGCGCATGGAAAAGGAACCAAACGAAAAGCACGGCCTGCTCGACGATGACGACCTCGACCAGGCCATTGCCAACGTCGACGACACCGGTATGGTGAGGTCGATGCAAGAAATCCGCATAGGGGAAGAGGCCGAGCACCTTCCGCCCGAGAGCGACTCGCAAGAACCGGAGGAACCGCTGCCATAAGCATTCGTATCGTGCCGGCCGAGCAGCACACGGAAGGCGGCGGTTTTGTCGTGCGCCGTCCGTTTCCGGTACAAGGCTTGCCGTACGTCGATCCGTTCTTACTCATCGACGAAATGGGGCC
Organism: Vulcanimicrobiaceae bacterium; assembly: GCA_035694945.1. Taxonomy (GTDB): domain Bacteria; phylum Vulcanimicrobiota; class Vulcanimicrobiia; order Vulcanimicrobiales; family Vulcanimicrobiaceae; genus DATGJX01. The sequence continues at coordinate 30,444 of DASSEZ010000062.1, forward strand.
GGTCGATTACGCGCCCGGAGAGGCGATTGGCGCGCCGGATCATCCGCACCGCGGATTCGAAACGGTCACGTACATCATCGACGGTGAGATGGAACATGAGGACTCGCACGGGCACCGCGGCGCAATCCGCAGCGGCGACGTGCAATGGATGACGGCCGGCGCGGGCGTGATTCATTCGGAGATGCCCTCGCAGCGCATGTTGCGCGACGGCGGTCGCATGCACGGCTTTCAGATTTGGGTGAACCTGCCGCGCGCGCTCAAGATGTCGCAGCCGCGCTACCAGGAATACGACGCGTCGCAACTTCCCGTCATCGAGGATGCGCAGCGGTGGATACGCGTGATCGCAGGCGAAGTGGACGGCGTTCGCTCGCCGATCGAGACCACCGTTCCCACGACGATGCTGCACGTGAAGATCTCGCCAAGCGCAGCATCGTCATTCGAACTCGCGCCGCACTCAAACGCCGTCGTACACGCAATCTCCGGCTCAGGCGAGATCGAAGCGCATGCACTTCACCTGCATGAAGCGATGCTGCTCGAGCCCGCGCCGCAAACGCTGCACGTGCGTGCCGGGAACGACGGCTTCGAAGCGCTCGTGCTCGCCGGCGCTGCGCTGAACGAACCCGTCGCGCGCTACGGGCCATTCGTCATGAACAGCGTCGACGAATTGGAACGAGCGTTCGAAGATTTTCGCAGCGGACGCTTTGGCTTGTCATCCTGAGCGTGTCGAAGGGGCGCATAAGCGCCAGGCGCGGCGAGGCCGAGCGGCGTAACCCGGGAGGGCGCTGCTTACTTCCGTCCAGGCAGATTCTCGATCGCATTGCCGACAAATGGACGACCCTGCCCATCGGCATGCTCGCCCAGCACGAAACGCTGCGCTTTAACGAACTTAAACGCTCCCTCACATAGTTTGTTTGCCGGCAAACGATTAAGAGGTGAGGATGGTCGGATGACTGACCTACCCTCCTTTCTTATCGCCGTTACAAGTGCTCTTCTCAGTGACCCGAGATGGTGTCTATCTCTGAAGTTACCGTCGCCGGGCGCCCGTCCGGGTATCGTGCCGTAAATATCCGCAGTGACACCGGATGTTCGGGCCCAATTACATCCTTCGGCAAAGCAGGGCAGACACTGTACCGTTGCTCAAATGAGCTTTTGTTGTGTCCTACCTTGCACTCGAGGACCGTTCCGTTGATACGCAGCGGTAAACCGATGTCGATTTCTTTTGCTTCTGTCGTCCCGTTCTCAACGAAGCTGACGAATGCGATAGGGAATTGCGTTTCGTACTCGGTCAGGACGGCATATTGCGATATGTACCCGTGTATTGTCTGCGTTGGCGCATTCGTCGGTTTCACGAACGTGAAATAGACAGGTTTGCTACCCTGGTATATCTCGCCGCTCCATTTGTAAGGCGCCGGCGAACTACTTGGCGGCGCTGTTGGCTGTACCGCTGCTGAATAAAGCAGCGCGACAAGTATTGGCATCATTGATAAATTTCACCGCTCCACGTATAGGCGGGTAAACCACCCGTTGTGGCTTGGGCCGCGATGGTGCTAGCCGTCGAACATGCCCCGCCTTGGCTCCCCATCGCACTGTTGAACGAAGTGGCCGGCCGAACCGTGGTATTAACGTCTGTCGTTCTACTTGCCTCTCCCGCACTCTTCCGTTGTGCATCGGTGGTGTAGCTAGTCGTTCCTGAAGTGACCGTTACGCCACTTGGTGTCCCTACTGGAGGGTTAGGGTATCCGAACATCTGCCAAGGAGCGCCCGTCGTGTCGTTACCATAGGCGCCAACCAAGGCGTCGTGCGTCAGCAAATGCTCATAAGCGTCGATACCGCTTTGAGTGTTGAGGTCATAAGTCACCGTGTAACCACCTATTGTCACGGTAACCAGCGCGCCTGCAGGCATCGAAAAGGAGTTGAAATTGTAGTACGTGTGGGAAAGCTCATGGAAGAATATCTGGCCCTCGGTTTGGTGATCCGCTTCGGCGGGCGGCTATGTTGGTCGGTGAGTAGAAAAGCGTATTATTACCGCCCGTTGACGGGTCGTATTTCGCTACTTCTGGGAGTGTACGCGGAGCTGCGTGAGTTCGAAATGCGTGCGCGAAATGTCTTGCGGTTCCAGCGTGATCAAAAACTCGAGTCGCACGTGCGACGCGTCGATAGTTTTCAGCATAACGGCGCAAAGCACCGGGCCACGCTTGGAGGGAGCGAACGAAAGAGACAGCAGGCCGCCGGCAAACATCAGACTTTTTGAGGGTCCGTTGCCGCTGTTGATCTCCGCCAGGTAGTCGCGCAACTCGAAAAGTTCCCACAACCCGATCGGCATGTCGAACGCGGCGTTCACGGGCTGCACAAACGCGCTCACGCGGCATTGCATCAAATCCAAGTCCGCGGGCTCGACCGTATCGGGATGCTGGTAGCCCTGCACTTCGACGACGAGGCGCGGCTGGCGATCCGCGGCCCCGATGGAAATCTCCAGCGGTTGAAACATCAGCCGTAGATAATCTTGTGCTTCGGCGGAGCGAATTTCAAACGCGGGCCGTCCTGGGCGGTGGCCTTGATGACTTCGCTCTCGACCATCGAGCGTTCGCAGAAGCGCATCGTGCGATCGTCGTCGACCTGATAGCCGAGCGGCCGCCACTTGTCGAGCGCCGCGACCGGATCGACCGTCGCACCACCGTACGACGTGGTGTTGGCAACGGCGCGCGCGCACAGCGTCGTGGAAAGCAGCGTGGCGGCGAACGGCGACGCGCCGAGCGTCATGAACACGCCGACGCCCCCGGCAAACACATCACCGACGCCGTGCGCCGGAAACGTGGGATAGTACGGCGCGCTGATGCGATGGTAACTGTACCCGTTGGTAAACAGCACTTTGAGCCGGTGCTTCTCCGCGTCGCGTTCGAACGATGTTACGATAACGGCTTGCGGACCGAGATCGAACATGCCGTTCAGAAACGCGTGCTCGGATGCGTATTGATCGCCGCCGAGGCCGAGCAGCACTTCGGCTTCGAAGCGGTTCGGTGTGACGATCTGCGCGAGCGGCATGAGCTGATCGCGAATCGCCCGCGCCGTTTCCGAGGTGACGTACAAACCTTTTTGATAATCGCCGATGACCGGGTCGAGCAATACGACGCCTTTGTAGTCGGCGAGCTGCGTCGCGATGATGTCCGCCAGATTCGGACGAGGCACGTAGCCGATGATCAGCAGCGCGGGCTGCTGGCTGATCAGAAACGCGACGTCCTTGCGAAACACCTGCGGATCGGCAACCCAATTCGAGCGTCCCGAAAATCCGCTGTGCGCGCTTGCGTACGTGGTCGGCGCGCAAATGGTGCGAGCACCGAGCGCGTTCGCGATTGCGAAGACGGCTTGATTGCCGATATATCCCATGCCCACGGTGTTCTGAATGGAACCGATGAGCGGAAAACTCTGGACGTCGTCTCGGTTCATGATGGCGCTCCGGCCGAGCCTCCGCGCCCCCCATCTGCGATGGGGCCCCCGATAAGCTCGGTAGGCGGAAAACACATCGCTCCGTTACGACGGAGCAATGTGCTCCTTGCAAAGTCATCCAAGATGATCCCACCCCGTTGGTGCGAGCGATTCTTCGCGCTCGCCCTTACGCACGAACAGTCCGCTTCCCTCGCGCATGCGGCCGACGGCAAGCAGCGGGCGGCCAAAACGCTTGTGAAAACGCGCGTTCAAGTGACGGAACGCGCGCGCGTTCACCGATACGAGCAGTTCGAAGTCCTCGCCGCCGACCAGCGCATACTTTTGCGGATCCATGTCGAAGGCGCGAGCGAACGCAACGGCACACTCGGCGACGGGAACCTCGTCAATCACCGCCGCGCACCCGGACCGTTCACCCATGCGAGCCAGATCGGTCGAGAGTCCGTCCGAGACGTCCATCATCGCGTGAACGTGCTCGCTGGCGGCGAGAAACCGGCCTTCGAGTACGCGCGGCCGTGGACGCGCATGCGCCTCTTGCGCCTGCGCGAACAGTTCTGCGGTAAGCACCCTTACGTTATCGGCAGCATCGAGCCCGGCACGACTGGCGCCGAGCGGACCGGTCACGGCGACGACGTCGCCGGGCCGCGCGCCGCCGCGACCCTTTACGTGCGTGGGACGCACTTCGCCGACCGCGGTGATCGAAACCGTCCATCCGTACGAGCGCGTTACGTCGCCACCAGCAATCACGCAGTCATACGGCGCGGCCACGGCCAGCATACCGCGATACAGTTCGAACGCCGCTTCCGGTTTCGAGTCGGCCGGCATGCCGAGCGCCACGGTCGCAAGAACCGGTCGCGCGCCCATCGCCGCAAGATCGCTCAGATTGCTCGCCATCGCGCGCCACCCGACGTCGTGCATGCTCATCGTCTTCTGGCGAAAGTGCACGCCTTCGACGAGCTCGTCAGTGGTAATGACGCTCCGATGCGAGCGCGACGGCTGCCAAACCGCCGCGTCGTCGCCGATGCCATTACAGAGTTTGCGATGCAGCGGCTGTGATTCAATGATCTCGCGCAGGCGCGCGATGAATTCGTCTTCCCGGTTCAGGTTTTTACGCGCTCAACAAGACGCAAAAACTCGGCCGTCGTTTTTTCGCAGTCCGGCGTGTCGAAAATGGCGGAACCCGCGACGAGCACACCGGCGCCCGCATCAACGATGCTGCGCGCGTTCTGCAGCGTGATGCCGCCGTCGACTTCAATCTCGCACTGCACGCCCGCGCGTTCGACGAGCGCCTTGGCCTGCGCGATCTTCTCTTGCGCGCGCGGAATGAATTTCTGCCCGCCGAAGCCCGGGTTCACACTCATCACCAGAATCAGATCGAGGTCGTCGATCAGATCTTCGAGCATGGAAACCGGCGTCTGCGGGCAGATAGCGATTCCGGCCTTGGCGCCGAGCGATCGAATGTGCGTGAGGAGCCGCTGCGCGTGCGGCGTCGCTTCGAGGTGAAACGTAATGATGTCCGCACCGGCCTTGCGGAAATCATCCACGTACCGCTCCGGTTCCACAATCATCAAGTGACAGTCGAAGCACAGGTTCGTGTGTTTGCGCAAGTCGCCGACGACTTTCGGACCCCACGTAATGTTGGGAACGAATCGTCCGTCCATCACGTCGATGTGCACGTACGTCGCGCCGCCGCGCTCAACGGCGTGCATTTGTTCGACGATCCGCCCGAAATCCGCCGACAGAATCGACGGAGCAATTTTAGCCGTCACGCCAACCTCGTCATGGTGAGCCTGTCGAACCACGAGGCTTCGGCTTCCCGTACGCGTTGTCGGGCTCTTGCGCCACCTTCGTCTCGCCCAGCAGCGTGCCGTTCACGAAGAAATAGATCGCGGACGTGCCGATCGTCGTCACGTTGAAATCGAACTTCTCGCCCGGCTGTCCGTAGCCGTTGAAGAGATCGTAACTGCCCGTTGCGTCACTGACCGAAAAGCGCACGCGCAGCGGCTGATTCTGTCCGGGCTCCGCCGGAGGTACCGCCGCGAGCACGTGCGTCTGATGGATGATGCGCCCGGATTCGTGCTTGCCCGCACTTACGTCGAGCGAGACGACGTCATACGCACCGATGACCGAACCCGCCGCGGGTTTTTGCATGACGACCTGTCCGTGCGGCGGCCCGTTCTTGCCCAGCGGCGTCCAAACGATCTGCCCGAGTTTGACGTGCTCTTGTGCGGCCAGGCCACGCGCTTCATCGATTGTCATGCCGGTGAAGTCGGGAACTTTCACCGAGGTCACGCCGCCTTTGCTGACCAGCAGTGAAACCGCGGTGCCCTGCGTTATGCTCACGAGCGGTTCGGGATACTGTGAGATTACATGGTCCGGCGGAATGTCGTCGTTGCGCACGTATGTCGTTTTCGCGAGCTGCAGCCGCGCGTGCGAGAGATCCAAACTCGCGTCGCGCAGCGACTGATAGCGTACGTCCGGCATCAGCATCGTCTTCATGCCGTCGCTCACGACGAGCGAAACTTGCCGCCCGGCGCGAACGTGCATGCCCGCGGCGGGTTCCTGATTCATCACCACGCCTTTGGGATACTGATTGCTCGGCGCGTGTCCGACGACGTTCGACTTGAGTTTCATGCGCGCAATGTCGTTCGTCGCGTCGGGAAGCGCCATGCCGACAAACGACGGTATCGTAACGGTATTGGGGCCGGGCAGTAAAAACTCTTGAACGGAATGGCCGAACCACACCAGCACGCCCACGAACGCGGCGAAGACGATGGGGAACACCCAATCGCGCGGGAGGTAGCGTTCGATGACGGGCGGGAGCGACGTTTGGCGATACTCGCCGCCGACGCTGTCGTCGGTCGTCATCTTATGCAAGGGCCTCGAGCGCCGCTTCGCTCACCTCGAGGTTGGAAAATACGCGCTGGATGTCTTCGTGATCGTCGAGCGCTTCCAAAAACGCGAGCGCCGCGTTGAGGTCTTCACCCTGCGGGCTGGCCTTTTGCTTTGCGCGTACGCCAAGATGAAAACCGGAAATCTTTAATCCCGCCTCACGCAGCGCATCGCGAACCTCGGCAAGGGAGGTGGGTTCGGTGTAAATCTCGGTCGGCTCGCCATATTCCAAATCCACGACGCCATCCACGAGCGCCGCTTCGGTCATCGCGTCTTCGGAGCGGCCCGCCGGATCAACGACGACGATGCCGACCGGATCGAACATCCACGCGACGCTGCCGGTTTCGCCCATGGTGCCGCCGTTCTTGCTGAACAGAAAGCGCAGTTCGCCCGCAGTGCGGTTGCGGTTGTCGGTGGCCGCGTCGATGACGACGGCGACGCCGCCGGGACCGTACCCCTCGTAGCGAATCTCCTCGATCTCTTTTTCGCCCGTGCCGCCCGCGCCGCGCGCAATCGCCCGCTTGATGTTGTCGTGCGGCATGTTGTTCTCGCGCGCTTTCTCCACCGCCATCTTCAAGCGGTAGTTCGCTTCCGGATCGGGCGACCCGGACTTGGCGGCGAGAATGATTTCCTTGCTCAGCTTGGTGAACAGGGCGCCGCGCTGGGCGTCGACCTTGCCCTTCTTCAGCTTGATGTTGTGCCACTTGGAATGACCGGACATAGGAGCGAGGGGTTCGCCACGCCCCCCCGGTCATCCTGAGGGCAGCCCCGCCTCGGCTAAACCCAGTGGCTCCGCAGCCACATGCGCGCGTCCCAATGGTTCCACGGAATCGGCACACCCGCGAGGATCGGATAGAACCATATGAACGCCCCGACCACTGCCGCGATGTATGCACCGACGGCGATCCGCGCGTAGAGCCGCGTTTCCGCGTTTGCGAATTGCCAGTTCCACAGCCGCTGCAGAATGATGACGTTGCACAAGATGATGATGGGTATGTCGACGTAAAAGTGGTACGCGAACGTAATGCGCGGCGAGCGCGCCCAGGGCAGCCACTGCAGCAGATATGCAAGAACGAGCAGCGCATAGCCCTTGTTCTTCTCATACCATGCCAGTATTGCGACAAGGGGAACGCAAAGCAGGCCGAGCCACAGAATCAACGGATTCGGCAGCGAGGTAATCTCCGCGACGCAGCACGCGTTCGGATCGTTCACGGCCGCACCGGTGCGCAGATCTTTCCAATAGTACGCGATGGGGCGCAAGTCCAGCGGCCACTGCCACCACGACGATTGGTACGGATGCGTTGCTTTGAGCGTGTCGTGATACTCGAACATCGTGTACTGCCGATACACCAGTTCGCTGACGTTGGCGGCGCCGGTATCGCCGGGCGGCTGCACGTGCCGAACCAGTTCCGGAATCCACGCGCACACATATACCGACATGCTGATGAACACGATTGCGGCAAGGGCGACGTCCAACCGGAAGCCGTACGGGTTGCCCCAACGCTTGGCGCGGCCTTCCGCCCAATAGCGCTGCAGCCACACAAAGCCGATCACGATGAACGAAACGCCATACGCCATGACGCCGTACCATTTGCTCGCGACCAGCGCGCCGAGAAGCACGGTAAACGCGACGAGCCACGCCGTGGCGTGTTTGCCGTTCTGCGTCTCTCCCAAATCGTCCGCGACCTGACCCGGCGTGTACGTCGCCTCGCCGGCCGGCGTGGTATAGGCAACGGAAGCATCGCGCCGGTACGTGATCGTTGCCTCGTCTTCGGCAACCGTTAGGTCCTTTTTCGCGAGCGGACGGTTATACGGATTCTCAATCTCCAGATTTGAACCGCTGCGCATGATGCGCGTGCCCTCGGCATACGTAATGAGTTCGGCTTGCGGCCGCGCGATAAAACGCGGGACGACCCACAACCGCATCACCAAATACCATCCCGCACCGAAATACAGACTGCTCACGATAAACCCGGCCGCGTTCGCCTGCCCCGGCGGATTACCGAAGTGATTGGTAAGATAGCCGGAGATGCAGCCGAGCACGAGCGCGCCCGCGAGCGAGAGCGCAAAGCGGACAATCGTATTAGGCTCGTACGCGCGCACCGTGGATTGCGAGGCAATCCAGAACCGGTAGAACGCGTAGAGCGCACCGAGTGAAAAGACGACGACGATGCCTTCGGGCGTCGCGATGCGCGACTGAACGAAATGCATGCCGTCGGCGGTAAACAAGATCGCCGCGAAGGACGCGAACAGCGTCGAACGCGTCAGGCGTTTGGCGAACGCATAGATCACCACAATCGCAATCGCGCCGAACACCACGTCGAGAAATCTCCAACCCGCAGGATTGTCGCCGCCGGGCATGCCGCCGAACAGCATGGTCGAGACGGTAATGATCAGTTTGGTGAGCGGCGGGTGCGTGTTCTCGTAAATGTACTTGCCGGTCAAATATTCTTCGGCTGCGCGCGCGAAATAGATCTCGTCGAAAATCTTCTCGTTCGGAAGCCAATAGTTCACGTACGACAGTACAAACGAGGCAACGCCGAACAAGCCCGCGAGCATGTAGTCGAGCGGCCACAGCATCGACGCGAGGCCCTCGCGCGGATTGAACCAGCGCGTTGCCCTTGCTGCAAATGCAACCACCGGCAGCGGCATGCTTGCCGGACGCTGCGCGCTCGTGGGCGCGGGCGCGGTGTTTGCATCCTGCCCCAAGAACATGTAGCCCAGCAAGAAAAACACCGCCACGTTCAGCAGCGAGAGCGGGTGCGTCACGAGCGGCCACATGTCCCGAGGATTCGCAACACCGGCCGCCGAGCCGGAGACCACGTACAAGTACGTGAGCGAGTAGAACAGATTCACAAACAGCGTGATCGTGAAAATGACGCTCGCCCACACGTATCGGCGTGCGAACGGCAGACACACAATCGTAAACGTGAGGCCGTCGTAAATGTAGCGCTCGTGCATACGCGTGGCCAGCATGAAGAACGCGAGCGTGACCAGGGCGCAACTTTCGAGCAGTGCCTGCTGCGTACGCGCCTGCCAGTAGCGGACCGAGGTGAGGATTACGGCCGCCGCGACCAGCGCGATGCCCCAAATATATTGCGGGACCCAGGCGATCTGCTGGGAGTCGGACACCCAAAACTCGCGCATGATCGACCAGAGATTGAACGCGTTGACCGAATTGTACGCGTAGACGTTTTTAGCGAATGTGTATTTGCCGAGCAGCCAGCCGTACGCGGCGACGGGATTCCACGTGGGATGGAACGGCAGTGTGAGCAGTAGTCCGAACAGCAGCGCGGCGGCGATGCCCGCAATCGTACCGATGGTGCGTAACCGCAAACGATCCGGTCGCGTGAACGCGAACACCAGAAACAGCGGTATGAGCACGGCAGCCTGCGGTTTGATCAGCAGCGAGTAGCACAGCGCGACCCATGCCAGCGTGATGCGCGGTACGGGCGATGCCTTGTCATCCGATGCAAGCAGTAAGTAGATGCCGAAAAGCGCCAGTCCGCTGGCGATTGAATCGACTTGCCCCCACGCCGCGGAGATGAAGATCATCGCCGGATTCAGGATGAATAGCGCAGCGGCACCGAGCGCCCAGCGATCCGGCGCGAACCGGCGCACGATCGCAAAAACCAGCGCGCCGTCGACGAGATCCATAATGACGGCGGGCAATTTGACCAGGTACTTGAGCAGTTCCATGTTGCCGTGCGGCGCGAGCACCGAATACAGGTGCCCAACCACCCACAGCACGTAGAAATAGCCCGGCGGATAATCGGCGAAACTGGTCGATGCGTAGAACTGCGAGAACGGGTGCGACGACAGCGTTATCGCCCATGCCTCGAACGACTGCACGTCGTTCTTGAAGCCTTCGCTCCCCATGAAGACCAGCCGGATGACGAAGCCGGCGGCGATCAGCAGACCGAGCCACAATCCGGTCGTGAGCGAACGTTCTCCCGTGCGAACTGCCGTTTGCGGGTTCGCCTCGCTTATATTCATATGCTTCGTCATCCTGAGCTTGTCGAAGGGCGGTGTTATGAGGACGCCAGTTGTAATGAGCTCAACAAAAAGTCGCGAACGCTCGCCACGGGGTGGCGTTCCACGACGGCCAAGTGTTCGGCGATTGCGGCGTGCGCGGCCTCTCGCGCCCCCAACTCATCGAGTGCGTCGATGACTGCGGTTACCGTGTCGTCGTCCAAAACGTTGTCGTCCTGACCCTTGCCTGCGTCTAACCGCAGAGCGCCGGCGTAGGCCTGCGCGATCCGCTCGCGCGCGGCCGAACGCGGCTGCCCCAGTGCCCACACGACCGGAAACGTCCATTTGCGCCGTGCGATGTCGTTCCCGGTCACTTTGCCGGTCGCGTCGATCGTGCCCCAAATGCCGAGGACGTCGTCCCGGATCTGAAACGCGAGGCCGTACGCGCGGCCCAGTTCGCGATATCGCACGATAGCCTCGTCGCCGCACGGCGCGCAGAGTGCACCGAGCTCCGACGATACGCCGAACAGCGCGGCCGTTTTCGCGCCGATCATGCGGTGATATTCGGGCAAATCGACGTGCGTCGCGCGTTCGAACGAAAGGTCGAGCGATTGACCGTCGCACATCGTCGCATGCGCTTCGTGCAGTGCGCGAACCATGCGCAGCACGCGATCGCCGGGGTGGCGCTGCGCCGCATTCGTCAGGACGAGAAAACTGAGCGCGCACAGCGCGTCGCCCGCATTAAGTGCCTGCGGAACGCCGTACACCGACCACAGCGTGCGGCGTCCGTGCCGCAGTTCGTCGCCGTCTTCGATGTCGTCGTGAACGAGCGAGTAGTTGTGTAGAATTTCGATTGACGCGGCCGCATCGAGCGCATCCTCGGCGCCGGCGCCTTCCGCTTCTGCCACGCGCAGCACCAGCCGCGGGCGCAAGCGTTTTCCGCGCCGGGCCGGCCCGTGTTCGCCGTAGCCGAAATGATAGCAGAGCATATCGGCGACCTGCTGCGATCCCCGATACGCCCGAATCAAGCCCTCGAGATGGACTTCGAACCGCTCTTTTTGTTCAATCACTGCTGTGCCGGGAGCGAGCGGATCGCCCGCATCACCTGGTCGGTGAAGTTCGCCATCTCGTCACGGGTCGCTTTCCGATCGGGCGGCAAACTTAACGGACGCCCGAAATACACGCGAAACTGCTGCAAACGCTTCGCTTCGCCGGTGCCAACCAAGCGGGCGGGGACCACCGGCGCCTTGCCGAGCGAAGCCAGGAGCGCCACGCCTTCGCGTGCCTGCTCGCTGCCCGAGAGATTGCGCCCGCCCTCCGGGAAAATGCCGATGACGCCGCCGGCGCGCAGCACTTCCACGGAACGCTTGATCGCCGAAGTCGCGGAGCCGCTGCGGTCGACCGGATACGCGCCAACCGCGCGAATCGCCGGCCCCAACACGGGAATCCGGAACAGTTCTTCTTTCGCCATGTACGAAATGCGGCGCGGGCTAGTCGTACCCAGCACCGGCGGGTCGAAGTACGACACGTGATTGCACGCGATGATGAGCGGTCCGGTTTTCGGCACATTGTCCGCGCCGTACACGCGCATGCGCCAGATTGTGCCGAACACGCCCCAGAACGTGTACTTGGCGAGATCGTA
>DASSEZ010000063.1:0-3564 GCA_035694945.1 Vulcanimicrobiaceae bacterium
CCGATCTCACCGATGAACGCACCGGTCTCTTTGTCTTCCATCACCCAGTAGCCGTAGCGCATCGCTTGCCAATGGCCGATGTACGTGAGCAGGCGCGACCACGTTTGCTGCGGCGTCGACGGTTTGCCGCCGATGTGACGCACGACTATAGGATCGGCCCACATGGCGTAAGCGTCGGGAAAATCTTCGCGCCGGTGCCCGCGAAGGCGCAGGCGCGCCGTTTCAAGTATCGGGGGAGTTACCATGCGCGCATGTTAGCTGGCGGCGAGACGATGCCTTGCGAAATCCTCGAAGCGATCGATTGGCAGCGGTTTGCAGATGTCGTAGCCCTGCAGGCGGTCGCAGCCCAGTTCCGAGAGAATCTTGCGCTGGAAGCGCGTTTCTACGCCTTCCGCGGTGACCGAAAGTCGCAGTTTGTGCGCGATCTCGATGATGGACTCGGCGATGGAGCGGTCGACGTCGCGCTCGATGCCGTCGACGAACGTGCGGTCGATCTTGAGCGTGTGCAGCGGCAGTTGTTTCAAGTACGAAAACGCGCTGTAGCCGGTACCGAAATCGTCGACGGCGATGCGCACGCCCATCAATCGAATATTTTCGAGCACGCGCATGACGGAGGCGGCGTTGGGTACCAAGCCCGATTCGGTAATCTCCACTTCGAGCAGCGACGGGTCGACGGACGTAGCGCGCAGCACGTGTGCGAGCATTTCCGAGAATTCCGGATGCGCGAGTTGCCGCGGTGACACATTCACGGCAACAGAGAGCGGTAGTCCCGAACGGCTCCAGCGTTTTGCCTGAAGCGCAGCCTGTTCGATGACCCACATGCCGATCGGGACAATCGCGCCCGTATCTTCGGCAATGGTGATGAAATCGGCGGGGCGGTGAATCGTACCGTCGCCGTCGGTCCAACGCAGCAGCGCTTCGGCGCCGATGATTTGGCTCGTCAGCGTGTCGACGATCGGCTGATAGTAGAGACTGAGGCTATTTGTGGCAACGGCGGTCTGCAGCTGGTTCTGAATTTGATGGCGCATCGAGGCGATGGTGTGCATTTGCGGTGCGAAAAACACGTAACGCTGCGCCGGCGCCTCTTTGGCGGCGTACATGGCCGTGTCGGCATTGCGAATGAGCACTTCCGGATCGGTGCCGTCCTGCGGAAACATCGCAACGCCGATGCTCGCCATGACGGCGAACTCGTACGAATCTATCGCAAAGGGCGTCGAGAGCCCGTGCACGACGCGCCGGCAGGTGCGCTCGACCGCGGTTTCATCTTCCGCCTGGCCCAGCAGCGCGACGAATTCGTCGCCACCCCAGCGCGCGACCAGGGTTCCGGCCGGTAATAGGGAGCGGATGCGCGCCGCCACTTCCTTCAGCAATAAATCACCGACGGAGTGTCCGAGCGTGTCGTTGATGTCCTTGAACCGATCGAGATCGAGAAACAGCACCGCGCAGTGCGTGTTGTCGCTCTGGCACTGCGCGAGAACGTCGCGCAACTGCTCCTGCAGCATCGAGCGGTTCGGCAGGCCGGTGAGTGGATCGTAACGCGCCAGGCGTTCGAGCGATACTTCCGCTTCTTTTCGCGCTGTGATGTCGATGGCCGTTCCGATGCGATGCACGCCGTGCCCCATCTCGCCGGTTTCCTGCTTGCCGCTGAGCTGCACCCACCGGACTTGACCTCCTGGCAAAACGATGCGGTGATCGACTGAAAAATGGCCGGCAACATGGCAGCTGGCAAACGCCGCTTCCACCATTTCGCGATCGTGCGGATGGATGGAGCGCACGTACAGTTCGGGCATCGCGCCGTGCGGTGTGTTCAGCGGCAAGCCGAGCATGCGCAGCAGTTCGCTCGAACAGTGCACCTCGCCGGTCGTTTCGTCTTGCGACCACTTGCCCAAATGCGTGATGGCGTGCGCTTCTTCCAGTTCGCTCGTTGCGCGAATTGCCGCCAGGCGGCTGCGGATGTCGCTCTGCCGGCTGCTGATGTGCATGGATGCCGGAATGAACGCGAGCACGTAGCCCGTCACGAAGATGCCGAGCGTCGTGATGTTGTACGGTTCCCACAAAATGCCGCGCAGAGCGGAGTACGGCACCATAAAGACGCATGCGACGACCATCACGAATGCGAGCAGATTCACGCGGAAGAACGCGTTCTGCACCCCGATAATGACGAGCAGCGCCGAGGCGATATAAAGATGCTGATCGTTGCTGTCGATCACCAGCATGTCGATGACGATGACCGTTACCAAAATTTGGACCATCTGCAGCCACTCGGCATATTTGCGCGTGCGCGGAAAGAGCAACAGCACCGCGGCGACCGCCAGCGCCACGGCGGAACACAAAAAGCGCTGAGGCAGCGAGTCGTGCGGAACATGCGCGCCGATTGCCAGCACGTAATGAAACGCAGGAAGCAATACCGCGACGAACGCGCTATAAAGCAGCGTCGTCGTGTAGGTGTTGCGTTCTACCCACGCGTCGTAAACGTGGTCGCGAGGAGGGCGCACGCCCTCCTCTTCGGCGCGGCAGAGCGAGGTGCTCTTTAGCGAGGGTTCTTTTGCCTATTTTTTCGTTCAAATACCGTAATGGCGGAGTGCCGAAAAGTTAGCGCAGGTGCAATTGCCTCATGAGCGTGCGCACCGCGGCATCGAGTTGCGGGTCGGTCGATGAGCCAACTGGCCTAGTCACGTACACGTCGACCGGCCGCGGATTGCGTTCCATGTTCTCGCCTTCGAGCGTGGTGACGCGTTCGAACGGCAGCCGGAAAAACGAGCCGTCCACGAGGTTGATGCCGGACGTGTAGATGATCCAGCCCGCGGTCGGAACGCCGACGACTTTGCCCAGATGCAGCGCGCGGTAGCCCTGCGTGAAGTCCTCGCCGTCGGAGAGCGTTTCTTCGTTCACCATCAGCACCGTCGGCTTTTCGAGTGAACGCTGCCCGAGTTCGGTGCGCGCCGATACGCTCGGCATATTGCGCGGATACATGCGCAGATACGGGCGCCGCGCGAACACGTCGATGGCGTACGCGTTCACGAATCCGCCTTCGTTCGAACGGATGTCGACGACGACGCCATCCTTGTCGAAGTCGGTGACGTTGAGGTCTTTGTAGAGATTGGCGAGCGAGTCTGCCGACATGTCGGGCATGTGGACGTAGCCCAAGCGTCCGCCGCTGGCGCGCCGGACGTACTCGCGGTTTTCCGCCACCCATGCGCGATAACGCAATTCCATCGTCGTCGCATAGTTCACCGGTTTGATCGCGACCTCGCGCGTCGCGCCGGCGGAACGAATCGTCAGGACGACGCGCTTGCCGATGGTGTTCTCGAGCAGTTCATCCAGATTTGTGCGGCCCTCGATACGCGTACCGTTCACGGCGAGGAGCTCGTCGCCGGCATGGATCTGTGCGCTGACGGCGGCGGGCGAGCGCGGCACGACGTTCGTTACGCGCAGGGTGCCCGTACGCTCGTAGGTCTGGGGATCGAAATCCAGGCCCAGCCGTCCGGTCGTGCGCCGCGCGCCCGACGGAGGATAGACGCCGCTGTGCGAGCTGTTCAGTTCGCCGACCATCATCGCGAGCAG
>DASSEZ010000064.1:0-4177 GCA_035694945.1 Vulcanimicrobiaceae bacterium
CGATCAAGGCGCGGTTTCCGTTCAAGAGTACCAAAACGAGAAAGCGCAGGCGGCCGCCGCACAGTCCGACTATGATGCGGCGCGCGCCAAACTCGCCGGCGCGAACGCGGGCATTCAAGCCGCGCAAGCGCAGGCCGCGCAGGCCGCCTCGAACGCGCAAGCCCAAAGCGTCACCGCCGGTTACACGAGCGTCGTCGTACCCGACGATTCCATTGTGATGAAGCGCCTGGTCGATCCGGGCGTGTACGTACAAGCTGGCACGCCGATCTTGCAAGTGGCGGTCGTGCATCGGTTGCGCGTGCAGGCGCAGGTCTCACAACAGGATCTCGCGGGCGTGCAGATCGGCACGCCAATCGACGTCACGTTTGCGGACGGCAACGTCCTGCACAGCAGAATTTCGTCCGTTTCACCGGTCGTCGATCCGAATACGCACACCGCCATTGCGGAGGCGATCGTTCCGAATCCTGGCGATCGGTATCAACCCGGCGCGTTCGTGCACACGATTCTCCACGCGCGCGGCACGGCACCAAGCCATGCATTCTCGGTTCCATCTGGTGCCATCGTGGGCGGCGCAACCACCGCAGTGTGGGCCGACGAGAACGGTGCAGCGCACCGAGTAGAAGTGAACGTCGTTTCGGATGACGGGACAACCGCCCAGGTGACGGGCGATCTGCATCCGGGTGCGCGCGTGGTTGTCACGGGAGCGCAGAATCTCGAAGAAGGCCAGGCCATCACGGAGAGCGGTTCGTGATCGGTCAAATCAAAGAAACCGAGCGCAGCGTCGCGGCATGGGCGCTGCGCAACCCGTATGCGATTTTCGCCGCGTTCTTCGCGATCGTGGTCGGCGCCATCGCGGCCGCGCTGCTGCTGTTGCCCTCGCGCATGATGCCCTATGTGCAGAGCCCGCTGATCTCCGTCATCACGATGACGCCGGGGTACTCGCCGCAAGAGGTGGAAACGTACTTCACCAAACCAATCGAAGAACGCATGACCGATCTGCAAGGCGTGCGCTATATCCGCTCGTATTCGCAGCAAGGCATCTCGATCATCACGCTGCAGTTCCAGTACGGCGCGAATATGCAACGCGCGCTCGTGGACGTGCAGCAGTTAGCAAAACAAGCCGAAGGCGATCTGCCCTACGATCGGGCTAACCTCAAGCCGAGCTATGTCGTACCGGTCGACCCGCTCAACACGCCCGTGCTGCAGCTCGCGGTAACGGGCGACGGCTGGGATCCGGTCGCATTGCGGCAGTTCGTGGCCAACGACGTCATCAATGATTTGAAGGGCGTACCAGGCGTTCAGGTGGCGTTCCCGTTCGGCGGCTTGCAGCGCCAAATTCAGGTCAATGTCGACCGTGACGCACTGGCGGCCGATCACCTTTCGATTCTCGATGTCCGCGACGCGCTCGATGCGCAGAACATCAGCCGTTCGGGCGGCATCGTCACCGGCGGGCCGTACGAAACGCTGGTGAGGGGCGACCAGCGCGCGACCTCGGCGCAAAGCATGCTGAACTATCCGGTCACCACGGCGGATGGGCGCACCATCTATCTGCGCGATCTGGCGTCGATCGAGGACGGCCCGGCCGAAGTCCGCAACACCTACCGCTTCGACGGTCAAAGCGCCGTGGAATTGTCGGTCGTTGAAAACCCCGACGCGAGTTCTCCACGAGTCATCGACGCGGTCATGCAGCGTATCGCGCAGATCGAAGCCGATCATCCAGGGCTGCACTTTGCGCGTGCGTACGACAACTCGCGCTTCGTCCACGATCTCACGCGGAATATGCTGGAAGAACTGATCGTCAGCGTCTTTCTGGCCGGCATCGTGTTGCTAATTTTCCTGGAGGACGTAAGCGCCACGCTCATCGTCATGACGTCGATTCCGACGTGCCTCTCGCTGGCCGTGCTGCTCTTCGTGCCGATGGACTTTTCGATCAACAGCAGCACGCTCATTGGTTTGCTGCTCGCTATCGGGCGGCTCGTCGACGACTCCATCGTGGTCATTCACTCGGTGCACCGAAAACTCGACCAAGGCGCATCGCCCGTGCGCGCGGCGATTGACGGGACGATGGAAGTGATCGTTCCGATCGCCGCGGCGACCGGCGTCATGGCGCTGGCCGTGGTCCCGCTGCTCATGAGCGGCGGCATCACCCAGATCATGTTCGTCGGTCTCGTTTGGCCGATCGTCTTTGCGCTGGTAGCCTCGCTGCTGGTCTCGGTCACGCTAACGCCGCTGCTCGCTGCGCTCCTGTTCCAAACCAAAGAGCTGCGCTCGCCGCTGCGTACGCGCCTGGACCGCGCGGTCGCGCGGATCTTGCGTCCCGCGCGCACGGCTTTGAGCAAACTTGATGCGGCCTATCGGAGCGGACTGGGCTGGAGTTTGGATCACCGCGGCATGGTCCTCGCCGGCGCGGCACTTTTCACGTACGTCGGCATTTCGCTCTTGCCGTTCATCGGCCAGGAGATGATGCCGCTGGCGGATACGGGGCAAGCGTATGGATTTCTCGAGATGGATCCCGGCACGTCGTTTGCCGCCACCAACGCCGCGAGCCGGCGTTTCGAAGCGCTGCTGCTCAAGGACCGCGACATCGAAAAAGTCTCAGCCTCGATAGGCGAGGAAAACGGCAGCGATTACTTTACCGGCGAGCCGATGAACGGCGTGAACGATGCATCATATCTGATCACGTTCAAGCCGAAGGAAGAGCGCAAGCGCTCGATTTGGCAGATCATGGATGCCACATACGCGGATGCGATACGGACCATTCCCGGCATCCGGCGTCTCGCGCTTAAGGAGATGGGCGCGGACGTGATGGCCAGCAACGACGCACCCGTCGAGATGCTCGTTTACGGACCGGATCGCAAAGAACTCTATCATTTGGCGAGCGCGGTCGCAGATCAAGCAAAGCAGATTCCCGGTTTGTATGAGGTTTCCACGAGTTCGGCTTACACGCAGCCGGAGCAAGATCTCACCGTCGACCGCACGCGCGCTTCCGAAATCGGGCTTACGCCCCAAGCGGTGCAGCAGCAAGCATACTACGCGCTGCACGGCGGCCTAACCACCGAATACTTCAATCCGGCCAATCTTCGCCACGATACGATTCTCGTTCGCTACGCGCAAGATCAGCGCAGTCGCACCGGCGACATCGCGGACGTGCAGATCGTCGGATCGAATGGACAAGTCGTCCCGCTCAGTGCCGTCGCGCACGTTGAGCGCAGCGTCGGGCCATCGCTCATCGAACACGATGGCCTGCGCAACAGCGTCTCGGTGCTCGGATTCTATCGGCGCGGCGGACCGGGAGAGATGGATCTCGACATGAACATCCTCATGCGCGGTATGGCGGCGGTGCCCTTCCCGCAGGGCTACGGGATGGAAATGCGCGGCGACATGACCGAGATGATGCAAAGTTTCAGCCGATTGCTGGGCGCAATGGAAGTGGCGATCTTGTTCGTCTTCCTGCTGCTCGTCGCGCAGTTCCGTTCGGTGGTACAGCCGCTCGTGATGCTCTTCGCCATTCCGCTGCAGCTGCTCGGCATGTTCGCCGCGCTGCTGCTCGCCCATCAGAACTTCTCGACCGTCTCGATCCTGGGCATTGTGGTGGCCAACGGCATGGCGGTCAGTAACGCGATCTTGCTGCTCGATCTTATCATCCGCAAACGCAAGGAAGGCCTGACGCGGCGCGACGCAATTCTCTACGCCGGTCCGGTTCGTCTGGAGCCGATCCTGATGACAACGATCGTCAGTCTTATCGTGCTGGTTCCCGTCGCATTTTTCCCGAAAACCGGCATCGACGCGTACTCACCGCTCGCAACCGTTATCATCGGCGGCCTCTCGATTTCGACCGTGCTCACGCTCTTCGTCGTGCCGGTGCTCCACGACATCTTCGACGACGTGCCGCAATGGTGGCGACAGTATGTCTTGCGACGCCCACCCAGCACCTCGGCGGAGCCGGCGGATGCGTAGAGGCATCATGATGATGGTCCTCGCCGGTTCTCTCGCATCGACCCTTCACGCTTCGGCACAGCCGCTGACGTGGAATGGGCCGCTCACGCAAGCGCAGGTCATCGCCCGCGCGCAGCAGTCCTTCGACGCTCAGCTCGCGCAGCTCAGCGCGCAGACTGCAGCCGCGCAAGCACGGTCCGCCCGCGCGCAAGCATTGCCGCAGCTCTCCGTGAGCGGAACG
>DASSEZ010000065.1:0-12871 GCA_035694945.1 Vulcanimicrobiaceae bacterium
TTCGCTCCAGACCGGCTGCCCAACAGCGTTTGGCGGTGCATTCGGCGCAGGATTTGGCGTAGGGGCGACTCCAGTTATTGTACTCATCCTTGGTTACGATTCTCCGTTTTTCATGCAGTAAAGTACCGCGGCTACAGAAGCGAGCTCGTTTCAAATTGCGGGGGAATTCGTAACCGGGTAACCCCCGGGAAAATCAAAACGGCGGTGTAACTCATGGATTGTTCGAAAATCTAGGAGGTACACCAACCGTGAAACGATCTTACCGCACTCAGGCCCATTCTGCCAAGCGCAACGCCGCGGAACTCCAGGCGCACCTCGAAGACGTCTGCCGAGCCAAGGTCAGCGAAGTTTTCCAAGCCGTGCTCGAGGCCGAAGTTGACGATGCGCTCGAGCGCCTGCGCTACGAACGGCGCTCCGACGTCGAGCGAGCCGGCTATCGGGACGGCCATGATCGAGCGCGAACCATCGCCTCAAATCGCGGGCCCATCACAATTGCCCGGCCGCGGGTTCGGGGCGCGCGATTCACTTCATCCGTGCTACCCAAGCATCGCCGCAAATTGGAGAGCGTTGATCGCAGCCTAACGGACTTGTGGCTTGACGGTTTGGCGACGCGCGATTTCGAAGGAACGCTGCGCGCGTTCTTGGGCGCGAATGCCCCGCTCTCTGCCGCGACGATAACGCGGGCGAATCAACGGCTCTGCAAAGACTTCGACGCATGGAATGCACGGCGCTTGAACGAGTTGGAGCTCGTTTTTGCGTGGGCGGATGGCGTGTATTTAGGGGCTGGACCTGACGATGAGCGACGCGTATTCCTCGTCGTGCTCGGCGCCGATCGCCTTGGGGTTAAGCATTTGTTGGCGATCCGTGAGGCGATGAGCGAGAGCGAAACTGCCTGGGCTGAACTGTTCGCAGACCTTGCCGCTCGCGGGCTGCACGCGCCGGCATTGATGATTGCCGATGGTGCCCATGGTCTATGGGCGGCCGTGCAAAAGGCGTGGCCCGGTGTCGCCGAGCAGCGTTGTTGGCTGCACAAAATTCGCAATGTCGAGGAAAAACTTCCGACTAAGCATCAGGCTGCGGCGCGCAAAGCGCTTAGCGAGATAATGCACGCCGAACGCGAACCCGAAGCGCGTCGGAAGCTTGAGCAACTGGCAAAATCGTATGAACGCAGCTATCCAAAAGCAGCATCGTGCCTGCGAGACGACGTCGATCGGCTCTTCGCATACTATCGTTTTCCGCATGCCTGTTGGATCCATTTGCGCACGACCAACCCGATCGAATCTATTTTCTCTCCGATTCGAAATCGGACCGATGCGATGAAGCGTTTGCGGACCGGAAAGTTCGCCGCTGCAATCACGCTAGCGCTTATCGAAAAACTCTCGAAAAATTGGCGACGTTTACGCGGCTACCGTGACTTGTACGAAGTCGCGGCAGAACCGATTGCATTGAAGCGCGCCGCGTGATATTGTAAACGCCACATCAGTTATGCCGCCGTGCGAATTTCCCCGCAAAATGAAACGACCTCGAAACAAACTTCAACGTGATTATCCTTTATTGAAGATATAAGGCAGAAACGCGCTGGGCGTGCCCAAAACGGAATAACGTCTTTGAAATAAGCAAGGAATCGCCCACACGCGCGATGGGACTTCCAAGCCACCGTTAGCTATCCCTCCATGCCAGGCAACCATGGTAGCGCGGTGTTCGTGAGGATCCGCCGCGACGGCTGGCGTTACGCGTGGGTTGGGCACATGAGAAAGAGCCTCGGTGCGTGCCGAGGCTCTCATACGTGGTCGGGCTGGCGGGATTTGAACCCACGGTCTCCTGACCCCCAGTCAGGCGCGATAACCAAGCTTCGCTACAGCCCGGCGCGGCGCTATGGATTGGCGACCATCACCAGCCATTCCCCTTCGACATCGCGAGTCCGCCCCGCTTCACGCCAGCCTGTCTTGCGGTACACGCGTACGGCGGTTTCGTTCCACGGCCGCACTTCAAGGCGCACTTCGGGCACGTGCATCTCTCGCATGACCTCGAGCCCTGCCGACACGAGCGAGGTGGCAATGCCCTTGCCCTGATACGCGGGCAGAACGGCGATGTTGATCAGCTGGGCGTCGCCTTTGCTGCGGTGTGCACCGGCGCTGCGTAAGAACAATGCCTTGTTCGCGACGATACGCGGAATCGCGGAGAGCCGCAGCGCAAATCCGCCGCGCAGTGCCGCCCATGCCCAGCGCAGAACGGCGCCGGTGCGAATGGCTTCACGCTGCACGCGCCGCAAACTCGGAACGAAGATCGCGTAGCCCGCGAGTTCTCCATCGACGAACGCACCGATGAAACCGTGCGGTTCTACGGTGCGAATGAACGACCACACGTCGACGAACGCCGCCGGTCGCGCGCCGCCACGATAGCGCGATGCGTGTTCATCGGCAAACGCCGTCCAAAATATTTCCGCCGCGCGCGCGATGTCGCGCTCATGCAGCGGTGCGATCTTCAGCGCTTACGCGTGCCTTTGTTCACGGCGACTTTGAGCGAACGTCCCGCGATGAACGCGGGTACTTTGCGTGCCGGAATTTTGATCTTCTCGCCGGAAAGCGGATTGCGCCCTTCGCGCGCGCGCCGTGCACGCACCACGAAACTGCCGAACGGCGTGAGCGCGACGCGCTCGCCTTTTTGGAGCGCGCCGGTGATCTCGTCCAAAATCAGTTCAACGATGTGTGACGCCGCGCGTTTGGAGATGTCGGCTTCCGACGCAACGGAATCGACGAGATCGGCTTTTGTCAAGGACGTCATCCTCCCGGCTACGGTGGGGAAAGGGATATACGCAGGTAGATGGGCCGCTCCCTATCGTCGCCGAGCTAAATCAACGGCTGCGCGCAGCGCTAGTCCGTACGACTCAGCGCCAAATCCCGCAACGCTGCCCCTGCATGCCGCAGCCACGACGCTGGTACGCCGGAATACCTCGCGGGCCGCGATGTTGCTCAAATGCGCTTCCACGACCGGGATGCGCATCGCGGAAACCGCGTCGGCGATTGCATACGAATAATGCGAGTACGCACCCGGATTGATCACTACTGCGTCGTATGCCGACCGCGCGGCGTGCAGTTCGTCGATAATCGCGCCTTCGCTGTTGTGCTGCACGCACTGCACGTCGACGTGCAGTTCGCGCGCGAGCGCCGCAATGGACGAATCGATGTCCTCAAGCGTTTGCGTTCCGTAGATTTCCGGCTCGCGTTCACCGAGCAGATTTAAATTCGGCCCGTGAATGACCAGCACTCGCATGCGCGCCTTTTCGGGAAGAAAAACACAGCGCCCTGGGTAACCTGGGCCGTATGCCGGATCTCATCATCAGCGCTTCCGCGCCCGACGCAGGCTTTTCGATCGTCGCGGCGATCACCACGGACTTGGTGCGCGAAGCGCAGCGCCGTCACAGTCTGAGCCCCACCGCAACGGCTGCAGTGGGCCGCCTGACGAGCGGTGCGGCGCTGCTGGCGGCCAGCCTCAAGGGCAAAGAACGGCTGTCACTGCAGATTGCGGGAGACGGTCCGCTGCGCGGCGTGGTCGCCGATGCGTGGCTAATTGACGACGAGCGCGTCGGCGCGCGCGGCTATGCCAAAGACCCGCAGGCCGATCTGCCGCTGAACCAGCGCGGCAAATTCGACGTCGCGGGCGCGGTGGGAAAAGGCTCGCTTCAGGTAACGAAATCGTTTGAGGTCGGTCAACCGTATGCGGGCGTCGTGCCACTCTACAGCGGCGAAATCGCCGAAGACCTTGCGGCGTATCTGGTCAATTCGGAGCAGATTCCAAGCGTCGTCGCGCTCGGCGTGCTTGCGGACCCGGCCGGCGTCAAAGCGGCGGGCGGCCTCATCGCGCAGTTGCTGCCCGGCGCGGATGAACGCGCCGTCGCCGCACTGGAAGAACGTGCGCTGAACATGCCGCCGATTACGAAACTCATCAACGACGGCGCCGACGCGCACGCGTTGCTGCACGCGCTCGCGGGCGGCGCAGAACTGCGATCGCATCGTACGATAGACGTGCAATTTTCGTGCCGTTGCACGCGAGAAAAAGTCGAGGCCGCCCTGCTTGGCCTTGGCGTCGACGAGTTACACAAGATGGCGCGTGAACGGACCGAAACTGAGGCGACCTGCGAGTTTTGCAAGAAGATGTACGTGTTCACTTCCGATGAAGTGAACGAATTGGCTAGTCGCTTGAAAAAAGCTTAGCCGGCGGCTCGCGATACGGCTCGATGCGCTGCCAGTAGCGCTCTTGAATCGTGCCGTGCACGTTCTTGTACCACCAGCCACATTCGCAGCGTATGGGCGGCCCGCCATCGACCGGCGGATTGTACTCGCGCTTGCAGCGCTTGCAGACGAATTTTTTGCCCGCGATGGGCTTCATAGACGACGTGTAGGTGACCGCTCTATCGGCCATTGCGTTTCATCCCTCGTTCGGCAGCACTCGAACAAATTTCCGCGACCCAACGGATAATATTGCCGGTTGCGCGGCGCTCCACTGGGCGTTGGGGTCGCCCACGAGTATACCATCCACCTTGACCCCATTCCCCGAGATTAGTCGCTCGGCGGCGCGCTTGCTTTCCGCAAAACCGGCGGCCACGATAACCTGCGAGACTTTGCGCGCTTCGCCCACGCGGATTTCGGGAATGTTGTCGGTCGGCAGCTCGCGGCGCTGAACGGTGCGCTCGAAATAGTCGCGTGCCGTTTTAGCGGCCTGCAACCCATGGTAACGTGCGACGATTTCCTGCGCGACGCGCTTCTTCTCGGTCATCGGGTGCAGGCCGCCGTCGTTCAGCCCTTGAGTGAGTTTGCCCGCCTCCGCCTGCGAGCAGAACGCGGCCAACCGCGCGTACCGCGGGATCATCTCGTCCGTAATGCGCATGAGTTTGCCGAATTGCTGCTCCGGCGACTCCGTCAGGCCGACGTAATTGCCTTTCGATTTCGACATCTTCTCAACGCCGTCGAGCCCTTCGAGCAGCGGCAGCGTCATGCAAATCTGTTCGCGTTGCCCCGCGTGGCGTTGATAATGACGCCCCATCAGCAGGTTGAAGAGCTGATCGTTGCCGCCGAGTTCGACGTCGGCTTTGAGCGCGATGCTGTCGTACGCCTGCGCGACCGGATACAGGAACTCGTGCAGCGAGATCGGCGTTCCCGCGCTGTAGCGCAGACGAAAATCCTCACGCTCGAGCATTTGCGCAACGGTCACTTGGGAGAGCAGCCGCAGTAAATCCGCCATCGTCAGCGGTCCGAGCCACGACGAATTGTATTCCAGCGTCACGCGATCCATGTCGAGTACTTTGCCCGCTTGGGTTGCGTAGGTCTGCATGTTCGCTCCGATCTCTTCGGTCGATAGCGGCGGGCGCAATTCGTTACGGCCGGTCGGATCGCCGATGCGCGCGGTGAAATCGCCGATGAGCAGCACGACCTTGTGCCCCGCCTCGACGAACTGCTGCATCTTGTGCAACACTACGGCATGCCCGAGGTGCAAATCCGCACTCGTCGGATCGAGCCCAAGTTTTACGGTGAGCGGCCGGCCTTCTTTAACGCGCGCTTCGAATTCGGCGCGCGTTTCGACGTGGTCGAAACCGTCAAGCAGTTCTTCGGTCGAAATGTGAGTTTGCGTCGTCATGCTGAGATCAATTGTTGTCATCCTGAGGTATCGAAGGACGCCGAGCGAAGTCGAAGGCGGCAGGCCTCCGGGTTCGGGCAGCGGCGTTAGGGGTCCTCGCGCGGCTCACTCCCATTCCGTCATGCTCCTCACTTCGCTACGGTGCTTTGCGAATTGCGCCTCATCGAAATACCACGCGGGAATGGTCGTGGGAAAGCTCATGTTCTTCGCCGTCGCATCGTACTGAAATGAAATGGCGTTTGGCGCGTCGCGATACGACCACGTGTGATGAATGACAACCCAATACGGTCCAACCTGGCCGAAATCTTCAGCAACAGTTGTTTGTTCGAGGAGTTGCCCGTAGTCCGGCCGGTAGTCCCCGACCAGCACGGCGCGCACGACGTTGGAATTTATGCTGTTAACCCACAATTCGCGCAGGTTGTGTTTCCACGGATCGCTCAGCGGTTTGAGCACCAAATGATAGGCATTTCCTCCGCCGTTCGTGAGCGGCACGGTACCGGCGAACGCTATCTCGTACGACGGCTTCGCCGTTGAGACGACGGCCGCGATCGTCTTCAGGTCGGATAGGTCTGGCGAGAAATCCGGATGTGTAGTCTGCGGCTGCCGCACCGGTGGCTTACGGATCAGCCACATGTCAGGGGCGAAATACGACTGACCGATGATCACGCGGCTGTCGGGCGTGTACGGCACGAACAGCACGCACTCGCGCCGAGCGGTAGAATCAAAAAGTACTCGCTCGTCGAAATCGGAGCTCTGCGCGCCGCCTGGTCCGTCTGCGAGAACTTTCCAGTGCATCGTTGTGTCGATGTAGGCAGGCTGCGCAAGCGTGCTCAGACGCTTGAGCGCGGAGCGGTAGATTGCAACGGGATCCGGTGTCGGTATCGGCGTCGCCGTCGGTCCGGACGTCTGCCCCACGAGCGCAGAGAGCAGCAATACCGCGAAAAGCACGATGTCTATCTATCTATCGCAGTTCGACGATCGTGACGCCGCCGGCGCCCTCGTTCTCGTCGCCGTAGCGCACACTCTTGACTTGCGGGTGACTGCGTAAAAATTCTTGCAGGCCGCGGCCCAGCATGCCGGTGCCCTTTCCGTGGATCAGCCGGAGCGGCGAATTACCCGCGAGCGCCGCTTCGTCGATCCACTGATCGACGACGGGCTCTGCCTCGATATACCGCTTGCCTCGAACGTCCAGTTCCGCCATCGTGCGCGTCGCAGCTTCAACACGTGCGCTTTCCGCCGGCTCGCTATCGCGACGGGAGCTGCTGCGTTTCGATACTGTTGCAGCGGAAGCGCCGCGCCGTTCAACGTCCGTTTTTTGCACGACCGTTTTCATCGGACCGACGGCAACGAGCACCGAGTCGCCGTTGTCGGCAATCACTGTTCCCTCTTGCCCATACGAAAGAATGCGCACGCGGTCGCCCGGATCAAACGCGCCTCCACTGCGGCCGGCGTCCTTCGATTCCTCAGGATGACGAATGCGAAGATCGCGTCGCATCTCGTCAATCGTGCGCTGCAGTAATGCGCTTTGCCCGGCCGTGACCTTCGGCTTGGCTGACTGCTGCTCGGATGCGCGACGCGCAAGTTCAGTACTAAAATCGCGCAACGCTTGCTGCATCCGCGCCTCGGCGGCGTCGGCGAACTCGCGCCGTTCGCGTTCTAGTGCTTCGGTACGCGAGCGCAGGTTCTGCTGCAGGCGTTCGATATGAACACGTTCGCGTTCGACCGCATCGCGCTCGCTCTGCAGTCGCGCCGTCAATTCGGACAGTTCCGCAAGAGCGCTTTCATAATCGCGTTCACGCGTTGTGAGCAGCGATTCCGCGCGTGCGATAATCTCTCCGGGAATGCCTTGGGAACGCGCAAGCGCGAACGCGAGCGATTGCCCTGGCGTTCCGACGTCCAGATGATACGTCGGTGCAAACGTTTGCGGGTCAAAGCGTACGCTCGCGTTGGCAACGCCGGGCGTTTGGTGAGCGAACAGTTTGAGTTCGGTGGCGTGTGTGGTCACCACGCCGCAAGCGCGAACCTTTAGCAAACGTTCAAGCATGGCAACGGCGAGCGCAGCGCCGCTCGTCGGCTCCGTACCGCCGCCAATCTCGTCCACCAAAACCAACGAACGTGCGTCGGCGTCCGAGATGATTTCGCGCATCCGGCGCAGGTGCGCCGAAAACGTCGACGTGTTCTCCGCAATAGACTGCTCATCGCCAATATCCGCAAATACGCGGCTGAAACGGCCGATGCGCGAGCCCTCCGCCGCGGGTATCTGGAGACCGCTATAGGTCATCGCGACGAACAACCCGACCATTTTGAGCGCCACCGTCTTGCCGCCCATATTCGGCCCGCTGATCACGATGAGGCGCGTTTCCTCGCTGAGCTCCAGGGACTGCGGAACGGCGCGGTCGGCGAGCAACGGATGGCGTCCGTCGTGGATGCACAACGTCGCTTCTTCATCCAATTCCGGCATGCGTGCGCTTAGGGATTGGCCGACGCGCGCTTTTGCGACGAGCAGATCGATGTCTGCGAGCATGTCGACGTTTCGCTCGATTTGAGCGGCATGTGCACCGACTAGGCGTGAAAGTTCTTGCAGGATGCGTGCGATTTCGCGTTCTTCTTCCAGACGAAGCGTGCGCAGGCGATTGTTCGCATCGAGTGCGGCAAGCGGCTCGATAAACAGCGTTTGGCCGCTCGAACTGGTGTCGTGAACGATGCCCGGCACTTCGCCGCCGAATTCCGCCTTGATGGGAATGACGAAACGGCCTTCCCGAATCGTCACGACCGCATCCTGAATCGCATTCGCATATTTGGCGGAGCGAAGCAAGGCGCTCACGCGATCGCGCGCGTCGGCCTGGGCTTGCTGAAGATTTTTACGAATGCGCCCAAGTGCGTGCGATGCCCGTTCCAGCACGATACCGCGCTCGTCTATCGCGTCGGTGATGGTGCGCTGCAGGTCTTTCAGGGGCGCATAGCCTGCGGTAATCCCGTCGAGTGCCGTGCGCCCTTCGAGCGGTTCAGCGTAAATCTTGTTGTAAGCCGCCGCTGCGGCCCCAATCGCATCGCCCACTGCACGCAGTTCCGTCGCACCGAGCGAGGTGCCGATACTCGCGCGTTGCGTGAGGTCTGCCGTGTCGACGGCAGGCAACACGTGCAAGTCCGCCGCAACGATAAGTTCGCGAATCTGTTCCGTGGCGGCTTGCTCGCGCTTCACGCGTTCGAAATCAACGAACGGGCATAGATCCTCGGCTAGGTGACGCCCGCGTTCCGTGCGCGTTTGCGCTACTACCCGCTCGCGTATGCTGGCGTAGTCAAGCGTTTCGAGGGTCCGCTGATCGGCGAGATCGGCGCTCATTCAGGCCTCGATACCTCGGCCATGCTTCGATACCTCAGCATGACACTTGCTTCGATGCCTCAGCATGACAGTGCATGACGCTGCGCGGCGCTATCCGAGTTTCTGCTTGAGCAGATCCTGGACCAGCGCGGGATTCGCTTTTCCACGGGACGCTTTCATCACTTGTCCTGTAAGGAAGCCCATGATGTTCGTTTTGCCCGACTTGTAATCGGCCACGGCCTTCTCGTTCGCTGCAAGCACCTCGGCAACGAACTTCTCGATCTCGCCCGTGTCGCTCGTTTGCGCGAGGCCCTCTTTCTCGACGATAGCCTTCGGCGAGCCCTCGCCGTTCCACATGCGCTGCAGCAGTTCTTTGGCGATCTTCGAGTTGATCGTCTTGCCTTCAACGAGCACAATCAGTTCCGCGAGGTGCTCCGGCGTGACGGGCGATTCGTGTACGGGCGTACCGCTTTCGTTCGCCAGACGCGAAAGATCGCCGAGCACGAAATTCATGCTTTGCTGCGGATTCTTGCTGGCCGCGACGCACTTATCGAAGTAGTCTGCGAGCGGCAGATTGTCGATGAGCTGCGTTGCCGGCTTCACGTCGAGCCCGTACTCATTGTGATAGCGTTCAAAACGCTGCGTCGGGAGCATCGGCAGCGTGCGCTTGATGCGGTCGACCACGGAGCGGTCGATCTCCAGCGGCACCAAATCCGGATCGGGGAAATAACGATAGTCATGCGCTTGCTCTTTGCTGCGCATGGAATGCGTTACGCCCTGCGTTTCGTCCCAGCCGCGCGTCTCCTGAACGATGCGTCCGCCGGATTCGACGATGCCGATCTGCCGTTCGATCTCGCTCTCGATGGCGCGAAAGACGGAGCGAAACGAATTCATGTTCTTGATTTCGGTTTTTGTGCCGTATTCGGTGGAACCGGCAGGGCGGATCGAGACGTTGGCATCGCAGCGTAGAGAGCCTTCTTCCATCTTTACGTCGCTCACGCCGAGTTGCACGAATGTACGCTTGAGTGCTTCCAAATAGCCGACGGCTTCTTCCGCGCTGCGGATGTCGGGCTCGGAGACGCATTCCATCAACGGCACGCCCGCGCGATTGAAATCGATGAGTGAATGCGTGCTGCCCGCGATGCGCCCGTCGCCACCGCCCGCGTGTGTCGATTTCCCGGTATCTTCTTCCAAATGGATGCGCGTGAGCCGGCACTCTTTCATGGTGCCGTCCTCGAGCCAGTACCTCACGACGCCGCCCTGCGTGAGCGGCATGTCGTACTGCGAAATCTGGTAATCCTTGGGCATGTCCGGATAGAAATAGTTTTTGCGATCGAATTTCGAGAACGCCGGAATCTCCGCGTTGAACGCCAAGCCCGCCGCGATCATGTGCTCGATGGCCTCTTTGTTTGCGACCGGCAGCGCACCGGGCAACGCCAAACACACCGGGCAGACCTTCGTATTCGGTTCGCCGCCGAACTCGTTCGGGCACGAGCAGAACATCTTGGTCTTCGTCTTGAGTTCGACGTGGCACTCGATGCCGATAACGGCTTGGTATTTTGTTTTTGCTTCGGCAATCATCGTGAGATCTCAGGGTGACACTTGCTTGCGTGTTGCGTACCTTGTTCGTACGCGTGCGCGGCCGCCAGAAGTTTGACTTCCTCGAACAGCGGCGCCGCGAGTTGCAGGCCCATCGGCATCGGCCGAGCCTGTCCTGAGCCTGTCGAAGGGCCCTCGGGCGTAATCCAGCCGCACGGCACGGAGAGCGCCGGCAATCCGGCGAGCGACATCGGTATCGTGTAGTAATCCATCATATACATGCTGTAAGGATCGCTTTTCGCGTTGAATGCGAACGCCGGCGAACTGGCCGCCGGTGATGCAATCAGATCGCATGATGCGAATGCGCGCTTGAAGTCGTTAGCGAACATCGTGCGCGCTTTCTGCGCTTTCACATAATAGGCGTCGTAGTAGCCGCTCGATAAGGCATACGTGCCGATGAGAATGCGGCGTTTGACTTCGGCCCCAAATCCCGCGGCGCGCGTTGCTTCGTACATCGCACCGACGTCCGCACCCTCGACGCGCAAACCGTAGCGAACACCGTCAAAACGCGCCAAATTGCTGCTGCACTCGGCTGGCGCAATCAAATAGTAGGTAGCGAGGCCGTAATCCGCGGTCGGCAACTCGACCTCGACCAGCGTTGCGCCGAGCCTCTCCAGATCGCTGTACGCCTGCTGATACAGCGCGTGCGTCTGTGCGCCGAGTTTTTCGGTGACGAACTGCTTGACGATACCGATGCGCAAGCCTTTGAGGTCGCTGCGCAGTGCCGTGCTCGCCTTTTCGACCGGCCGATCGATGCTCGTCGAATCCATGCGGTCGTGTCCGGCCATCGCTTCGTACGCCAGCGCGGCATCTTCAACCGTGCGCGTGAGCGGGCCAATCTGATCGAGGCTCGACGCAAACGCGATGAGGCCGTACCGCGAAACGCGCCCGTAGGTCGGTTTGAATCCCACCGTGTTGCAGAAAGCGGCAGGCTCGCGAATTGATCCGCCCGTATCGCTGCCCATGCCGATCGCCGCTTCGTACGCCGCAACCGCAGCGACCGATCCGCCCGAACTGCCGCCCGGAACGCGCGACAGATCGTATGGATTACGCGTGGTCCCGAGCGCGCTGTTCTCGCACGAACTACCCATGGCGAATTCGTCCAGGTTTGCCTTGCCGATCGGAACTGCGCCCGCGTCGAGCATGCGCTGCACGGCGGTACCGGTGTACGGCGCGATCCACTGTTCGAGAATTTTAGAACCGGCGGTCGTGCGCGTACCTTCGAGGCACATGTTGTCCTTGACGGCAAGCGGTACGCCCGCCAGCGGCAGTTTTTCACCGGCGCGCACGCGCTCGTCGACCTTGCGCGCATATGCGCGCGCAAGATCGTGCAGCCGCGTGAGATATGCGCCGACACGATCGTCAACCGCATCGACGTGCTGGAGAACTGCTTGCGTTACTTCTTCCGCCGACACATCGCGGCCGTTCACGGCTTTTGCAACCTCGGACGCAGTCATACGAACGACGTCGCGCGCCATTAGCCTTCCTCCGCAATGATGCGCGGTACGCGGAAGAACGGCCCTTGCCGCTGCGGCG
Source organism: Vulcanimicrobiaceae bacterium (assembly GCA_035694945.1). Lineage (GTDB taxonomy): Bacteria > Vulcanimicrobiota > Vulcanimicrobiia > Vulcanimicrobiales > Vulcanimicrobiaceae > DATGJX01. Next base: position 12,092 of record DASSEZ010000065.1, read on the forward strand.
CCATCGACAGCACCGTTTCACGATCCAGCACCGGGCCAACGGAATCTTCGCGCTCCACGTTCCGCGATTCGACGACTTGCGCCGTTGCGGGAACCGAAGCTGTGTCCAGTTCCGAGAGTACGTTCACGTGCCCCAGCAAATCGCCGAGCTGCGCACCAAAACGCTCCACCTCTTCGTCGGTGAGCGCGATGCGCGCGAGTTTCGCTACGTAGCGTACGTCAATTTTCTCTGATGACAAAGTCGGGGTACTCCTGATCCGGTTGCTGCGATTCGTTGAATTCGTCCGCGGGCCACTGCGGCACCGGCGCATCCTTGAACGCCTCGTCGATGATCTGTTGCTGCACCGCGCTCTCGCGATAGAGCGTGACGAGCGTCTCGATATGCCCCGTCTGCGGGAACATGTCGAACGGCTGCACCACGCCCAGCCGGTACCCTTTGGCCGCCAGAATCTTCAAATCCCGGGCGAGCGTCGCGGGGTCGCACGAGAGGTACCAGATGTTCGGCACGCCCGTGTCGGCGATAGCACCAAGTGTCACTTCGTCGCTGCCCTTGCGCGGCGGATCCAAAAAGACGATCTGCGCCTCACGCAACCGCTCGCGCACTTCGCCGCGGCGCACCGCTTCCTCGACTCGCGCGGACATGAACCGCACGCAGCCCGCCAGCTCGTTGAGTTGCGCGTTTTCCTGCGCCTCGGCGATTGCTTGCGGATTCTCCTCGACGCCGAGCACTTCGCTGCCCAATTTCGCAAAGTACAACGAGAACGTGCCGGCGCCGCAATAT
>DASSEZ010000066.1:0-5309 GCA_035694945.1 Vulcanimicrobiaceae bacterium
CGACGGTTTACCGTTCGATCTCGCGGGGCGTTCGATTCTCGCGAGCAACGGACGCATTCACGAAGAAATGGTGGGTTTGTTCAGCGCCTCAGGATGAGGTCAACAACTTGCGGCGCGTCCAAGAGTCGTCGCGCAGTTTCAGCATCGTGAGCAGCAAGCGCGCAAGCCACGCGATGACCCACGCAATCGGTACGCCGAGCAGCCCGATGTGCAGCACTTTGATAAACGCGTACGAGAGCGGGATCACGAGCACGCTCGACACGATGCCGACCGTCATCGAAAAACGTGTGTCGCCGGCGGCGCGAATCGGCGCCATCGACACCATTGCCCAGCCTTTAATGGGCAGCGTTGCCATTTGCAGCGCGAGCGGCCACGCCGCGGCGCTTGCGACGACCGGATTGAGCGTGAAGAGATATGCCAGCGGCCAGGCGAGCACCGCGGTACCAACGCCCGTGAGCGTCGTGAACCAAAACGAAAACAGGCGCGAGCGCGTGAAGAACCAGCGCGCGCCCTCGACGTCGCCCGCGCCTAGGCGCTGGCCGATAACAGTTTGGACCGCCGCTTGCATGGGGCTCGGTACCGCAAACGTGAGATCCGACACGACGTTGAGCGCGCGAAATGCGGATATCGCAATTGCGCCAAGCGGCGCGAGCATCGCGACGATGAACGAGTCCGGCGCGATGACCGCGAATAAAAACACGGCCTCCGGCAAACCCAAACGCGCGCACTCGAACGCGAGGCGCAGGTCGATTGTGAGTTCCTCGAAGATGCGGTAGATGGGCCGGCGGTAGACGTAGACGATGCCGTAGATTGCCGCGATCGTCTCCGACAAGAGCGACGAGATGCCGGCGCCGACGATACCGAACGGGTGGTGCGTCAAAAAACCGAGCCCCAGGATCAGCAGCAGCGGAATATGGACCACGTTGACGACCGCGAGCAGCGATACGCCGAGAACGCGATTGCCCGCGGCGCCGAGGCCGACAATGAGCGCGGCGGAAACCGTCATCGGAATCATCGAAAAGCAGCGGATGATGAGATACAGCGCGCTCGCGTGCGCGCTGGGTAGATGGCCGATCATCTCGCCGATGATGAAACCGGCGAACGGAATGCTCGCAATCGCGCACACGACCGCGCAGACGAACGGTATGACGAATCCCGCGCGCACGGTTTTTGCATATCCCGCTAGGTCGTTCGCGCCCACGCGCTGCGCGGCGATGATGCCCAGGCCGTTCATGAAGCCGTAGATCGCGAAGGCCAACGCGAGCATCACCGTCGTTGCGGCGGTCGCCCCGGCCAGCGCCACGGCGCCTAGCGAGCCAATCGCAATCGTATCCACGATGCCGAGCAATTGATCGCCGATCATCTGCACCGCAAGGGGAAGCGAAAGGCGCCGGAATGCGGCGCCTATATCGCGATGGTCGACGATCATCGACGTCATTTTCGCCGCCGCCGTGCTGCATTCGCGGGCTGCCACAGGATGCTCATCGCTTTAGCAGCGTTGGCAAGACGCTCGTCACGCGTCATGAGCGGCGCCCGGTGCGTCAACGCAAGCTGCAGGTAGGACGCGTCGTACACGGAGATGTTCATGCGTCGCGCCAAATCCAGTTCGTTTCCCAGGCGTGCAAGCGGCCCTACCGATACGGGAAGGGCTGCTAGCCGGGCCAACGCGATGTCGATGTCGTCTATGCTGACTCGTTTGCGCCGCTCGGCGACCAGAAGAACGTTCTGTATCTCCCAAAACCACAACGCCGGAACGAGCGCACCCTCCTTTGCAACGGCGGAGGCAGCGGCTCTTGCGATGTCATCGCGCTCATCACTTATCAACCAGGAGAGAGCCATGGATGAATCCAGCACGACTGCCACTAGTAGCGGCGGCCTTCCTCAATGAGCTCGCGGACGTTCACTGGCCCGCGTATCCCTTTGATTGAAAAAAGATCGCGGATTGCTTGTTCGGGCGTGATCTGATCCTTTTGCGATGCAACAGGTCCGATCTGCGCGACCGGCTTGCCCTTTTTCGTAATGATGATGGTTTCGCCACGCGCCGCTTCGTCAATAAGCGCGGAGAAGTGGGTTTTGCCCTCAAAGGCTCCGACTGTTTTCATGGTGGAATCCAGTATACCAGTCTAGTTGACTAGTTTGCAATTTCATTTAGCCTGGCGAAAAAGCGTTCGATTTCCTCATCCGTGGTGTAGAAATGCGGGCTGACGCGCAAGCCGCAGCCTGGGCGATAATCCACGAACACGCGCCGGTTCACCAGTTCGTGATACACGCGCTCCATGTCATGGTGAGTCTGTCGAACCGCGGGAAAGTCGATGGCGATCCAGCCGGTGCGCTTCTCCGGTTCGAGCGGCGTGTTGACTTGCAGGCCGCGCTCCATTGCGGTCTGCGCGATCAGCGTGGTGAGGCGTACGTTGTGCTCGCGAATGTTGCGCACGCCGACTTGCTTGATGAGATCGTGTCCGGGACGCGCTACGACGTAGCCGGGAATCGTGGGCGTACCGTTGCCCCAGCGATACATCGTTGGCGACCACGTCATGGGCGCGGGCTCGAACGAAAACGGGCGTGCGTGCGCCATCCACCCGGTCACCGCGGGTTCGAATTGCTCGCGCAAATCGGGCTTGATGTAGATCCAGCCGCAGCCCGGACCACCGCACAGCCACTTGTGGCTGCCGCCGGTCACGATGTCCAAGTCCCATTCCGTCACATCGTACGGATAGACGCCGGTCGTTTGATACGCGTCCACGCACAGCAGCGTACCGGTCTTGCGGCAATGCTGCTGAATCGCGCGCACGTCGGCGATCGCGCCCGACACGTAATACGCATGCGAGAGCACGGCGATGACGGTGCGTTCGGTGATCGCGCCGATGATGCGCTCCGTCGGTATGGTGCGCCCGTCGTCCGACGGAACGATGCGCGGCTGCGCACCGTAGCGCTGCCATTCGGTCCACACATACGTGAGCGAGGGGAACTGCAGCGCCTCGTACACCACTTCGTTGCGCTGCGGCGTGAAGCGCAAACACGATGCGAGCGCCGCCTGCAGTACCGAAACATTCGGCCCCAAAAACACGCTGCCGCGTGGCGCGCCGATGATTTCACCGATTCCGTCGGCGACATCGGCAATGCGCGGCAACCACTGTTCCCACGCCTCCGGCCCTTCCGCGGCCCATTCGTTGAAATACGTTTCGAGCGCGCGTTTCGCGCCGAGCGGGGCCGCACCCATCGAATGGCTCACCAGGTACGTCGAATCTTCGAGAATCGGAAACTGATCGCGCAGCACCGCGACCGTCTCGTCGTGGTTTTTAATCACCAGGCGCCTCCGAGCATCGTTCGCACTTCCCACAGTTCCGGGAAGAAGCGGTATTCGAGCGTTTTGGAGAGATACGCGGCGCCCAGCGAGCCGCCCGTGCCTTTCTTGTTGCCGATCATGCGCTCCACCATGCGTACGTGCCGCCCGCGCCACAGTAAAAAGCGTTCGTCGAACTCGATGAGATCTTCGAGCAGCAGGTACAAGTCGTACTGCGCGTTCGGGTCGTCGTAGATTGACTTATAACTCGCGAGCAGCTCCTCCGTCGTTGCGGTGGAAAAGCCGCGCCGGCGCAGCAGCGCTTTCACTTTGTCGTAGAGCGACGGTTCGCGCAGGCGGCGCTCCAGACGTTCGCGCTGCGCGTCGTTCGTTTGGATGTACTTCAGCGTTTCCGTCCGCCGAACGCCGCACAAGAACTCCAGTTCGCGGAATTGAATCGATTGAAACCCGCTCGCCGGATTCAAATTGTCGCGGAACGCGTTGAACTCTTGCGGCGTCATCGTCTCCAGAACGTCGATTTGCTGCTCGATCAGCCGCTGGATGGTGTGGATGCGCCGGAAGTGCTTTGCGATCGGAAGCAACTCATCGCCGTCCAGCGCGCGCATCACGGCCTCCATTTCGTGCAGCAACTGCTTGAACCACAGCTCGTACACCTGGTGAATGATGATAAAGAGCATCTCATCGTGATGCTCGGGCGATGAAAGGGGACGCTGCAGAGAGAGCAGTTCATCTATCTGCAAGTAGGAGCCGTAGGAAAGTTGTTGCTGCTGCTGCATGAATTATTTGTGCACCGTTACTGTGAAGGACGAGATTTTCGCCGGTTTGGTGTGGCGCTCCCACGGGCGAACGTATTGTAAGACCAGCGTCGCCGTGCCGACGTTATGCGCGCGGAAAACGAGCACTTCCTCACCTGGACCGCCCGGCATCATCTTGCTGCTCGGCCGCTGAAAAACGCCCAGCAGCGTGACACCCGGCGGAATCGGCGCTTGCGGCTGCCAACTATACCCGGTGCCCGACGTGACACGCATGCGAATCTGAAATGGTTGATCCACTTTGACCGAGATCTTCGTTTGCGACGCCGTGTACGAAGGCATCGCGAGTTTCACCATCGCCGGCGGCAGCGTTGGAAGCGGTGTTGGATGCGGTGCGGCAGACGCGCTCGCCGCAGCGAGAATAAAAGCCGATAGTGCCAGCATACTGAAAGCAATTACTCCTGTTGATGAGAGGTCGATACTTGCTGATCGATCGTTCCCCGCAGCACGTGCCACGCCATTACGAAGTCGGCGCGAAGCGAGGCGATCGGCGCGCGGAACGTTTCGGGTTTGTTGCGCTCGATGAACGCGTGCGAAAACCACGCGGGTCCGTAGCCTGCCGCGAGTCCCGCGGCAACCAGCCATGGCTTGCGAGCCGCCGCCGCGGCCAGCACGAGCGCCGTTCCGGCAACCGTACCCGCGACGTGAAACAGCCGTGTGCGCGGGTCCCGATGCGCCTGCAAATACCGGGGCCAAAACTCGTCGAAATTCATGGCGTCTCCGTACAACTGGTGACGCAGGTGCCTTACGGGGCTAGGGGCCGTTCTCCTCGAACGGTGCGTGGCTATGAGGAAGGCTCTCGCGTCACTTTGCCTTGCGGTGGCCGCGCTGGCGGGCTGCAGCGGCGGCGGAAGCAGCGCACGTGCGACGCCGTCGCCCAAACTTGCCAATCCGCTCGGTTTTCCGCTCTACGACGACGCCGCCGTCATCGACGTGCGCCGCGTCAAACAAAGCGGCTACACCGGACAGGAAGTGATTGCCGCCACGCAAGCAGCGTTTTCCGACGTGGACGACTGGCTCGACGGTTTGAACGCGCAGCCTCCGGCCGGATACATCGCGGAAGAACCGCAAACCAACCCCGAGCAGACGGCACAGTCGCAGCGCAACGGCTTGGATTATGCCGTCTTTAGAAGGAAGGGCGGCAGCGGAACGCACGGCATGGTGGTCGTCGTGATGGACCCCGAGCGCGTCAA
>DASSEZ010000067.1:0-3872 GCA_035694945.1 Vulcanimicrobiaceae bacterium
GGCGCTTCGAACTCGATATGACGACCCGGCTGGCTATCGGCTAGAAATGGCGGCTGGTGACACGAATGTTGGGTTGACCCCATTTCGAGATGTTCACCTCGATCTGCGCGGGGAAATTCCTGAGGTAGTCCCGCACGCCCCCCGGTAAATGCCTGGTGAGTTGATTGTTCGGGTCCGCCAGCGCGGCTTGCGCGTTGTGTACCAGTTTGGGGGCGTCGTGGATGAGCTGACGTGCATCGGTATTCAGAATAGGCACGGCAACATACACGCCGAACGAAACAACGACCGCCAACGCCAAATACACGATCGCGATCGATAATCCGAGCGGCAGCCGCCGATTCAAGCGCGTGATGAGCGGAAAAACCAAATACGCAAAGAGCACCGCGCCCACGACCACGATTGTAAACGTGCGCACTCTGACCAAGAACTCCAGCGCCTTGTACAGTATGAACCCCGCCAGAATGACGAGCCAGCAAATGCGTACTGCGTACAGCACCCGATCGCTTCGCTGGACTAGCCGCAGGCGCGCAGCTTGCTCCTGCTCTTGAGGGGCGGGAAGCGTTCCATCGTCCATTAGCGACCCCTTTCGGCGCTTTGCTCGTCGTAAAATGGCAGCGACGCATCGATTTCCTCGATGCGGAGCAGCAACTCGCGTTCCAATGCATCGTCGCGCAAGATCGGCAAGACGTCACGCCGCGTTTTGGTAATGTAGCGCCGCCACCGATCGATGCCCTCGCCACGGCGTACGTCTTTGAGCACGTCTTCGAGATTTGCGCAGCGGTCGGCGCATTTGACGATCACGGCTTCGCGATCCTCGGCGATACGGCGATAATAGCGCGGCGCATCCGGTTCGCCCGGCGGCTCCGTCATGCGTTCCACAAGTGCGATCAACGCGCGCCGGCCGGGAAACTGCGCGTGCAGTTCCGCGCGCGGAAGTTTCGTGTCTTCGAGCACGTCATGCAATAGCGCGCCGGCAACGCACCGTTCGAGCGCGCCGTCATCCAGGGCGATGACGTTCGCGTCGTTCCAACGCAAGATCAGCGTCGCGGCAAGCCGCGGATGATCGATGTAGGGCGTAACGTGGTCCGCGCGTCGCTGGCCGATCGCCCCATGCGCGATTGCCGCAACCACGTCGGCCACCGCGACCGACGGCCAGCGATCGATGGCGCGACGCAGTTCGGACGAATGCGCGGCGGGCGGTTTGGCGTAGTCGCGGCTTGCCATAACGCGCCAATACCCGCTTAGCGGTCTTTCATGCGATCGTGCGGGTGCGCTTCGTCATACGCACGTTTCTTATGCGTCATGTCGACGTTCGTATATATCTGTGTGGTGGCGACGCTTTCGTGAGCGTGTGAGGCGTTGCAAATCTCGCGGTGACAAACTAGACATGGTAGCGCAACAGCGCCGCAACCGGGGCAGGCCCAGGTAAGTCGTCGGCACGGACAGCCAGCACATCGGCGCCTGAAAGCAGCGCCCGCCCGGCGATCTCGTCAATAACGTCATAGGTAGCGATGTCTGCCGTGTCGGAGAGGGCCAGCCCGCCATCCTGGTCGATGGAGCCAGGTTGCATCGCGGCTATGTCCACCATAAGCGTGTCGATGGCTCCCCACGTGGCGGCGCGCGCCGCCAGCGCCAAATCTGTCGTCGCACGGCGATCTCCAGCGCGGACGTCGAAGAGCTCACGTAGCGATGCGACGCGGTTGCTATAGTGCTCGTCGAGCACCGGGCGTGCTGCCGCAGCAAGGTCCCCCTCCGTCAAGTGGTCGGGGCTGCACATGATGCTCGCCGCGACGAGGCCGGGATAACTGGCAACGCTTCGAAAGATGGCCTGCAGCGGATCGGCGGCCGCTAGAATTAAGGGGGTCTCCTGGCCCAACAGCACCTGACGCAGGGCCACATCGACTTTGCGCGCATACTGGCGCAGCAGGATTTTCTGCCCCTCGTCATTGGCAATACGGGTGTTCTGGGTGAGGTCGTTGATCCGGGCGCGCCCGACCGCGTGACTGGCGTCGCGGGGCATGCCTGGCACCTTAACGACTTCGGGCGGCAGATCGGCGAATATTTCCACCAGCCGCACGGCATTCGTGGATAGGGCCAATACAAAGGCGTGCTGGTCGAAGGCGGGGGCGCGCAGCAGAGGCTTCAGATAGAAGCGGTCGGCGATTTCCATCGTCTCAGGCACGCGCGTCGCCAGCCGAAATGTGTGCAGGTGATCAGGAGTCACCAGCACTGCGAGCGTGCGCGCCTGCACTGCCCAGAAATCGTCGTCTGCGCGAAGCGCCTCGAGCGCCTCGGCGATGCTCGCCAGGCGCCGCTTGTTGATGCCTGCCTTGCCCAGCTCGGCCACGGCCGCGCGCGCCATGTTGCCGAGTGAGATGCGGCTGGCGTCCGTATGCTGTGTCTCCGGCGTCGTTGGCACGTACATTGAGACACACGCATCAGCCCGCGTCTCAATGAGAGCGCGCATCTCAGGGGCGGTGGGGATGTCGACGTAGAGCATGACTTTTCTCCTACGATACGGCGCCAATACCCACTCAGCGGTCTTTCATGCGGTCGCGGGGATGCGCTTCGTCGTACGCGCGCTTTTTGTGCTCCTTTTCCGTGCTTAGGTACATGCCGGTCGTGGCGAGCGATTCATGCCCCAGCAGCGATCGAACGACCTGGAGATCCACGCCGTTTTCCACCAGATGCGTGGCAAAGGAATGGCGCATCGTATGCGGCGTCACGCGCATTTCCAGACCGCTGAGCTTGTAAATTTCGTTGAATATGCGCCACACGTGCTTGGGCGTGAGGCGCTTGCCGCCGCGGCCGATAAATAGGGCCTCGTCCTTGGCGCGGGGCCGGCTTGCCAGATACCGCTCGATCGCGGCGACCGCGGCCTGGTTGATGACGACGAGCCGGGTCTTGCGTCCCTTGCCGTACACCTGGATGAACCGATCGCGCAGATTCACGTCGCGCAGGTCGATGTTGCACACCTCGGCTCGGCGGATGCCGCTGGCATACAGCAGTTCCATGATGGCGTTGTCTCGGGCTCGCTGCCACTCCGCGTGCTCGGCGTTCGGCTTCGTCCGCAGGAGCGTCGTGACTTCGGGCACCTGGAGGTGGCGCGGCAGTTTGCGCTCGATGGGCGGCACCTCGAGGTCGGCCGCGGGGTTGTCCTCGCGTATGTGGTCGCGCTTCATATACCGGTAAAGCGCCTTGATCGAGGACAGCTTTCGCCGAACCGTCGTCCCGGCGCAACGCCGGGTTCCGGTCAGATACATGATGTAGCGGTTGATATCAGCCTGGGATGCGGTTCGGAGCTCCGGATACTCGCGCCGCATGGGCGAGGTCTTGGCCGGCAATTTTTGCAGCCACGCACCGAACTCGTGCAAATCGCGGGCGTACGCGTCGACCGTCAATTCGCTGCGGTTACGCCGCAACCGCAGGTATGCCATGAAGTCGACGAGCAGCGAATCGACCACCTTGGGGTCGTCGTCGTTCCGCTTTGAATCCACAGGCTTCTCCCCATCCCGTACTTGAATGCGACATAATACCAGTTTTATCGCATTCGTGAAAAAGCGCGAAAGCCCTTTGTGGAGTTCCTGTGGATACCGCTTTGGAAGCGCGCTTCTGCGCTTGGCGCCGTATACTGGCCCGTATGGACAGCGAAGTACCGGTGCTGCGTACGCAGCGGCTGATCATGACGATTCCCGGCGCCCGCGCGGCGGTACGCGTTCTGCCTGTTCGGTGCGGCAACGGGCATCGACGGTCCACTCCTCGGTTACGTCAACTTCGGCGAGGTCGTGCGCGGCGTGTTTCTCGCGTGCTACATGGGCTATGCACTAGCGGAGAGCGCGCAGGGGCAGGGCTACATGACCGAGGCGTGCCGT
>DASSEZ010000068.1:0-4818 GCA_035694945.1 Vulcanimicrobiaceae bacterium
GTCCGCGGTCAACGTAAGCAGGCGGAGTTGCGAGCACTCCTTAAACGATCGCAAGCGTTATACACGCGAACACTGAATACGCACTGGCTGCTTAATCTAAGCTAGCCACCGGACGCGAGGGGTCGGCCCGAACCGCCTTGCTTTCCGGTCAATAACTCGGGCTGGCTCGCGCAATGACTCTAAGCGCGGGCGAGACACAGGGTCTGCTGCGAGCGGTAAGTCCGGCTTCGGGACGTCCGTTCGAGTAAGCTAAATTTGAAGCTGAGCCTGGAGAAAGCGTTGGTCCGGCTTTTCGGACTCGGGGGGCAGTACCCCGACAGCTCCACCATTTTTCCGCTATAGTTCAATGAATGCCGGTTCATTGGACTATTTTGTTTCCGTTCTAAAAAAGCGTTAGATGCCGGAAACCGCCGGGGGAAGCCATGCGGGATGCGCGAGCGCCAACGCGCTCCAAAGCAGTAACACGATGCCGGCGATTGGAACGGCGGCGCGCCCGTGCCGAGCCGTTTTTTCGTATACCATGAGAGCCGTGAGCGCGGCCATCCACCACAGGCTCGCGAATCCCGCCGCGAAGCCGATGAGCATGAGCGCCCAGCAGCAACCCGCGCAAAACAATCCGTGCCGGTATCCCAGCTGGAACGCCGCGCGAACGCCGCGGCGGTAGTGACGCATAAGGAAGTTCCCGGGCAGCCGGCACGCGCGTAAACACGCATCTTTTAGTGGCGTGAATTGAAACGCGCCGGCCATCGCAAGCACCGTTCCGGCAATCGCCCACGGGTGCGCATGCAACCACGCGAGGCGATCCACGGCGCGGTGCACCGCGACGTCCCCGGCGAACGCCGCGATACCGAATGCAGTCCACACGGCGACGTACCCGCTTATGAATGCCGCAAGCATCATCGGCGAACGCGGTTGATTGGCCGATGCAATCGCAAACATGCGTACCAGCGGCAAACTCGAGGGCAGCATCATCGCCGCGATCATGACCAGCCATGCGAGGACGAATAATCCCAACGCTTTCTGTAGAGCTGGACCGTGCTCGATGAGCGTGTCGTGGTGGAGAAGAACCGCCGAGCCGCTGAATTGCGCGAGCGCGGCAAGCACCCACGCGATCGTAATAAGCGTCGGAATTGCGATCGGTGTGCCTGCCGCGCGTTGAACCGTTTGCATGGTTAGGCGCTATGCGCGATGCTGTAGTCGCCCTGCACCGCATTTCGTCCCTCGAAGGCCCATTTAATGCCGTATTTCGGGATGTTCACGCGGTGATAAGCCGCCTTTGAAACGTACGCGGGCGAGCCCGGGATCGTCGAGAAAACCGAGTCGCGCAGCGTCGTCGCACTTCCGTCGGGACCGCGAAACGGCTCCATCGAGGCCGTGACCCAGTGTTCGCCGGCGTGGATTTCACCGGCGCCGCCGCGCACGTCATGCGCGATCGGAACGCGTTCCAACCCGATGATTTCGCCGACCAGCTGCGCGAGATCTGCAAGTGGTCCACCGAGTTTTCCGGTGTAGGCATCGGCGATCGCCTGCGCCTGTTCGTTCGTCGCTTTGTCGTCCATCAGCACGAGAACTTTCCAACTCTTCGGCGTGAGGACGTTTCCGGGAATCTGGCAGACCATCACGAGCGAGAGCCCACTCACGTCTAGGCCGTTTATTTCGCCTTTGTCGAAGTGATAGCCGAGAAACGCCTTACAATCGCCGCCGTCGGGATCCTCACCGATCCAGCAAGGGCAGAGCACGTCGCACGAACACGCTTCTAAAAGCGTGCCCTGAAGGTTGTAAATGTAGCGCTGGCCCTGTTGCAGCGCATCTGTTGTTGTCTGCATCATACCGTCACCCTACGGCCGGCGCAGATCCGGTTGCATCGGACTATCGTCCTATGCGCTTGCCGCTAGGCCATAAGTCCCTGCTCGATCGTGAACAGCGTTGCTTCAACGCGTGTGTGCACGTCGATTTTGGCATAAATGTTCTCAAGATGATGCCGGACCGTGTGTTCGCTCACCGTAAGGCGTTTTGCAATCTCATGCCGGCTCGCGCCTGTCGCGAGAATGCGCAAAACCTCTACCTCGCGATCGGTCAGCCCGGCGGGCCAGACTCTGCGCGGCTCGCAAACGCGCGCCGGCATTTTATCCGGCTCGGCGGCCGGCTCGTCATGCGGTGCGTTCGTAAGAGCGGCGTTTAACGCCATCAGTGCATGCTCACACAAGCCGATGCCGGATTCCAGCTTCATGCGTCCAAACGCCTCATCGGCCGAAAGCGCCGGCTCGCCCGGCCTCTCGTGCGTAAGTTCGTCAAATCGATCGGCCACGGCCAGAACGCGGGCGCCGTCGGGGATCTCGCCCTCGTTCAGTCCGCGAAAATATCCGTGTCCGTTCGGTTGTTCGTGATGCGCGGCGACGATGCGGCACAGCGGCGAAAAGACGGAACTGCGTGCGAGAATGCGTTCCGTATGGTACGGGTGCAACCGCATCATCTCCCATTCCGCTTCACTCAGGCTTGCGAGCGGTTTGTGCAATACGAACGAGGGCAGCGCGACGAGGCCAATATCGTGCAGCAGACCCGCGCGCCGGATCGTGACGACGTTGCGCGGATCAAACCCCATTGCCATGGCCATTGATTCGCAGCGGGCTGCGACGCGACGCGCGTGGCCGGCGGAATAAAAGCTTTTCAAGTCCGCAAAATCGCCGAAGGCGCTTGCCGCGTCGTCGAGCCGCTGCATGTCGAAATAGCGGAACGGCGATTCCGGCTCCATCTCGCGCACCATGGCTAAATTCGATTCGCTCTCGAGGCCTTGCCAAAAGCGCTCGCTTCTTGAGAGGTGCACGAACGCATCGGCGACGACCGGATCCAAGTCCTTGCCGCGCCGCGTGCGCGCGAGGTCAACGGCGGCGGATCTGCCGCCGACGCCATGAAATACCTCCAAAAAAATCGCGGCGTAGGTGATGCGCGAGATCAAGGGAATGGCATCGCGCCGTTTTCCGGCGGGTCCGTTGCCATCCCAGCGCTCGAATGCAAACCGGAGCGCTTCTTGCACGCGCGGCGACCGGTCCAGACGTCGTGCAAACCGCGCGGCCACTTCCGCGGTGTTGTGCAGAGCTTCGAGCATAAAGCCGCGACCGCGCACGGAGAAGCTCGCAACGCGCATGAGCCGAACGCCGGTCCGCTCGCCGGCGGCGATGTGATGCGTCAACCACTTGAGCATCTCGCGCGGATCCGTCGGATCGGTGAAGAAGAACAGTTCCCGGCGCGCTTCCATGTCATCGCCCAGAATCGCCGCTGCGGCGTGGCTCGCCCAAGCGGTACATCCGGCGTCGGTCAGCAGACCTGCATAAAAGAGATCCGCTTGCTCGTCCTGCGAGAGCTGCAGCTCACGCGCAATGCACATCGCGATGTACGTAGAGCGCACACCGTGGCCGGCGGAAAGCCCAAGCGCCATGTCTCCCATCAAGGAAAGCGCGCTCAGGAGATCGATTGCGCGAACGGCTGGTTCCATGACTCGGTGCCCTGAAAATTCGCGGTTTGCGGCCGCATCTCTTCAATTACGACGGGCTCCAGACGGCAGGCGCTTACCTCGGTCTCAGACGTTGAAGGTTGCGCCGCAAGGCGGTTTCGTGAGATACTCCTGACCTCTCAGCGCGATCTTTCGAGTGGTCGATACGTTTGCGCCGCTTCGAAAGATTGATTTTCATCTCTACCTTTACAGAATTAGGGCTTAGCGCCCAGCTCCTTCGTGGAATCGAAGATCTCGGATTTACTTCCGCTACGCCGATTCAACGGATGGCCATTCCTCCGGCGCTCGCCGGCCACGACGTTCTCGCCAGTGCTCCGACGGGCAGCGGTAAATCCGCCGCCTTCGGTCTGCCGGTGCTCGAGACACTGCTCAAATCAGCGGCACGCGGAAGCGGCGCGCTGATCCTTGCGCCGACGCGCGAGCTGGCCCAGCAAATTACGGAAACGCTCCGCGATCTTGGCAAACACACGAAAATCCGCATCGCGCCGGTCTACGGCGGTGTCGGCATGGGCCCGCAAATTAAGGCGCTTCGGCAGGGCAGCGAAATCATCGTTGCAACGCCCGGGCGCCTGATGGATCTGATGCAGCAGGGCGAAGCGCGTTTGCAAGACATTTGCGTGCTCGTTCTCGACGAGGCGGATCGCATGCTCGACATGGGCTTTTTGCCTGCGGTCAAGCGAATCATCGCGAAATTGCCGAACCGTCAACAAACGCTGTTTTTTTCGGCGACCCTCGGCAGCACGGTGACCTCGCTCGCGAACGAGTTGCTGCACGATCCCGTTCGCGTCAATCTCGCGCCGGCGGCAGTTCCGGTCGAGAATGTCACGCAGTCGGTTTACGCTGTGGAACAGCATAAAAAAGCCGATCTACTGGTCGAGCTGCTCAAGGACAATTCGATCTTCAGCGCGCTGGTTTTCACCCGGACGAAAGCGCGCGCCGATCGTCTCGCCGGCGTGCTCGCGCGGCACAACATCGGCGCCGAACGCATTCACGGCGATCGCTCTCAGGCGCAGCGGACCCGCGCGCTGCAGGCGTTCAAGAATGGGCGCTACCGCGTTCTCGTCGCGACGGACGTCGCCGCTCGCGGGATCGATATCAACGATCTCGGCCACGTGATCAACTACGACGTGCCGAGTGAGCCGGCCGACTACATCCATCGCATCGGCCGTACCGCGCGCGCTCAAAAGGCCGGCGATGCCATCACCTTCGTGTCGCACGACGAGACGGAGTTGTTCGCGCAGATCGAGCGGTCCATCGGAAAACGCCTGGACCGGACGGCACATCCGCTAAGCGACGTCTCGATCAGC
>DASSEZ010000069.1:0-19748 GCA_035694945.1 Vulcanimicrobiaceae bacterium
AGACCGTCCGCGGTCGATGCGTACCCGTTCGTCGTTTTCGCATACATGCGTCCGCAGCCGCCTGTCGCGAAGATCGTCGCTTTCGCGGTGATCAATTCGAGTTCGCCGTTGCGCATGTTGTACGCCACGACGCCCGTGCCCACGCCGTCTTCGATGCACAGCGCGGTGCAGAAGTATTCTTCGTATACTTTGACGTTGAAGCGCTCGAGCTGCTCCCACAGCGTGTGCAGAATCACCAGGCCCGTGACGTCCGCGGAATAGCACGTACGCGGTGCGCCGGCGCCGCCGAAGGGACGCTGCGCGATGCGGCCGTCGGGAAGGCGGGAGAAGATGCAGCCGCGGTGTTCGAGCCAGATGATCTGCTGCGGCGCGTCCGAGCACATCGCTTCGATGCAGTCCTGGTCGCCCAAATAATCCGAACCCTTCGCGGTGTCGAAGGCGTGGTTTTCGGGCGTGTCTTCTTCACGGTTGCCGAGTGCGGCGTTGATGCCGCCCTGCGCCGCGCCCGAGTGGCTGCGCACCGGATGCATCTTGCTGACGATGGCAACGTCGGCTCCGCGTTCCGCTGCCTCGACAGCAGCGCGCATGCCGGCCAAGCCGCCACCAATGACGACGACGTCGTGCTTGATCACGTGGACCTTTCCCGGGAGTAGAGGAAGAACTTTGCTTCTTTATACTACTCCGGTTTAGTGTACCCCCACGACCTTAGTCATGTGCTTCTTGGCCCTCGCCAGGTAGCGGCGGCCGGGCGTCCGGGGCTACTGCGCCTCGGCCGAGGCGTTGCTGATGGCGGCCGCCTTTTCGGCGATGTTGCTCTTGCGGTCGAAGAAGCGGTAGGTGTTCTTGCCGCTCTGCTTGGCGTGGTAGAGGGCCTCGTCGGCCGCGAAGAAGAGCGTCTGGCCATCGGTGCCGTCGAGCGGAAACATGGCCACGCCAATCGAGGACTGCAGGCCGTTGCGGCGCAGGGCGGATAGGATGCGATCCACGCCTCGCTCGGCCGCGCCGCGATCCGTCTTGGTCATGACGACGACGAACTCGTCGCCCGCATACCGTGCCACGATGTCGCCTTTGCGGGCCGTCTTTTTGAGGACGTTGGCAAAGCGTTTGAGCGCGAGGTCGCCCAGGCTGTGCCCGCCCGAGTCGTTAATCTTCTTGAGATCGTCCAGGTCGAGGATGACGAACGCGAACGGCGTGTCGTAGCGCTCCGAGTTGTGCAACTCGCGTTCCAGCATTTCATTGAGCGCGCGGCGGTTCGGTATGCCGGTTAGCGTGTCGGTGAGGGCTAGGCGCTGCGTCTCCTCGAGCAAGCGTCGCGTCTCTTCATAGAGACGCGCGTTTTCCACGGCTATTGCGGCTTGCGCCGCGAAATCGAGCAGCACGCGCAGTTGATTCTCGGAGACTTCGTCGCTGGGTGCGCGATCGACGTACAGCATGCCGCGCACCACGTCGCGCGCGACGAGCGGCGCGATGCAATAGGAACCTTGCGTGTCGGAAAGGGGTTTATCAGGATCGGATTCGTGGCCGAAGGCGACTTGCGATGCACCGTGCGCAACGTCTTGCAGCGTCGAGTTCGGCAGATAATCGAATGCGTCGGCAGCGTGCACGACCGAACCGTTGCCGTCACCTTCCAAACGGCGTATCGCGTTGCCGTGTTCGTCGACGTCGAACAGAATGACGCGGTTGAATTTTAACGCTTCGGTCACGCCGCGCAGCACCATCGACAAAATGTCGTTGATGTCGAGCGTGGAATTGATAGTGGAGAACACCTGCTGCAAAACGAAGAGTTCGGCGTTCTGCTGCGCGTACTCGTCGCGCTCGGCTTCGAGCATGGCAATACGCGAGCGAAGGCGCTCGATCTCCGTGAGGAGTTCGGCCTTGTCCGGGGCGTTCTGGACGGGTTGGGCACCCGTCTCGGACAGGTTCAAGCCCACGTTTACTGTAACGTCTTAATCCGTCCGTTTCTTTAGTTTTACCGTACCAGAGTAGAGGGTCGAAAAGCCGTCCGGTGAGCCAGTTCGTTCATCTCCACGTCCACAGTGAATACTCGCTCCTGGACGGAGCCTGCCGGGTCGACGGGCTCTGCCGGCGTTCCGCCGACGATGGCAGCCCGGCCGTCGCGCTGACCGATCATGGCGTCATGTACGGCGCGATGGAGTTCTACTACACGGCGCGCGATTTCAAACTTACCCCGATCATCGGGTGCGAGGCGTATATCGCCCCGCGGGGGCGTTTCGACCGTACCGTGCGTGACGAAGCGCACGTCACGCTGCTTGCCGCGGACGTCGAGGGTTACAGAAACTTAACCGCGCTCATCTCCAAGGGCTTCCTGGAAGGCTATTATTACAAGCCGCGCATCGACCTCGATCTGCTGCAAGAACACAACCGCGGTCTCATCGTGCTCTCCGGATGCATGTCGGGAATGGTGGCCGCGCCGCTGCTCAAAAACGACTACGAAAAATCGAAGGCAGCGGCGCAAACGTTCGTCGATATTTTCGGGGATCGCTTCTACATCGAAGTGATGCGCCACGGCATGCCCGAGGAAGAGGTCATCAACCAGGGACTCGTGCAGGTAGCGCGCGATCTCAATCTTCCGATCGTGGCGACGAACGACTCGCATTATCTGGTCCAAAGCGACGCGCCCGCGCACGACGTACTGCTGTGCATCGGTACCGGCAAGACCGTGCAAGACACCAGCCGCATGAAGTTCTACTCCGATCAGTTCTACGTCAAGAGCGATGCGGAGATGCGCGAGCTGTGGGCCGACTTGCCGGAGGCGTGCGACAACACTGTCGAGATCGCTAAGCGCATCGACATCCGCATTCCGGAAAAGATCTATCACCTGCCCGCGTTTCCGGTGCCGCAAGAAAACGGCAAGGACAAGACCGCGGAAGACTACCTGCGCGAAGTTTGCGAGCAAGGCCTTATCGATCGCTACGGCGCGGATCGCGCGCAGAACGATGCGGCGCTTCGCGAGCGTTTCGAATACGAACTCGACGTGATCCTCAAGATGGGCTTCGCGTCGTACTTTCTCATCGTGTGGGATTTCATCAAGTATGCGAAAGACCACGACATTCCGGTCGGGCCGGGACGCGGTTCGGCCGTCGGGTCAGTCGTCGCATACTGTTTGAAGATTACGGATCTCGATCCGCTCAAGTACAATCTGATTTTCGAGCGCTTCTTGAATCCGGATCGTATCTCCATGCCTGATATCGACACGGATTTCTGCGTCGAGCGGCGCGACGAAGTGATCAAATACGTGACGGAAAAGTACGGCGACGATCGCGTGGCGCAGATCGTGACGTTCGGTACGATGGCGGCACGCGCCGCGGTTCGCGACGCCGGCCGCGCTCTGGGCGTACCGCTGCCGGACGTCGACAAAGTGGCGAAGATGATTCCGTCCGGGCCCGGCGGCTTGTCGATAGCGCAGGCGCTCGAGCAGATTCCGGAACTCAAGCAGCTCTATGCGATGTCGCCCGAGATTCGGCGATTGCTCGACACGGCGAAAGCGATCGAAGGACTGGCGCGCAACGCGGGAACGCACGCCGCCGGCGTCGTGATTTCACCGGGCCCGCTCGTGGAATATGCGCCGCTCGCCAAGAGCGACACGGGCGTCAATACGCAATACGACATGGTGTGGGCCGAGAAAATCGGCTTGCTCAAGATGGACTTCTTGGGTCTGCGCAACCTCACCGTGATGAAGAACGCGGTCGACGAGATTCGCCGCACGACCGATGCGAATTTCGACATTGCGACGATTCCCGATGACGACCAGCGCACGTACGAAATGCTCTCGCGCGGCGAGACAATGGGTGTGTTTCAATTGGAATCGGAGGGCATGGTTCGCGTCTGCACCGAACTGCGCCCATCTAATTTTGACGACATTATCGCGCTCGTCGCACTATATCGCCCTGGTCCGATGGACTGGATTCCGACGTACATTGCCGTCAAGCACGGCCGGCAGAAGCCAACCTACTTGCATCCGAAACTGGAGGCAATTCTCGCTCAAACGTATTCCGTGGCCGCGTATCAAGAACAGGTAATGCAGATGGCACGGGATATTGCCGGTTTCAGCATGGGGCAAGCGGACGAATTGCGCAAGGTCATGGGGAAGAAGCAGAAAGAAAAAATTCCCGTCTATCGCGAGAAGTTCATCAAGGGGTGCAAGGAGCACTCCGGCATCGAAGAAGATCTCGCCGGTAAGATTTTTGAATTTATCGAGCCATTCGCGGGGTACGGCTTCAACAAGTCGCACGCCGCGGCATATGCATGGGTCGCCTATCAGACGGCATTCTTAAAGGCGAATCACCCGCTGCCGTATTTTACCGCGCTCATGTCGTCGGTGAAAGACAAGACCGACAAACTGGTAGAGTACATCGACGAGGCCAAGAAACTGGGCATCGTCGTGCTGCCGCCGGACGTGAATCAGTCGCGCACGGATTTCGCGGTCGTCGGCGATCAGATTCGCTTCGGCCTGTCCGCGGTGAAGGGCGTTGGCGAAGGCGCGGTACAGGTGATTCTGGATGCACGCGAAGCCGGCGGCCCGTTCAAAGATTTGTTCGAACTCGCCAAACGCGTCGACAACAAACACGTGAACCGGCGTGTGTTCGAGGCGCTCATCAAGTGCGGCGCGTTGGATTGCCTGCCGGGAAATCGCGCGCAAAAACTCGCCGCGCTCGATACCGCAATGGACATCGCCGCGGCGGAATCGCGCGATGCGCAGATGGGCCAAGTCTCGCTGTTCGGCGAGGCGCCGCTCGTCGCGGAGGCACTGAGTCCAACGCTCCCGGCGTTACCGCCGCCGAACACGATGCAAGCGCTCCAGTGGGAAAAGGAAACGCTGGGCATTTTCGTTTCCGGTCATCCGCTTGCCGACGTCGCGGATGCGCTGGCACGCACGGGCGCGGTGCCCGTCAAGGACCTGCGCACGAAAGAAGACGACAGTTTCGTCGTGGTAGCGGGAATGGTTGCATCCGTGCGCCGCACATTGACCAAAGCGGGTCAGCAGATTCTGATCGCGCAATTGGAAGACACGACCGGCACGACCGACGTGGTCGTCTTTTCCAAACTCTATCCGCAAGTCAGCCACTTGTTCGAACAAGACAAGATTCTGATCGTCAAGGGCCGCCTGCGCATGCGCGAGCGTCCCGGCCTCAAACAAGCGCAAGACGACAAGAACGGCGATTCGCAGCCGGTCGAACTTTCGGTGAGCGCGAACGAAGTCACCCCGTTCGAACGGCCCGCGTATTCAGCCGCACCCGCGGGCTGGCACGTCGTCGTGAGCAGTCGCGAACAGGTGGATCGTCTGGCGGCGATTTTGGACGAGTGGCCGGGAACCGTGCCGGTCATGGCACGCATCGGCAACCGCACGCAGCGCCTTGCACGCGGGATCGCGGCGGATACGCGCGTCCGCGGCGAACTGGCTCGTGTGTTTGGCCCGGACAATGTATCCGAAGGTCTGCCCGAGTAGCCTCGTGGCGATCTGTTACGAAAAAGGCGGGCAATCGCGCATCGCCGGCCCGGCCCGCGCAGCCGCCGTAGTTGGCGTGGATCGGTCGAGGGCGGCGGGAACGTCTCGGCCGGGAAATCTGCGACTTTTTTGTGCAAACCCGGATGGTTTTTTCAAAACTTCGTTTTCACAAAAAAGCGCAGAAGCAGCAGTTTTACCATGGACGGTAAAACTGCGAGCGGTTTCACGGACGAGATGTTTCCGCCGCCCGCGACGGTTTGCGGAGAATGAGGCATGAGGTTGCCGGCGGGGGTGCGCGATTGGCTGCCGCAAGAGTTCGCTTATAAACGCGAGATCGAAGAAACGATCCGGCGCGTGTTTCGCACGTGGTCGTACGCGGAGGTCTTGACACCCACATTCGAGAGTTACGAATCGCTCGAGCGTGGCCTGGGCGAGAAACTCATGCAGCAGACATTCCGCTTTACCGATCCGCTCGGATCGCAGCTCGCGCTGCGCACCGAGATGACGACGCCGATTGCACGCGTCGTATCGGCGCGCTTGCGCAAGGCGACGCTGCCGCTGCGCCTTTCCTACGTCGCAACCGGTTTTCGCTACGAGGAACCGCAACTGGGCCGCATGCGCGAGTTCACGCAAGCAGGCGCGGAACTCATCGGCGGGCCGGGCGTCGATGCCGAAGCAGAAGTGCTGTTCATGGCCATCGAGACGCTGGATGCGGTCGGTTTGAGCGACGCGCGATTCGACGTGAACGACGCGGCGATCGTCGACGGCATCTTGCAGAGTGCGGGTCATTCGGGTGAAGAGCTGCAGCGGCTCAAGCGGCTCATTGCCGATCGCAACGTCGTGGCGATCGAAGACGAAACGATTCGGCGCTTGACGATGACACGCGGACGCGACGACATTCTCGCGGCGATGCGACCGCTGTGCGAAACGCCGGAGTCCATTGCGGCGCTGCAGCGGCTGGAGCGGATTCTGGAGCGCGCGAGCGCGCTGGGATATCGCGATCGCATCAACGTCGATTTCGCGTTGCTGCGCGATCTGCAATACTACACCGGTTTCGTATTCGAGGGCTACATCGCCGATCTCGGGTTCTCGCTCTGCGGCGGCGGGCGCTACGATTCGCTGCTGCCTCGCTTCGGCTACGACGTCCCCGCTGTCGGCTGGATGGTGGGCGTCGAACGCATTCTGCTTGCGCTGGAACGGCGGCGCGAGGACGAGCGCCCGCGCAACGAAGTCGACGTGCTGGTGAGCGGCTCCGATGAAATCGCGGCGCGCGAACGCCGCAAAGGCTTGCGCGTGCGCATGAACGTGCGCAACCTCGATCGCGATGCGCTGCTCGCGTATGCCGAGCACAAACGTATTCCGCGCGTGATCATCGCTGGCGATGACGTGGTTGAAGAAGTTACGCTTGCGGATGACAATGGAAACTGAGCGGCTCGTCATCGCGGTGCCGAAGGGTGCGCTGTACGATGAGACCGCTGCGCGTCTTCGCGCGGCCGGAATCGACGTGCCGGCCAACACCGGCCGCCGGCTAACCGTGCTCAGCGGCGACGGCAAAGCGGAGTTGTTGTTGCTGCGGCCCACCGACGTTCCGGCGTACGTGGAATTCGGGGCGGCCGACTGCGGCATCGTCGGCAAGGACGTGCTGTGGGAAACCGATCGCTCGGTGAGCGAAGTGGCGGATCTCGGCTACGGTGCGTGCAGGCTCGTCGTTGCGGCACGGCGCAGCGACAACTACCACAACGGCGCGCGTTATCCGACGTTTTTGCGCGTCGCCACGAAATTCAAACGGTCGGCGCAGGCATATTTCGCCGAGCGGGATTTACCGTGCGAGATCATCGCGCTGCACGGCTCGGTGGAGCTCAGTCCGCTCGTCGGTCTCTCCGACGTCATCGTGGATTTGGTCGCGACGGGAAACACGCTGCGCGAGCACGATATGGTGGTTGTGGACGAAATTGCCGCGTCGACTGCCCGCCTGGTCGTCAATCCGGTGCGCTTTCGCGCGAAGTACGACCGCTTGCGCGAGCTCATCGAGCGGCTGGAGAAGACGCCGGCGTGACGATTCCGATCACCGGCGCGCTCGATCGCAAAGCGCTGGCCGGTTTGTATCGCGGCGGATGGGATCCGCCGGCCGAGGTCCGCGTACGGGTTGCGCAGATTATTGCCGACGTGCGCGAACGGGGCGACGCCGCGCTCGTGGAATACGGCCGTCGTTTCGATGATCCGGCGTACGACATCAGTAAATTGCGCGTCCCTATTCCGATGTTCGAGCAGGCGCGAACGCTCGTGCCGCACGATATCGTCGAAGGCTTGGCGCTTGCGCGCGAGCGCGTCGAGGAGTTTCACCGGCGTCAACTGCACGGCGACGTGGAGTATGCCGATGCCGACGGCACGCGGTACGCGCTGCGCGCGCGGCCGCTCGAATCTATTGCGGCGTACGTGCCCGGCGGTACGGCGGCACTTCCCTCGTCGGTGATCATGAACGTGGTTCCCGCGAAGGTGGCGGGCGTCTCGCGGATCATCGTGCTCACGCCGCCGCAGCGCGACGGAAAGATCGCGCCTGCGGTGCTGTTCGCGTGCTGGCTATGCGACGTGGACGAATTGTACGCGGTGGGTGGCGCGCAAGCGATCGCGGCCGCGGCGTACGGTACGGAATCGATCGATATGGTGGACAAGATCGTCGGCCCCGGCAACGTGTGGGTCACCGAAGCCAAACGGCAAGTGTTCGGCGCTTGCGCGATCGACGGATTGGCCGGGCCGTCGGAGGTGCTCGTTGTCGCGGACGAGAGCGCTGACGTCGAACTGGTTGCCGGAGAATTGCTCGCCCAAGCGGAGCACGACCCGATGGCACGCGTCGCCGTCGTGTCGGAATCACGCGAATTGCTGGACGCGTGTGCGAAATATCTGGACGATCTCGACGTCCGAGCGCTGCCGCGCGGTGAGATCATCGCATCGGTGCTCGACAACAACGCGTATCTCATTCACGCGTCCAAACGCAAACAGGTGTTCAAAGTGATCGACCGGTTCTGCCCCGAGCATCTCTCGCTGCAAGTACGCGATTCACAGGAGTATTTGCCGCAGATCCGTCGCGCGGGCGCCGTGTTCGTCGGTGCGCAGACGCCGGTTGCGTGCGGCGATTATCTTGCCGGAACCAATCACGTGCTGCCCACGTCCGGCGCCGCTCGTTTTTCATCGGGTTTGCACACCGCGGACTTTCTGCGTACGTTCAGCGTCGTGGAGAACAGCCCCGACCGAATGGCAAGCGATGCGAGCACGCTCGCGGCGCTCGCGCAATTCGAGGGGCTGGAGCAGCATGCGCGTACGGCACGGATGCGCGCTTCGATACCTCAGCGTGACACGCGGTGAAGTATAAACTGGTTGCGTTTGATTTGGACGGCACGTTGCTGGGCGAGGAGTTGCTGCTGCGTCCGCGCGTCCTATCGGCGATTGAAAAAATGCGCGAAGGCGGCGTGCAAGGTTGCATCGTGACCGGCCGAATGTACCGCGCCGCGTTGCCGTTCGTTCGCCAATTGCAGTTTACGGCGCCGGTGGTGTGCTATCAGGGCGCGGCGGTCATCGATCCGCAAACGGACGACGTACTGCAAGACGTGCCGCTGCCCAACGCGCAGGCGTTGGAACTTGAAACGTATGCGCGCGAAACCGGCTTGCACATTCAACTGTACGCCAACGATCGCTACTACTGTGAGCAGCGCAACCGCTATTCGGATTTGTACGCCAAGATTTCCGGTGTGGAGCCGATCATCACGCCTTCGCTCGCACGGCAATTCGAAGTGTGGGACGCGACGAAGGCCTGCATCATCGCCGAGCCGGAAGTTGTCAGCGAACAGCTGCCCCGCGTGCAGGCGCTGTGCGGCGACCGTGCCTACGTGACGCGGAGTATTCCGTGGTTCATCGAAGTGATGAACTCGAACGTGAACAAGGGCAAGTCGCTGGAACTGGTCGCGCGGTATTTGAACATTCCGTTGGAGCAGGTGCTCGCGATTGGCGATTCGTGGAACGACGCGCCGCTGCTGCAAGCCGCGGGTTTCGGCGTCGCAATGGGGTCGGCGCCGCCGGAGCTGCGCGCCGTTGCCGATGCCGTGGTCGGCGACGTAGAAAACGACGGTGTTGCCGAAGCCGTGGAGCGGTACGTTCTCGCGTGAGCCGCCCGAAGCGCATCAAGAAATCCGCCGGTGCACGGCTGCGTCCGTATTGGATACTGTTCGTGCTGGTCGTTATCGCCGCTGCGATAGGCGGCTACTACGCCGCGACGTGGCCGGGTTTCTATCCAAAGCACGTTGCCGTGATCGGAAACCGCGTCGTGCCGACCGCGCAAATACTTGCGCGCGCGCGCATCTCGCCGGAGCAGAACGTGTGGCTGCAGAGCGCCCACAAAGCGGCGGTGCGCATCGAAGCGATCCCATATGTGAAGACGGCGAGCATTCACCGTTCGCTGCCGGCGAACGTTCGTATCGTCATCGTGGAGCGTAAACCGTTCGCCGTGCTGCAGTATGGCACGCAGCGCGCAATCGTCGACCAAGACTTACGCGTGCTGCAGGCAGACGATGCGCATGTCACGCTGCCCGTGATCGAAGCCACCGGCCAGAGCATGCCGCCGGCCGGAGCGTTCGTACGCGATGCGCACGTCCAGCGCTTGCGCAATGATTATCTCGCGCTTGCGCAGGCACACGTCGCCGTACGCTCCTTGCATTACGACAAGTTCGGCGATCTCGTAGCCGCCACGACGGGCGGCATCTCGCTGCTGCTCGGCGACGATGCCGATCTGGCGAAGAAAACGCCGCTCATCGATCCGATCATTTCGCAGGTCAGTGCGACGGGCAAGAAACTCGCCGCGGTCGATCTGCGCGCGCCGAAAACGCCGGTCGTCGTCTACAAGCGCTGACCGCCCGGCACTTTTTCGTGGTGGTCGGGATACGGCGGCGGCGTGAAGTGCGGCACCGGATGTTCGCGCAGCATGCGCATCGCCGTTTGCACCGCGGCTTCGATCTGCGGGTCGTGGCCGTCGCGCATGAGACGCGGATCTTGCCACACCTCCACATCGGGCGGAATGCCGTGGCCTTCAACCTCCCAATGTCCGTGCAGCCCGCCGATCGCGATGCGCGGCGCCATCACGCTGCCGCCGTCCATCAAGGGCGGATAACCGCCGATGCCCACTAGACCGCCCCACGTGCGCATGCCCACGAGCGGGCCGATATTTGCCTTGCGGAAATACCACGGCATCGCATCGCCGCCGGAACCGGCGTACTGGTTGATGATCATCACTTTCGGGCCGTAAATGGCCAGCGGCGGGTCGAGCGTGATTTTTCCATCGCGCGGAACGAGCATGCTCATCGGTTTGCGTTTGAGGATGTCGATGATGTAGTCCGCAACTTGCCCGCCGTGGTTGAAGCGCTCGTCGAGAATGACGCCTTGCTTGTCGACCTGCGAGAAGAAGTAGCGGTTGAAGTTCGTGAACCCGCCATACGCGGTGTCGGGTAGATACACGTAGCCCAGTTTTCCGCCGCTGAGGCGATCGACTTCGCGGCGATTGTGTTCTATCCACGCATAGTTGCGCAGCGCATGTTCGTTGGCAACAGGCGTAACCGTCACGTCGTGCGCACCGGTGCCGTCGGCATTCGGGCCGACCGTAATGATGGTTTGCTTACCCGCGGTCTCTTCGAACGCTTCGTAGAGATTGTCGTCCGCGTGCAGCGCACGACCGTTCACCGCGAGCAAGTACTCACCGGCGCGCACTTGTTCGCCGGGCTGCGTGAGCGGCGCGGAGAGCTGCGGATTCCAGTTCTCGCCATCGTAGACGTGCTCGAAACGGTAGCGCCCGTTTGCGACGGCGTAGTCGGCACCGAGCAATCCGGTCGTAACGTGCGGCATCTCGGGTTCCGTGCCGCCGCGCACCCACATATGTCCGGTGGAGAGATAGCTGAGCATCTGATGCGTGAGAAACGTTAGGTCGTCGCGCGAACCGAGCCCCGGCAGAAATTCCGCGAAGCGCTTCTCCGTTTGCGGCAAATTTAACCCGCCGTAGTGCTTATCGTAGAAATAGTCCCGCTCGATGCGCCACGTCTCGCGGTACATCTGCGCCCATTCCTTGCGTGGTACCGTAAAAAGTTCCATGTCCGCGGTTTGCAGTTCGCCTTCGCCCGGTTTGGGCGGCGCGGCGGTGCTGACGATTGCCCAGCTGCGGCCTTCATTCAGCAGCATCTTCTTGCCGTCGAACGAAAGCGCGAAACCGCCTGCGCCGATGCCTTGCGCGAATGGTATCGCTTTGCGCGATGCCATATCGAATCGCAGAACGGTCATGCGCGGCGGCTGCGGAAGCACGCTCGTGAGCGGCGCTTGCAGCAGAAATACCTCGCCCGCTTTGCCCGCCGCGAGATTGACGTAGTTCGCGTTCGGCACGGGCAGCGCGACGATGCGCTGCAGGATGCCGTCGAAGTCGACGCGCACGTCGGACGACGCTGGTTTGGCAGACTCCGGCGCTTTCGGCGAGGCTGCGGGCGCCGGCTCGTCGGTGGATTCTTCGTCGCCGGTTTGCGCCTTGAGCGGCGTGACGGTGCTGTCTTGCAGAACCGCCGCGTATACGTTGCTGCTCGTCGGGCGCTCGTCGCTCTCCATGTCGAGTCCGTTGGACGTAAGACCCGTATTCGTGCTCGCGAGGAAATACAAGTACTTGCCGCTCTTGTCGAACGCCGGATTGCGGCTGTCGCTCATGCCGTCGGTGATCTGCGTGGATCGGTTTTCACCCAGTGAATACACGAAGATTGCGTTCAAATAATTCGCGAGTTGATTGTTGTACGCGATCCACCGGCTGTCGGGCGACCACGAAACGTTGAACGACGACGAGCCGAAGGTTTCGTACGGGGCGTGCGCGATGCGCACGGGCTTGGGATGGTCGACGTCGACGTAGTACAAATCGCCGTGCTTGTCGGAATAGGCAATCTTCTTGCTGTCCGGCGACCACACCGGGGTGTAAAAGAACGAAGGCGAAGCCAACTCGATGACGCGTGCCGGCTGCAGTCCGCGCTGATCCTTCACGTGCAGCGCGTATTCGCCGCTGCTGTCGGAGAAATACGCAATCCACCGCCCATCGGGCGACCATGCCGGATCCCGTTCGGCGACGCCCGGCGTCTGCGTGATATCGCGAATATCGCCATGCTGCGCCGGTACCGTGAAGATGTCGCCATGCGCCTCGAACACGGCGCGCACACCGCTTGGCGAAATGTTCGCATTCTGAATTTGATCGCCGACCTTGAGCCAGTGCGGGCGCACCTGCGGCATGTCGGCGGCGATCGTCAACGGCACCTGATGCGCGCCGCCGCCGAAATCGTAGACGTGCAGCGAACCGAGTTGCGCGTACACGATGCCGCCTGGGCCCGCGTTCGCGGAAAGGATGTCGAAGCCGTCGTTACCGACCAGGCGCCGCACGCCGTGCGAGCGTGTGTCGTACCCATAGAGGGTCGCTGGGCCGTCGCGATCCGAAAGAAAGTACACGGTCTGCCCGACCCACATGGGATTGCGGTCGTTGGAATTGTTGCGCGGGACTTTCACGATACTGGAATCTGCGAGATTCGCAATCCATATCGGCGTCGTTTGGCCGCCGCGATAGTGCTGCCATTGCGGTTCCCACGGCGCGGTCGGCACGTATGCAAGGTGCGTGCCGTCGGGCGAATACGATCCATCCTCGGCCATCGCTAGCGGCAGCACTTTGGGAAAACCGCCGCTCACGGCAACGGTGTAGAGCATGTTCTCGTCGGCGTAACTCGCGCGCCCGGAACGGAAGAGCACGCTCTTGCCGTCGGGCGTCCAGCCCACCGCAACGTCTTCCGCGGGATGATACGTCAGGCGTCTGGGTTCGCCGCCGGTGGACGGCACGACATAGACGTCGAGATTGCCGTCGTAGTTGCCCGTGAACGCGATTTGCGAGCCGTCAGGAGAGAAATACGGTGCGCCTTCGAGATCGTAACCGGTGACGAGGCGATGCGCCTGTCCGCCCGATCGTGCAACCGTCCAAATATCGCCGCCCCATTCGAACGCGATTTGCGTGCGGCTGAGCGTCGGATCTTGAAAGATGTACGGCGTTTGCGCTTGCGAGGCGATCGGCAGCGCGGCGAACGCAAAAAGCGCCGCAGCAACGAGAACGGACGTCCTGCTCATGGCGCATCGTTCCGCGCTGCGAAGATGCCGCGTGCGTGCAAGAAAAACGGCCTCGCGTATGCGAGGCCGTTTCTTTCCTGAACAGCGCCGGAATTAGGATTTCTTGGCGTATACCGCGACCATGCCTTTGATGAGCGACATCATGATATGGTCGTTTGCGGAAATCTTGCTGAAGTCGACGTTGGAACGATTGGTGGTAAGGTTCGCCTCCATACCGTTGTCCAATTTGACCAGAATGTGTTTTGAGTCCACGACCTTTTCAACGGTCGCGGTATAGGTGCCGTCGGGGATCAGCGTCGGATCGACGGTGTTGCCGGCCAGCGCCGCGGCCGGTGCGGCGAACGCCGCGATGAGTGCAAGCAAGGGAAGAAGTTTACGCACGATATCTCCGTTGAGCGGGCCGAGGGATAGCAGTACAGGGCCGGCACTCCACTGTGCCAGCTTCTAGCCTAAGATTGTAGCGCAAGAGACCCCTGATCTTCCAGGGCTTGGCGATTTTTTTCTTGGTCGCCCAGGGCGGCGCGGCCGTTCTTGGCCACCTGGAACTGACCGACGAGCTCGTTGAGCGAGGATGACTCGCTGAGCACCTCGGCGGTCTGACCGGCCACTTCCGTGACCGCACCGGCGTTGGCGCGGCCCAGTTCCGAGGTGCGGCCGATGGTCTGGCCGAGGTTTTCGATCGCGATTTGCTGTTCCTGAGAGGCCTGGGCGACCTGACCGGTGCGAGACTCGATCTCCGAGACGCTCTCGAGAATCTGGTTGGACGTGATGGCCTGCTCGCGCATGGTCGCGGCGGCCTCGTGCGTCATCGCGCCCATCTGTTCGCTGGCCTTGGCCAGTTCTTCGGATGCGCGTGC
Source organism: Vulcanimicrobiaceae bacterium (assembly GCA_035694945.1). Taxonomy (GTDB): domain Bacteria; phylum Vulcanimicrobiota; class Vulcanimicrobiia; order Vulcanimicrobiales; family Vulcanimicrobiaceae; genus DATGJX01. The sequence goes on from DASSEZ010000069.1 coordinate 14,494, forward strand.
CTGTTCGGTCGTCGCCACGCTGATTTCGCTGACGAGCTGCGCCATTTCCGTGACGCGCTGGCTGATGGTCTCGATCATTTCGGTGACGGTACGCGCCGAGGCGGCGTTGTTCTGCACCAGGCTGTTGGCGCGCGCCGTGCGTTCCAGAACGGCCGTCGTGCGGCGCTGGATGTCGGCGACGAGCTGGCCGATTTGCTTGGTGGAGCTGGCGGAGTTCTCGGCGAGTTTGCGCACTTCGTCGGCGACGACCGCGAAGCCGCGGCCGTGCTCGCCGGCGCGCGCCGCTTCGATTGCGGCGTTGAGCGCGAGCAAGTTCGTTTGATCGGCGATCTCTTCGATAAGACCGAGAATCTCGCCAATCTGGCGCGAGGCTTGGTCGAGGCTCTGCATTTCGGTCACGACGTCGGCAACGGTGTCGCTGATGCTCGACATACCTTTGGAGAGCTGCGTGACTTCGTTGCGTCCTTCGCGCACCTGTTTGTCGGTGCTCGTCGATTCCTGACGCACGCGTTCCGCGTTGCCGGCAACTTGCACGATGGACGCCGACATTTCTTGCGTGTTTGCGACGGCTTGCTCGACGACCGTTGCCAGGTTGAGCAGATTCTGATCCATCTCTTGGATCGATGCGGTCATTTCGGCGACTGCGCTCGAAATGTCGGTAACGCGGCGGGCGACTTGCTCCGCGTTGTCGGCGACGGTGCCCGCCGTCGCGCGGACGGAGGTTGAAAATTCAGCGGCACGCGCGAGTGCGGTGAGTTCCTCGCTCACGCGCGCTTCCACTTGACGCGCGGTGTCGTTGGTGTGCGAGCTGGCGCTTTGCACCGTCATGACGGCGTGCTGAATCGTGGAAATTATTTGCGAGAGGCGCTCGCCGAGTTGATCGACTGCGGAGCCGAGGCGGCCGAGCAGATCGCGGCCTTCCCAGCCGACGCGCGCGGTGAGATCGCCGCGGCCCATCGCCTCGAATACGTCGAGGCAACGGCCGATGCCGGCGCTCATGCTGCGACGGAACCAGCTCATCGCGAAGAGCGCGACGAGCAGCGCGATTGCCGCGCCCGCAACGGTCAATATCAACGCGACGTTGCGCGCCTGCAGCAGTTCCTGGAAGCGCACGTCGGAGTTCGATTTGAGTGCGTTGAGCAGCGCTTCGCCGTCGGCGCTTTGCTGATCGAACGCGGCGGCGGCCATGCCTTGAATCTGACGCAACGCTTGGGCTTTTTTGCCTTGCGAGAGTTGCGACACCGCGGCCAGTGCTTGGAAGTCGTACGCGCTGGCGCTGCCGCTGCTCACGACGTTTCCTTTATTATCCTTCGCGCCGACGAATTTCGCGACGAGCGGCTTGATGGCGGGATCGGTCGACGTCATGTCACCCATCTTGCGCGCGTCTTCGGGAAATTGCGCGACCATGGCTTTGGCTTTTGCAAGCGAATCGGCGGCTTTCGCCGGATCGGGATTCGTGGCGGCGTCGATCGATGCGGCGCGCAGCGTGTCCGCGTCGGAGGCAACCTTCACGTATGCAAGTTCGCCGCGAATGATCGTATCGTGCAGCACCTGGGCTTGATTGGTAATCTGCCCCATGCCCCACATCGTTACGGGAATCGAGAGGGCAATGATGACGATGACGGCGACGAAGGCGGAAGTAAGCCCGCGTTCGAGACTCGTGCGCTTTTGATTCATATCCTGTTGTATGTCGGTCCTTTGGCGCGAAAGTTTGAGGAGAAAACTACGTCTCTGCCACTGCTGCGGGGGCTGCGCGGCGCGCCGTTAGCGTCGCCGGAATGAACGCGAGGACGGCGGCGGCGGCGACCACGATGACCGCGGAAACCAGTTCCGGCTTGACGACCATGACGTACAGCGCGGCGATGAGTTCGAACAGCGACATGAACGCCATATAGTTGAAGCTGCGGTCGCGCCGGGCGGCGTCGATCGCGGGAGTAATTGGGCCGTCGCCCGCTTGCGCAGCCAATGCGTGCAAGGCATCCGCTTTGCGGCCGGACACGGCCGGTCCCAGCACTGCCAGAATCAGCGTGAGCACGAACACCACGTTGATCCAGCCGTCGCTCCAGCCGAATCCGCCGGCGTAAATCATGCTGATGCCCATCGCAAGCAGCAGCAGGGTGGAAATGCCCATGATCGGGCCGATGGCGGGCATGTTGAGGAGCGCGGCGCGGACCTCGGCGAGCGTGCCGGCACGATGGACGCGTATGAGGGCGGCGAATTCGAGCGTCATGCCGGCGAAGAGCCCGATGACGGCGAGAATGTGAAAAAACAGCAGTGTTTGTAGCACGAGCAAGGCCTCCGTTTTAACGCTGTTCCGACCTTTCGCACACCGTGCCGTTTTTCCGTTCGCATCGCCCGGATTGTTGCTGTCCACAGGTTGCTCGCAAGGAGTGGCGAGGCTCCCAAATAACCTTCGCTTATCCTTGCCAAGCCCCGCTATCCGTAGTAGGGTTTTGCTAAGCCGTACACAATATGTTGGGGAAATTTTTAATGCGGCGCCCTCGGGGAGCTATGATGCCGGCAGTAACGATTAGGCGCCATCGCGGCGTGGGGGCCCCGCTTCGCGGGGGGCGGCGGAGCCAGGCGGAGCGCCTTTGAAAATGAAACAAGAGACCGTCGCCGGGCTCGATATCGGAACGACGAAGACCTGCGCGGTCGTCGCCGCCGACGGCCCCAACGGCCTCGAAATCATCGGGTACGGCGAGGCGCCCTCACTCGGGATGCGCAAAGGCGTCGTCACCGATCTCGAAGAGACGATCAAGTCCATCGAGGCGGCAACCGAAAAAGCCGAGCGCATGGCCGGCGTCCACATCCAGGACGTGTATGTCGCGATCACCGGCGAGCACATCCGCAGCACCAATAATCGCGCGGTCGTCGCGGTGCAAAGCGAAGATCGCGAAGTCGGCATGACCGACGTGCGCCGCGTCATCGACGCCAGCAAAATCATCAACCTTCCGGCAGACCGGCAAATCATCCACGCGCTGCCGCGTTACTTCACCGTCGACGGACAAGACGGTGTGGAAGATCCCGTCGGCATGGCGGGCGGACGCCTCGAAGTGGACACGCACATCATCACCGGCGGCAGTACGTTCATTACCAACGTGCTCAAGTGCGTTCACCGCGCGGGCCTTGAGAGCGCGGGTCTGGTGTTCGAACCGCTCGCGAGTTCGGCTGCGACGCTGCTGCAGGAAGAAAAACACGTCGGCGTCGTGCTGCTGGACATCGGCGGCGGCACCACCGACATCGCGGTGTACTCGAACGGCGGCGCCATTTACACGTCGACGATTCCGGTCGGCGGCAACATTTTGACCAACGACATCTCGCTGGGTTTGAAAACGACCGGCGCGGAAGCGGAACAGATCAAGCGCGCATACGGTGCCGGCGCCGCGGCGGACGAAGACGTGCAAACGTTTCCCGTGAAAACGCTGGACGGGCGCAGCACGAAGGACGCAACCACGGCGCAACTGCGGCAGATCGTCGTGCCGCGCGTCGTTGAAACCTTCCGCATGGCCAAGCAGAAGATCGTCGAGAACGTACCGCGCGATCTGGTGCTCGGCGAAATCGTGGTCACCGGCGGCGGTGCGCACCTGCGCGGCATCGAACCGCTCGCGGAAGAAGTGTTCGGTTTGCCCGTGCGCGTCGGATTGCCCAGCGCCGTCGCCGGATTGACCGATGCACTCAAGCAGCCCGAATACGCTACGGCAATCGGACTGGTGCTCTTCGGACCGAACGGCGGTACCGACCACCACGAATACGTCAAGCGCAGTCCATCGTTCTTCACGAAGATTCGCTCTTGGCTCGGCGACCTGTGGAATTAAACGACTCTGAGCAACCCTCGCTTTTTACGGAGGATATCCTGACAATGGCTGATGCGAAGCGCTACGTTCCCGAACACGCGGCTACGATCAAAGTGATCGGCGTCGGCGGCGGTGGTTGCAATGCCGTGAACCGCATGATCGAAGCCGGTCTGTCCGGCGTCGATTTCTTCGCGGTGAACTCGGACGTGCAAGCGCTGCGCAACGCGCTGACCGAAAACACCGTGCAGATCGGCAACAATCTGACGCGCGGTTTGGGCGCGGGTGCGAATCCCACGCTCGCGCGCGAAGCGGCGGAAGATTCGCGCGAAGATCTCGCGATGATTATCGACGGCGCCGATCTCGTCTTCATTACCGCCGGCATGGGCGGCGGCACCGGCACCGGCGCTGCCCCGGTAATCGCGGAGATCGCGCGCGAAACGGGCGCACTCACGATTGCCGTCGTTACCAAGCCGTTCGTGTTCGAAGGCCGCAAGCGCATGCAAGCCGCCGAGCACGGCATCGCGGAACTCGAAGCCAAGGTCGACACGCTGATCACGATTCCGAACGAGCGCATTCTGCAAGTCATCGAGAAGCGCACGCCGCTGAACGAAGCGTTCTCGTACGCGGACGACGTGCTGCGCCAGGGCATTCAGGGCATCTCCGACCTCATCACGCAACCCGGTCTGATCAATCTCGATTTCGCCGACGTCAAGACGATCATGACCGACGCGGGCAGCGCGATGATGGGCATCGGTGAGGGAACCGGCGAACATCGCGCAGCGGACGCAGCGCAGAAAGCGATCGCATCGCCGCTGCTCGAGACGACGATCGAAGGCGCGCGCGGCGTGATCTTCAACATCACCGGCGGTACCGACATGGCGATGTACGAAGTGAACGAAGCCGCGGAGATGATCAGCCGCGCGGTCGACAACGACGCGCAAATCATCTTCGGCGCGAGCATCGATCCCACGATGACCGGCAAGGTGCGCGTTACGGTGCTTGCGGCGGGCTTCGGTCAGTCGCGCGGCTACGGGCGCGCGAGCGCGGGCTTCAATTTCGCCGAGACGAAGATCGACGCGGTCGCGCCGCTCAACATGGACGACATCGAAGTTCCGGCGTTCTTACGCTATCGCGGCTAGCCGGTTTCGCGCATAAAAAGTGAAGGCCCGGGTTAATGCCCGGGCTTTCCTCTTTTGCCCGCGGATGTTCATAGCGGCAGGGACAACGGCCTTCACTGCGATACGTTTGAGCATGAGGCGCAGCTTTGCACTGCTGTTTGCCGCCATCACTTTAACGACGGCGCCGCTTGTCGCGTGGGCGCAGAGTGCGTCATGGACTGACGGCGCCACCGAAAACAGCGTGAGCTTCGATTCCGGGCAGGTGCAGTACCGGCAGAGCAAACCGCTCGCGAACAATACGAGCGGCTGGTGGCTGTACACTATCGCACTATCGGATATC
>DASSEZ010000070.1:0-9094 GCA_035694945.1 Vulcanimicrobiaceae bacterium
GCGCAGAGTGCGTCATGGACTGACGGCGCCACCGAAAACAGCGTGAGCTTCGATTCCGGGCAGGTGCAGTACCGGCAGAGCAAACCGCTCGCGAACAATACGAGCGGCTGGTGGCTGTACACTATCGCACTATCGGATATCGATTGTCTGCAGTTTCAGATTTTCGCGTCGGGCGAGATGCTGTCCGTCGTTGGCAAAGCGAACGACTCGGTTCTGAAGAAGGCCGACCCGCTCGGTACTACGCATGGTTACGAGGCCGCGCTCAAACACTTCGACATCATGTTTCCGACGAGTGCCGCTGACACGGCGAAGAATCTGCTGCACGAGTTGGAACGCGCAAGTCCGGGCTTGGCGAAGCGCACGAACAAGGGCGCCTGCGAACTTCTGTGAGTTTACGGCGCTTGTGCGCCGGAGAGATTGGCGTGGCCGGCGGTTTCTAACATTTGGCTGGTGGCGGGACGGCATGATTCGTTGCCGGCCATCCACACGCAATGACGTACGTGGCTCAAGTTGGCGCCATGCAAATCGGCCCCGTCGAAACGCGCGCAAACCAGTTCGCCGGTGTCGTATGCGCGCGAACCGTTTACGTTGATATTGTCGGTGCAGACGGCGGCGTTCTCCATATCGGCGTCGCGTAGATTCGCGCCGCGAAAATCGGTGGCGACGATGCGCGCGTCATGAAGGTTCGCGTGCGAGAGGTTCGCACCGCTCAGGCGCGCTCCGCTGAAACGTGCCTGGTGAAGATCCATTCCGCTCAAGTCGAGGCCTTCGAGATTGCTGCCTTCGAATTGCGCGGACGAGGCGCGGGCGCCGCGCAGCTTCGCATCGCGAAGATTGGCGCCGTCGAAACGGCTGCCGCTCAAATCCGCGTTGCCGAAATTCGCGCCCTGCAAGTTCGCGCCGTCGAGCGTGATGCCGCGCAGATCGACACGGCTCAGGTCGACGTCCTGCAGATTGCAACCGTCGCATCGCTGCAGAATGTGCCGTAAGGTATCCGGGGAAAGCGAGGATATCTCGTCGCCTGAGAGGTTGACGCCCTCGAAGCGCGCACCGTCGAGGCGCGCGCCGTCGAATTTTGCGCCGCGGATGTTGGTGCCCTCGAAACGCGCGTCGCGCAGGTCGGCATCGCGCAGATCGGCGTTACTGAAATTGACGCCTTCGAACCTGGCGCCTCGCAAATTGGCGGAGCGCAGGTTTGCGTCGCTGAGATTCGTTCCTTCGAACGTGATGCCGTGCAGATCGCGTCCGTGCAAGTCCATACCCGACATGTTGCACCCCGAACAATGGCGGATGATGTCCATATTTACGTCGCGGCCCGCCGCGTTCGTTGCGGCGCCGAGCGCCAAGACGATGGAAACGGCAAGAGCCGCGATGATGGAGATTCGCATTCGGTAGCCTCCGTGTTATTGCATGATGGTGTTTGAGATGTTGCTGCCGGTCAGCGTGGCATGGCTGAGATCGACGCCGCGCAGATCCACGTTCGAGAAATTGCATCCGTTGAACGCCGCGCCGTCGAGTTGCGCGCCTTGCAGGCGCACAGCCGAAAGATTGACGCCGTCAAACGTCGTGTTTCGCAGGTTCGCGTTGCGCAGATCGGCCGAAGCAAAATTGTCGCCGGAAATGTGCAGGCCGCTCAGGTTCTTTCCGCGGGCGTCGAGATTGGAAAAATTGCATCCGCTGCACGACTCGAGCAGCGCGCGAAGCGTTGATTCATCCACGCCGGCGGTGTCCACGGATGCGCCGGAAAAATACGCGTGACTCAGGTCGACGCCGCGCAACAGCGAGCCGGAGATGGCAACGCCGGAGAGACGCGCGCCGTCGAGCCGCGCACCCGCGAGTTTTACGTCTTGTAGATTGGAGCCGGAGAGATCGGCATCGCGCAAGTCCGCGTTACGCAAATCCGCCCCGCTCAAGTTCGCGCCATGAAGTACGATGCCGCGCAGGTTCGCACCGCGCCAATCGACCCCGGAGAGATTGCAGCCTTCACAAGGCAAACGCCGAGGCGCATGCGGCGCGGCAATCTGCGTGTGCACGGCTTTTTGCCGGCGTACCGGAGCGGATGTCGGTGCGGGGCGCGTTGTGCGCAGCGCTACCGCGCTCGGGAGTACAGCAAGCGTCGCTTTGGGCGCGACCGTAGGTGCGGCGGTGGGCGCGTCGGCGGCAGCGTGTGCCGGGATTGCGTCTCGTACGGACGGTTTGCGCTTTACCGGCGCGGGCGTCGGCGCTTTGGCAATCGACCGTGCGCCTTTCGGCGCGAGCGGCGCGGCGATCACCGGCCCATAGATTTGCGCGCCCGCGAAAACGATCGCGACCGTGGCAGCAGCGGCGATTGCCGTGGCATAGGAGATGCGCACGCGATGCGATGTTCCCGCGCGCAGCAGCCGCTCGATGCGGATCGACATACTTTTGCGCGTGACGAACACGCCGGGAGCCGCGAGCGCCGCGCGAGGCCACTGCGTCACTTCCGCCATTCTCGTGAGGCAATGCGCATACGGGCGGACTTCATGCGTGAAGTCGACGACGTGATCGTCGCACGCGACCTCGCGCTCGACGTCCATCTGCGCGGCGATCCATCGTACGACCGGATTGAAGAAGTAGAGGGTGACCAGCACGCGCTCGAGCGCGTTGAACCAATCGTCGTGACGGCGCAAATGCGCGAGCTCGTGCAGGGCGATGTGCTCGATCTCCAGGGGCGAGAGCTGGTCGAGCAGCTGCTGCGGAAGCAGAATCATCGAATCGAAAAGACCGATCGCCACGGGTACGTCGGTATGCGGTGAAACGCACACGCGCGTATCGCGCCCGTATCCCGCCGCAGCGGCCCAGCGCGAGAGCGCTTCGCGATGCTCGAACGGCAGGGGCAGCGCGTCGCGCTTGAAGCGTTCCAGGTACACCAGTTCGCCGATCAGCCGCAGCATGAGCAGCGCCGCAACCAGGGCCCACGCGGCCATAATGCCGAGGATGACTTTTTGCGGCAGCGTAACGCGAGGCCGTTGGATAGCGGTGGAGAGCGGCGCTTCGTTCCGCGCCACGGTGTGCGACGTTTGCGAGGTTTGCGAGGTTTGCGCGTTGCGCGCAACGCTCACTGGGGCCGACGACTTCGTATTCGCGGCCGAGTGCAGGTGCGCGGACGGCGCGACGAGTTGAACGTTCGCGGTTGCGACCGGCACGATAGAAACCGCAAGCAAGGCGATGAGCCAGGCAATATAGCGGGTCGTCGCGGTGCACTTCGGTGTTGCGCGCAGGCACAACCACGTGAAAAATGCAATGAGCGGCGCTTCCCACAGACTGTTGAGCAGCGTTGCAAACGCAAAATGAGCGACTTGCATCACGCCTGGTCGTCCTCGTACTCGTCGATCAGCGAGCGCAGCTGATCGATCTCTTGGCGTGACAACCGTTCCTTAGAAACCAGACGCAGCGCGAGCGACGTCGGGTTATTGCGGAAGAAGTTCGCGAGAACGTGCCCCACCGCCGTGTCGGCCGCGGTGTCGCGATCGACGAGCGGCTCGTAGACGTACGCGCGGCCGTGCTCGCGATGCCGCACGAAACCTTTCTTTTCGAGCACGCGCAAAATCGTGACGATCGAGCTGTAGTGCGGTTGCGGCGGCGGGAGCGCCTCGGCTACCTGCGCGGCGGTGGCCGCGCGCTTGTCCCAGAGTACTTGCATGAGACGCAGCTCGCCCTCGGTGAGTGTGGGCGACGGTTTACGCGGCATCGGGGTCTCCTTTTAATTTTTTAAAAGTATAGCCGCGCGCCGGACGGGTGTCAACTAATAAATTAAAAGAAGTGAAATATCTACTAAGACCTTAGTTGACAGGGCGCGCCGCCCGTGATAGGCTCTACTAAACTCTTAGTAGACACCATGGGGGTAACCCGCGTGCCCAAGAAACCCAAGTCGCTCACCAAAGCGGAACTGCGCGTTATGAACGTGCTCTGGCAGCTCGGGAAGGGCACGGTGGCACAAGTCGCCGCCGCCTTGCCGCCGCCGCCGGCCGCATACACAACGGTCCTGACGATTTTGCGCATTCTGGAACAGAAGGGCGCCGTGCAGCACGAGGCCGAGGGGCGCGCGCACGTGTACATTCCCGCGATCGAACGCGATGCCGTTGCGCGCACCGCGGTGTCCGACTTGGTGCAATCGTTTTTTGCGAACAGCAAATCCGCACTGGCGTTACGGTTGTTTGCGGAATCGCGTCCATCGGCTGAAGAACTACAAACGCTCAAGGCGCTCATCGCGCAGCACGAGGAGAATCTCCAATGATCGAACGCGCACTCGGCCTTTTATTGCTGCATGCGTTCTGGGAGCCCATCGCGATCGCAGCGGCGGCATTCGTGCTGCTGCGCATCGGCCGCCGGTGGGATGCGGCTACGCGATGCGGCGTTCTTACCGCGGCGATTTGCGCCTGCCTGGTATTGCCGATTATCACGACGGCGGTCGTTATGAATACGTCACCATCGAGCGTGACACTGCAAAGCGCGCAGACATCGCAACCGGCGCCGGCGCTGCACCTTCCCGTACACGTGACGCTGCCGCCGGCTCGCAACCAAACTGAGCCAACGCAGACGCGTGCGACACAGCCGGCACCGGCGCATCGCGCAGTGTTTGTCGTTCCGCAGCGCGCGGTGGTCGCAATCGTGCTGGCATGGGCAGCCATCGTACTGGTGCTGCTCGTGCGGTTGCTGATCAGCATGACGCATCTGCACCGGTTGCGCCGCGACGCGTTGCCGATTTCACCCGAGATTCGTGCGCAACTCTCGCGCTGGAGCCGCATAAGCGGCAGCGCGAACGTGCGACTCTGCTTGTCGGACGAAACGGCCGTTCCCATAGCCGTCGGGCTGTTCGATTCGATGGTGCTCATACCGCGGCGGCTGATCGAGGACTTGGAGCCCGCGGATTTGGACCGCATCGTGCTGCACGAAATCGCGCACCTGCGGCGTCGCGACGGACTGCTGTTCGCCGTACAGCAACTCACGCGCGCGCTCTATTTCTTCAATCCTGCGATCGTGTGGCTCACCAATACGCTCGACATCGAGCGCGAGGTGGCGTGCGACGATTGGGTGCTCGAACGCAACAGCGAGGCTGCGCCGTACGCCAGCTGCCTGGTGCGCTTGGCCGAGGGCGTGCCGTGGCCGCACAAAGCGCTTGCGGCGCCGGGCGCGTTCGTGACGCGCCATAGCATGTCGATTCGTATCGAACGTATTTTGCAGCATGCGCGCGATGTGCGGCGGTTACACGCAGCACCCGCTCCCGTGGCGGCCGCACTGGCCGTGGCGGGAATAGTTGCCGTTGTCGGACTTTCGTTCGCGCCATCACTTGCGTACACGGCTACTGCATCGGCGCCCAAACCATCTGCAGTGGCCAAGTCTGTCGCGAAACCGTCTGCGAAAGCCGCGATCACGAAGAAGATCGCCGTCGCACCGGTGAAAGCAGCGAAACCCGCGCCCAAACCAGCGGTCAAACCGGCGACGGTCGTCAAGAGCCCATTGGTGCTGCACGACGTCATCAAGACGAAGACGGTTAAGCGCAACGTCGTGAAAACGGTACACGCACCGGTTGCGGCGGTTCACAACGTTCCGTCGCTGCCCGCACTCGTTGCCGCGGCAAGCGCCAATCCCACCGCGATGCCGACGGACGACTATATCGACCAAATGCGCGCGTTGTTCGGCAACAATTTGAGTGTGGACGATTTGGTCGCGCTCAAGTCAACAGGCGTGACGCCCGACTACGTGCGCCAAATGCGCAACGCCGGACTTGGAAATTTGAACGCGGAACAAATTATCGGTGCTCGCTCGATCGGGCTTTCTCCGGCCACTGCCTCGCAGTTCCGCGCGCAGTTCGGAACCGTGTCGTTCGACGATCTGATGGCGATGCAAAGCCTGCACGTAACGCCGGCTTATCGTGACGCATTGCGCGCGGCCGGCCTAACGAATCTGACGGCGCGGCAGCTGCTCAGCCTCAAATCGGTGGGCGTAACGCCCGCGTACGTGAAACAGGCCGACAGCCTGGGCTTTGGAACGCTCACCAGCGAGCAACTCATCACGCTTGCCAGCATGCACATCGACGCGGACTACATCAAGCGCGTGCACGAGCACGGCTTCAATCACCTCACGCTCGATCAGGTCATCGAACTGCGGTCCAGCGGAATAATCAAATGAACGCGATCAGCAAAGGCGCTGCACTTCTCGCCGCACTGGTGCTGCTTTTCGGGTGGGCGCCGGCCCAAGCCGGGACGATTACCGGAACGTGGAGCGCGCACCGCACGGCGCGCGGCGTAGAACTCAATCTATCGTCGGATGCAGACATTCACACGATGCATTGGCAAGAGACACTGCACCTGGACGGCGCGCCGTCGACTGCGAACTTCACGCTGCGGCGTGAAGCCGGTACGATCGTCTTGAGCGGAACGGTCGGAAATGGAACGGGGAGCGGCCAGTTCACCTTTACGCCGAGCGATGCGTTTGTCGCGGGACTATCGTCTCGAGGTCTTCGCTACGACAACGACCATGATTTATTGTCTGCCGCGAGCGTCGACTTGACGCTCCAATATATCGACGCCATGCGCGGCGACGGATATCCGAATCTGCCCTTCGGCGACCTGCTCGCGTTCCGCGCAGTTGGCGTGACGGCCGCTTCGCTCGCGGACTTGCGCTCGGTGTTCGGACAAATTTCCGCGGAAAACGTGATCGCGACCACGGCACTGCATGTGACGCGCTCGTATGTCGACGAACTGGCCGACATGGGCTATCGCGGCATGAGCCCGGACGACATCGTCGCCTTCAAGTCGATGCACATCGATCGCGCGTACCTGCAGCACCTGGCCGCGCATGGGCTGAAGAACCTCTCAGGGCAGCAAGTCATCGAGATGAAAGCATCGGGACTATAAAAAACGGGTATAGCGTTGCTAGACTCAGACCAAAGCAAGCGCCCTGGAGACTCCGGGGCGTTTGTATTTCGGGAATAGTGCCGGTATGCCGAGCAGTTGGCCCGCATATGTCTGGGATCTCGTCAAGCGCACCGCAGCGCAGTGGAACGAGCATCGCTCGGCAGAAATGGCCTCGTCGCTGGCATTTTACGGTGCGCTCGCGTTGGCAGGCTTAGCCTTGGTAGCCGTGTACGTCGCGGCGCAAGTCGTGGGGCACGGCGCAGCCGCAGCGCACACGCGCGGACAGGCGGGCAACATCGCCGGTGCGCACAACGCACAGATGATCGACGCCATTCTTCGCGAAGCCGGGTCGCGCCGCAATGCGTGGATCGCGCTGGTCGCGGGCGCGGTGATGTTCGTCGCCGCCGTTACCGCGACCGCGTTTCATCTGCAGCAAGTGCTCGACGTGATTTGGGGAAAACGCGGTGCCGGCAAGCATGCGCGGCATCACGTTCCACAGTTCGCGGCGATTTATTTCTTGACGCTGGTTCTCATCGTGCTGCTCTTTGCCGGCGCGGCCGTTCACGCGCTCACTGCGCACACGCATCACTTGCCGTTGCTGCGAGGCGTGCTGTATCAGTCGCTTGTCATCGGTGTCACGATCGTTGTCCTGACGTTCGTCTTTCTCTTTATCTTCGCGTATCTGCCGCCGGTAGAGGTGCCGTGGCGCAGCGTATGGATTGCGGCGTTCGTAAGCGCGGTGCTGTACGAACGCGGGCAGTTCGCGCTCTCGGTGTATCTCGGGCAGATGGACGCACGCTCGCCGTATGCGGATGCAGGCGCGCTGCTTGCCGTGCTGCTCTGGCTCTATTACTCGGCCTCGGTCGTGCTCATTGGCGCAGACTTCACGAAAGTTTTGAAGGAGCGCCCGCAGCGCAAGCGGATACATTCCAGCGGATGAAGCATCGGTGGTTAAGAACCGCGCTGGCGCTGGCTTGCGTGGCCGGTCTGCTGGGCGGCGAAGCGTCGGCGAAGCCGATCAATTTGAAGCGGCGCGCGGAGTACGAGTACGTTACGCAATTGCGCTCGCATATCAAGCACATCGTCGTGGTGATTCAGGAGAATCGCAGCACCGACAATTTGTTCCACGGATTTCCCGGGGCGGACACCGCCGACTACGGCCTCGACCACTACGGACGCGTCAAACTGCATCCGGTGAGTTTGGCGTACGGCGCGGACGTGGACCACCAGCACAAAGCGTTCGTGCAAGAGTACAACAACGGGCAAATGAACGGATGGGACCGCGTCGACACGCTGCCACGGCAAGATCCGGATTTTCCGTACGCCTACGTACCGCAGAGCGAAGTTCAGCCGTACTTCGACATGGGCGAACAGTACACGTTCGCCGATCGCATGTTTCAGTCGAACACCGGGCCGACGTTTCCGGCGCATCTGTACCTGATTGCCGGCCAGTCCGACTTCGCCGCGAACAATCCGAACAAGATGGAAACGACGCGCTACGCGTGGGGCTGCGATTCGCCGCTCGATGCGCGCGTGTCGATGATCGCGCCCGACGGGCGTGAAGTGCCCGGCCCATGGCCGTGCTACAACTTTGAAACGCTGGCCGACGTCGCGATGCCGCTGGGCGTGACGTGGCGGTATTACGCGCCCGGCTTGGACGAACTGGGCAACATTTGGTCGGCGTTCGATGCGATCCGGCACATCCGGTACTCGCCGTACTGGGCGAACGTGATTTCGCCCGAAACGCAAGTGCTCAAGGACGCGCGCCGCGGCGATCTGCCGAACATCACCTGGGTGGTGCCGACCGCTCGCAATTCGGATCATCCGTTTCCGAAGCAGCGCAGCCCGCGCGATCTGGGCGTAGAAGGCGCCGTGTACGGCCCGGAGTGGGTTGCTTCGGTCGTAAATGCGATTGGGCACAGCCCGCTCTGGAATACGACGGCGATCATCGTGGTGTGGGACGACTGGGGCGGCTGGTACGATCACGTGAAACCGCCGCAACTTGATCGCATGGGCCTGGGATTTCGCGTGCCGATGATGGTGATTTCGCCGTGGGCCAAACGCCATTACGTCTCGCACGTGCAGCATGAGTTCGGCAGCATCGTGAAGTTTACGGAACTAGCGTTCGATCTGCCGTCGCTGCATACCACGGACGAGCGCTCCGATGCGCTGCGCGACTGCTTCGACTTCACGCAAACGCCGGGGCCGTTCAA
>DASSEZ010000071.1:0-2647 GCA_035694945.1 Vulcanimicrobiaceae bacterium
GCGAAGATCGGCAATTTCGCGGTCACGCTCGACAAGTAAAAGGTGCTCGTAAGCGTTCGCGGCTGCGTGAGCAAGGCGTTGGATGAGAACAGCTTCTTCGGCATCGATTCCTTCACCGCTTCGGTGCTCGCCGTAGAGCACGACCGCGAATACGCGGTCGCCACGGATTACTGCTTGCGCGTAGTCTGCTTCCGCTTGCGAAGCGTTAAGGTCGGCAAGTGTGACGAGGGATCGCGATGCTCGCGAGTAGAGTACGAGCGGATCGTCGGCATCGAGCCGTGACGGCATGTCGCTACATCCTGCCTCAGCCGAACGTTCGTAGCCGTTTCCGTTGGGTCGGAAGAGCGCGGCGCACGTGAGGTCGAGCGTTGCGCGCACCTCGCCGACCAACATTTTCCCAATCGTATCAGGCCGTTCGACGAACGCGAGGGCATCGGCCATGTGCGCCAGCATTTTATGCGCCTGGTGTCGTCGTACAAAGAGCACGCGCTCCACGAAGCTATCGATGCGTCGGTGGAGCGTTTGCAGCCAAAAGCTAAAAGCCACCGCGATCGCAACGGCGACGATCCCGGCGAGACGCACATTTTCGAGTTCTTTGGCGAAGAGCCAATCGGCGATGGCGATGAGGGCTATCGGAATCGACGTGACTACCGCGTAGACGAGCGCACGCCCGCCGAAGACGCGCGCGTCGACGATTCGTCCGCTCACCAATGCGTAAGCAAAGGCGTACGCAGCCGGATTGAGCATGAAGAGGTAACTTGCAAACACGCCGTGGTTTCGGGTCAGATTTAGTCCAAGGAACGCGGCTTCGAGGCCAACGTGCATAGCGATCGCGATCGCGACCCAACGCGTGCGCAGCAATTCGTCGCCCGTAGCAATCCGGCGGCGATCGAGATACGCAAGGAGACCACACGCATAAGCGATCCATATCATGACTGCAAAGACTGCGTAGGCGCCGTCTGCGCGTTTGTCGCCTGGGTGGACCGACCAGAGGGCGGAAAGTGCGTACACAATCGACAGCAGAATCGCGTATGCCGGCAACCAGCGGTCGACGGCGCGCCATCGCGGCAAGGTCTTTCCGGTAGGGATGCGCAGGCAGAGAACCACAAATCCGTAGACGGATGCCCCGGCCACGAGCGCTGCGAGCGCGAGGCCGAGCCACATCCAGGCAGAAGGCAGCGCTTGAACCCAGATCCGAGCGGGCTGCGCCGCGCGAGACAGGGCAAAGCACGCAAGGGCAAAAGAGAGGCCGAAGTCCCGGCCGCCGATCAGCCCTGCGCAAGCGACGATGACGAGTGGAACGCCCACCAGAAGACGGATTGCATCAGATGTAAGCCGATCGAGTGGCGCGTGATTCGCAACGGCTGCGTAGAGGGCGAGCCCGGGATAGCTTAGTGCAAAGAGCCCCACGGTAACCGCGAGCAACCAAAGGGCTCCGCCCTTGAGGCGTCGGCTGGTCACACAACCAAACTTGAGTGATCGCGCGTCGGGCACCTGCCCGCGCGGCGTCGACGGCGCTCAACTCGCACGATGGCATGCGAGCGCCTCGGTACGGTCTTGAAGTTTTTGCCGGTTTTTCTTGGGGTCTCGGGTCGCATGGGCGATTAGCTTTTCGACGCTCCCAACGAGTTAAGGTGAAATGTCGCCGTTTCTACCAAGTTAAGGTGAAATGAACACAAAACGTGAGACAACGCCGTTCTAGTGCTGTATCACCCTAATTCGCGAAAAACCGTAAGTTAGGGTGAAATGGTTCTAAAAGTGGAAACGTCTCCCGAAGACTAATAGACACAAGCAAAAAAGACCCGCAATCGCGGGCTTTTTTTGCGTTTTTCGTTCGCACTATCGCCAACCAGACGCAGCCAGAATAACGTTCATTTTCCACTTATCTGGGCTTGGCATGTATTTCGCGCCCGACTCACCTGCGCGTCCGAAAGTAAAAGAAGCCTCGCGGCCTCTTTATGTCTACAGCGCTACGCTGCCTTGCGCGGTGGCAACAATGGCTCGTCGGGTTCCGGAAACGCCCGCGAGGGGACAAGGTAGTCGATTCGGACTCCGGTTTCTTCCTCGAGACGCACTGTGGAGCGCGCATTGCGCGAAGCTCGCGACAGCGCAGCGCTGGGCCGAAAGAACCAATTACCTTGACGTTGTACCGGAGCGGTGGCGCGATCTGCCGAAGAGCGCGCGTCCATAGGAGGGATTCCAATGACCGCGCTGCGAGGCTTTCTAACCGTTGGGCTCTCCGTTGTCGTTTTCGCGTCCGTCGCGTCGTTGATCTTTCGCACGCCACCGATCGCGTACACCGGCGTGGCGCGTGTCCCAGGTCCACCGTTCTCGCGCAACATCATCACCGTTGCTACGGGATCGCCGGCATACCGCGCCGGCTTGCGCAGCGGCGATGTCGTCGCCTGTCTGTCGAGCCACGACAAGGAACTGCTGTTTCCGCGGTTTGGATTCAATGCGTACGGCGAAGGAACGGTCGTGCGGGGCTGCGTGATGCGCTCGGGGAACTGGCGCTCGTTCTCGTTCGCCCCCCAAGGGCGCGGTTCGACCGGAATGTTGTACTACAACATTCCGGGAACGCTGCTCCGCCTTGCGATATACCTAGTGTTTCTCATCACTGGCGTGGCATTGGTGCTTGCACGGCCCA
>DASSEZ010000072.1:0-3713 GCA_035694945.1 Vulcanimicrobiaceae bacterium
CCCGGAAACCGGCTGGCGGAATGCTAGCGCGTTCCAACTTTACAAGCCGGGGTCCGTGCGGCTCTGTTGAAGCAAGGTGCCGATGGAATCTCTCTTTGCGGCCGTAGCGCCCGAAGCAACGCTTTTTACCGACGGGGGTTCGCGCGGTAACCCCGGGCCGGCCGCGTCCGGAGCGGTGCTGGTCGGCCCAGACGGCGAGATATTGCACGAAGTCGGCCACTATTTGGGCACGGCGACCAACAACGTCGCGGAATGGACGGCGCTCGAGATCGGCCTGCAAGCCGCGCTCGAACATGGCGTGCGCCGTTTGGCGGTTCGCATGGACAGCGAGCTGGTCGTCAAGCAAATTTCCGGCGAATACCGCGTGAAGCATCCCGATTTGCAGCCGCTGCACCGGCGAGTGCTTGCGTTGCTGCGCAAGTTCGAACACGTCGACGTACGGCACGTGCGCCGCAAGGAGAATGCGCTGGCCGATGCTGTGGTGAATCGAGTCCTGGATGCGTCGAAATAGCTGGTTCGGCACGGCCATTTTCGTTTTTGCCGTCGTGTTCATCGTGCTAGGCACGATCTTTATCCCGTGGCCGGATTTTCAGCACAAAGCCGAAGTTTCGCGCGTCCGCCAGAGCGCCAGCGTGCTCGATCTTTCGCTGAAGATCGCGTACGACAAGCCGCCGATCTATCTCGAACAGTACACGATGCACAACGACAACGGCATCTCGACGGCGCAGTATAAAGTGCAGGGATACTCGGGCAAGGTCGTGACCATCACGCTGCCGCCCGACAAGACGTATGCCGTGACGTTTTTCTTCGAACAAGTCGTTCAGGACGGCATCTGGCAACTCGTCAACAAGCCGGCCGTGGGAAATACGAACGTGCATTACACGCTGCACGTCCACCAGGTAGCGGACAAGAAGCAGGGCTCGCGCACGATTACGTTCACCGATCCGAAGTACTGGGCGCTGGAAGCGGGTCGCCAATATCAGATTCAACTCAGCCCCAACAGCCCGACACCCGACCTCACGAAACTGAAAAGTACGACGCTTGCCGATCCGCGCTATCAGAAGATCGTCCAAGCGTTCCGCAATTTCGGAACGGATTCGTTCCGCCAAAAGGTGCGCCAGGCGCAAGCGCTCGTGCGCTCCACGAAATAGCGCATGGTCTTGCGGCGCGTCGTGTTCCCCGTGGTCGTTTTGCTCGCCGCGCTCGCGCTTGTCGGCTTCGTCGCGTACGAACTGTTCGAGCAGCCGACCAATCAAATCTTCGGGCGCACGCTCACCGAAGGCCCGACGAACGAGCGCGTCGTTGCGCTCACGTACGACGACGGGCCGAATCCGCCGTATACGGCGCGCATTCTGGACGTGCTGGAGCAAGAGCACGTGCACGCGACGTTTTTTCTCGTGGGCCGGGCGGTTCACGCGTATCCGGCGGTCGTGGAGCGTGAAGTACGCGACGGCGATGCGATCGGCAACCACACCTGGGATCATCGGCACCTCATCGTCATGCCGCGCTCCCAAGTACGCAGTTCGCTGCAGCGCACGGACGCCGCGATCTACGCCGCGACGCGCGAGCACACCAATTTGATGCGCCCGCCGTTCGGGGCGCGCGATTGGATCGTCATGCAGGTCGCGCACAAGATGGGCTACACCGTCGTGATGTGGTCGGTGCCGCTGGCACGCGACTGGGAGTATCCGCCGGCAAAAGTCATCGCGCAGCGCATTCTGCCGAACGTGAGCGACGGGTCGATTATCGTGCTGCACGACGGTAATCGTGGACAGGTTTGCGCGCCGCGCGCGTTACCGGCTCACGTGTGCGATCGCACCGGCGACATCGAAGCGACGCGCCTCATCGTCGACAACTTGAAATCGAAGGGCTTTCGTTTCGTTACCATTCCGCAACTGATGGCGCTGCGCAAGAGCGCTACGCATACACCCGCCCCTGGTAGCGAATGAAACCGTCTTCGTGGCGCTTGCCGGGATCGTGGTGCGTCCAGTGAACGACCGGAGGGCGGCCGCGGTCGTGCACCATCTCGCCGCGCACCTCAATGCGATCGCCGGGGCTCACCGGCACGCGCGGTGCAATCCCGACGTTGTCGACGATCTCTACACCGCCGGCGGCAGTTTGCGCGTCGAACGCTTCATGCATGCAGTGCGTGCGCGATCCGTAGAAAAACTGCGGCGTGCTGGTCACTTGCGCATCGAACGTGACTTCGGCGGGACGCGACCCCCTGTACGCGCTTTGCAAGTCCATGCGCATCCTTCACGACGGATCGTGGTAGGATAAAGCGGTCTTGAGAACGATGAGAACCGAGCGCTTGCGCCTCACACCGGTAACCGTGCAGAACTCCGGAACGCTGTGGCACGTCTTGCAGCAGCCGGACCTGCGCATGTATCAGGAACTGCCGAGCGTCGGCGCGCCGGCGTTCGCCGACATGGTGTCCAAGCGGCCGAAGTCGCTGCGCGCCGGGGTGAGCGGACGTTTCGAGTGGCTCGTCTATCTGCACCGCGTGCGCAAACCCGTCGGTTGGGTTTCGCTGCGCGTAGCAGAGCGCGATCTGACGACGGGCGAAATCGGCTACAGCATCGTGCGCGATTTCCGTGGCCGCGGCGTGGCAACCGAAGCGGTGCGCGCGCTGCTCGACGAGGCGTTCACCGAAGGCGGCCTAACGCGCATCAACGCGTATTGTTTGCCGGAGAACATGCCCTCGCGTCGTTTGCTCGAACGGCTGGCATTTTCACCTGAAGGCACGCTGCCGCGCGGCGCAACCGTTAACGGCCAAATCGTCGACGTGCTGATGCACAAGATGGATCGAGATCGCTGGTTTCAGTCCGGAAACTCGATCGTGATGCCGGCGTCGGCGTACCCCGCATAGCGCTGGCCGCGCTCCAAATACGCAAGCAGCGGTTCGCGCACTACGCGCACCCGCAGCCGCGCAGCCAGATCGTGTAGCGGAACCCAAAGCGCGTTGGCGACGTGATCGCCTTCCACGTGCGGGAGCCGTGGTTCTCCATCTGCTTCGACCGCAAAGGTCGCGTTGATAAAGTGCATGTCGCCGTCGTACGATTCGCTTACGTAACACAAGTCGCGCAGCGACCCGTGCAAACCGGTTTCTTCATGCAGTTCGCGCAGCACGGTTTGCGCAAGCGTTTCACCGGGTTGTTGGCGGCCACCGGGCAAATTCCAAAGCGGCTGGGGATGATTCGGGTAGCGCGAGGCAACGAGCAGTATGCTGCCGGCGCGGCGCACCAGCGCGGTTGCCAAATGAACGTGCAGGGCTGTGTGCGATGTGCGTTGCATTTGGCGACATGCTTTCCCGCGTTGCGGCGCATCTCATCTTGGGACCGCGCGAGGAGCCCTTTTTGGCCGCGCTGCTTCAGTCGCTGCGCGGCGCTTGCCAACGCGTACTCGTCAACGATAACTCACCGGACCCCTCGCCGCATGCGCGCACGTTGGCCGAAAGCGCGTTCGCGCACGAGGGAACGCTCGTCGTCGATCGTACGCCGTTCACGGACTTTTCGGCGGCGAGAAACGTGTGCATCGATCTGCACCGCAGGCACGATGCCGGAGAGTGGATGCTCTTCGTGGATGCCGACGAGGTGCACGGACCGCAACTCGCGCGTATCGCTCACAATCTCGCGAACGTACCGGCCGACCATGATTTTGTCGACGGCTACACCTGGCATTTCTTTCAATCGTTCGACTGGTACCGTTCCATC
>DASSEZ010000073.1:0-16131 GCA_035694945.1 Vulcanimicrobiaceae bacterium
GGGGACACGTGGACGTGCAGCCACAAGGGCTGGAAGGCCAAGGACCAGTGCATCCATATCAAGCGGGTGCGTCACATGCTCGGAGACGACGGAGTGATTCCGTACGATGGTCGCCGCCGGCGTCCGCTGACGAAGACGCTCTACCCCACGGGCCGCGGAGAAGACGCAAGACGAGCAAGGGCGCGCGCGGCAGAGCCGACGCGTGTTCCCGAACTGGCCGCGCAACTTTGTAGCCAGTTCACCGCCGCGCCGAGTCGATCGGAAACGCATCCGGCGAACCGCGGTGCGAACGGTGCGCCGTATGCGCTTCGCGCGTATGCATTGCTGAGCAAAGTCTTCGGCAATCTCTCCTACGAGCATCTCGGCGCGCGGATGTCGGAAGACGAAACGTTCACGGCCCACCAAAAAGGCAAGGTCCCCGAACGCAAGGCCTTCATTCGCTGGTTCGGCGACTGGCGGCTCACGCTGATTCTCGTGGCGCTGTTCATCGAAACGACGCGCCCAACGAGGCGATTCGATACGATGATCGTCGGCGATTCGCACGACATCCCGACGCGTATGGTGGACAACTCGCGCGATCGAAAGTTCGGTCCAAAGCCGGCGAAGTATCGCAATCCGAACCGTGAACTGGTGCGCCAGCACTTCGCGATCGGTAAGGTCAGCGGCATCATCTACGCTGCCGAGACGACGTTGCGAAGCGGCGTCGGTACGAACGATGGCCTGTATCTGCCGAGTCTGCTTCGCCAGACAAAAGAGCGTACAGAGCGGGTGACCAAGGCTGCATTCGACGGAGCTTACGGTTGGAAGCCCAACTACGTCGTCGCAGAATCTCTCGGCATTGATCTCTACGTCCACGAGAATCAAGGCGAGAATCGTATGGACCCGAGCTGGCCACAGATGGCTCGTCGGCTCGCCGAACTCGAACGAACAAATGCTGCGGAATTTGCCGAAGTGTATCGGTTCCGCAGCAAGGCGGAAAACCAGCCGTCACGGTCCAAAGCGCGCAATCCGCTCATTCGGCTTCGTCGTCGCAAGGGCGATCCGACTCCGGACTACCCTGCCGGCATTGATGGCAAGAAGATCTCGAGCCTTCCGCCGGAAGTCCAGGACGCGATATTCGATGCGGCTAGACAAGACGTCGGCATTGCGCGTCTGAACGAATCGCTCGCGATCTTGATCGTGATGAACCTTCGGACGCTCAATACGATGGAGCATCTCTACGATCAGCGCGTCGAATTCGACAAGAGCAACCCCGTCACGCTTAATCCCCCGTTGGAGATGAGGGAGCGGGACTTGCTTGACGACGACGTGGCGTAATGACGCGAAGGCCGGTGAGCAATCATCGGCCTTCCCGCCTTCCGCGGACCGCAGATCGCTCAGGTAAAGGGCGTGCGTTGGTCGAACGACGCAGCATGGCCAATGACAAATCTGTTCGCGAACTCTTAAGGGAGTTCGCGGCGTCGAAGAAGCCCGGCGAGGTCTTCACACGTTCGGACATCCGAGATTGGTTTCAGGAATATCACCCTGCAGCGCAATTACAAACTGTCGATCGCCAGACCACGGCATTAACGACGAATATCGAGAGCCGGCGTTTCTGGTATCCGAAACCCGGACGTGACGACGTGTTCTATCGCCTGCGCCCATACGCGGGTGATTTACGGCTGTTTGATGTCGCAACAGACCCGCCGCCCATCTACGCGACGAATGCGCTCGATGACCTGACCGATGGTGTCGAGGAAGAAGACGAATCAGAAGCGCTTCAACGAGCAGATGGCATGACGTTCGCGTTGGAAAACCATCTGCGCGATTTTCTGGCCAAGAACGTATCACTCATCGAACCCGGGATGAAACTGTTCACGGAGATCGAGGGCATCGATGGCGTGGAGGTTCCGATGGGCGGAAACCGTTCCGCCGACCTCGTGACGGTAGACGCTGGCGGCAATCTAGTTGTCGTCGAATTGAAAGTCAGCCGGGGCCATGAGAAAACGGTCGGCCAACTCTTGCGCTATGTTGGATTCACTGCCCGCGAGTACGCCAAGGGGCGTAAGGTGCGCGGAATCATCGTGGCGTCGGAACTGTCGAGCGATCTTTGCCTTGCGGTGGAACCGCTGAGGCCTGCGCTTGATGTTCGCCTGATGAAGTATAAGTTGACCTTCGAAATGTCGCACGATGCGTGATTATATGATCGCTGAACGAGAAGTAACCATTCAACACGAGGCTGCCCATATTGTCGCTGCACTATATTGCGGCATCGGCGTACTGCGCGCCAGCATAGAAAAGGCACCGGATGGACATCCAGAAGGCGTCACCATGGCACCGGCGGGACATGAACCACAGACGAAATATTCGTGGTGCATTTTCTACCGATTCCCATATCATTGGGAGATGGAGGCGCTACGCCGCAATGTAGATGTAGCAGAACTGAGTTGCCGCATAGACTTCGAAAGCTTCGATAAGGTTGCCGGGACCTTGTGGGATGGCGACATTGAGCGGATCAAGCGGGACATCGAAGATGACTGCAGGAGAATCCTTAAGCAGGCTCTCGTTACCCGCGCGATTGGAATATTCGCTGCGGCGCTGAGGCAGAAATCCGTTCTGGAGCAAAATGAAATATATCGTCTCTGGAAGTCATCTGGTGAGGGCGATGGCGCGCCGGAATTACAGGGTCCGCCAGCCGGCGTGTAGGCTCGCAAAAAAGAGGCCGATTAGAGATCAGGCCTTCGCGCATGCGCTGGGTACGATAAGCGGCTTGCCGTAGACCGTCATTCTACCGGCATCGTCGATGAAGATGCCGTCGCTATCCTCGCTTACATATACCTCGCGCTGGAGTCGTGCCGCGTACTGGTTCAAGGCGTGCAGATTAGCCGTGGTCGGCAGAAAATGTGTTCCTAGATGCGGTAAGAACAGAAACTCAACGAAGTTGAAACCAGTGGTATCGCGCAGGCTCGACATATTGCGGTCGCCACAAAAAGCGCTTGTGCCGATATCCGGCGTCATAAGGATGGCGCCGGCACTGACGCCGATGATAAGTCCGCCGCGCTCGCGGTGTCGCTCTAGAATAGTCTTGAGTTCGCGTTCGCGGCTTGCCTCAAGGAACGCGTAGGTATTTCCCCCGGACAAATGTACGATCTGGAAATCCAGTATCCTCGCGAGATCCTCATCCGTAAAAGATGGGGAAAGGTCGAAGTATGACAGTTCGACGGAGGGCAGAATCGAAGCGTATTCGCGGCGCGCACCGTGAAAGAACCCGCGATCTGCGTCTTGTGGCGCCGATGAAATGTAGGCAATTCGGCCGCCGCGATTAGCCAATTCATCAGCCACTCGATCGCGCAAGGTCGTACTCAGATCGGCGGTGTCTGACAGGAAGAGAAGAGGCATGCGATGAGTTTAACACAATCAAAGTGGGGGCGCGAATCGTGCAGTTTGCGATAGATATATGGTGCAACTGCAATCTATGCGACTTCGCCTAATGAAGAACGAGGCCGACGTGAAATCGTCGGCCTCGTTTTTTGTCTCGTCGTGACTATTGAGGGTTCGTAAGTCCCATAATGCACGTTGCGTGTTGTGTAAGTCCCGTTTTACCCGTTTTCAGGTGCAAAATGGTACCACGGCATTCTATGAACACCCGCTCGTAGCACCGCATGAATCGCACTTCTCGCACGAACCGTTGCGGACCATCGTGAGTTGTCCGCATTCGCTGCATGCGTTGCCCGTGTAGCCCTTCGCGCGCGCGGCGTTGACCTGTTCCGCACGCGGCACTGTCGCTACACCGGTGGAAGAAGAGACCGGCGTGGGATCGCGGCGCTCGCTGCGCCGTTCCTCCGCAACGGCATGCGGCTTGTCTTCGTCGTGTTCGTGGCCCGGATGCAGATGCGTGCTGGTTGGATGCAATTTCTCCCGAACTGCGGCCGGTACGTATCGCACTTCGCCCTCTTCCTCGGCGACGTACTCTTCCTCGACTTTCGGACCCATTGCGTCCATCTCCATGCTCGGCTGCACGTGCGCAAGCTCGTAGCGGCCGAGATAGCTCACGGCGAGTTCGCGGAAGATGTAGTCGAGGATGGACGTTGCCATCTTGATGTGATCGTGACCGACCACAGGACCGTTCGGCTCGAAGCGCGTGAACGTGAACGCCTCGACGAACTCCTCGAGCGGCACGCCGTGTTGCAAACCCAGCGACACCGCGATGGCGAAGTTGTTCATCAGCGATCGGAAGGCGGCGCCTTCCTTATGCATGTCGATGAATATCTCGCCGAGTTGACCGCCTTCGTACTCGCCCGTGCGTAAGTACACTTTGTGTCCGCCGACGATCGCCTTTTGCGTGTAGCCGCTGCGGCGTTCGGGGAGGCGGCGTCGCCGTGCGATGTAGCGATAGACGATGCGTTCCGCAACTTGCAGCGGCGTCTGGAACGGCGCGGGCGCGAGCGCTTCCTCTTCGGGTACTTCGCCGCCAAGGTCGTACGTCGCCGCAAGGGGTTGCGAGAGCTTCGAACCGTCGCGATAGAGCGCGACAGCCTTTGTCATACGTTCCCACGCGTATCGGTACGCCTCTTTGACTTCTTCGATCGTTGCTGTCTGCGGAAGATTGATCGTCTTGGAGATACCGCCGCTCACGAATGGCTGCGCAGCCGCCATCATGTCGATGTGCGCAAGCGGACGGATATAGCGTGAGCCGTGTTTGCCGCAAGGCGTCGCGCAGTCAAAGACCGGCAGATGCTCGTCTTTGAGGTGCGGCGCGCCTTCGAGCGTCATACGTCCGCAAATGACGTCCGATGCTTCCTCGATTTGCTGCGATGTAAACCCGAGCCCATCGCGCAGAATGGAGAAGCTCCAATCTGCGAGTTGTTCGTCGGTAAAGCCGAGTTTTTCTTTGCAGAACTCCTCGCCCAGCGTATATTTATTGAAGGCGAATTGCAATTCAAAGGCGCTGGGCAGTGCAGATTCGATGCGCGCCAACGCCTCGTCATCAAAGCCTTTGGCACGCAGGGTAGCGCGGTTGATGTGCGGCGCGCCCTCCAGCGTTCCGGTGCCTTTGGCGAAGGTTTCAATCTCGCGAATCTGCTGCTCGCTGTAGCCGAGATGGCGCAGCGCGTGCTCGACGGATTGATTGACAATCTTGAAGTAGCCGCCGCCGGCAAGTTTCTTGAACTTCACGAGCGCGAAGTCCGGTTCGATGCCGGTGGTATCGCAGTCCATGACCAGGCCGATTGTGCCCGTAGGAGCGATCACGACCGTTTGCGCGTTGCGGAAGCCGGCGACTTCGCCGATAGCAAGAGCTTCGTCCCACATTTTGCGCGCGAGCGCCCACGTGTTCTGTGTGAACAGCGTCGGTGCGTGCGTGACCGGTTTTACGGTCAGGCCCTCGTACTGGTCTTTCGGCGCGTCGTACGCTGCACGGCGATGATTGCGAATCACACGCAACATCGGCTCTGCGTTGGCTTCAAAGCGCGCGAACGGCCCGAGTTGCTGCGCCATCTCGGCGGACGTGCGATACGCCGCACCCGTCATGAGCGACGTGATGGCGGCACACCAGCCGAACGCCTCTTCCGAATCGTACGGCAAACCCATGCGCATGAGCAGCGTGCCGAGGTTTGCATAGCCGAGACCTAGCGTGCGATAGCCGTGGTTCTTCGCCGCAATTTCCTTCGACGGCATCTGCCCCATTGCAACGGAGATTTCGAGCGTCGTCGTCCAGATGCGCGATGCTTCCGCAAAACGCTTCTCATCGAACGTGTCGTTCTCGTCAAGAAATTTAACGAGATTCAAGCTTGCGAGATTACACGCGGTGTCATCAATGAATTGATATTCTCCGCATGGATTTGTGGCATTGATACGATCGTCGTTCGCGCACGTGTGCCATTCTTGAAATGTATCGTCGTATTGTAAGCCGGGGTCCGCACATTGCCACGCGGCGACACCGATCTGCTCCCACAGGTCGCGAGCCTTGATCGTTTTGACAACGGCACCGGTGGTGCGTGCGATCAAGTTCCAATCGGCGTCTTCATCGAGCGCTTTGAAGAACGCGTTCGACAGGCGAACGGAGTTGTTCGAATTCTGCCCGGACACGGTGCCGTATGCGTCGGAATCCCAATTCGTGTCGTACTGCTCGATTTTGAGCGACGTGTAGCCTTGGCGCGCATAGTCCAGCGCAGTTTGCACGGCGCCCGACGGAACGCCGGCGCTCAAAGCGGTTCGCACCGCAGACTTGAGTTGCGGATTGAGATACGGATCGAGCCGCGCATTTTCCGGCACGCGCGTGTCGTGAGCGGCGGAAATGACGCCGTTCATGTGCTTTTCGAACATGCGCGAGCCGATGACGAGATCCGCGACTTTGCGTTCTTCGCGCACCTTCCAATTCACGAACTCTTCGATGTCCGGATGGTCGGCGTTGAGTACAACCATCTTCGCGGCGCGGCGCGTCGTGCCGCCGGATTTAATCGCGCCCGCTGCGCGATCGAAGACTTTGAGAAAGGACATGAGCCCCGAGCTCGTGCCGCCGCCGCTCAGTTTCTCGCCGGCTCCGCGAATCTTCGAAAAATTTGCACCGCTTCCGGAGCCGCCTTTGAAGATGCGCGCTTCGCGCACGACGCCGTCGAAGATGCCGCCTTCGTTGACGAGATCGTCTTCAACCGAGAGAATGAAGCACGCCGAAACCTGGGGATGCGAGTACGTATCGGTGGAACGCGTGAGTTCGCCGCTCTTCGCATCGACGAAATAGTGGCCTTGAGCCGGGCCGGCGATGCCGTACGCCCAATGCAAACCGGTATTGAACCACTGCGGTGAATTCGGCGCGCCGATCTGCCGCGCGAGCATCGCGCACATCTCTTCGTAGTACGCCTTGGCGTCGTTCTCAGAATCGAAATAGCCGTTCTTGAAGCCCCAGTACGTCCAGCAGCCGGCGAGCCGGTTGAAGACCTGGCGTGAATCGCGCTCGGCGCCAAAGCCGCTGGCGGCGGCCGGCTCCGATCGCCACAGCCACTCGGGCACGTCCGCTTCGGGGACGCGCGTCAATGATTCCGGAACACCCGCTTTGCGGCAATACTTCTGCGCCAGCACGTCGACCGCGACCTGACTCCAGCCGGTCGGGACCATGACGTCCTTGGCTTCGAAAATGACGGAACCGTCGGGATTGGTGATGCGTGAGGTGCGGGGTTCGAAGGTGAGACCGGCGTAGGGGTCGCCGGGGGCCGAGTAGATGCGGCGAAATTTCATCGAGGCTCCTTCCTCCGATGCGTGGAGGACCCGTTCACTTCGAGCGTGTTATATCGAACACCTGTTCGGTAGTACGGGTTTCCTCAGGGATAGAGTGCCCATAAATTGTACTACCGGGGTGTGGGAGATACAAGATATAGTATCCGCCACCTTGTGCGCAAGATGTTGACAACCTGTTTTTCTTGTGAGGTGCGCCGCTTGGTTTGGTGGAAAAGGTGAGTCCTGCGTGAGGTCCTTGTGGAAACTTCCGAGGATAGCGGGGAAAAGTGGCCCAATCGGCGCTAGGGATGTTTGGCCCAGATCGCTTTGCACCACGCCTTCACGACATACCGCTGACCGAGCTCGCGGCGCTCGGCATTCGCGGTTTGATTGTCGACTTGGATAACACGCTGCTCGGCTTTCGCGAAACGGAATTGGCCGCCGAACACCTGGCTTGGGTAGAAGAGGCGCACGAGCGTGGCTTTGCAATGGTAATGGTATCGAACAATTTCAGCGATCGCGTTCGCGGCATTGCCGCGCAACTGCGCATTGAGTGCATTCCAAACGCGCTCAAGCCGCTGCCGTTCGGGTTTTGGCGCGCCATGAATCATCTGCAATTGCCGCGCAAGCAGGTTGCCGTCGTGGGCGATCAGCTGTTTACCGACGTGCTCGGCGCAAAACTGAGCGGCGGTTTGTATACGATTCTGACCGAGCCTATCGAGAACAAAGACTTCGCGATTACGCAGATGTTCCGGTTTTTCGAGCGTTTGATGCTCCCGGAGCGGCGTAAGTGAAACTCGCGCTCATCGGCGATCCCGTCTTGCATAGCCGCAGTCCGCGCCTTCATCGGGAATTCATGGAAGAGGCCGAGATCGAAGACGGCAGCTACGTTGCCATCCGCGTGCCGAAAACCAACGGCGTCGACGTCGTGCGGCGCATGCGCATGGACGGCTACACCGGCATCAACGTCACAACGCCGCTGAAAGAAGAAGTGCTGCGCGCGTGCGATGAACTCACGCAGGAAGCGGAACTCGCGCAAGCGGTCAACACCATTTTCTTCGGCCGTTCGGTCCTGGGCCACAATACCGACGGCATCGGTGCGCGCGTCGCGCTGGAAACCATTCTTACGCAGCCCGTCGCGCTCCAGCGTGTCGGCGTACTCGGAACCGGTGCAACGGCGCGCGCAATTTTGGCGCAATTGCGTGAAACCGATGCTTACACGTTCGTGTGGGGGCGCAGCAACGAGAAAGTCGCTGCCATCTGCGAGCGGTTCGAAGCGAAGCCGTGGCCCGACGGCGCTCCGGAGATCGTCATCTCGACATTGCCGAGCGGCGTAAAACTGCCGCACGAACTCGTAGAACAACTGCTCGCTGCGGATTGCGTGATGGACGTGAATTACGGCGAGCGTTCCACGCTCGAACGGCAAGTGCATCGGGAGATCGTCAAAGGCGATCTGATGCTCGAGGCGCAGGCGCGCGCGTCGTTCGACTTTTGGCTTGCGCACGCGCAAGCGCTGGTGGAAGAGGAATTATGATGGTTCGACGGGCTCACCATGACGAGCCGGCGCGAGCCAGCGCGCGATGTTGCGCGCGAAATCCTTGAATATTTCAGCGGGCTCGTCCGCACGCCCGTTCAAGCGCGTATCCGCGAACTGGTGCAGACACGACGTTGCAACCGCGCGCCCGCACGTGCGGCCGTCGTTGCAGCGTTCGTTGTCGATAGCGATCGCCACGTTTGCCGCACCGCCGGTGGCACCGCTTCCCGATACCGCAATCACGCGCGCAAATGGCGCATACGGCGGAACGGAAATTGCCGCTTCGTGCGTCGGCGCCGGAAAATATTCGATGACGCCGCTTTTCGAGCGCTGCGTGCGCAGCAGTTCGTGCACGGGTTCGAGCGGTACGATGCGTTCGTATTCGCCTTTTCCGCGCGAGCGTTTGAACGCTCCGCGAAAGCCGCGCCGGCGCAGATGGCGGTTGTACGCGCGAAAATGATTGACGAGTCCGACGCTGCCAAGATTGAGCAGCGAGAGCCCGATGTTCTCCGAGTCGCGCGAAGTAAAGATGCCGCCGCCGCGTTCACGAAAACGCAGAATGCCGCGCACGTCCGCGGGCGCGAGGCCGTTGCCGCGATCGGCTGCGAAAAGCCACAGTTCGTTGAATCTCGATCCATCCAGCGTCGAGAGCACCGGATCGCTTCCGTCCGCACCCGGTTCGCGATTGCGCGCAACGACCTCGTGGCCTTCGTTTTGTAAGATTGAGACAAGCGCTGAAAAACGCTCGATCTGCCATTCGCCTTCGCCATCACGAAGCGTCGTCTGAACGAGAATCGTCGCCATGGTAGGTACAACGCCAGACTCGCGCCCTACGGTTCCAAAGCAAGAGAACCGGCCTTGCGGCCGGTTCTCGAAGATTCGGAGAGGGGGAGATTCGAACTCCCGAGACGCTTATCACGTCTGCTCGCTTTCCAAGCGAGTGCATTCGACCACTCTGCCACCTCTCCAGAAATCGCTAAGCGATTTCTGGAGTTCGTTTAACAGGCGCTCCGCCATGTATGGCTGCGCGCCCCCTACGGGCGAAGCCCGCAGGGTACCCCAGAATCGCTATGTGGTCAGCCGCGTCGATTAGGCGGGGGTGCTGGAAATGCCTTGCGAGAGCGTTTGGCGGGCGAGGATGTCCTCGAACTCCGAGGCCGGCAGCGGGCGCCCGAAATAGTAGCCCTGCGCGAACTGGGTGCCGCAATCGCGCAAAAAATGCCACTGCGCGTCGGTCTCGACGCCTTCGGCGATCACTTTCAGGCCGAGCGCGTGCGCCATGGCGATAATGGCCGAAACGATTGCCAAATCGTTCGCGTCCTCGGGAATGTCGCGCACGAACGACTTGTCGATTTTCAGCACGTCGATGGGAAAGCGTTTCAAATAACTCAGCGACGAATACCCCGTGCCGAAATCGTCGAGCGAAAGGCCGATTCCGAGCGATTTGAGTTGGCGCATCACGCCGACGCTTTCTTCGGCGTTGTGCATCGCGATCGTCTCGGTAATTTCGAAATCGAGATCTTCGGGGTTCAGACCGCTCGCGTGCAGCGCTTCTTCGACTTGCTTGATCAGATTGAAGTGCAGAAACTGCCGGCCGGAAAGATTGACCGCCAGACGCAGCCTATTGCGAAAGAGTTGCTGCCAGCGCCGCACTTGCTCGGCGGCGGTTTGCATCACCCACTGGCCGAGTTGAATGATGAAGCCGGACGTTTCCGCGTGCGTGATGAACGTCTCGGGCATGGTGACGGTCTGATCGCGCTGGGGCCAGCGGCAAAGCGCTTCGACGCCGATGATCTCCCCGTCGGTCAGATTGACGACGGGTTGATAGAAGAGTTTGAACTCTCCGTAGCTCAGCGCATTTGCCAGGCGCTGATGCATCGGTACCAGGCGGTAGCTCACAGTGCGCCTACGTTGGATACTGCGGGTCGCCTGGCCTACCGGGTGGCAGGAGCCCGCTAAAAAAGGCGATCCGAGCGGCCTCTTCGGCCAGGTCGGTACTCACGAACGCTTGTTCCAGGGTGCCCGCGACGGCCGAGAGTCCGTGACGCTCCATCAGCACGACGTCGATGCCGCGGGCGAATTCGGCCGACGTAACTGCGGCAAGTTCTTGCGAACCCGGCGGCCGGTACGGCGTCCACGCCACTTCGCCGAGCGTTTCGCGCGCGCCGACGGTATCGCGTTCGAATGCGCGGCCGAGTTTGGAGCACACCACGCAAAACGTCGGATGCGTATGAATGACGCACCGGATGTCGGGGCGCACGCTGTACGCGGCAACGTGCAGCGGCACTTCGCTCGTTGCGCGCTGCGCCGGATCGCGCGGAGTTCCCCGAGCATCGGTGCGTACGAGTTCGTCCGGCGCAACCGCACGCAGTGAGTGAAGGGTCGGCGTCACGATCAGATCGCCGTCGGCCAAACGTACGCTGATGTTTCCGCTCGTGCCCGTTACGAGCCGCCGGTCCCAGAGCAGCGCGCAGTACTCGATGATGGCGGCGCGCGCTTGCGCTTCGGTCAGATACCCGCCGGATGCCAAATCGTCTTGATTTCGCTGTACGCCGCGACGTCGTCAAGACTTTGCGCGGCCGGCGAGAACCAGTCGCGCGCCGAACGTGCGGGCAGAACGCGCGTGCGCTTGACGTTTTCCGCCGCGGCGGTTTGCAGATCGGCCGTTTGCGCACCGTCTACGAACGCGATCGCGTTGACGTCCATGTGTTTGGCGATCACCGGCGCGAGTTCCGAGCGTGTTCCGGAGATGACGTTGACCACGCCGGCGGGAATATCGCTGGTCGCCAGACATTCCGAAAACACAATTGCGGTGCGCGGGTTCGTTTCCGAAGCGACGAGCACCACCGAATTTCCCGCGACGAGTGCGGGCATGAGCACCGACACGATTCCCAGCAATGACGGTTCATCGGGCGCGAGCATGCCGACGACGCCCATCGGTTCGGCGGTGGAGAAGTTGAAGTGCGGGCCGCCGACGGGATTGCGCGTCGAGAGCAGCGCGGCATATTTATCGCACCAGCCGGCGTACCACACGACGCGATCGATTGCGGCGGTTACTTCGGTTTCGTCGCCGGTCAAGTCGATGAGCTCGGCACGGCGCGCTTCCATCATCTCCGCCAAACGATAGAGGACGAGACCGCGCGTACCCGGTGCGGTCTTCCACCACTTCGCTTGCGCAGCCCGCGCCGCGACGACCGCGTCGCGCACGTCTTTGCGCGAACCGCGTGCGATGTTGGCAACGAAGTCTTTACCGTCGGAAATGGGATCGCTGCGTCCGGATTCGGAACGCACGAACGCACCGTTGATAAAGAGTTTGTACATTTTCCGCACCGCCAGGCGCGGCTGCTCGCTTTTCGACACGGAACCGACCTACGACGCAAGAGGCTGTGCCCCCTGGGTTGAAACCCGCCGCATGCCGCCCATGCGCGTCGTTATCGCCGAGCCATTCGCCGACACGGGGCAAGCAGTCTTGCACGAGCACGGTATCGACGTGGTATCGTGCGTCGGGCGCCCGCGCGAGGATTTGCTGGCGGCCCTGCACGAGGCGGACGGCCTCATCGTTCGATCGGAAACGCGCGTCGATCGCGATCTGCTCTCGCACGCGCCGCGCATTCGCGTCGTCGGACGCGCCGGCGTCGGCGTCGACGCGATCGACGTGGATGCGGCGACGGAAGCAGGCATTGTCGTCGTCAACACGCCGGCCGCGAATACGATCGCCGCTACGGAGCATACGTTCGCGATGATGCTTGCGCTGCTGCGCAACGTCGCAACCGCAAATGCGTCGATTCGCGACGGACGCTGGGAACGCACGCCCTTCATCGGTACCGAACTGTACGGCAAGACGGTGGGCATCGTGGGGGTGGGGCGCATCGGCGGCGGCGTCGCGTCGCGCGCGCGAGCCTTCGGCATGCACGTGCTCGCACACGATCCCTTCATTCCGCAGTCGCGCGCCGAAGCGCTCGGCGCGGAACTCGTGACTATCGACGAACTCCTTACGCGTGCCGACGTGGTGACGCTGCACGTCCCGCTCACGCAGCAGACGCGCGGCATGATGAACGCGCGTACATTTGATCTGATGAAAGACAGCGCGGTGCTGGTGAACTGCGCACGCGGCGCAGTGGTCGACGAAGAAGCGCTGCTCGAAGCGCTCGACGCGCAAGCGATTCGCGCCGCCGCCATCGACGTCATCGCGAAAGAGCCGCCGGCACCCGGTTCCATGGGCGCCAAATTGCAGCAGCATCCGCGCGTGCTGGCAACGCCGCACTTGGGCGGCTCGACGCATGAAGCGCTCGAGCGTATCGCGATCGAACTTGCGCGCGACGTTGCCGACGCACTCGGCGGCCGGCCGGCGGCGGGTGCGGTGAATGCGCCTGCTCCCAGCGGTGCGCAAGCCGAGCGCGTACGCGCGTACGTCGCTGCCGCGGATCGCCTCGGCCGTTTGCTGCCGCAACTCTTCGATGATGCACTGCGCGTGCCACTTCGCATGCACGCGAGCGGAGAGATCGCGGCAGCCGACATTACGCCGCTGCGCACCGCGTTTCTGGCGGCACTTCTGCAAACGACGACGGAGCGGCGCGTCTCCATCGTCAACGCAGAAGCGGTGGCGCGAGAAATCGGCGTTACGCTCGAACTGGTTGCCGATGCGGAAACGGCGCCGTTTGCATCGCTGCTCGCAATATGGGCGGGACCGCATCGCATCGGCGCCACGGTACTTTCCGGCGGTCCACGCATCGTGCAGATAGACGATTACGAGCTCGATGCCATTCCGCACGGCGCATGGATCGTGACACGCCACGAAGACGTGCCTGGCATGGTCGGACGCGTCGGAACGATTTTGGGCAACGCCGGTGTGAACATTTCGACGATGCAAGTCTCGCGCGATCCGCATGGCGCCGGCGCGCTCATGGTGCTGGCGGTCGATCGCGCAATCGACCGCGACGATCTCGAACGGCTGCGTGCACTGCCAGGCATGCGGCGCGTCGACGCACCGTGGTTCGACGGGCTCACCATGACGCGGTCGCGGTAGTGTCGGTCAACGTCTATATCGCGCGTCACGGGGAGACGACATGGAACGCCGTCGGCCGGTATCAGGGACGGATCGAAACCCCGCTCTCGCCGCTGGGGCAAGCGCAGGCGCAAGCGCTTGCGGGCGCGCTAGCCGGCAAAGAGATCGAGCGCATCATCTCCAGTCCGCTCTCGCGGTGCATGCAAACCGCGCTCCCGCTGTCCGTGGAAACAGGTGTGGCTATCGAAGCGGATCCGCTGTTGCTGGAGATCGCGCACGGAACGTGGGAAGGTCGGTATCGCGACGAGATTGCGCAAAACGAGCCGGAGCGCTACCGCACGTGGCGCGAGCGCCCGCAAGACGTTCGTTTCGAGGGCGGTGAGAGTTTAGCCGACGTGTTCGCGCGCTGGACGCGTTTTGTCGAAAGTTTCGATGCGCGCGTCAACACGCTGCTCCTGACGCACGACATTGTGGTACGGCTGGCGGTGCTCGAACGGACCGGCCGGCCGATGTCCGACCTTCGCCACGTACGCGCGCTAAATGCGGCGTACGCGAGGTTCGAGGTCTTGGGCGGGCAGTGGACCCTTTGCGAGGAGTGCGTCGGGGGTCACTTGGCGGACCTGACCGCGGACCCCGATAAGCAAGCGCTCTAGCCAGGGTATAAGGGCCGCATGACTACATCGACGCCGTTTTTGTCGGACGTTCAGGAACTTCGCCGTCGCGCGCGCGAGAACATGATGCGCGGCCCCGTCACGAGTGATTACCGCGGTGACGTAAAGCAGGCGGTGGACGTGCTGAATCAGGCGCTTGCAACGGAAATCGTTTGCGTGCTGCGATACAAGCGCCACTACTACATGAGCAGAGGCATTTACAAAGATGCCGTTGCGGCCGAATTTCTGGAGCACGCAAACCAAGAGCAAGAGCATGCGGACATGATCGCCGAGCGGATCACACAACTCGGCGGCGAGCCGAACTTCAATCCTGAAGGGATGGCGTCGCGCAGCCATTCGGAATATCGCGAAGGCGACGGCATGATCGACATGATTAAGGAGAACCTCGTCGCGGAACGCGTCGCGATCGAATCCTATCGCGAGACGATCCGTTTCTTCGGGGACAACGATCCCACCACGCGGCGTATGCTCGAGCAGATCCTCGCCGTCGAAGAGGAACACGCAAACGACATGGTGGACTTGCTCGAACAGCACGGCACCGCTGTTCGAGGCGAAACCTAAACATTCGATTCACGTTCGTTCGTCACGGAAGCACGCAGTGGAACGCACTGCGCCGCTTTCAAGGACAAGTCGATATTCCGCTCGATGCACGGGGCCGCGCGCAAGCGCTGGCCCTGGCGGCATTGCTGCGTGACGAGCAGTTCGATTACGCGGTATCCAGCGATCTCTCGCGTGCGTACGACACCGCGTGCATCATTCGAGGCGCTTTGCCCGTAACGCGCGACCCGCGCTGGCGCGAGTTCGCGTTCGGCGAGTGGGAGGGCCTGACGTGGGAGCAGATTTGCGAGCGCTGGCCGCACCTGGCGCAGCATGGCGCGACCGCGGCAAAGCTCTATACGCCCGACGGCGGCGAGTCATTCGATGCGGTGGAGGTGCGTGTGTCGCAGTCGCTGCGCGAATTACGCGAGAGCGGCTACGAGCACGTACTCGTCGTCACGCACGCCGGCCCGCTGCATGCGATGCTCCACGCGTTCTTCGGCGATAGGGAAGCGGAGATGGCCGAAGTGTTCGGCGTGCGTTTTTCGCCGGCGAGCGTTACGCGCGTCGCATGGGAAGAAGACGGAAGCGCGCAGCTATTGAGTTTGAACGAAGTCGCGCACCTGGCCGTCGATTAGACTCGCGAAGATTTCGACGGTGTCCACGAGGCGCGGCCCCGGGCGGTTCACGTACGCATTGCCGTCCACGAGATGCACGTTGTAGCTCGCGAGCTGCGGTATTTCGGCGGCGGCCTGACGCGTTTTTTCCAGATCGAAGCCGCACGGCGCGACGATCACCATATCAGGCTGCGCCGCTTCCATTTCATCCCATGTCAGCACGCGCGAGTTTTGCCCAGGATTTCCGAGCACCGGAACGCCGCCCGCCAGTTCGACGAGTCCGGGCGTCCAATGGCCGCCGCTCATCGGCGGGTCGGTCCATTCGAGGACGAGGACACGTGGTTTGGCCTCAGCATGACACCGACGCTGCGCTACCACATGTATGCGGTCGCGGAGTGAGGCGACCAAATCGCCGGCATTGCGTTCGTGTCCGGTCAGCGTGCCAAGCGTGACGATGTTGGCGAAGACGTCTTCCAGCGACGACGGTTCGAGCGAGATGATCCGCGGGTCGCTCGCAAGGCGCCGCGCGGCGCGATCGACGATCGAATACGAAACCGCGCACACCTCGCACAGTTC
>DASSEZ010000074.1:0-23581 GCA_035694945.1 Vulcanimicrobiaceae bacterium
CGTTTGCGCATCTCCTCGGCGTATTGCCGGCAAGCCCTTGCATCCATGGGTGGGGCTTCGGCCAAGGAGCCCCCTCCCGGTAAGCTCCCTTTTGGCGCGACGATACCCCCGCCGGTAAGATCTAACGTGGCGCGACTCGCCCCCTTGCCACGGCTGCTATAATGGAACGGCTGTGAAAGAGAAGATTCATCCCAAGTGGTACCCCGAGGCGAAGGTCCACTGCGCCTGCGGCAATACCTTTACGACCGGTTCGACCATGCCGGAGATCGCCGTCGAGATCTGCTCGGCGTGCCATCCGCTATTCACCGGCCAGCAAAAGTTTGTCGATACGGCAGGACGCGTTGACAAGTTCCGTCAGCGCGAAGAAATCGCCAAGAAGAAGCAGCAAGAGGCTGCAGCGCGCAAAGCCAAACGCGAAGCCGCAAAAGCCGAAGCTTAGCTGTCTCGAATTCCGTAAAGCGGGCCCCTATGGGCTCGCTTTGCTTTTTCCGCCTCGGTACCTCGGCGGCGCTTCGATACCTCAGCGTGACACCTCACCGTGAATAATACGTTTTACGATCGACTCGACACGATAGCCAAGCGCTTCGATGAAATCGAAGCCGAACTCGCGCACCCCGCGGGCGGTTTCGATCAGGCTCGCTATACGGCGCTGGTCAAAGAGCGTGCGTCGATTGAAGAAACGGTCGCCACCTATCGCGACTACCGGCGTACGCTGGACGAGATCGCCGCCAACGAGGAATTGCTCAAAGACCGCAGCGATCCGGAACTGCACGAATTGGCGGAGGAAGAAGCGAAGGCGCTGCGCGAGCGCCGCGTCGATTTGGAGCGCAAACTCCAGGAGTTGATGATCCCAAAGGATCCCGACGACGAAAAGGACGTGTTCATCGAGATCCGCGCGGGCGCCGGGGGCGACGAAGCGGCGATCTTCGCGGGCGATTTGGCTCGCATGTACATGCGCTATGCCGAAGCGCAGCGCATGAAAACGGAGCTCGTTTCGCAGAGCGAGAGCGACGCCGGCGGTTACAAAGAAATCGTGTTCGCCGTCAAAGGCACTGCACCGTACAAGCATTTCAAACACGAGTCCGGTGTGCACCGCGTGCAGCGCGTACCGGTTACCGAATCGCAGGGACGCGTGCATACCAGCACGGCTACCGTCGCGGTGCTTCCGCAAGTGGAAGAAGACGTCGACGTCGAGATCAATCCCTCGGATTTGCAGATCGACACGTACAAATCGAGCGGCGCCGGCGGACAATACGTCAACAAAACCGAGTCGGCAATTCGCATCACGCACGTGCCGACCGGCATCGTCGTCGCATCGCAGCAAGAGCGATCGCAAATTCAAAACCGCGCGAAGGCGATGGAAATGCTGCGCGCCATGCTGTACGATCGGAAACGGCGCGAAGCCGAAGAAGCGATGGGCTCGATGCGCCGCAGCCAAGTCGGTACGGGCGACCGTTCGGAAAAGATACGCACGTACAATTTCCCGCAGGACCGCATCACCGACCACCGGATCAACCAGAACTTCGGGAACATCCGCGGCATCATGGACGGTGACATGGGGCACGTCGTCGAGGAACTGCTCAAGGACGAACGCGCCCGCGCGCTTGCCGGTGAAGGCTCGGCCGCTTAGGCTGGGAAGCGTCCGCCGGGCGGCGAAGGTGGGCGCATGCAGCGCTCACGGATGAGGCTCCCATGATGACCGCTGGTACCGGTGCCGGCTACAAACCGCAGACGATTACCGCGACGCTGGCGCGCGGCATGCTGCTCCTGGCCAAGTCCAGCCCGACTCCCCGCGCGGATGCGCAAATTCTGCTGGCGTTTACGCTCGGACGCGAGCGCGAGTGGCTGCTCTCGCACGGTGAGAGTTTTTTGAGCCGTCCACAGACCGACAAGTACGTCGGGTTGTGCGAAAAGCGCGCAACGGGCATGCCTGTCGCCTACATCACCGGCTTTGCCGGTTTTTTGGGGCGCGAATTTTCCGTGAACGAACACGTGCTCATTCCGCGGCCGGAAACCGAGCATTTGGTGGAAGAAGCGGTCGCGCATCTGCAGGCGAAAATCAAGCCGGATGCACCGGTAAAACAGTTGTTCACCGTGTTCGAGGCGGGCGTTGGAAGCGGCGCCATCGCTTGTAGCATCGCCGCTGAAATATCCGGCGCAATCGTCGAGGGCACCGACGCGAGCACCGCGGCGCTCAAAGTTGCCAATTACAACGCGCAGCGTCTGAACGTGCATACGCGTTGCAAATTTCACTATGCCGACATCGTGAAAAGCAACGACGAGAAGAGCTACGATCTCGTGGTTGCCAATCTGCCGTACATCCCCAGCGGTCAAGTCCCCGTCAAACCCGACCCGGTGGGTTTCGAGCCGCGCATCGCACTCGACGGTGGCCCCGACGGCTTGACGCACTACCGCAAACTGCTGGCGGCCGCGCCGCGCATGCTGCGTCCGGGCGCGCTGCTGCTGATGGAGGCCGCCCCGCCGACGATCGGGCAGCTCCACGCCCTCACGGTGGCGGCGCTTCCCGAGGCGTCGGTGGAGATTCGGCACGATTACGCGGCACAAGAACGGTACGTATCGGCGAAAATCGCCCCTCGGCAGGCTCGGGGGTCCTTCGATACCTCAGGATGACAAGGCCATACCTCAGGATGACAGTAGCGAGAGCCGTCGAATAACGTAGTCCCGAGATGGCAAAGTATATCTTCTTTACCGGCGGTGTTGTTAGTTCGCTCGGTAAAGGGATCACGGCAGCGTCGCTCGGACGATTGCTCAAGGCGCGCGGGATCAGCGTTTCAATTCAGAAACTCGATCCGTACATCAACGTCGACGCCGGCACCATGAACCCGTACCAGCATGGCGAGGTCTTTGTTACCGAAGACGGCGCCGAAACCGACCTCGATCTGGGTCACTACGAGCGGTTCATCGACGAAAATCTCTCACGCGTCAACAACGTCACGACGGGACAAGTCTACAACTCCGTCATCGATAAAGAGCGCCGCGGCGATTATCTGGGCGCCACCGTGCAAGTCATCCCGCACATCACCAACGAAATCAAAGCGCACATCAAGCGCGTGGCCGAAGAAAGCCATGCGGACGTCTGCATCGTGGAAGTCGGCGGGACCGTGGGCGACATCGAGTCGCTGCCGTTCTTGGAGGCGATTCGCCAGATCCGCTACGACGTCGGCGATGAAAACGTGATGTTCTGCCATCTCACGCTGATGCCGCATTTGGGCGCGGCGGACGAACTGAAAACCAAGCCGACGCAGCACTCGGTGCGCGAACTGCGCGGCATCGGCATCACGCCGGACGCGATCATCTGCCGCACCGGCACCTCATCGCCCATGCCGGTCGAACTGAAAGAGAAGATCGCGCTGTTCTGCGACGTGGCCGTGAACGCGGTGGTGCAGAATGCCGATGCCTCGACGATCTATCAAGTGCCGCTGAATCTCGAAGCCGAGGGTCTCGCGGACGCGGCGGTACGTAAGCTTCATTTGCCGACGAACGCTCCGCAACTCGAAGATTGGGCGAATATCGTGGAGCGCATCACCAACCCCGAGCGGCGTGTGACCATCGCACTCGTCGGCAAATACGTGGAGCTGAAAGACGCGTACATCTCGATCAACGAGGCGCTGTATCACGCGGGCATCCACCACTGTGCCGCGGTCGACATTCAGCGCATCGACAGCGAAGCCGTCGAAAACGAAGGCATCAGCGTGCTGCGCGGTGCGCACGGAATATTGGTCGCGCCCGGCTTCGGTGCGCGCGGTATCAAAGGCAAACTCAAAGCGATCCGGTACGCGCGCGAGAACCGCGTGCCGTTCCTGGGCATTTGCTACGGCATGCAGCTGGCGTGCGTGGAGTTTGCACGCAACGTTTGCGGGTTGCCGGAATCCATGACGCGCGAAGTGGACGAAACAACCATCGATCCCATCATCGATTTCATGCCGGACCAGCGTAACCTCGAGGTGTACGGCGGAACGATGCGCTTGGGCTCGTACGCGTGCCAATTGGAAGCGGGTACGCTTGCGGCCAAAGCGTACGGTGAACTGAACATCAGCGAGCGCCATCGCCACCGTTACGAGTTCAACAACCGCTACCGGCCGTTGTTTGAAGAGCACGGCATGCGTTTCTCCGGTCACCACGCCATCGGTAAGACGACGCTCGTCGAGATGATCGAGTTGCCGCCCGACATGCATCCGTGGTTTGCCGGTACGCAGGCGCATCCCGAGTTCAAGTCGCGTCCGAACCGGCCCTCACCGCTCTATCGCGATTTCGTCGGAGCCGCACTCAGCCGCGAAGAACGCCTTCGCGAAGAACAGCAGTTCGCGCCGTCCGCATCCACGTAGCGCCACGAACCCGCAAGACATTACCGCAGTCGTCCTCACCCGCAACGAAGAGCGCAATCTTGCACGCGCGCTGGACGCATTGCCCGAGGGGATGCCCGTGCTCGTCGTCGACCATGAGTCGAGCGATCGCACCGCCGCCATCGCGCAAGAGCATGGTGCGCGCGTGATCGTGCGTCCGTTCGACGGGTTCGTGAACGCGCGCCGCTTCGCGCTCTCACAGGTCTGGACGCCGTGGACGCTCATGATCGATGCGGACGAACGCCCCGACGATGCGCTTCGCGAAGCAATCGTGCTCGCCGATGGCGAAGCCGAAGGCTACGTCGTCGCACGCACGACATACTATTGCGAAAAGCCGCTGCGCATGTGGAGCAACGAGCCGCTGCTGCGGCTGTTTCGCACGGATCGCGCGCACGTAGAGGCGGCCCCGGCCGCCGGGGGCGGCGCGCAATTGCACGAGCGCTGGGTGTGCGACGGACGCACGGCGCGCCTGAACGGTACGCTTGAACATTACTCTTATCCCGATGCCGCGGCGTACCGCAGCAAATACTCAGCGTACACGTCCATCGAAGCGCGCGGCGTGCACGCGAGCGTGCCCGCAGTGCTGCTGCAAATGCTGCTCGTGCCGCTGCGTTTCGTAAACTTGTTGCTGCGGCGCGGCGCGCTGCTCGATGGGCCCGCGGGGTGGGAAATTGCCTGGTTTTCCGCGCTGTATCCGGCGGTGGTGGCATGGAAGTCCATCCGCTCGTAGCGCTCGACGCGCGCATGACGCGACAAATGTCCGTCGGCATGAAAACCTACGCGCGCGAACTGACGGCGCGTTTGCCGCGCGTCACACCCGACCTGCGTTTCAACACGTTCCGGCAGGGCGGCAACTTCGGCTGGGACGAGCAAGTGCGTTTGCCGCGCGCAATTCGCGCAAGCCGCGCCGATCTCGCGCATTATCTTTCGCTCTACACGCCTGTGCTGCCGCCGCGGCCGTACGTCGTGACGATCCACGACCTCATCCATTTGCACTTCCCGCAGTACTTCAAGACGAAGGTTCCACTCTATTATCAGACGGTCGTGCGGTTCGTCGCCTCGCGCGCGGCGCGCGTAATCACCGACGATGAGCGCACGGTAGACGATCTGCGCAGGTTCTTGGGCGTCGATCCGGCGCGCGTGTGCGTCATCCCGCTCGGCGTGGAAGACCGCTTTCTGCAAGACACGCGGCCGTTTCATGCGGAGCGACCGTATTTGTTGTATGCGGGCAATCATCGCAAACACAAGGATTTGCCGACGCTGTTCCAGGCATGGTCGTCGCTGCCGGACGATCGCGCCGTCGATCTCTACGTCACTGGGGCCGACGATTTCGATGGTGCGCTGCAGGCGTATTCTACCGCGTCGCGGCGTGTAATAGCTCTGGGCGATATCGCGGATGACGATCTGGCGCGATATTACGCGGGCGCCGCGGCGCTCGTGCATCCCGCGCTGCTTGAGGGATTCGGCCTGCCGATGCTTGAGGCGATGGCGTGCGGCGCGCCCGTGGTCGCAACCGTTGAATCGTTGCCGAATGTGCTCTCCGGCGCAGCGCTGACGTTTCCCGCCGGGAACGCGCAGGCCGCGCGCGATGCAATTTTGCGCGTTCTTGACGATACTGCGCTGCGGGAGCGCCTGGTTCGAGAAGGCCGCGAGCGTGCTCGCACGCTAACGTGGGATCGGTGCGCCATGCAGACGGCCCAGGTATATCGCGACGTGATTCGGGAAAACGCCAAAAGATGAAACGGCTTACCGCTTCGCTGCTCGTCTTGC
The DNA here is from genome assembly GCA_035694945.1 of Vulcanimicrobiaceae bacterium. Taxonomy (GTDB): domain Bacteria; phylum Vulcanimicrobiota; class Vulcanimicrobiia; order Vulcanimicrobiales; family Vulcanimicrobiaceae; genus DATGJX01. The sequence continues at coordinate 6,135 of DASSEZ010000074.1, forward strand.
TGCTCACACTCGGCGCCAAGCCGCATCATCCGGCACATCAGCCCGGCAAAAAAGTGCTGCCGATCGCGCTGGTGCTCAACGGCACGCGGCTGTCGGTCAATCCCCCGCCCGTTTTTTACAAAGATCATCTGCTGGTGCCGGTGCGCCGCATTCTCACGGCGCTGGGCCTGAACTTTGAAAAAGACGGGCCGTACGTGCGCACGTACGCGGGCGCGAAAACCATCCAATTGCTCATCGGCAGCAAGATCGCGCAAATCGACAACGAGCCGGTGACGCTCAATGCCGCTCCGGTCGAAATCAAGAATACGCTCTACGCGCCGCTGCGGTTCTTCACGCAAGCGCTGCAGGCGCAAGCGGTCTTCAACCGGCAGACGAACAGTGTGGAGATCGTTTCCACGCTCGTCGGCCGATCGGGAAACGGCATCGTCAACAACGTCAACGGCGACGTGCAGATGATGGGGACGATTACCGGCGTCGATCTCGACTCGGACCCGCCGACCATTACCATCACGCATAACGCGTCGGTCCGCACGCTGTCCATCACGTCCGGCGTGGGCGTCATGGTACAGGACGTGGATGCCGGCACGAGCAGTGCGGGCGATCTTTCCGAACTGCACACCGGCGATTACGCGCACGTGTATTTGGCGAAGGATGGATCGGTCAAGCGCATCGTCGACGCATTTGGCTCGCGCACGGGCAGCATCGTCGCGATCGCGTCGGGGCAAATCGTGCTCGATGACGGGCACGTCATCGTGCCGACTCGCACGACCACGATTACGCTGAACGGGTCGGATGCCACCGTCGACAAGCTCGCCGTCGACGATCGGCTGATGGTGCGCTACAACATCGATTCATCGGAACCGCTGCAGATTCTGGCAACCCGCCGCGCGACCGGAACCTCGCAAGCGCAGACCGCAGTGTCGATTGCCGGCATCGACGTGCAGCCGGATCGCCCGCTGCGAGCAGGACAAACCGTTACCGTTACGCTGCACGGCACGCAGGGCGGTACCGCGTCGTTCGATATCGGCCCGTACGTAAAAAATCTTCCGATGCACGAAGATTCGCCCGGAACCTACACCGGTACGTACAAAGTGGGGCGCGGCGAGAACTTCTCCGACGTGCCTGTTCTCGGTCACTTGAACGCACACGGCGCAGATGCGCCGCAGGGCGTATCCGAGACGACGGTTTCGGTGGCGACCGAGCCGCCCGGCATCGTCGATTTCGCACCCGACGAGGGTGCGACGGTGAACAATGCTCGACCGAGTATTTATGCGACGTTCGAAAGCGGAACGGTGAACGTGAACCCCTCGAGCGCACGCATTGAAGTGAACGGCCACGACGTTACGTCCGGCACACTGCGTACCGACCGCTTCATCCAGTACACGCCGCGCATCGATTACCCGGACGGTCCCATGCGCGTTACCATTCAAGTCTCGGATGCCGCCGGCAACACCGCTAAAAAGACGTGGACGTTTTTCATCAGAAAGGGCAGTCAGTGAACCGCGATCCCGATTGCATCTTTTGCAAGATCATCGCCGGCGAGATTCCGGCCAGATTCGCCCACCGGGACGACGACATCGTCGTCATCGAAGACGTCAATCCGCAAGCGCCGAAACACCTGCTCGTGATGCCCGTCAAGCACGTGCCGAATCTTCCGGAATTCGTCGGCTTCGAATCGCCGGAACTGGTTGCGAAACTCTTGAGCGTTGCCGGGCAGTTGGGACGCGAGCAGAGCGCGAGCGGATTTCGCGCCGTGATCAACACCGGACCGGACGGCGGACAAACCGTGGATCATCTGCACGTTCACGTGCTTGCGGGCCGGCCCATGCACTGGCCGCCGGGATAGCGTAACAGCAGCGCGTTCTCACGCGTTGGAACGGCATGATGAAACGGGCGTTCGTCGTTGCCGCTCTGGGTGTGTGCTTTTTCCTCACGCTTTCGTTCGCGCAAGCAAGACGCTCCGATTACATTTGGGCGAGCGGATCGACGACGGTGACGCCCGGAACGCCGTTCACCGTAGACTTCCGTACGAACGACGGCGACAACCGGCTCATCAAAGTGCGCGTATATCGTGTCTCGATTGACGATGCGGTGAATATCGTTCGCCGCAATCAGCATGCCGACGCGAGCGCGGCGCGCGGAACGCTCGTTTGGGAGGGCAGCGCGCACGGAAAGAGTGACGGCTGGGACGGCCGCCGGATCTCCGTAGGGCCGTTTCCTATCGGCCTGTACGTCGTTCAGGGTTCGATCGGGAGCGCTTCCGACGCGGTCCTGGCAAATGTTACGACGCTCGGATTGGTTTCGATCGCCGGCGCGGGCCGCTCGGCTCTTTGGGCGGTCGATCTGCGAACGTTCCGCCATCATGCCGGACCGACTGAAGTTCTTCTTTATGCCAAGCACTCGGTGCAACGCGTGCGTTGCGATTTGGACGGCATCGCGATGGTCGGCAATGCGTTGCCGAACGACACTGTCTACGTCGCGCAAACCGCGGACGGCTCTGCAGACGTTCAGAACATTTGGAATTACTACGCAGACAATTCGCGCGCGCCTTCGGCGCAGTTCGTGCAAACCGATCGGCCGGTATACCGGCCCGGTCAACGCGTGTATTTCCGCGCGATTCTGCGCAGCGGTTACGAGAATGCCTATGGCATTCCCTCGGGCGAACATCGCGTAGAGATCGACGATCCGCAGGGCACGCCGGTCTTCACGAAATCGGTCGCGCTTTCCAGCTTCGGAACGCTCAGTGGTGATGCGGTGCTGCCCTCGTCGACGCTCGGTGGATATTCGCTGCAAATCGACGGCAACTACGCGGCGTCGTTTTACGTCGAGGCGTATAAGAAGCCCGAATACCTCATAGATGCCAAGGCCCGCGAGGAAGCCGTGGTCGGCGGCGACACGGCTCGGATAGACGTACACACGGCATACGTGTTCGGGCGCCCTGCGGCGGGAATGAACGTTCACTACGCGGCTTATACCGGCTGGTACCAACCCTATGAGTTCAATCCGTACAGCGATTACTTTACGCGCGAGCGATCGCAGGCGCCCCCGGGCAACACGGGTGATGCGAGCACGGATGCTAAGGGCCAGGCGATTCTTCGCACGACCACCCAGCGCGAAAAGTGGCCCTACGCTTTGAATTTCCGAATCACGGCGCGCGACGCGTCGGGACGGACGATTGAAGCGGATAGAAGCGTCATGGTGTATCCGGCCGGGGTGCGCGTTTCCATCATGCCGCAGAATTGGTTTGCTCAAACGGGACACGACGCGCCGTTCGATGTGCTCTCGACGGATCTGCACGATCGCCCCGCACCCGGCGCTCGCGTCCACCTGACGTTCGTTCGCAGCGTGTGGGACCGCCGCACATCGCACGATGATGATACCGTGGCGGCAACGCGCGACGTGCTGACCGACGCGCAAGGACGTGCGACCGTGCATTGGACTGCAACCGAAGGCGGCTCGTACCGCATTACTGCGCAAACTGCGGACTCGCGCGGCAACGTCGATTCGGACGAGCAGTATCTGTGGGTCATCGGGAACGACGACGAGTGGCTGCCGCCGCTGGAGCAACCGGTACTCATTCCGCTTCGCCAAACGTTGTCGGCGAACGAACGTCCGCGCGTTTTAGTGCGCATGCCGGCGCCGGGGCGCGACGTGGTGCTTACCGTGTCGACCGACCACCTGGTCTCGGCGCGCGTCGTTCACGTAACGGGATATGCGGCGTCGATTGGGTTCGATGCTCCGCCCAACGCACGGGTCTTTCAAGTGCACGCGCTGCTTCCAACGGAGGAAGGCATTTCGGACGCACAGGTGCAGTTCACCCGCAAACCGGCTGCCAAGGCGCTGCACGTAACGGTTCGCAGCTTGCGTTCCAAGTATGAGCCCGGCATGCCGGCGACGTTCGACGTGCTCGTCACGGACGTTCACGGCAAACCGGTGCGCACGGAGCTTTCGCTGGGCGTGGTCGACGATTCCATCTATGCGGTACAGGCGTCCGACGATCGCGACCCGCTCGATGCATTCTACGGAAAGATGACGTGGGTGAACGCGCAAGCCGAATGGTACAGGCCGAATTACGTACCGCCCCCGAGCGCTTCGGAGCAAGGCGTGCCCACGGGAACCGCCGTGCCAATGCTCAAGACGATCGCTCACGTCGCCTCACGCGGCCCCGGTGACCTCGTCAAGCCGGGCACGACGTCCGACGTCTATAGCGTCAACGCCGCGACGACGATGAAGGTACGAACGAATTTTCAGGACACCGCGTACTGGACGCCCGCGGTGGTGACGGATGCGCATGGGCATGCGCGTATCACGTTTACGTGGCCGGATAACCTGACGACGTGGCGCACGACCGCCCTCGGCGTCACGTCGGACACGGACGTCGGCGAAGGGCGCGCGGAAACGCTCGTCACCAAGGATTTTCTCGTGCGCCTGGAGATGCCGCGATTCTTGCGCAAAGGCGATCGCACGACGGTCGTGGGCATTGCGCAAGGTCAGCCGGATTCCACGCGTGTGACGCTCTCACTCGCGCCCGACGCGATCGACCCGCTCACGAAACTGCTGCGGCTGGATGCCAATCAAAGCGCCGCGGCGGCGTGGCCGTTCGAAGCGGGCAGCGTTCTTGGCGATCGCTCGTTGACGCTTTCAGGAAGCGACGGTTTACGCAGCGACGCAATGCGGTTGGACCTGCCGGTTGAATCGGCCGGCGCTGCCGAGCACATTCGTGACGCGAACAGCATCGACCGTGCGAACTCCGTAACGCTCGCCTTGCCGCCGGGGTACGATGCGGGAACGCTGCGCGTGACGCTTACGCCGAGCATTGCGGCGCAACTGCTGCAAAACGTGCGGATGCTGGACGTCTATCCGTATTATTGCACGGAGCAAACGATGTCGGCGGCTTTACCAGCGGTGTTTCTGGACCGCTTGTTCCGCGGTTTGGGACTGCAGATGCCGCAGGACGTCTCGCCGCCGCAAGTGATCGCTCACGCCATCGATCGCTTGCAGGAACTGCAGCATTCCGACGGTTCTTGGGGCTGGTGGGAAAACGACGCGGCACATCCATTCATGACGGCATATGCACTTTACGGACTGGCCGAAATGAAGAAGGCCGGTTACACCGTTCCGGACGCCATGTTCCGGAACGGGCTCGCGAGTTTGGAGGCGCAGTTGCAGTCGGCCGATGCCGACACGCTGCGCTTCTGGGGTGGCGCGCAGCCGAATTCGGAATGGAATACGCGGGCGTTCATGCTGTTCTCACTTGCGGACGCCGATCCGCAGCACGTGGATCGCCGTATGCTGCAGGAGACGCTGCGGCACGAGCGCATGCTCAACCCGTACGCACTTGCCGTGCTCGGGCTCGCCTATCACGAGTTGCGCGACGACGTAACGGCGACGCAGATTCTCGCTGTCCTCAATGCGCAAGCAAAAACAAATGGGCCGTACACGTTTTGGAGCGGCGAGACGTGGCATTACGCTTGGGAAGACGATCCCATCGAAACGACCGCGTATGCATTGCGCTTGAACGCCGCGCTGAAGCCGAACTCCGAGGTGACCGCGCGCGCCGTCGCCTTCCTGCGTTCGCAGCAGCACGGATCGTGGTGGTACACAACCAAAGATACGGCGGCGTCCGTGTATGCGATTGCCGAAGCAGAACGCCCGTCGGCGCAAGAACTTCACCCTGACGAAACCGTCAGCGTGGCTGTCGACGGCCGTGTGGTAAAGGCGCTGCACGTCACCACCGCTGTCCTCAATGCGTCCGACGCGCAAATCGACGTGCCCGTGCAATTGCTTCACGATGGGTCGATGATCCGTGTCTCGAGGTCGGGTCGCGGCGCCTTGTATTGGGCGACCGACTTTACGCGCTATGCACCCTGGAGCGTTCACGCCGTGCGCGATTCGAGCCGCCCGCTCTTCGCGCGGCTCTTTCCGCCTCGCCCGCCGCTGAAGATTCAGCGGCAGTACAGCGTCAACCACCGCGGCGACTGGCACGTGGGTGATGAAGTCCATGTGGACGTGACCGTTCGTGCCAACGAAAACGTGCAGTACGTCGCAATCGAGGATCCGTTCCCGGCAGCCGCGGAGTATGCGCCTCTCCAGGGTGAAGCCGGTTCCGGAAACTGGAGCGGCGTGCAGTTCTTCGACGATCGCGCCGTGTTCTTCGCGGACCGGCTGTACGGGGGGCAGGTGCTGCATCTATCGTACGACCTCCGCGTAACGAACGACGGCGCGTACGCTGCTCCGCCGCCCGTCGCGTATGCCATGTACGGTCCGCCGATCAGCGCAACCGGCAGCGGCGAGCACGTCACGGTGGCCGACCCAGGCGTTTGACGCCCCCCGCCCGCTATGGTATCCTCAGCAATCGGGGCCCGCTTGGGCCTCGAAATTTTCGTGCGCCGCAGAGCGGTGCCGACCGTAAAGGGGGGTTGTAAATAATGGAAGTACGCGTTGCTCCTGGGGAGTCGATTGAGAGCGCGCTGCGCCGTTTCAAGAAAGCCACCCAAAAGGCCGGCGTCTTGGCGGAAGCGCGCAAGCACGAGCACTACGAGAAACCGAGCGTTCGCCGCAAGAAGAAGTCCGCGGCGGCTCGCAAGCGCCGCGCCTAGATGGCCGCGCTCAAAGACCGTATCGCCACCGATCTCAAGGAGGCGATGAAGGCACGGGATCAACTTCGGGTCGACACGCTACGGTCGGCCCTTTCCGGTTTTACGTATAAACGCACCGAGGCGGGCGTCGAGCTCAGCGATGCGGACGAACTGGACGTCGTCCGCAAGCAAGTCAAGCAGCGAAACGACTCGGCGTCGGAGTTCGAAAAGGCCGGCCGTCAGGAACTGGCCGACAAAGAGAAGCGCGAGCGCGATATTTTGATGGCTTACCTGCCCGCACAGAAGTCGGCCGACGAAGTGCGCGCGATGGTCAAAGCGATCATCGCGGAACTGCCCGAAGGCGGGCGCAACCAGGGGGCCGTGATGAAGGTCGCCATGCCGCAGCTCAAGGGTCTTGCCGACGGCAATCTGGTCCGCCAGATAGTCACCGAAGAACTCGCACCCTAGCGCTTTAAAAGCGCGACTTGGTTTTGCACCGATCCGAGGCGCCGCATGCCGACGTGTGCTTCAGCGCACCATGCAATGTGGCAACGACGGAGCGGACAAAACCATAGGCGTTTTTCGTAACTTTATTGAAGCGAGCGGGTAGCTCGTATCATGGAACTGGTTCACGCGCTCAACACGCCGCTGGTCAGCGCGGTCCTGCTCACGGTGGGGCTTCTTGGCCTGCTGCTGGAGATGCAGACCCTTCACGGCGTCGCGGGCCTGTTGGGCCTTAGTGCGCTCGGCCTGTTCTTCGGCGCGCATGTAGCGGATGGCCAAGCAAGTATTCTGGTCATCATCCTGGCCATCATCGGACTTGCCGGCATCCTTTGGGAATTGCACGTCGTACCCGGTCATGGCGCGCCGGGCGTTTTAGGCGGCGCCGTGCTGCTGCTTTCGGTGCTTCTCGCGTTCGGCACGCCGATGATTTTCGTTGCGATGCAAACCGTTGCCAGCGCCATCGTGCTCACGGTGATTCTGTTCTATGTCGCGACGCGCATATTTCCGGAAAACGCGTGGATTAAGAAACTCACGTTCGCCGGAGCGCAAGGCGCCGATTACGTCACCAGTTCCGATTTCTCGTCGCTGCTCGGCAAGAGCGGCGTGGCCGCTTCCTATCTTCGCCCGTCGGGCGTTGCGCTTGTCGACGGCGAGCGCGTGGACGTGCTCACGCAAGGCGAATTCATTCACGAAGGAACCCCCGTTCGTATAACGCGCGTAGAGGGAGCGCGCATTTTCGTGGAGCCAATCGAGCTTCCGAGCTACAAGGAGTAGTACCGTGGTTGCAGCCAGCGCGGCGATTATTTTTTTCGTCGTCATCATCGCGTTCTTTTTATTTTTGTATTACGTTCCGGTCGGACTGTGGTTCACGTCCGTCGCGTCGGGCGTTCCGGTTTCGATCGGCTCGCTCATCGGCATGCGCTTTCGGCGCGTACCGCCCAGCCTGATCGTGAACAATTTGATTACGGCGCGCAAAGCCGGCCTGTCGCTGACGGCCGATCAACTACAATCGCACTTCATGGCCGGCGGTAACATAGAAAACGTCGTTCGAGCGATGATCGCCGCGCAGCGAGCGCAGATTCCGCTGGACTGGCAGCGCGCCGCGGCAATCGATCTCGCCGGACGCAACGTTTTGGAAGCGCTGCAGACCTCGGTCAATCCGAAAGTCATCGAGACGCCGGTGTTCCAAGGCGTCGCGCAAAACGGCATTCAACTCAACGTGAAAGCGCGTATTACGGTGCGCAGCAACCTGGATCGCTACGTGGGCGGCGCGGGCGAGCCGACGATCATCGCGCGCGTCGGCGAAGGCGTCGTTTCCGCGGTCGGCGCGGCGGTGGATCATAAGGAAGTGCTGGAGTATCCCGATCGCATTTCCAAGACAGTGCTCGCCAAGGGTCTGGACGCGGGAACGGCGTTCGAGATCGTCTCCATCGACATCGCCGACGTCGACGTCGGCAAGAACATCGGCGCGGAACTGCAGATGTCGCAGGCCGAGGCCGATCGCCGCATCGCGCAGGCCAAGGCTTCGGAGCGGCAATATGCGGCCATGGCGGCGGAGCAAGAAATGAAGGCCGAGACGCAGCGCATGCGCGCGAAAGTCGTCGAAGCCGAAGCGCAGGTGCCCCAGGCGATTTCCGAAGCGTTTCGTAGCGGCAATCTCGGCGTGATGGACTACTACCGCATGAAGAACATCCAGGCCGATTCGGATATGCGCGGCGCCATTTCTACGAGCGTGGGAACCGCCGCGGACAACGGGTCGACCCCAGCGCCGCTGGCATCACCCGCCCCGAAGGGCCAATGATCCGTGGACGACCGCACCGAAGCGCAAAGTAGTGGGTCCGCGGGGCAAACACCGGCACCGGCCGCCCCCCGAGCCGCAGCTAGACCGTTGCAAGGCATGTTCGAACATGGGAATACGCTTTTGCGAGCGGTCGTTGCGAGCGAGGTGCTCGGTCCACCGGCTGCACTGCGGGAGAACCATCTCTGGATTCAACAACCGAACGAACCGTCGACCTAAGCCCTCTGCACGATCACTTTCGGCTGTTCGGAAAGTTCGATCAGAATCTCTCAGCGCTCGAAGACCAACTCTCGGTCGCCTTACGAATCGAGGGGAATACGCTCGTCCTCGCGGGCGAGCGTACCGCCGTGGCGCAAGCCTATGACGTGGTTCAACGGATGCTGGACGCGGCGGTGAGCGGCGCGCAGGTAACGCCCGACGACGTCGCGCTCGCAACGTCGGACGTGCTGCGAGGACGTTCGGAAACCGCGCTGCCGGAAACGCTGTACCGCTCGCACCGCGGCAAGGAAATCCGCCCGAAAACCGCCGGACAGCGCGCGTTCGTCGATGCGATCGATCGCAACACGCTCACGTTCGGCATCGGTCCGGCGGGAACGGGCAAAACGTTCTTGGCTGTCGTGATGGCGGTGCGCGCGTTGCGTAACCGCGAAGTGGCGCGCGTGATTCTTTCGCGTCCCGCGGTCGAGGCAGGCGAGAAACTCGGCTTTCTTCCCGGCGATTTGAAAGAAAAAGTCGATCCGTATCTGCGTCCGCTCTACGATTCGTTGGGCGAATTACTCGACGGCACGGTCGTCGAACGCTATTTGGAGCGCGGCATCATCGAGGTTGCGCCGCTGGCATACATGCGCGGGCGCACGTTATCGGATGCGTTCGTAATCTTGGACGAAGCGCAGAACGCCACGCGCGATCAGTTGAAGATGTTTTTAACGCGACTCGGTTCCGGTTCGAAGATGATCGTCAACGGCGACGTGACGCAAGTCGATCTGCCGGGCGGCGCGAAAAGCGGCCTGACGGAAGTGCCGCGGCGCTTCGCGGGCATCGGCGACATCGGTATCGTTGAACTGAACGAAACCGACGTCGTGCGGCATCCGCTCGTTTCGAAAATCATCCGCGCGTACGCCGAATGATTCATTTCCGCAACGCCGTTCGAAACAGCGGAGTCGATACGCGGCGGCTCAAAGCCGTTGCAAAGACATTGCTGCAAGCGGTCGACGAGCATGATTCGTCGCTTTCGCTATCGCTCGTGAACGATCGTGAGATTCAAGTGCTCAACCGCGAGCACCGCGGCAAGGACAAGCCGACCGACGTTCTCAGCTTCCCGCTGTACGAAGACGGCGACGGCACTGCTGCTCGTCATGGAGAGTTTGTCGAACCAGAACCACATACACCAGAGCGGCTCCTGGGCGATGTCGTTATCAGCGTCGACACTGCCCGCAGGCAAGCCGCGGAGTACGACGCGCCGCTGCAGAACGAAGTGTACCGCCTGCTCATTCACGGGATCTTACACGTGCTGGGGCACGATCACGAGCAGCCGGAAGAGCGCGCCGCCATGGAGGCCGAAGAACGCCGCCTGGCAGCGGCCATCGACATGCCGTGGCCCTATGACTGACATGCACGAGCACAAACCGCGAGAGCCACATCCCGAACGCGATTACGTACGCATCACCGAAACGAAGTTTTGGAGTTCGTTCCACTACGCGTTTTCCGGCATTCTGTACGCGGTGCGCACGCAGCCCAACATGCGCGTGCATCTAATAATTGCGGCGCTCGTACTCGTTGCCACGCTGCTGCTGCGGCTGGAACGCATCTACGTCATCGCGATCGTCATCACGATTGTCATCGTGCTCGCGCTCGAACTGATGAATACGGCGATCGAGGCGGTGGTCGACCTGCTTACCGTCGCACATCATCCGCTTGCCAAGACCGCAAAAGATGCAGCGGCCGGCGCGGTGCTCGTCGCGACGATCGGCGCGGTGGTCGTCGGCTATCTCGCGTTCTATCAAGGCATTCAGCAAGGCGGAACGCGGGTGTATGACGCCCTCGCGCAGGTGCCCGCGAACGTCATCCTCATCGCACTGGCTCTGGCGGCCATCGGAACGCTGTTTGCCAAGGCGTGGGCCGGGCGCGGCTCGCCCCTGCAGGGCGGCGCCGTTTCCGGGCATGCCGCGCTCGCGTTTGCGGCCTCGACGGGCCTGGCGCTGTTCTATCAGCGCCCGCTGGTGGCCGTGCTGGCCTATTTCGTCGCGTTTCTGGTCGCCCAAAGCCGGGTGGAGGCGCGCATTCACTCGACCTTCGAGGTGACCTGGGGAGCGATTCTGGGCACGCTGGTGGCCCTGGCGGTGTTCCTCTTGGTGCGCCCGCACCTTGTGTTATAATGCGGACTGCATATCTTGGAACCACTAAGTAGTCAGACCGTCGCACACGCCATCCCCTGGTACGAAATTGCCGCCCTGGTGGTACTCGTGCTGCTGGCGGCCTTCTTCGCAGCCTCCGAGGCAGCCCTGGTCGGGGTGTCCCGCCTGCGTGCCCGCGCCATGATGGAGCGCGGCGTGCGCCGGGCCAGCGCCGTATTGCGTCTTGTCGAAAGCAAGAACCGGTTTCTGACTTCGATCCTCATCGGCAACACCATCGTGCTGCTGATCGCCGATTCACTCGCGACGTACGTCTTTATCGACGCTGGTATTCCGGACGGCGCGGTGATCTCGACGCTCGTTATGACGTTTGTGCTGCTGCTCTTCGGCGAAATCATTCCGAAGACGGTCGCGGTATCGGACAACGAACGATGGGCCCTGCGTTTGGCGCCGACGATGCGGCGCGCCGCGTTGTTTCTCACGCCGCTGGTGTATCTTTTTCAAACGCTCACGAATCTGATTCTGCGTCCGCTCGGGATTAAACACGCGCACCAGATATTCGTGACGGAGGAAGACATCCGCGCCATCGTCAACGTGGGCGCTGAGCAGAACGTGCTCGAAGAACGAGAGCGCGAGATGATCCACTCGGTCATCGAATTCGGCGACACCATCGTGCGTGAAGTAATGACGCCGCGGCCGAACGTCGTCGCCGTGTCGATTGACGATTCGCCGCGGCGCGCCCTCGACATCGTGATCGCCGAAGGGTACTCCAAGTTGCCCGTGTATCACGAATCGAAAGACGACATCGTCGGCATGGTGCACGATCGCGAACTGCTGATCAGTCTTGCGAACGGCTCCATCAGTTCGACGCCGCTGCGTCAGTTGATGAGGCCCGTCGTTCACGTTCCGGAGAACAAGAAGATCGCCGAATTGTTGCGCGAGATGCAGCGCGACAAGTTCACCATGGCAATCGTCGTGGACGAATACGGCGGCACCGCGGGTCTTGTGACGATGGAGGATTTGCTCGAAGAGATCGTCGGCGAGATTCGCGACGAGCACGACGAAGAGGAAGAAGAACCGGTTCGCCTCGTCAGCGAGCAGGAAGCCGTCGTCGATTCGGGCGTGAACATCGAAGACGTGAACGCCAAGCTCGGCACGCATCTGCCGCACGAGGAATTCGAAACGATCGGTGGCTACACCGTCGGCCTTTTTGGACGGCTGCCCAGCGAAGGCGAAGAAATCGAAGCCGACGAGCACACGCGATTGAAAGTGGATCGCATGCGCGGGCGTCGCATCATGGCGGTACGCGTGTTCAGCAACGGCAAACTGGGATCGCAAAACGGCGCGCACGCCGAAATGGATGAAGATGAAGGCTGAAGAGTTGATGGCGCGCGCCGTTGCGATGCGGGAACGCGCGTACGCACCGTATTCGAAATTTGCCGTCGGTGCGGCGCTGCTCACGCAGGACGGTACGGTGTTCGGCGGTGTGAACGTGGAGAACGCCAGTTACGGCCTCGCAATCTGCGCCGAACGCACGGCGGCGGCTGCCGCAGTCGCTGCCGGCCATCAGCAGTTTCGTGCAATTGCGATTGCGGGTCCGCAAGCCACGCTGACCGCTCCCTGCGGAGCATGCCGGCAGTTTCTCAACGAGTTCAATCCGGCGCTCGAAGTCGCATACACGACGCCGAACGGCCTGAAGGTGACGACGCTCGACCAACTGCTACCGGATGCATTCGGCCCGAAATCACTCGACACGCCGGGATGAGATGCCGTGAGCGCGCCGCAGCGCTCGTATAAGACCGCGGCCGTCATTCTTCGTGGACGCACGTACGGCGAGGCGGATCGCATCCTGACGCTTTACACGTCCGAGCGCGGAAAGCTCGATGCAATCGCGAAGGGCTCGCGGCGCACGAAAAGCCACCTTGCCGGGCGTTTGGAATTCGGCAACGAGGTGCTGCTGGGAATGCATCGCGGCCGCAATCTCGACGTCGTCGTATCCGCGGACATCATCGAAGCACACTGGCCGCACTTGGTCGCGCCTGAACAGTTCGCGGCGGCCAACATGATTATCGAACTCGTCGACGCATTTTGCGAACCCGATCTGCCGCAGCCGGAGATCTACACGCTGCTCACGGCCGTACTTCGCGCGGTTGGACAAAACGATGCGCCGCTCTCACTGCTGCCGCGCTTCTCCATGCGGCTGCTCGACGCGCTCGGACTCGCACCACCTGTCGACGCGTGCGTACATTGCGGTGCGCCGCTGCAGGGGCATACCGCGTGGCTGGACGCGGAGCAGGGCGGTTTTGGCTGCGAATCATGCCGCGTTGCATGGCGTGAGGTTTGCGCGCTCGACGTAGACGATGTCCGCAATCTGCAAGCGGTTGCGGCCGCGCCGGGCGGACCAGTGACACCCGCGCTCTATGCGACCAAACGCGTCGCGCAGGCAATCGAAACCCTGGTCAATCACCACCTGGGACGCCGTCCGAAGGCGGGAGTGCACGCGCTGGAGTTCGTAAGGGGCGCCTAGCATGTCATTGTTGGCCCTCGACGTCGGCAGCAAGCGCATCGGTGTTGCCGTCGCCGATCCCACCGGCACGTTCGCGCTGCCGCTCACCGTCATCGACCGGACGAATCTCAAAGCGGACTTGCAGCGAATCTCGGAGCTCGCAGCCCAGTATAACGCCAAGGAGATGGTTGTAGGAGATCCCGTTACGCTTTCGGGAGCGCGCGGGCCGGCTGCCGAAAATATCGATCGCTTCGTCGAACAGCTCGCGCGGGTGTTCGGCGGTCGTATTCATCGCGTCGACGAGCGCATGACGACCGCGCAAGCGACCAAAAGCCTCATCGCTGCCGACGTAAGCCGTTCCAAGCGAAAAACGGTCGTAGACAAGATGGCGGCCGCGCTCATTCTGGAAACGTTTCTGACGCGCCGCCGGAGCGCCGCACCTCAGTGATGCGCGCGATCAAAGTCATCGCCACGCTTGTCGCGCTTGCCGTTATTGCGGGCGCAGCGTGGTTCGCGTACGCGATTTGGGCAGACCGGTCGCATCCGGACACGACCAAGGACGTCGTCGTCGCGCGCGGCTCGACGTTTCATGACATTACCGCACAACTCGCGGATGCGGGAATCATCGCCAATCCCACGGCGTTTCGTGTGTACGCGAAGTTCCGGCACGCCGATACGAGCGCGCACGCGGGCGAGTTCCGTTTCTCGCCCCATCAGACGCCCGCGCAAGTGCTCGAGCAGCTCGAGAGCGGCGGCGCGCAAGTGGCAAAGTGGGTCACGATTCCCGAAGGCTTTACCGCCAAGCAAATCGCACAGCGCTTGCAAGACGAAGGCATCGGCAATGCACAAACGTTCACGCAAGCGTTTCTTCATGATTCGATTGTGGTCGGCGGCACGCGCACGAAAAATCTGGAAGGCTTTTTGTTCCCCAGTACCTACCTGATTCCGAACGACGCCTCACCGAAAACGGTGGAAGACATTCTCACCGCGCAGTTTCGCAGGGAACTTCCGAAGGATGCCGCGCGTAAAGCACGCGCGCACGGCTTGACGGTCCCGCAGGTCGTCACGCTGGCCTCGCTTATAGAACGCGAAGCGAAGGCCGACGACGAGCGTGCGCTCATGGCCGGCGTTTACTACAATCGCCTGCGCCTGGGCATGCCGCTGGAAGTCGACGCCACGATAGAGTACGCTCTACCTGAGCACCATGACGTCATAACGTACGGGGACCTCAAGATCGATTCGCCGTACAACACCTACCTGCATCAAGGGTTGCCTCCGACGCCCATCGCCAATCCAGGCGAACCCTCGCTGCGGGCCGCCTTCAATCCCCAGCCGTCGCCGTATCTCTACTACGTCTACAAAGGCAACGGCCATCACGCCTTCGCGCGAACGCTCGCCCAGCAGAACGCGAACATCGCTAAGTATTTGAAGTAGGAGAGCCTCATGTCAACCAACGGCGACGCCGGCAAACCACAAACGTTGGAACTGCGCGACGTACTCGTAATTCAGACCACCGACGAAAAGCAACTCGAGTTCGAAGTCGTCGGTTTGGTGGAAGACGAAGAGAACAACGCCTATGCTGTGCTGTACTGCGAGAAAGAAGACGAATTCGTCGTGACCGACGACAAAGGTAATCTGCTCGAAGACGACGATCTCGCGCAGGAGATCTTGGACGACTTTTTCGTGCTTGCGGAAGAATCCGGCGGAGAGGGGGCCGCCGAGTAATTCGAGCGCTCTTTCTTTCGGCCAACGTCGGCGTTGGGCATACGTCCGCGGCGAACGCACTGCGCGGCGCGCTGACCGAAATAGATCCGCATTTTGAATCGACCGTCGTCGATTCGTACAAGTACGCGGCGTCAGTGGTTTCGCGCGTCGTTTCCGAAGGCTATCTGCGAATGGTCAAAACCATTCCCCAGATGTACCGCTTCCTGTATAACCGTGCCGAATTAGCGACTGAGGTCGGGCCGTTCCGCGCGTGGGCGCATCAGTTTACCGCGGCGAATCTTCGTCCGCTGCTGCAGGAGTGGCGGCCGGACGTCGTGATTTGCACGCATGCTTTCCCATGCGGCGTCATGGCGGAGTACAAAAAGCAGTTTGCCGACGCGCCGCCGGTTGTGGGCGTGGTTACGGACTTTGCGGTGCACGCGTTCTGGATTCACACGAATATTGAATTGTATGCCGTCGCGACGCCGGAGATGCGGGCTACGCTGATTGCGCGCGGCGTTGCGCGCGATCGCATCATCGTGTCGGGTATCCCGGTGCGCGGCGAGTTCTCGCAGCCGTTCGCCGACCGCGACGCGCTGCGCGAGCGCCTCGGGTTGCCGCTCGATCGCAGCACGGTGTTGCTGATGGGCGGTGGCCTGGGCATCGGCCCGCTGGAAGCGATGATGCATGCCCTCGACCGCGTACGCACGCCGCTGTGCGCGCTGGCAATCGTCGGGCGCAGCGCGCGCAGCGAGCAGCGCGTGCTGGAATACGCGCATCGCGTAGGCTATCCGGTGCGAGTGGTGCGCTTCGTTCACAACGTGCACGAGTACATGCATGCGAGCGACGTGCTGATCACCAAACCGGGCGGCTTGACGTCCGCGGAAGCGCTCGTCGCGCGCGTTCCGATGGTGCTGTTCAAACCGTTGCCCGGACAGGAGGAGCGCAACACGCGCTACTTGGTGCAGCGCCGCGCGGCACTGCGGGCAAAAAGCACGTCCGATCTGACGCGCACGGTGGAATCGTTACTGGAGTCGCCGGAGAAACGCGACGCGATGCGCGCGGCTATGCAACAGCTCGGCAGGCCCGAGGCAGCATTGGAAATAGCCGCCGCCATGCGAGCATTGGCGGCCGGCGCACAAGGAGAAGAGATCGCATGAGGATGGCATCACACTGGACGTACGCCGGCTGGTTTACCGTTCTGCGTCTGTATGCCGGCGCGTTTTGGCTCGTGCACGGCCTTCCGAAGTTTTTGAATTCCTCCGCGTTCATGCCGCCGTCGGGATACATGCCGCAAGCGGTGCAGAAGGCGGTGATGTCGCAGACGGGCTTCTATCACGACTTCCTACTCAACGTCGTGACGCCGAACGTCAACGTGTTCGCCGAATTGGTTCGCCTGGGCGAAGTGCTGGCCGGATGCAGTTTGATCCTCGGGGTGTTCACGCGGTTCGGCGGTCTGGTGGGCTGCTTTTTGGCGTTGAATTACATGGCGCTCAAGGGTGAATTTTCGTCATGGACGGCGATCGGATCGCTCGACGCCGCGGCGTTCATGCTCTCGTTCCTGATGCTGGTCATTCCCGCGGGACGAGTTGCGGGCGTCGACGCGGTGCTCGTTCGCCGGCCTGCGGTGCGCAAAGACGTTATCGTTCCGGAAATCGTCGACGAGCCTCCTCCGAGTACGCCCGTGGACTCGAGTTCGGGCTGAGTGCGTCGCAGGCTCCGCTTGCATCCGTGTGGTATAGTGGTCCGGTCCCACGGAGAGGTGGGTGAGTGGCTGAAACCAGTCGTTTGCTAAATGACCGACGGTCAAAAACCGTCCGAGGGTTCGAATCCCTCCCTCTCCGCCACTCAACTGGAGGGGAAAAGAAAAACCGCGACGTAGCATTCGCGGCTGTGTGCGGTCGTAGCTCAATTGGATAGAGCAACAGGCTACGAACTTGTAGGTTGGGGGTTCGAGTCCCTCCGACCGCGCCATGTGAAAGAGAGCCGGGCGAACTTGCCGGGCT
>DASSEZ010000075.1:0-48754 GCA_035694945.1 Vulcanimicrobiaceae bacterium
CAGGGTGAGCGCGTGGACCTGCTCCAATTGCTCCGTCGACGCCGGAAACGCCGAGAAGATGCCGGAGATCGCGTCGTGCGCTAGGCAGAGGTCCTTGGCGCGGGCAAGCCGCACTTCGTGCGGCAGCACTAAATCGAACGGTACCTTCAGCGGCTTTCGCGCACAGACGATCGCCAGAGCTTGCGGGCGCGAGGCAAAAATCCGCAGCAGCCGATCGTGGAAATCTTCCACGCCGTCAACACGTTCGATGAGTGCCGAATCGCCGAATGCGGCTGCGACTGCGCCCGCCGTGACCGATTTTCCAAAGCCGGCCGGCGCGATCAGCATAAGCAACTTTGGAGGCGTTTGACGAAGCGACTCGATCAAGCTCCGAGCGGCGACCGCGTTGCCCGATATCACTGATCTCCACTTGCATGCGGGCCGGTGCCGGTCCTGGCGCGCGGTTAATCGCCCGTTAATTCCCGCCGTCATGATCGATGCATGTTCCAGAACCTTCATCGGCTCTTGCGCCGCTTTGCATTGTCTTTGCTCGCGCTGGGCATCGGATTCATCAGCGGTACGGGCTCCTCGCCCGCATCCTCGCAACGCCCGCAGCAAAGCGCACAGCACGCCTGCGGTCCAGTTGCCGCCGCGCCCGTACTGCGCGAGCCGCCCGACATCGACGTATGGACGCTCCCGCGAGATGCTTCGGGTCAGCGCGAGTTGATTTTGGCGGTGCACCGAGACGGTACGCGGTTCTGTTACAGCTATACGGCCGCGGGCGCCGTTCATACCGGGGCGCCGACGATTCGTGTGCGGCGAGGCGAGCATTTTGCGCTGCGCATCGTCAACGATATTTCATCTCCCAGCGCCGGTTCGCGCGTCGCTTCGTCGGCGATAACGAAGTGCTTCCCGAGACCGATGCCGGCGGACGTGCCCGTTCTGCACTATTCCGGTTACCTGAATCATGCGATCGACGATCGTTACATGCGCATGAAGCCGATCGATACCAATATTCATTTGCACGGCTTCGAGGGCCCGGCCGGCGAAGAGGACGTCTTTCTATCGACGCTCAGTACGCCGATGCACGCGTGCGAGTACGATATTACGATTCCCA
The DNA here is from genome assembly GCA_035694945.1 of Vulcanimicrobiaceae bacterium. Lineage (GTDB taxonomy): Bacteria > Vulcanimicrobiota > Vulcanimicrobiia > Vulcanimicrobiales > Vulcanimicrobiaceae > DATGJX01. Next base: position 1,097 of record DASSEZ010000075.1, read on the forward strand.
GGACGCAGCCGCCCGGAACGTATTTCTACCACCCGCACGTACACGGCATGAGCGAGGCCGAGGTGATCGGCGGCCTGGCGGGGACGTGGATCGTCGAACCGGATAGCGATCCGATCCCGCGAGGATCGGAGCACGTGATCGTTCTGCGGTATGCGCTTCCGCTGCGCTCGGACAACCCGTACGCACCAGATGAGAGCGCGATTGGCGTCGATGCCGCCGCGCACGAAGGCGCTTTACGCCTTGCGCCGCCTGTTGCCTACAACGCCTTTGCCCCTCCGCCGTGGCCCACGACCAACCCCATTCGTGCAGGAGCGATGGTGGAACCGGTGCACTGTCAAGGACTTGCCGGTGAGCCGCTGGTGAGCGTCGACGGAGCTCGAGCGCCCGCGTCGCTCGACGTTGCGGGCGGTCGAGCGCAGCTCTTACGGATCGTCAACGCGACCTCCGATTCGGCAAAGCTCTTGCAACTGCACGACTCCTCCGGCGCCCCGGTTGAGCTGCACGTCGTCGGGTTGGACGGGGTTCCCGTATCCGGTAATGCACGACGTCCGCTCTCGCGTTATCTGGCGATGAAACGCTGGCCGCTCGCGCCGTCGGCGCGCATGGATATTCTCGTTACCGTGCCGCGCGGAAAAACGCTGGTCCTTTCCAGCGAGCACTTTTGCAGCGGGTTCGCGTTCCAAATGCACCACGATCTTCTGCGGATTCACGGAATGAGTGCTCCGGTCCAGCCGGCACCGGACATCGCGTCGTCTCCGGCGATCATCGCTCGGACCTCCGCGGGCCGTCTTGTCGCATTCGCGAGGACGCACCCGAAGCTGATTCGCCGCCGCGCCATCACGTTTTCGCAATATGCTCTCCCGAAACGCGGAAAAATTCCGGCGCATTCGGCGTATTTCATAACCGACACGACGAATCCGCGCTTTCACGAACACCCGTTTTGGCCAACGTATTCACCCGGCGCATCCGTTCCGTCGAATCCCGACATCGTCGTCAAACACGGGACCATTGAGGAATGGTACCTCATCAATACGGCGCCGGAGGTTCACGCCTTCCACATCCATCAAATGAAGTTCGTCGAAGAGCGCAGCGCGGCGGGAATGCCGGTGAGCGTAGACGTCGCATTTCTGCCGATTGGCAAGTTCTTGCCGAATCCGCGCGATCCGAACTATCCCTTGGTGAAGCCGAGCATCACGAAGGTGCTTCTCGACTTTCGCGATGTGCCGCGCGGCACGTTCGTCTTCCACTGCCACATGCTTTTCCACGAGGATCACGGCATGATGGGTGTGATCCGGGTGGAGTAGCCGATCTCCCCGAAGCGCGGCGCTTCACGAGCGCGCAGGCTCAGTCACGAGTTGGCGTAGCGCATTTCGCCGCCCATCATCAGGTCGATCTCGTCCGCCGGGCGCGCGCCGCTGAACAAAAAGCCCTGCCACGCATCGCATCCCAGCGAGTTGATGATCGACAGTTCACTCGGCGTTTCGATGCCTTCGGCGGTGACGTGAAAACCGACGTCGTGCGCCACGCTGACGATCGCGCGCACGATCGACGCGTTGAACGGGTTGTTGACGATGTCGTTCACGAACACGCGATCGACTTTCACCGTGTCAATCGGCAGACGCTGCAAGTATTCGAGCGAAGAATATTTTACTCCGAAGTCGTCCAACGCAAGGTGTACTTTCAGCGCGCGAATCTGATTGAGCGTCGCGAGCAAATCGCGCTCGTGATTGATGAACGAACTTTCCGTTAGTTCCAAGCCGATGAGCGATCCGTCCAGATCGTGTTCGCGCAGCAGATCCGCGATGGTTTGCGGAAGCGAGGCGTCGTGCAGCTGCGCGGGCGACACGTTCACCCACATGCGAATCGGCGTACCGTTGTCGGACCAGCGCTTGGCTTGGGTGAACGCGTGCTCGAACACCCATGCACCGATCCGCCGGATAAATCCGGTTTCTTCCGCTAGCGGGATAAACCGCGCGGGCGGAATGGTGCCCGTGTCGGGGTCGGTCCAGCGCAGCAGCGCTTCGACCGCGATGATGCGCCCGCTGCGCGTGTGAATCACCGGCTGGTATTGCAGCGAGAATTCGCCCTTGTCGAGCGCTCGGCGCAGCGCGGACTCCATGCGGAAGCGCTCCTCGGTGCTGCGCTGCAGATCGGACGTGTAATAATGAAACGTTGCGCCGCCACGGCCTTTTGCCGCGTACATCGCCACGTCCGCGTTGCGCAGCAAGGCGTCCGATACTTGCGCGTCGAGCGGATACACGCTGATGCCCAAACTCGCCGAGACGATGTGCTCCAGTCCCGCGATCGTGAACGGAGCCGAAAACACGTCGAGCAGTTGACGCGCGCGCAGCGAGATATTCGTGCGGTCCGGCATCGGCGGTGCCACGATCATGAACTCATCGCCGCCCGTGCGTGCCAGTACTTCATCGGTGCGCAGTTGACGTGCGAGGCGCCGGCCGATCTCCACGAGCAGTTGGTCGCCGACGCTGTGCCCCAGCGTATCGTTGATCGTTTTGAACCGGTCGATGTCGAAGAAGAACACCGGAATGAGGCCCGCGGCGTGCCGTTCCTTGATGGCGAGCGCGAGATGGTCGCGCAAACCGGCACGATTGAGCAGATTGGTCAACGGATCGTGGAAGGCCAGATGTTCGAGTGCGTTTTCCGCCGTCTTTCGTTCGGTGATGTCGAGAATCGTGCCGATCATGCGAAGCGGATTGCCGGATTCATCGAGCGCCCAATAGCCGCGTTCCTCAACGTGCAGCACTGTCCCGTCCCGCAGCAGCACCCGGTGATCGCTCTTGTACGGGCGGTTTTCCGCGCGCGCCGCATCGATCTCGCGCCGTACGCGCGGCGAATCTTCGGGATGATCGAATTCCCAGAGTCCGCCGCGTTTTATGTCGCCTTGCGCAACGCGCAAAATCCGGCACAACTCCTCGGAGCAATACGTCTTTTCCGTCTGATAGTCGTACACGTAGCTGCCCAGATGCGCAACTTCTTGCGCCAGTTGCAGCGTCGCCTCGCTTTCGCGCAAGCGCTGTTCCGTGTCGTGCTGCGAGCTCACGTCGAGAGCGTGAATCATACAAGCGGGCCTACCGCGATAGCGCAGCTCGTACCGGCGGATCGTGGCGTGGATGATGCTGCCGTCCTTGGCGACGTGACGAAAAACGCCCAAGTCGGTCTGCGTATTCTCCAAGGCCTGCATCAGCAGTGGGACGTCTTCCGGCGGGCGCAAATCCACGGCGGTCAAATCGAGAAACTCGTCGCGCGTGTAGCCATAGCGATCCAGGGCCGCTCTGTTGACGTTCAAGAAACGCAGCGTGCTGCGATCGAACACGTACATGGGCGTGGGCGAGGCATGAAACATCCCCGCGTGAAAAAGCGTTCGGGAGGCATTCGCGCGCCAAAGCGCGCTCGCGCCGGCAGCGCCGAAAAGGACGCCTCCGAGCGTCAGAAAGAGGCTCGCATCGAAGCCGGTCACCTTTTTGGTATCGGCAGGCAAGCAAGTGAAGTGACAGCGGGGGTACATCCAAAAAACCGGATATGCGTGCGCTGCTGGTGCTGAACGAGCGGTCCCGCCTGGGCCTGCGTGAGGGCGCGGCGGTGCGCCGGACGCTCGAAACGTGTGGAATCGACTGCGTGCGGGAAGCCGCCGGAGCGGTCGACGCCGTGATTGCCGCCGGCGGCGACGGCACCGTGATTGGGGCCATTCCGCTGGCCTTGGAGCGCGGAGCGCCTCTGGGCATCATTCCGCTCGGCACGTTCAACGATTTGGCGCGCACGCTCGGCGTGCCCCTCGGCCCGGCGCAGGCGTGCGAGACCATCTCGGGCGGCAATTCGCGCGCCATCGATGTAGGCCGCGTGAACGGGTGCTATTTCGTCAATGAGGCCAGCATCGGCGTATCGGCACGCATCGCGCGGCGGCAAACGCCCGAAGTCAAACAGCGTTTCGGTGTGCTGGGCGTGCTTTCGACGACGCTGCAAACGCTGCGCGACGTGCGACCTTTTTTTGCTGAAATTCGCTACGGCGGCGAGGTGGAACGTTGCCGCACCGTGCAAATCACGGTCGCGAATAACGCTCGCTTCGGCGGTGTCATCGAACGAGCCGACGCCGCAATCGACGATGGGTGGCTCGACCTCTACAGCATCGAGCCGCGCAACTGGATCGACGCCTTTGCGATCGTGCACAAAATCGTCGTGCGCGATCCGTCGTCGGGACGCGGCTTGCGAACGCGCCGATCGACGCGTTTCGAGATTCGCACGCACCGCCCGCATCACGTGAGCGCGGATGGAGAACCCGCGGGAACCACGCCCGCGGTGTTCGAGGTCTTGCCAAAGGCGCTGCGCGTCCTGGTGCCGTAGCGCACGCGTATGCACTATAGAACGTTAGGACACTCCGGATTGAAGCTCTCCGTCGTCGGCCTCGGCTCATGGCTCACGTACGGCGGCAACGTGGGAGCGGACATTGCGCGCGCATGCGTGCTCGAGGCGTGGGAACGCGGTATCACATTCATCGACACGGCGAACGTCTATGCGCGCGGCGCCGCCGAAGAAGTGCTGGGCCCCATTCTCAAAGAGCTCCCGCGCGACCAATTGGTCCTTGCAACCAAAGTGTATTTTCCGATGGGCGAGAACCCCAACGAATGCGGCCTCTCGCGTAAGCACATCCACGATCAGGTGCATCACTCGCTGCGTCGTCTGCAAGTGGAGTACATCGATTTATACCAATGTCACCGCTACGATCTCGCGACGCCGCTCGAAGAGACGTGCGAGATGATGAACGACCTCGTGCGCGCAGGCAAAATTTTGTATTGGGGCGTTTCCGAATGGAACGCCGATCAGATCGTCGCGGCGGTAACGCTGTGCCGGGCGCGCGGATGGTCTGTGCCGATCAGCAATCAGCCGCAGTATAGCGCACTATGGCGCCGCATCGAAGCGCGCGTGCTGCCCGCGTGCGAGGCTTACGGTTTGGGCAACGTCGTGTGGTCCCCGCTGGCGATGGGCATTCTCACCGGCAAATATACGGACGTAAAAAAACCGCCTGCGGGCACGCGCGCCGCCGGTCAAAATGCGGACATGATGGAGGATTACTTCACCCAACCCGTGCTCGATGCCGTCCAGCAATTACGCCCGCTCGCCGAGCAATCGAACTGCACCCTTTCCCAACTCGCGCTTGCGTGGTGCTTGCGGCAGCCCGCGGTCACGAGCGTGATCGTCGGAGCCACCAAACGCGAACACGTGCAGGACAACGCATCCGCCGGCGACCTCGACATCGATCCCTCAATCTTTTCGGAGATGGATCGCATATTAGAACCTGTGGCTCCGATGGAGCCATACCTAGCCTAACTTCTTCTTAAAACCTTCACCACTCCCAACCCAATTTTTTGCCGTTTTGAAAATTTGCTTCGCGGTGGGACGTGCAGTGGTTTGGGCGCGTGTGAATGCGCTGCATAAGCCAGGATGGCGCATGAAGCAGCGCAGAGGCGAAGGAGCGCTTTTCGCACGGATGCGAAAAGGCGACTGGCGACAAAACCACTGTACGTCCCACCGCGAGCAAACCAAAGAGAAGAAAACAAAAAAATTGGGCTGGCAGTGGTGGAGACACTGCCAGCCCGTCTTGCTGCACTCTACGAGGTAAGGAGTCGAACGGGCCTATCGTTGGTGGAGGACAACGGGGCCCGTTTTTCATCCGTATCATAACGATACGAACGAAACTTTAAATTATGATTAGTTCCAGTTTTTCAAAAGATTGCCGGCGCTCACTTTCGGACCCCATCCGCCGAACGTTGACGTATCGGCACCGACGGTAATCACTCGCGCGAGCGAGATCGTGGGACGCGCCTGCGGTTTCTCTTGAGTCTTTGCTTGCTGTTTCGCAGCGGATTTCACGATAATTCCTTTTTGTCTATAGCGCGGAACGCACACCCGCGTTCCATCCGTACTGTACACCGGCTTCTACTGCGCACATACAACTTTTGTTTCATGCGACTTTTCGCAAACGAATGCGCACAAAAAATGTGACGGTTTACTTCGTTTTCGTGACGAAACGTGTCATATGAATCGCGCGGTTTGTGCGCGTGCAACCATGCGCAACGTAATGCGTTCATAGCTTGCGTTGCGCGGTGAGGACCGCCGCGGCGGCGTCTCGCTGCGGCTCGGCAAGGCGGTCCCGGCGGGACTTGAGAATTTCCCATGCGGCGGAAGTGGGAGGTAGCGCTGATGACAAGGTACCGGTTCGGGCCCTTCCGGCTCGACAGAGAACAGCTGATGCTTTCGGCCGGCGAAACGCCGATCGCCTTGGGCCCGAAGGTCGTCGAGACGCTTCTGGCGCTGGTGGAACATCCCGGCGAAGTGCTGGGCAAAACCGAGCTGCTGCAGCGCGTCTGGCCCGAGGGCTTCGTGGAAGAGGCGAACCTCGCGCAAAACATCTACGTCATCAGGAAGGCGCTGCGTCTGCACTGGGATTGCGACGCCATCGAAACCGTGCCGCGCCGCGGCTACCGCTTCGTCCCCCCGGTCGGCATCGAGCACAGTCCCGCGCCCCACGTGGCCGAGCCGGTGCAAGTACGCACCGCCTCGCCGCTCCGCCGCTTCGCGATGGCCGCTTCTGCAGCCGCGGCGCTGGTCGTGGCGTTCGCGATAACGCTCGCCGGAGTCGCGCACGCGCACCGGGCACCCGACGGTGGTCTCTCCGCGGATGGCGCGCGTCTGTATTCGATGGGCCGCTTCTATTGGAACCAGCGCACTCCGGACGGCGTTCGCAAAAGCCTGCGCTACTTCGGCCAAGTCACGGTCACCGATCCGAAGGACCCGCGCGGCTACGCGGGCCTCGCCGTCGCCTATGCGATTGAAGGAGACTACGGCTACGGAACGCTGAGCAAGCGCGAAGCTTTCACGCGCGCCAAGGGGTACGCCGATCATGCGCTCGCACTCGATCCCGATTCAGCCGAGGCGCATGCCGCGCTTGGGCTTGTCGAGATAAAAGAACATCACGCGACGGCAGGGCAAATCGAATACCGCCGCGCGATTGCGCTCGATGCGGGCTATGCTCCCGCGCATCAGTGGTACGGCATGGCGCTGCTGCGCGAAGGTCACGGCAAGCAAGCCTATGACGAACTGCACAAAGCCGCGGTGCTCGATCCGGAATCGGTCGCTGCGACCGACTGGCTTTCCGAAGCGGCGTACATGTCACGCCGCTACTCCGAGGCGATCCGCTACGCGCAGCAGGCGCTGGACCTCTCACCGCAGCGCGTCGACGCTTATCAAGCGATGGGTCTGGCATACGAAGCACTGGGCGATTACCGCTCCGCGATCGCCGCATACGAGAAATACGGTAACGCCTGCAAAGCGTGCCGGCCGGAAGCCGCGGCGCTGCTGGCGCACGCATATGCCGCATCGCACGATTACGCGAACGCGGCGTCCGAACTGCGCATCGCGCAGGCGGGCATGGCCGACGACCGCGTGGATCCCGAGGACGTCATCACTGCGCTTGTCGCGATGGGCAAACGGAACGAAGCGCTCGACATGCTCAAACGCGCGCACCGTTCGATCTTCACCGGAATGCTGGCAATCGATCCCCGCATGGATCCGGTGCGCGACGACGTGCGCTTCCGGCAGTTTACGCAAGGACCCGCATAGTGCCGCGGCTGCCCGCGCTCGACGCGCCGGCCGCGGGTGATGTGCCGGACGCGAACTTGTTCGCGACTATTGCCGTGCGTCCAGAGATTGCGTCGGCGACCGCCGAGCATGTGCGCGTCGTGATGCACCACGGAACCGTTCCCGCGGCAACCAAAGCCCTGTGCGCGGCAATGGTTTCCGCGATCAACTTTTGCGAACCGGCGCTGGTCGCATACCGGCGCGAAGCGCGCGCCGCTGGCGTCACCGTCGAGATGCTCAACGCGCTCTGGGATTTTGCGGGCAGCGATCTCTTCAGCGCGGCGCAGAAAGCGGCGCTGTCGGCGGCCGTTTCGCTTACGCGTGAGGCCCGCGGATTACCCGATACGATCTGGAGTCAACTGCGCGCGCAGTACGGCGATGGCGAGATCGTCGAAATTCTTTGCGCCATAGCGCTCGCGAACGCGCTCAACCGCGTGAGCAACGCGCTGCAGACGCAGATTACGCGGTAGCGGTTCGCGCCAGGACGCGTTCCATTTTGATGAGGCGCGTGCCGGACCACTTGTCGTGCGCGTAGACGCGCCGTGAGAACGCGCTGAGCGGAATGATGTACCAAAACAGCAGCAGCAAGATGAGATAGCGCCAGAACGACTGAGCAAAGCCGGCGCGTCCGAAGTCGACGCGCACGACGCGCAAGCCGGCGATCAGCATGCCGGGCGTTTGTCCGACGAGTGCGACGAGAATCGCCGAGTACAGCAAAAACGCGAAAAAACTGTTGTTCACGCTGGGGTCGACGGTCATTTTTCCGAAGAGCATGAAATCGATCATCTTCGACTTCTCGAGGTGTTCGGTCATGATGCTGGTGAGCGCGCCGACGACGATTGCATCGAGCGTGAACGCCCATACTCGCCGCCACCATCCCGCACAATCCTTGCGCTCGACCGTCGATTCGCCGCGCGCGACAAGGTGCACCGGTTCGGACGAACTCTGTTGCACGAAGCGCTCTTCGTGAATGCGATACAAATTCGTTTGCATAAAATCGCGCATGGCGTCGACGCGCGTGGTTGCATACGGCATCGCGCCCAGCCATTCGCCCAGGCGGAAGATGCTGTCGGTTCCCATGTCTTGATGCTGGCGCGCAAACAATTCGTGATCGATTTTTCGGGCGAAGTGATGGAACGAGGCGACGGTTATCGCACGCGTCGCCGCGTCGAGCGATCCGCAGCACAGCAGGCCGACGCGGTCGCACGTAAGTTCGGCCTTGCGAAGCCACGCGCCGAAGACGAGTGAGACGATCGGATTTTCGTTGCCGTTCACGCTGAGCAGGGAGGTGAAGCGCGTGTGTCCCGACGCGATGTGGCCGAGTTCGCGTCCTATCATGAAGGTAAGTTCGTCTTCGTGAAAGTGTTCGATCCAGTTGCTGGAGATGACGAGCGAATAGGGTTCGCCCAGGCCGACGGCGAGCACGGGAACATTGTAATCTTCGCGCACGAATACGAGCGGCATCGGCAGCCCGAGTGCCGCCGCACAGCGCTTGACGACCGCGAAAAGTTCCGGGTGCTGTGCTTCGTGAATGCGCACGCTCGTGCCGACGAGGCGGCCGCGGCCGAGCGTGACGTACACCATCGCGATGACTAAAAACAGCGCGACCTGCGAGATGCCGACTTCTTCGTGAATGAAGAATCCGATCGCCGCCGCCGCGGGCAGCGCGAAGAGCAGCGTGAGAAAAAACGCTAGGCGTTCGCCGCTGTACGTAAGGGCGAGAGGTCCTCGGAAGAGGTCGGGCATGCCATCTTTATACCACGGCCGCCGTTGCGTTTGACAACGTACATTTCACGGTCCGCGATGTCGATGAGAGCCTTGGCCGATGCCGAACACGGCGGGCACACCGCGATGCCGATGCTCACGCCGACGCGGCAATCCATTTGCCCATCCAGGTGGAACGGCATTTCGAAACTGCGCAGAATTTTACGCGCGGCCGAAAGCGCGTCTTCGGAAGAAGCGAGATCGTCCAGCAGGATGACGAATTCGTCGCCGCTCATGCGCGCCACCGTGTCGCCGGTGCGCACGTAGTGGTTCAGCCGCGTGCCGATCTGTGCGAGCAGTTCGTCTCCGCGGATGTGGCCGTACGTGTCGTTGATGCGCTTGAAGTCGTCCACGTCGATGAAGAGTACCGCGCACTGCGTGCGGTTGATCTGCGCCCGCGAGAGCGAGGCGTTCAAGCGCTGTTCGAGCAGCCGGCGGTTCGGCAATTTGCTCACCGGATCGTAGTGCGCGAGCTGCGCGAGGCGTGCTTCGGTGATCTTGCGATCGGTAATGTCCAGCATGCTGCCGACAATCGCGCGCGCCGTACCGCCTTCGTCATAGACCGTGTGTGCCTGCTCCTGGACGTGACGCACGGAGCCGTCAGGACGTACGATCCGATGATCGCAGCGGTAGCCGTTTCCCGTGATTTCGCCCTCGCGGATCGCGTCCGCAACGGCCTGCGCGTCTTCGGGATGGTCGTACTCGCGCAGACTCGTCCATTCGGCTCCCGTCCGTAGACCGAGAATCTCGAACAAGCCCGCGGACCAAAGGGTACGCCCCGTGCCCGTTTCCGTACGCCAGGTGCCGAAGCCGCAAAGCCGTTCGACCTCTTCGAGCGCGGCCAGTTCCCAACCGCAGACCGCGCCGCCCACACCCGGCTTCGCGCGCCCACCCACCCCGGTGATCGCACCAGACAAATCGTATAGCGGCTCCAAGGCGATCTGCAGCCGCTCACCGGCGCGCTGCGTATCGAAGGCCAGATGCTCGCCGTCGAGCACCCAGCGGTGTGCGACGAGCATCATCCCGAACGGATCGTCCTCTTGCCAGAGCTCGCTTACATGGAGCTGCGCGGGGGCGCCGTCCGGAAAAAGCAGGTCGCGCAGCCGAGCCGATAGCGACGTCACCTTCAGTTCCCGGTCGGTCACCCATAGCAGGTCGTTGTCCGTCATCACCGCGTGCTCCATGTAAGTCAAACTCTGGAGTGATCGTATCGTCCGTCCACCCGCGTCCACATCCGGGAAAACCCCTAATCTGCTGGGGTACGCCCCCTAGGCAGTCGAAGCATCAGCGGAATGAGTACCGTTTCGGGGGCGGCGCTGGTTGGGCGCGCAGACGAATTGCAGCGCCTAGGTGAATGCTGCCGCGGCGTTGCGCAGGGAGCCGGGACGCTGGTGCTCATAGACGGCGACGCCGGAGCGGGCAAGACGCGTTTGCTCGCGGAGGTGATGAAAGCGCCGTTCTTGCCGCGCGGTTATGCCGCGGCTTGCGCGGGTGCGCTCGATTATGCGCGCGCGCCATATGCACCGATTCGCGATTTGCTCGCCGTGCTCGACAAGCGCTTTCCGAAGGTGCTGCAAACGAACCGCGTGCTGGCCGCGCAGTTAGAGCCGGTGCTGGAGTTCCGGCCCGCCGATGACGCCGGTGATCCGGCGCAGCAGCGGCGTTTGCTGGACGCGGTCGTGCAGGCGATATCCTTATATGCTGCGGAGTCGCCGATCGTGCTCGCGCTCGAAGACGTGCACTGGATCGACAGTGCGTCGGCCGCCGTGCTGGCGCATCTCTCGCGCGCGATTGCGGCGATGCGAGCGCTGATGGTCGTAAGCTTCCGGCCGGTCGAGGCGCGCGCCGACGAGCGCGCGCAGCAATTGCTCGCGCAGCTTTCACGCAATGCCGCGCTTTCGCTTTCGCTGCGGCCGCTCGCGGCGGCAGACGCGATGCTCCTCATCGACGACGTGGCCGCAGGCGCTTTGCCGATGGACGTGCGCCGCTCCATTTGCAAACTTGCCGACGGCAATCCACTGCTGCTCATCGAGTTCGCGAAAGCCGCCGCTCAGAATCCGCACGCGCTGAGCGGTTCGCTGCCTATCAGTTTGAAGGCGCTCGTGAACGATCGTCTCGCGCACTTCGATGCGGGCGACGTGGACGTGCTTCGCGTCGCCGCGATCATGGGCGAGTTCGGCCCGCGCGTTCTGAGCGAGATTGCGGGCACGGACGAATTGCGCGTGCTCTCCACGCTCCGAAAGGCGCGCGATGCGTCCATCGTGGGCGAAACGCGCGGCAGCGGCCCGCAATTCGTTTTTCGTCACGCGCTCATTCGCCATGCGATCGTCGACGATCTGCTCTCGCTCGAGACGCAGCAATTGCATTCACGGATCGCGCAGCGGCTCGAATGCGAAGAACCCAGCCCGCAGCTTCACTCGCGCCTCGCGCATCATTACTACCACGCCGGCGTACAAGACAAATCGCGCAGCTATAACGAGATAGCGGGCGTCGAAGCGCTGAAGGTGTACGCGTATGCCGACGCGGCGGAGTTGTTCGAGCGGGCCATCGACTCGCGCCCGCTTACCGAATCCACGAAACTGCTGTACAAACAACTGGCGAACGCGTATACCGGTTCTCAGCGGCCGCTCGACGCCGCGAACATCAGCAAGCAACTCTTCGATCTCGCGCTGCAGCGCGGCGATCAGCAGGACATTGCCGAAGCCGGCTTTGCGTACGGCCGCCAACGCTATCAGTTGCTCGACGACGAGGGCGCCCTGGAAATTTCGCGCAAGACGTGCGATGCGCTGGACGCGGAAAAGCGGCCCGACCTTGCGTTCAATTCGTATTCCACGCTGGCGTGGTACTTAGCGCAGCTTCGGCGTCTGGACCAGGCGCTGGAGGCGCTGCGCGAGGCCGAGCCGCTGCGCGAGCACGGCGATGCTCCCGGGCTCGTGCGTTTCTACGAAGCCTCGGGCGTGCGTAAAGCGCACGCCGGCGAAGGCTTGAGCTACCGCAAGGACATCGAAACCGCCCTTTCGATCGCAAAAGATCTCGATCCGCAGGTGTACATCTTTCGTTTGGACACGGCGATAGCGATCGCCATGGCGTCGAATATCGACGACATGGAATTTGCCCGCATGCAATCCGAACAGCTGTGGGAATTGGCGAAAAGCGTACCGGCGAGCAGTATTGCGGGTTCGCTGGCCATGAGCGCGTGGAACACGTATTTGCGGGGCGAGACCGGTACGGCCCGCTCGCTGATTGCAAAAGCCATCCCGTTCGCAGAAGAATCGCCGCTGCTCAGCTTCAGCATCGCGTGTACCGGAATACCGATTGCGTTGCATACCGGCGATTCGCTGCTGCTGCGCCAGTGCGCGCGGCCGCGGTTGCTCGAGCGCGCGTTCGCGTCGAACACGCCCAACGTGTTCGGTCCGGTGGCGGCCGGTGTTGCGGCGCAGTTGCGCACCCAAGGACGCGTCGACGAAGCGCGAACGCTGCTCACCCAAGCCGTGCGCAAGCTCTCGAGCGCGCTCAATAATCTGCCGCTGATCATCGAGAGCGTCCATTGCGATGCGTCCGAAGCGGTGCAGAACGGCCTTGCGCTGCTCGAGCCGTTGCGCGACCAGAGCCGTTCCGCGGATGCCGCCTGGCATCTGGCGTGCGCGTATCGCTGCACGGGTGATGAGCGGCGCGTCCATGCGGCGCGCGCAGCCGAAATTTTCGCCGGCATTTCGTGGGTCGTGTATCAGGCGGAAGCGCTCGAACTTGCCGGCGAAACGCAAGCCGCGCTCGATCTGTACCGGCAGTGCGGATTTTCGGTCGACGTGCAGCGCCTGGAATCGGCGGGAGCGATGCGCGCGAAGAGCGGTCTGTCGAAACGCGAGTTCGAGGTGGCCGAACTCGTTGCGCAAGGGCGCTCCAACCGCAGCATCGCGGAGAGCCTTTCACTCAGCGAACGAACGGTCGAAAATCACGTCGCTTCGATTTTTGCAAAGCTCTCTTTACGGTCTCGTGCGGAGGTAGCTGCCTATATTGCCAGGGGCAAAGCCGCCTCGCAGTAAAGGTGGCATCAGCAGCCGAGCCACTGCTTACAAGAGGGCAAATCATGGTCCGATTCCAGCACCAGGGCGGCGGGCCGCCGTCCCCGCCAACCGACGACGACGCCGAAGAAGAGGCAACGTAGACATACCATCCGGCGCCCGAAAGGGCGCCGGAAACTTTTTTTGCCCATGGGGTTGACGCCCGGACGAATCGTGCTATTATACTAGTGTACTAGTACAACAACACATTGGTACTAGACGAACCGTTCAGGGAGCAGCATCATGACCATCCGCCTCAACCGTCAGACCCGCGCCATCGGCGACGAATCGCGCCGCCCGTCCTTCCCGCTGGAACAGCAGTCCGGCAGCCTCTTCCTCGGCTGGGGCCCGAAGATCTAAGGGTTCGGCCCATGCCCGCAGTACTCACGGTCGACCCGCGCAGCGGCGTTCCGATCTACCTGCAGATCATCGAGCAGATTAAGCGCTCCGTGGCGCTCGGCGTGCTCGCCCCCGGCGAGCAGCTGCCCACGGTGAAGCAACTCGCTCTGGATCTCACGGTAAATCCGAACACTGTTGCGCGTGCCTACCGCGAGCTCGAGCGTGACGAGGTGATTGAGACGGCACCGGGGCGCGGATCGTTCGTCCGCAGCAACGGGTCGGTGGAAACCTCGCGCGCAGCCGCATCCGACGTGGCCGCCGAATCGCTTTTGCAAGCGGTACGTGAAGCCAAATCGATCGGCCTGACTGCGGCGCAGATCCGTGCACTCTTCGACACCGCGATAGCGCGGTGGTTTCCGGAGGAACAATGAGTATTTCGATCGAGCATTTGACCAAGCGGTACGGCAAGTTCACTGCCGTCGACGACGTGAGCATCGAGATCCCGGCGGGGTCCGTGTTCGGTCTGCTTGGCCCCAACGGTGCCGGCAAGACGAGCACGTTCAAGTGCATGCTCGGCCTCGCGCAGCCGACCTCCGGCATCGTGCACTACGACGGTAAGCCGCTCACGCCGCAGACGTTCGAGCATCTCGCTTACGTTCCGGAGCGCAGCGCGCTGTACGAGTGGATGACCGCGGGCGAGCATCTGGAGATGCAGAAGCGCGCGTTCAAACGGTACAACGAGAAGCGCGCGGGCGAACTGATGCAGTTGTTTTCGCTCGACCCGCGCAAACGCGTGCGCGCGATGTCCAAAGGCATGCGCACGGCGCTCTCGGTCGTGCTCGCGTTCGCGATCGAGCCGCAGATTATGGTGCTGGACGAACCGACGAGCGGATTGGATCCCGTCAACCAGCGCTCCGTTCTCAAACTGGTCATCGATGCATCCGCGCAGGGCACGACCATTATTCTATCGTCGCATCAGATCGGGCAGGTCGAACGCGCCGCCGATCACATCGCCGTCCTGAAAAACGCGCGCATCGCGCTCGCCGGGGCCGTCGACGATCTGAAGGCGCAGTCTAAAATCATCGAGGCCATCTTCGAATCCGAGAACAACGCGCTCAACGGCGTGACCAGCGACGCGCGCATCACCCGCGTCGAGAAAACCGGTCGCATTTTCCGCCTGACGGTGAGCGCCGGCGGCGACGAGTTGGCGGACAAACTCACATCGATGGGCGCGCAGAGCGTGCGCATCGTCGATCTGAATTTGGAAGACATTTTCCTCAATGCCGTCGACGGCGGGCAAACCGCCGACGTCGTGGAGTCCGTATAATGCAGTATTACTACGTGGAATACGCGCGCGCCAAGCGCGCAGTGTTCATTGCGCTGATTTTGCTGGGTCTGTTTTTCCTGGCGTGCCTCATCGTGCGCTTCTCCGTGCACGACACGCATTGGGAGACGGACCTCGAAGGCTCACCCACCGCGCACGTCACCAAAACGCTGCAGCCGGACGGCTCAACGCGCATCGTCATCGAGGACACCGCGCGCCAAACGCACGCCGTCATCATCAAACATCCCGGCGGCATGGTGGACATGGATATTACGGAGCCGCGCAAGGGCAGCAGCCATCACGGCCAGTTCATCATGGGCGCAAGCAGCGTGAACACGACTGTGGAGGGCAACACACTCCATACGACGATCCGGTACAAACCCGAACTGCCGGTATTCAAGATGGGCTTCCTTTTCTTGATGACGATTCCGATGGGCCTGATCATCGCGTCGATTCTCGGCGGTCCGCTCGCGAAAGAAAACGACGGTCACCTTGAACTGGCATGGACCAAGCCCGTGTCGCGCGAGCGTTATGCAATCGCGAGTTTCGTAGTGGATTCGGCCGCAATCGTCCTCTCGCAGTTACTGACGATCGCGGTAACCTTACTAGCTACGCTGATGTTTTTCGTGCCGCGTTTCGGTGCGGAAAACAACATGGGCTGGTACATCCTCGCGGCAATCGTCGCTCCGCTCGCGTGGTACGCATTGCTAACCGCGGCGAGCGCCTCGCTGCGGCGCGGACCGGGTCTGGTCATCGGATTGGGCTGGATCGCGGCGCTGCTCATTCCCGCTTTGGCTCAAGCGCTTTCGGGCGCCGCGAAGGTCAATCCGATTGCGGCCTGGTTCTACGAGATCTTTCACGGCCTTTCGTATTTGGACCCAATAGCGTACATAGCGGTTCAACACGGCCACAGCGGATTGCTGGCCATCTCGACGGCCGGATGTGCCGGCGTGTTGTGCGCACTTCTTGTCGGCTATCTTGCACTTGCGGTTGCTCAGTGGCGCCGCGTGGAGGCATAACAATGATCCAACGTTTGTTCGGGGCGCCCTCGGGGAGCGCTCATGTCAGCAGTAACTCGTACGCGCCCCATGGTTCGGGGGCCCCATCGTGCACGATGGGGGGCGCGGAGCTTGGAGCGGAGCGCCTGTAAAATGGAACTCTTCGGCGCAAAATTCTGCATCGCACTGGGTGCTTGGAAACTGCGGTTCGTCTTGATGCTCGAAGATGACGAGGCGCCCGCGGTCGCCGCGACTGCCCAGCGTCCGCCGCATCACGTGCACATGCACACGCCCGGCGCGCACGTTCGTTGAACCGCGTCGCGATCGTCGCGGTCGTTGCGTTCGGCGCGGCCGTGGCGGCAAGCGGCGCACTCGTCGCCGCAAACGTGTTCGAGCATATGCAAGCGCTTCGAGCTGCGGATCGCGCGTGCATCGCGCTTCTTCCGCGGATAAAAACCGGTCGGGAATACGAGCAGCGGCTACTGCATTGCCTGCAGAAGAAAGGCGTGCTAGATAAGAATTCGACGGTGACCTTCAGTATTACACGCAGCACGTCCGACCGCGCCGGGTCCTCATGGCGCTCTTACACGAAAAGCATTACAGTAAAAACGCAGTCGGGTGCGACGGCGCGACATACTTGAACTTGCCGTCCGTAATTTCGTAGAAGTACAGGTTCGGGTCGAGCGGATCGCCGGTTGGCGTGAACTGAAACGATCCGACGATGGTGTTGTACGATGAGGGCGTTTGCAGCGCCGACATCGTGGACAAGCGGTTCGCGGTCGCCGTGTGCTTGGATGCGGCGATCACGATTTGTGCCGCGGCGTATGCGAACGCGGAAAGCGACGTTACCTGATAGCGTGCGCGGAAGTTCGTGAGCGCGCTCAGCACGTCGGGCGCGCGCTCGAGCGGCGGAAACGACGTCGAGATGTAGCCGCCAGCGAAGGCATCGGCGTATTTTGCAAGCGTCGGCTGATTGTAAAAGCCCTGTGCGGCGCCGAGTTTTCCGGTGTATCCCGCGGAGCGCAGCGCTGGAATGAGCGGGCCCATGGCGTCCGTCGTACCGCAGAGCAGCACGTAGTCGGGTTTCTTTTCCAGAATGCGCTTGGCGGCGGCCGCGTAGTCCGGCTTGTCGTATGGAAAGTCGAAGCCGTCGGCATTGAACTTTGAAGCTTTCGCTTGGGTCACGAATCCTTGCGCGACGTTGTATCCGTAATCGCCGTCCTGCGTAACCGCCAGCGCCATCGTGGGTTTGACGCGTTTTGCGATGAACGACGCGTGCAGTTGCCCTTCGGTGGAATCCTTCGTCGGCAGGCGCCAGACCATTCGGTACCCTTGCGCCGTGACGCCGTCGGCCGTGCTTGCGGGAATAATCAGCGGCATTTGCTGGTTCGCGTACGTGGAAAGCGACGCGGAGATCAGCGAGCCGTCGAAGCCGCCGATGACGGCGAGAACGGTGGGATCGGCGGCGGCGAACTGCACGTTGACGATGGCTTGTGCGAGTGCGTCCATGTCGTCGAACGTGCGCATGACGTACGCGCTCGTGTACGAACCGCTGAATTGATTGACTTGATCGATTGCCGCTTGTACGCCGTTCGCGATTTCGCGGCCCGCCCCGGCGCGATCGCCCGAGAGCGGTGCGTTGACCGCAATCGTGAACTGCTGCTGATACGGCTGCAGTTGTGCACGCGCTGCCGACGGAACCGCGGCGCCCGCGAGCGCGGCGGCTCCGGAGAGCAGAAAGTCCTTACGATGTATGCCCACAGTTACCCCAACGTGAATCCGGCGATGACCGTTGCAAGAAACACGACGGAGAACGCCATGTTCGCAGAAAAAATGCGCTCGTTGAGCACGAAGACGTTTTCGGCCGCGGTGAACGAGCGATCCTCGTAAAGCATCAGCACCCCCGCGGCGAGGATGCCGAGCGCATAGGGCCACGCCGCGTGCGCGAGGACGCCCGCTCCGGCGAGCATGGCAACCATTGCCGCGTGCAGCAGCATCGGCAGCACGCGTGCGCTGCGCTCACCGAATCGCGCCGGCAGCGAACTGATTCCCTGCTCGCGGTCGACCGGCAGATCCATCAGCGCGTAGATGATGTCGAACCCCGCGACCCACGCCGTTACGGCGCCGAACAGCAGCAGCGCCGGCCACGTTACTGTTCCGGACACGCCGATGAACGCGCCTAGGGGCGCGAGTGCGTCCACCGCGCCGAGCACGAAATGCGTGAGCCACGTGAACCGCTTGCACAACGGATAGACGAATACGCCGATCGCGGCAATTGGAAGCAATTCGACGCAGAGCGGATTGAGTTGCCAGGCGGAGATCAGCAGTAACGACACGCCCGCGGCGCACGCCCACAACATGATCGACGGCAACATCGTTCCGCTCGCAAGCGCGCGGCGTGCGGTGCGCGGATTGCGTGCGTCGATCTCGCGATCGAAATAGCGGTTCGCGGCCATGGCCGCGGTACGCGCGCCCAGCACCGCGAGCGTGATCCAGATCAGCGCATGTGCTGAAGGAACCCCGCGTGCCGCAAACACCGCGCCCGTATAGGCGAACGGCAATGCGAACAGCGTGTGCTCGATGCGGATTTCTTTGAGGAAGATGCGGGTGCTTGCGACCATTGCGTTACGACAATAAGCGCTTGAGCGCGTCGGCACCTTGTCCGGACCACGAATCGGGTTTGAGCGAGCGCTCGATGCGGTCGAGCCCGTACGAACTCCATCGTTCGCTCACGCGCGTGCGAGTCTGCTCGTCCATGATCATGTCCGGAGGCCATTCGCGCGTGTAGCCCTCCGATGCGTCCTTGCGCGTCGCGTCGACGCCAATTTTCATACCGAGCGCGGGCGCGTACGATCCGTGATCCAAATCGTCCACCGGCCCGGGCATCATCACGACGTCGTGCTGCGCGTCCAGATTGTTCAGCACGAACCAGGCGACGCTGCGCGCATCCTGCACGTCCACGTCGTCGTCGACGATCACCAGCAAACGCGTGAGCATCATCATGTGTCCGAGGCCCCACAGTGCGTTCATCACTTTTTTTGCGTGGCCGGGATACGACTTCTTGATCGAGACGATCGCCAGGTTGTGAAAACCACCCTCGACCGGCAAATTCATGTCGACGACTTCCGGCAACACCATTTGCAGCAGCGGTAAGAAGATGCGCTCGGTGGCCTTGCCGAGCCATGCGTCTTCCATGGGCGGTTTCCCGACGACGGTCGCCGCGTAGATGGGATCGCGCCGGTGCGTGATGCACTGCACGTGAAACGTCGGATACTGGTCCGCAAGACTGTACACGCCGGTATGATCGCCGAACGGACCTTCGGTGCGCAGATCGGTGTTGTCGACGTAGCCCTCGAGCACGAACTCCGCGTCCGCCGGAACTTTGAGATCGATCGTTTTGCACTGTACCAGTTTGACCGGTTTACCGCGCAGCAGTCCGGTGAACAGAAACTCGTCGATAATCGGCGGTAGTGGTGCGGTGGCGGCGTAGGTGAGCACGGGGTCGGCTCCAATCGCGACGGCAACTGGAACGCGATCGCCCCACGTTTTTGCGTGCGCGCGGCCTTGCTTGTGACGCTGCCAATGCATGCCCGTCTCGCGCGCGTTGTACACTTGCATGCGGTACATGCCCACGTTCGGACGTCCGGAGTTCGCGTCTTTGGTGATCACCAGCGGCAGCGTGATGAACGGCCCCGCGTCCAGCGGCCACGTCGTAAGTACCGGCAATTGCGTGAGGTCGGGATCGTCGATGACCACGTCTTGGCAGGTGCCGCTGCTCACCGTTTTCGGAATCGCTGCGGCGAGCGGCGCGAGTGAGAGCAGTTTGCCGATGCGCTCGACGGCGCCGGCGGGAATCGAAAGATCGAGCAGTTTGCGAATCCGATCGCCGGCTTCGTCGAGATCCTGCACGCCCAGTGCCATCGACATGCGCTTGCGCGAGCCGAATTGGTTGGTGAGCACGGGAAAACGCGAGTTGCGCACGTTCGTGAAAAGCAGCGCCGGGCCGCCCGCTTTGACTACGCGGTCGGTGATCTCGCTGATTTCCAAATGCGGATCGGTTTCGGCAGCGATCCGGTGCAATTCGCCCGAGCGTTCCAGTGCTTCAACGAATGCGTGCAGGGAGTCGTAGGCCATCGCGGGACCTTTTTAGACGGTCTGCTGTTTAGTCATGCCGCGCAATGCGCAGCCCGCAAAGGAGCCGGAGCAACACCGCGCGGATACCGTCCCATGAAGATCGTCGTCCTCGCTGCCGTATTGACGGCATTTGCCGCGGGATTTGCTTCGGCCGCACCAGGGGAATTGCTTGCACCGCTCGATCAAGCCGTCAATGCGGTGCTCAGCGCAGCCGGCGTGCCCAACCGCGATGCGACCCGGGTCGTTCCTATCGTGACGTCGGGCGGCGCAGCGGCCGGATACGCGCAAATCGTGGGGCCGCAAGCAAAAGTTGCCGCGACGCGCGCGGTCGTGAAGATTTCGACGACGGCCGCAAACGGCTGGACGTTCGATACGCTCGTACCCGTGAGTACGGTGAGCCGTTCGAGCGGTGCAATGCGGCGCGAATACGGCGTCGCAGTCGACGCGCTGGTACGCGCAGGAGAATGACGTGCAAGTTTTAGCCATCGTGCGGCGGCGCACCGAAACGTATTCCGACGAGCAGTTCGCGCCGATGCTCGAGCCCGAAGCGCAGGCGATTCGAGCACTCTACGCGCAGGGAGTCGTTCGCAGCATCTGGAGCCGTGAAGATGCGCTTGGTGCCGTCGTGCACCTGGAAGCCCAGTCGCTCGATCACGCGCGCAGCATCATCGCCGAGTTGCCGCTCGTGCGCACGGACATGGCGGAAGTGCAGATGCTCATGCCGATCAAAGCCTATCGAGGTTTCGGTCCAAGAACGTAATCGTTGCCGGACGTTAGGGCCGATAGGGGTAGGCAAGCATCTTGCTCGTTTAGCGCCCCCGGCCGAAGGCAAAAATCGCGTGACCGCACTCGGAGGTGCAGTATCATGCAAAAAACAGCCTGGCTGGCCGCCGTCGGCCTTCTCGTGTCCAGCAGCATCGCAGCCGCCCAAACAACGACTACAACGCAAAGCGTTCCGCCCAGCACCGTCGGTACGGCCGGTGCGCCAAACTTTGGGCAGCTCATGTCGTCGCTGAGCAATATACGCGACGAGATCGCGAAAGTGCAGTCCCTGAACGGCGGCTCGGCAAACAACCTTCGCCCGGTGAACGTCGCGCAATTGTCCGGCGCGGATCCGTCCGCGCTCAGCAGCGCCGTCGCAAAGAATCAAACGCAACTCGCGGCACTGCGCGCGGCCTTAAGCCGCGTTATGGTGACGACGAGCACGAACGAACGCATCAGCATCGCGCAGTTCCTGGCTGACAACAAGATCAGCCTAGATCAGGTGGTGGGAGCGGACCTCATGAGCGGCACGCTCATACTCTTCTATCAGAAGTAACGTCAGTGCCGCGTGATCGATCGCAGGATCAAGCGGTCACGCACGCGTTCCGGCAGTAAAGAAGCCAAGCGCCGCTGCCACGCCGGCGGATTGCCGACGGGGTAGCGCGCTTTTGGGCGCGCGGCCGTTATAGCGTGCAGAACGGCTTGCGCTACCACGCCCGGTTCGATTCCCGTGCGCTCTTCGTGCTCCGTCGCGCGTACCAGCGAATCGACTGCGTGCCCGTAATGCACCGACGCTTGTTGCGGCATTCGCTCAACGAGATCGTCCTTCGCATCGCGTCCTTTTTGCCAAATCGGCGTGCGAACGTTGCCGGGCTGTACGACCGCTACGTGAATGCCGAATGCCGCCAGCTCCATCCGCAGCGCATCGGCCATCGCTTCGAGCGCGAATTTTGACGAGGCGTATGGGCCGACGAACGGCGGTGCGATCTGCCCGGAGACCGAGCTCATGAAGACGACGCGCGCGTCCTGTGTCTCTCGCAGCAGCGGCAGGAAAGCTTGCGTGACGGCGAGTGCGCCGAAAACGTTGACGTCGAACTGCCTGCGAAAATCCTCGAGCGGCAAATATTCCAGCGGTCCCGCAACGGCAATCCCCGAGTTGTTGACAACGCCTTGCAATGGAATGCCCGATGCGCGGATCGCATGCACCGCGGCTGCGATCTGCTCCGGCGCGGTAACGTCGAGAAGCAGCGGACGCACAGATGCGTGCAGCTGTGAGACGCGATGCGCATCGGCTTCGCTGCGAACGCCCGCGAACACCGTGTAGCCCACGTTCGCCAACGTTTGCGCACATGCGTACCCGATACCGCTGGACGCACCCGTTACGACAGCTGCTGTCATCCCGGTGTATGATGCGCTGAGAAAGCCCATATCCTGCCGCCACAGCACGAGCATTGCACAATTTATTCTAGTTTTCCACCGGCATCCACAGGGATTCCACGGCGCCGAGCGATGAACGCGGCGACATATGGCGGGACCGGAAGATCGCCGGCAATGGGCGAACGAAAAACGTCGGGAAGCGCTCAAGTCTTCTGAGCGCCGCGTAAAGGGTGTTTGCAGAAACGTTTTCAAGGTTGGTTTCGCCTCGTGCTGCGGCTCTCGAAATAGCGCCGGATGCCGCCGCATTGAAGTGCTCCGTGTTCGGCGATTTTACCGACGAACGAACGGCTGTTGCATATTGCCTGGCCTACGCATGGAGCCACTTCGCGTCATTCAAAGACGCACTACACCTCCTGGGACTTCAACAAGCGGAGTTTGGGACAAACGTGCTGGTTGTAGACATTGGGTGTGGCCCGGCCACTGCGCTAGTCGCGTTCGGCGAGTGGCTTTATGCGAAACGTGGCCAGCCGACAAGCATTCAATATATCGGAGTGGACCGCTCCGAGCACATGCGAAACCTGGCCATGCACTTTGCACATGACCAAGGCTTATTTGAACCGTACGAACCGATGACTCTCGCGTCAACACGGGACATCACGGCGGACTTGATCGCACAAAAAGCCGAAGCGTGTGATCACGTTGTAATCTTGCTGAGCTATGTTATGCATCAGCAATTCATGCGCGACGAGAACGTCCTGGACAGTATCATACGGTGCTTCGCAGGCACTAAACGACCGATTTGGGTGTTGGCGCAAGATGCGAATAAGCCGCAAGTGGATGAAGCTAACGTCGAGTGGTGGCCCGAAAACCGGTTAAGAGTCATGCTGCAGAGCAGCGAGGCGCACGGCTACCGCCCCCGGCTTTGGTCAAGGCGTTTTGAAGCTGTGAAATACAGTGTGGATGCCCTTGGTCGCGTGACTCAGCAGCCACGCACCCAGAAAATGGGGACGAAGGCAATTGCGGCGCGCTTGCTGCCAAGTTGACCCTGGGCGAACATATGTTCTATAGTGACGGATAGGACGACTTGAAGATGTACGAGCAAACTGATATTTTCGCGGCAACAGTCGTCAGCAGCCCAGTGCTTCGGCGGTCGGGCGAACTGCCGGCGGATTTCGTCATCGCCCCGGAATTTGTCACGAAGGCCGAAGAGGTCGCAGTTCTTAACGCGATAGACTCCGAGAGATGGAATGTCGATTTAAAACGACGCGTCCAACAGTACGGGTTCCGATACGACTACAAAGCGCGTGCCGTAAGTGCGTGCGATCGGTTGGGCGATCTGCCGCCATGGGCAACGGAAATAGCGCAACGACTGGTCGACTGCGAATACTTCGAGTCGGTGCCGGATCAAGTGATCGTTAATGAGTATTTACCTGGTCAGGGAATCAACGCACATACTGACAGAACGACCTGCTTTGGACCCGCGATCGCGTCCCTGTCGCTCGGTTCGGATGTCGTGATGGATTTCTCGGATAGCAGCGGAAAGAGAGGCTCAATATTGCTGCCCCGCCGCAGCGTGCTAGTTCTTCGTGGTGCATCACGAGTTTTGTGGAAACATGCGATAGCCCAGAGGCGCATGGATACGATCGGTGGCTTTTGCATCGAACGCAAACGTCGTGTTTCTCTAACATTCCGCTCTGTTGTTTTGACCGACTAGCATAAGTAAGAAGTGGAAAGGCCCGCATTGCTGCGGGCCTCTTCGTGTACGCTACTCGGGTCTGCGGCGCCGCGTGCGCGGACGCCGTCCTTCGCCGCCGCCGTGGCCGCCGTGGCCACCGCCGCTGCGCGCCGGTTCGTGTTCGTGCTGATCCGAGGCCGCGCCGTTTCCGGCCGCGGTGCCCGCGAGCACGGCTTTGCGCGAGAGGTTGATGCGGCCTTGACCGTCGATCTCCATGACCTTGACCATGACCTCGTCGCCGACTTTGACGACGTCTTCAACCTTCTCGACGCGCGTGGGCGCGAGTTGACTGATGTGTACGAGGCCTTCTTTGCCGGGCAGAATTTTCACGAACGCACCGATGTTGATGATGCGCGTGACCTCGCCCATGTAGGTTTCGCCGACCACGACGTCCTTGGTGATCGATTCGACGATGGAGCGAGCCTTGTCGGCCGATTCGCCGTCGAGCGCGGTGATGAACACCTTGCCGTCGTCCTCGATGTCGATCTTCTCGACGCCGGTCTCCTCGATGATCTTGTTGATGATCTTGCCGCCGGGGCCGATGACGTCTTTGATCTTGTCCGGATTTATCTGCACGACGATCATGCGCGGCGCGAACTTGCTCAGTTCCGTGCGCGGCTGCGGAATCGTCTCCGCGAGTTTGTCGATGATGAAGTAGCGCGACTTCTTCGCTTCCTCCATCGCCTCGCGCATGATCTGCACGGTGATACCCTGGACTTTGATGTCCATCTGGATCGCGGTGATGCCTTTCTTGGTGCCCGCGACTTTGAAGTCCATCTCGCCCAGCGCATCTTCAAGGCCCTGGATGTCGGTGAGAATCGCGTAGTCTTTGCCCTTGAGGATTAACCCCATGGCAACGCCCGCGACGTGTTCCTTGATCGGAACGCCCGCATCCATGAGCGCGAGCGTGCTTCCGCACACCGACGCCATCGACGAGGAGCCGTTCGATTCGAGCACTTCGCTGATGAGACGCAGCGTGTACGGAAACTCTTCCTTGGGCGGGAGCACCGGAACCAGCGCGCGCTCCGCAAGATGTCCGTGGCCGATCTCGCGGCGGCCTGGGCCGCGCATCGGACGCGTTTCGCCGACGGAATACGGCGGGAAGTTGTAGTAGTGCATGTAGCGCTTGTCTTCCAGCGCCACGATGCCGTCCAAGCGCTGTGCGTCGCTGATCGAACCGAGCGTCGCCGCGGTGAAGACTTGCGTCTGTCCGCGCGTGAAGACGCCCGATCCGTGCACGCGCGGTACGTAATGTACCTTGCACCAGATGGGACGAATCTCGTCGGGCTTGCGGCCGTCGGGTCGGATCTTTTCGTCGACCACCATCACGCGCAGCTCGTCCTCTTCCATCGCCTTGATGATCTTGCCGAAATCTTTCGAGAGCAGCGGATCTTCGAGCAACGCTTTGATTTCCGCGTCGTTGCCGGCGCGCGCAAGCGCTTCTTCGCGCGAGAGTTTGTCGAACGCCGCTTCGCGTTCTTGTTTCTCGACGATGCGCATCGCTTTGGCGACGTCTTTCTTGAACGTCTTGCGCACCCATTTGTCCAGATCGGCATTGACCTTCTGAACCGGGTACTCGCGCTTGGCCTTGCCCGCTTTTTTCGCGAGTTCGTTGATTGCCGCGACGATTTTCTTGATGTTGTCGTGCGCGAACTCGACGGCGCCGAGGAAGTCTTCCTCGCTCACCTCGTTCATGCCGCCTTCGACCATCATCACCGCGTCGGCCGTGCCGGCGATGACGATGTCCATGCCGCCGCTTTCATATTGCGGCAGCGTCGGATTGCAGATGTACTTGCCGTTTTCATCGCGTCCGACGCGGACCGCGGCGACCGTTTTGTCGAACGGGATGTCGGAAACGGCGAGCGCGGCGCCCGCGGCGCAGACGCCGAGCACGTCGGCGTCGAGTTCGGGATCGATCGAAAGAACCGTCGCGACGACTTGCACGTCGTTGCGGAAACCGTCCGGAAAGAGCGGACGTATCGGCCGATCGATTTGACGCGAACTGAGCACGGCGTGCTCGGGCGGACGACCTTCGCGCTTGATGTATCCGCCCGGGATCTTACCGGCGGCGTACATTTTTTCTTCGAAATCGCAGGTCAGGGGAAAGAAATCGATGCCTTCACGAGGTTTCTCGGAGGCGGTGACGGCGCAGAGCACGACGTTTTGATCGCCATAACGAACCAGCGCGGACCCGTTCGCTTGTTTTGCGAGTTCGCCGGTTTCGATGGTCATCGTGCGCCCGCCGATCTCGATTGAGACGGACTCTGGCACGGTTACTCCTAGTTTATTCTGTTGTTTTTGCTCTTATGTGAACCGTGCCGGGTTCGGGCCTGCGCGGCGGCGGACCTGTGCGAACAGGACACTCCTGCCGTGGGTGCGCGCCGCCGCTTGCTTGTCTAATGCCTAACGCTTGGCGTAGGTGGATGCACCGGCGAAGTCGATGACCACGCACGGCTCGTTACCCTCGACCCATGCATCGTGCTGGGGTTTGATGCCCATCACGTCGCCGGCCTTGAACTCCGCCTGCGTGCCGTCGCTCATGCGGACGTGCATGCGTCCGGAAACGACGTATCCCAGGTGTTCCACCTCGCAGAGCTGCGTTTGCGCGATCGGACGGACGTGTTCCGACCAGCGCCATCCCGGTTCGAACGTCGCTCGCGCGACGGTGTGCTCGCCGAGGTTGACGATCTCCACTGTCCCGCGTTCGAAACGGCGAACCTCGTCCGGCAACTCGAACGATTTTTGGGAGAGCAAGACCGATCCGGTGGTGCTGCGCATGATGCCTCCCGAATGAAATGAAGTGTTTCCCGTTACGAAAGCGTAACACGGGCGATGTTATGAAATAACGCGTAAGCGGATCGGCTTTTATTAGGGAGAGCGCATGTTGAAAGGCCTCTGTACCGGCGTTGCGGCGCTGCTGCTGCTTGCAGCGTCCGGAGCCTCGCAGCCGCGGTGGCAAAGCATTTCACCGGCGGTCGCCTCGCACGCAATGGTCGTAACCGAGCAGCACGACGCCACCGAAGCCGGTGTCGCCACGCTGCGGCACGGCGGCAACGCGGTCGATGCGGCGATCGCGGTCGCCTATGCGCTGGCCGTGGTCGATCCGTGCTGCGGCAACATCGGCGGCGGCGGTTTCATGCTCGTACGCATGCACGACGGACGCGAACGCTTTATCGACTTTCGCGAAAAAGCGCCGCTGCGCGCTAACCCGCGCATGTACTTGGACGCAAAGGGCAACGTTATTCCGCGCGCGAGCACCAAGGGGTATCTCGCCGTGGGCATTCCCGGAACGGTCATGGGCATGGAACGCGCGCGCGAAGAATTCGGGACGCTGCCGCGCAGTGTGTTAATGGCGCCGGCAATCGCACTGGCCAAAAACGGTTTCGTCGTCTGGCCCGGAGATGCGGCAATCTTCAAGGCCGCGGGCGAAGATCGCGTGAGCGGCGCGTACACGTTCGCGAATCAGCCGAACGAGCGCGCGATCTTCATGCACGACGGTCACCTGCCGCAAAACGGCGAGGTGCTGCGTCAACCGCAACTCGCGGCGACGTTGGAACTCATCGCCAAAGACGGCGCTTCCGCGTTTTACGATGGTCCGATTGCCAAGAAAATTGTCGAAGCCAGTTACAAAGGCGGCGGCATGCTCTCGATGGACGATTTCGCCAAGTATACCGTCGACGAGCAAACGCCGGTTCATTGCCGGTATCGCGGATACGACGTCATCTCCGCGGCGCCGCCCAGTTCGGGCGGTGTGACGTTATGCGAAACGCTCGACATTCTCTCCGCGTACCCGCTGCACGACTGGGGATGGCACAGCGCAGAGAGCGCGCACTACGTGGTTGAGGCCGAGCGCCGCGCCTACGCGGATCGCAACACGTATCTTGGCGATCCTTCGTTCGTCAAAAATCCGGTGGCCGAACTGCTCTCGCAAACGTACGCGGCGAAACTGCGCGCGTCCATCGCGCCGGAAAAAGCGACGCCGTCCGCACAGGTGCATCCCGGCTTAGGTACACTCGCCCATGAGAACGACGACACGACGCATTTTTCCATCGTCGACAAGTGGGGCAACGCCGTCGCGGTGACCTACACGATCAACGATTGGTTCGGTGCGGGCGTCATCGCCGAAGACACCGGCTTCTTTTTGAACGACGAGATGGACGACTTCACCAGCAAACCGGGCGTGCCCAACATGTTCGGCCTGGTGCAAGGCGTGCGCAACGACATCGAGCCGGGGAAACGTCCGCTCTCGTCCATGGCGCCCACTATCGTGACGAAAAACGGCAAACTGTTCATGGTGACCGGAAGCCCGGGCGGTTCGCGTATCATCACGATCGTGCTCTCGACGCTGCAGAACGTCATCGATTACGGAATGAACGTACAACAAGCGGTGAACGCTCCGCGCCTGCATATGCAATGGCTGCCCGATCGCATCGACGTCGAGCCCGGAGCGCTGAACGAAGCCACTCGCCGGGAACTGCAGTCGATGGGCTATACGTTCAAGCAGATCCCCGCGTGGGGATCTGCGCAAGCGATCGTCGTGGATCAGCGAAACGGGAAACTCTACGGCGGAACGGACCGGCGTCATCCGGCGGGGTTGGCAGCCGGATATTAGCGCCGCTAACCTTTGTGAGCGGTCTCGTCGCCTTCGCGCGATTTGAATCCCTGCTTGTGGCTCATGTCGCAAAACGGCTTGTCTTTCGACATGCCGCACCGGCACAAATACACCACCGAGCGCGTCTCTAAAACTTTGCCGCTGGGCCACACCACTTCGAAATCTCCGCCGCTGACCATGTAACTGCCGTCGCTCGTCGGTACGATGCGAACTTTTTCCGCCACCTACTGCCTCCAATGCCGGTTGTCGTATTTTTACCATCGGCCAAACGCGTGAAAAAACTCTGAACGGGCGAGCAAGGCTTTCAGAGACTTTTCACGCGTGTGCGCGATTCTGCCGGCGGGGAGCACAGCACTTTACAACTTGGAGACCTCGCCAATGAAGAGTTCGTACGCACTTGTTTTCACCGCGCTGCTCGCCGCCGGCGCACTCGCTGCCTGCGGCGGAGGCGGCGGATCGACCGCTGCGCCCGCCGGCGCGCCGGTACTACCGCCCAAAAGCACCGGGGCGCGCGTTGCGCTCGCATTTACGGGAACATCGTCGCTCTCATCCTCACGCCGCACGTTCGCACTAGCCGGAACGAGCGTCACGGTCGCGTACAACGGCCGCATCGTCGGCAATGGGCAACTCGATTCGAACGGCGCAGCCGTCATCGAACTGGAAGACGGCGTTCCGGCTGGTGCGACGGTGTCTGTTACGGCAGGCACGGTCACGGCAACGTTCGTGCTCGCGCACACGATGGACGACACCGCGGTGCTGGTGCAAGTTCATGCCGACGGCACGCTCACCGTTTCGGTTTCGAGCGGAACGCAGCCGCAGTCGTCGCCGGCACCGGACGATCCGAACGGATCGAGCGAGACGGAAGACGGCCACGGCAACGCCACGTCGGTCGACGAAAATGACGGCGGTGCCGCGCTGCCGGCGAATCTGCCGGTCAGCGTAAGCGCGACGTGCGAAAACGTCACGTTGACGCCGCTCTCGCCGGCGATCGCAAGTCTACGGTTCGAAGAGAACGTCCGCGATGGCGACGGCGGATCGAAACTGAAATACGAAGGACCCTTTACCGCGGCGATGACGTTCCCGCTCATCGCACAGAGCGCGCGCCTTCGGATTAGACTCTTCGATACGCAGCAACAGCAGTTGCTCGATGTGAAAGCGCCGCTGTCCGCTTTCGGCGTAAGCGCCTGCGCGTCGGCGGACCCATCGGCGTCGCCGTCGGAATCGCCCTCTCCCGAGCCGTCTGAGACGCCGTAGCTACGGCGTTGCGCGCAGACCGAGCGTGAACGTTCGCGTTCCCGCGCGCCGCACCGTAGCGGCGAAGACGCTCCACTGGCTTGATATCGGGGCGGAAACGGATGCGTCAAAATGCGGATCGACGTTGTAGTCGAGCAAGTCTCGCCGGTACACGGCGTCGATCCGCACCCCGGCGCTCTGATACGTGAGCCAATACGATCCCACGCTCGCGGGGCGCGGACGCGCGCCGAAGCGGTACACGGCTTCATAGGGCTGCGTGCGGTCGTCTTCGTGCAGCAGCCACGAACGCACCGAAAAATTCGGTGCGAATTGCCAGGACGCGGAGATGCCCGCGGAATGAATCGTTCCGTTATCCAAGCCGCTCACGCGTTCGCTCATCGACGTAACCGAGGCGCGAAACCGGCGCAGATCGCCATACGAAAGCGTTTGCGTGAACAGCGCATTGCGATCGAATACGAGGTTGGGCGTTTCCGCCGGATACACGAACGCTTCCAATAGCGTGGGCAGCGCGAACGATTGCGCGGCCTGCACGTCGAGCGTCCAATGCGGGTCGAACGCATACGATCCGGAGAACGACGGCGCGATCATCCCGCCGCTCAGCGCGGTTTGCGCACCTGCCGCTCCACCCGCATAATGTACGCCGAATGCACCGAAACCCAGGCGCATGCTGTAGCGAGTGCTCGCGGTTTGCGCACCCATGGTCATGCGCGTCTGCGCGATCGCGCCGGCAGTGAGCGGCAGCGACGTGCCGGTCGTGCGGTAATAACCGCTCGACGCGCGCACGCCCACGTCGGCGAAGAATTGCACCGGCGTGCTCGTCATCACGCCAGCGTTCGCTTGAACGTCGCTCCATTTCGCGGCGTACTCAATCGTCGGGGTTGTGCCGTCGTATCCGCCGCCGTCAGCGGTAACGGATGCCGTAACGCGATTCTGACGCATGCTGGTGAACGCGGCGCGAAACCCTGTATCCGACGTATCGAGTTCCTGGCCGCTCGATCCGTAGCGGTCTTGCGCCGCAATGCCGGTAAAATCGAGCGCGTCGTCACCCAGCGGAATGCGAAACATCGCATCCGCGCGCGAGCGAACGTCGGACGGATCGTGCGAAAGTGCCGCCGTCCACGCGGCGTTGTCCAGCGTTTGACCGCCGCGCACTGCGCTTGCACCGCCGCTCGCTGCGATGCCGTTCCACGGATCGGTGCCGTGCGTGTCGGCAATCAGCGTTCCGCCGCCGGCGAGATCGCCGTACGCAAACGCATCGGACGGCGGCAGCCACGACACGCGCTGTACCGAATACGCGGGAAAGGCGACGAACGGTGACTGGTTGGATGCGACGTCGTAGATCGGAATGCCGTCGTCCAGCACGAGCGCTCCGTGCGAAGACGCACCGCGGTCGGAGATCTGCGGTCCCGGCAGCGGGTGCGAACTGTTTTCGAGCACCGTGAACGGCGTGAGCGCGGCGATCGATTCCGCGTGCGAATACGGCAGGAACTGCACGTCGCGATCGGACGGCGATCCTTGCGCGAGCGCGTCGTAGCGGCGGACGAGCGCGACGACGGGTTCGTCAGCCGACACCGAAAGCGTTTCCGTGCGGCAATAGGCACACGTGATCGTGACGGCATGTACGCCGGCCGCTTCCAGTGCGAACGTTCCTTGTGCGTCGGTGCTCGCCGAGGCGTTTCCGGCGTGCACGAGCGCGCCGGCGATCGGCATGCCGTACTGATCGCGAACGCTCCCCACGACGAGCGGCGTGGGGGCTGCCGCCAGCAAGGCGGGCAGGGCGAGAAGAAGCAGCCAGCGGTTCACGGATTCTTCAGAGATTCGGTTATACTAGAGGCAATGTCAAGGCTTTGGGTCCGTGCCGTCCTCGTCGCCGCCCTGCTCACTTCCGTCGCCGGGGGTGCGGCAGTCGGCGTTGCGGGGGCCGCCTCCGTGGAAACGATGCTGGACGGCGCGCTGGTGCCTTCGTCCGCACCGGCGCTGCTCGGGCCCATCACCGAGGCCGGCCGCAAGGGCTGGGCCTGTAAACCCGAGCAAGCAGCGTCCGCGCGCCATTGGCGCGACGCCGAACTTCCCGACGCCGCGGCTCCGTAAGCATGCTCCTGCGGACGTTCGCTGCGGCGCTGATCGTTTTCGCGGCGGGTGCCGGCATTGCCGCCGCCCAGACGTACGGCACTTCCACTCCGCCGCCACGCACCACCGATGTCCATACGCTGCGCGCGCTCGCGCAAGCGCGCGAGGTGCACGAGCGCTTTACCATCGGGTTGGACGCGGAACGGCGTGGCCAATGGGCTGCCGCTGCCGCGGAATTCGAACGAATCATCACGCTGCATCCACCTGAGCCCCAATTCTCAACGGCGTACTACGATGCCGGGATTGCCTACGCGCATTTGAACCGCATGGACGATGCGGCTCGTTCGTTCCGCGCCGCAATTGCGGGCGATCCGCAGTTTCTCGCCGCCATGGCGAATTTGATCGCGGTCGATTTGGCGCGCGGCGACTTGAGCGAAGCGCGAAGCGTTGCGGATCGCTTCGTCGCACTGGCTCCGGACTCGGCACGCGCGCAATATTCGCGCGGTATCGTCGCATTGCGGCAAGGCGACTTCGGTGCAGCGCGGCGGAGCTTCGGCCAATTGCTGCAAGCCGATCCGCAATACGCGCTTGCGCATTACAATCTGGCGATCGCGCAGGCGGGCGACGGGCAATATCCGTCGGCGGAACACGAACTGCGTATTGCGCTCGATCTCGCGCCTTCATACGGGCGCGCGCGCTTCGCGCTGGGCACCGTGCTGCTGCACGAAGGCAAACGCGCTCAGGCGCGAGAGGCGTTCGACGCGGTCGCGCGCGATGCGGCGGGTGATGCGGCGCTGCGGAATCTTGCCGTCGCGATGCGCGACGCCATCCGCCCGTAAGCATTCAAACTTTCTTCATTTCTTGAGCGTACGCTCACTGCATGTCCATCTTTGACACATTGCTGGCGCCCAGCGCCGGTTCGCCGTCACCCCGTGGCGGCGGCGGCGGATACGGCTGCTAAATGCTCAGTCGCATCCGAGCGAGCGTCATCGCCATCCTGGCAGCGGTGGCGCTCGCCCACCCCGCACACGCTGCGGGTTTGCCGCAACTGGTCGACCAGCGCGGACACGCATTCACATTCGCAAACCTGCGCGGCACACCGCTCATCGTGACGTTCGTCGCGGCGCATTGTACCGATGCGTGTCCGCTCATCAACGCGCAATTCGCGCAAGCCGCTGCGCGCCTTGCCCATTCGCACGTGCGCGCGCGTCTGCTTACGATTACGCTCGATCCGGAACATGACTCGCTGAGCGACATGCGCGCAATCGCGCAGCGCTTCCACGCCGATCCTCGCCGGTGGATCGTTGCCGGCGGCACGCGTGCAAACGTCCATTCCGTGATGGCTGCATTCGGCGTGCAAGCGCAGCGGGGGCGCAAAGGTTATGCGGACGTGCATACGACGTTCGTGTACTACGTGGACTCGCGCGGCATGCTTCGCAAAACGATCCTGGCGTCGACGGCGCTGAGCGATCAGATCGTGGACTTGGTACGATGAAACGCAGTCTATTCGCGCTCGTGGCGCTGCTCGCGGCTTGCACGCCCGGAGGTTCGTTCGGTTCGTCCGCGGGATCGCCCGGCGCACCCGGCGGAGCGCAGATTACGAAGATCGATGTGAATTTGACGTTGCACTCGGCACCGGCGCAGACGAATGCCGGCAGCGGTGCGGGCTACGCGCCGGTGCAAACCACCGTTCCCATCGGATCGTTCGTGCAGTTCGTAAACTCGGACGGTTTCGCGCACACCGCAACCGCGATTCCGAACAGCAGCAGTTTTCCGGCGAGTTCACCGTTCGGCGTGAGCGCGCAAACCCAAATTGGAAGTGCGATCTCGGGTTCGTGGAGCAGCGGCACGCTTCAGGCCGGGCAGAGTTCGCAGCTCATTCAAATCGACGCGCCCGGAACGTATCTCTACGGCTGTTTTTTCCACTACGGAGCGCCCATGCGAGGAGCGATCGTTGCGCAGTAAATTTGCTTTGGCGTTCGCGCTGCTGCTCGCCGCGCTTGCATTCGCGCTGCCGCAGCGCGCAAGCGCAATTCCGCTGTTTGCGCAGCGCTACCGCTTGCAGTGCGGTGCCTGCCACACCGTTCTTCCCGAACTCAATGCATTCGGGCAACACTTTCGCGAGCACGGCTATCAACTGCCGCTGCCCAGGCACGGTACGACGGGCGTCGCGGTGCGTTATCAACTCGAGTGGGAGCAGGATCCCGCGCCCGGCAGCCGGCGTTTTTCACCGGGCGGCGTGCTGCTCTCGAACGCCGACATCGGCAAAATCAGCGCGTTCGTGCACTACAATCTCGGTGCCGGCGGCGGTCCCAGTGCGCTCTTTCTCGGGTATCTCGCCACGTATAACGAGCATACGAAATCGCTGTACCGCGCCGGATTATTCGAATTGCCGCTCGCGCAATCGCCGGGACAGCGTCTGGACGATCTGCAGCAATACGGCTACTACGGCACGCATGCGGGTCTGAACGATCTCGCCCTGTCCTCGCCGCGCTGGGGCGTCCAACTGGAACGCACGTCGGGGGCGGTCGTCGGCGACCTCACCGTGTCAACGGGCGAGTACAAAGGATCGGCGTACGGTGGAAAACCGCTGGCGACCGGCGAGACGACCTCGGCCAACGCCCCCGAAGTCGGCTTGTTTTTGCGCGGTCCGATAGCGCCCGGGATCACCATCGGCGGCGAGTGGATTACGGGTTCGCGCTGGATCGTGCAGACCGGCAAGAGCGGCTTTTCCGACGCGTACAACCGCTCCGGGCTCTTGCTGCACGGCACGCGCGGGCGGTTCGATCTGCAGGCCGAGCAGTGGTGGGGTTCCGATCAGAATGCGGATGGGTTCGGCACGCTGCTCGGGAGCAGCGGCGGCTACGTGCGGCTGAAGTACTATCCCACGCCGCACAGTTACGTGGGCGTGCGCTATGACGCCGCCGCCTCACCGTTCGTCACGCGTGACATGGTGTATTACTTCGCCTTCCACGTGACGCCGCACGCAAGACTGCTCTTCCAGCAGGTGCAGACCATTGGCGGAGCGGGACATTTTGGCGCGGCGCTGACGGTGGGAGCGCCCTGGCCGCCGAATCTGTAGATATGCGCATCTTGGTGATCGAGGACAATGCTTCGGTCGCTGCGGCGGTGCAGTCGATGCTCGAACGGCGCAAATACGCGGTCGACGTGGCGGCCGACGGCGATACGGGCTTGGACTGTCTGCTCCGGCAAACGTATGATGCAGCAATCGTCGACGTCGTGCTGCCTGCGCGCGACGGTTTCACGATTGCCAGCGCCGCGCGTGCCGAAGGCGTGCAAACGCCCATGCTCATGCTCACGGCGCGCGACGCGGTCGAAGATCGCGTGCGCGGCCTCGACAGCGGTGCCGACGATTATCTGGTCAAGCCGTTCGAAGAAGAAGAACTCATTGCGCGCGTGCGCGCGCTGCTGCGCCGCGGCGATCGGCCCGTCAAGGACGCAATCGTCGCCGGGGCGCTCGAAGTCGAC
The DNA here is from genome assembly GCA_035694945.1 of Vulcanimicrobiaceae bacterium. GTDB lineage: Bacteria > Vulcanimicrobiota > Vulcanimicrobiia > Vulcanimicrobiales > Vulcanimicrobiaceae > DATGJX01. Next base: position 36,669 of record DASSEZ010000075.1, read on the forward strand.
ATGGGTGCGCGTCAAGCCAGTTACGGGGGGAAAGCGCTCTCGCTCGGTTTGACCGAGTTCCGTATGCTCGAGTTTTTCGCGCGGAACAGCGGCCTGGTGCTCAGCCGCGAGCATTTACTCGAACGGCTGTGGGAGTACGACTTCGACGGATCGAGCAACATCGTCGACGTGTACGTGAGTCAACTGCGGCGCAAACTCAAACGTGCCGGCGCGGGCGACGTCATTCAAACGGTGTGGGGCGTGGGATACAAGTTCCAACCTTGATCGCACGACTGACTCTTCGTTATCTGCTCGTATTCGCCGTGGTGCTCGCCGCGCTCAGCGCGGGCGCGTATTTGTTCGTGGGGCGCGAGTACGCGTCACTGTTGCTGCCGGCGCTCGGCACGCCGGAAGCGTCGCGCGGTTACGCGATGGCCATGCGCCGCGTGCTGTTCACGATTCTCGCGTTCGACGTGCCGCTGCTGATCGTCGTCGGCGCGGCCGCGTGGATGCTCGCGCGCGCCTCGCTGCAGCCGCTCATAAACGCGCAAGAACGCGAGCGCGCGTTTGCCGCGGATGCCGCACACGCGCTACGTTCGCCGCTTGCGACAATTGCGAGCGTCGCGCAGGCGCAGCGTCCGAACGCTTCGCCCGAACTTGCCTATGCGCTAGAGACAATTGCGCGCGCGGCGCTCGATGCGTCCGCGACGGTGGGCGATCTGCTCACGCTCGCGCGCAGCGCGCGGCCGCAGGCGCTGGCAAAAGAACCCATCGATTTAGGTGCGGTGGTGGCGGATACGGCCAAAGAATTCGCGCAGCTCGCCGCGGATCGCGGCCTGCAGTTCGACGTAAAACCGGCGAGTGTCATCGTGGAGGCGGACGAACGCCGCGTGCGCGAGATGACGCGCAACCTGCTGGCCAATGCCGTGCGCCATGCCAAATCCGGCATCGTCGTGCGCGTGCAGGGCGGCGACCAGGCGCAACTCGTGATTACCAACGACGGCGATCCCGTCGAGCCGCAGATCAAAGACCGCATTTTCGAACGATTCTTTCGCGCGGACGGCCACACCGAAGGCAGCGGCCTGGGCTTAGCCATCGTGCGATGGATTGCGAATGCGCACGGCGGCAGCGTGATCGTTCGCGATTGTGAACGCGGCAACGGCGCGGAATTTATCGTAAGCCTGCCAGCCCTGCGGCTAGAGTAGCGCCAGCTTCAGAGTTTATTCACCTTTGAGGCGCTCAATCGTCTCATGGGGATTGCATTTCTGTTTGCTGCGCTGACGCTCGTCGTACCGCTGCAGGCGATGAACGGCAGCAACGAGACCGGAACGGCAACGTTCACGGCGCAGGGCGACAAGACGCTCGTGGTCATCGAGTTGCAAAACGGCTCATCCACACGCCAGCCGAGTCATCTGCATACGGGCTCGTGCGACGATTACACGCCGCGTCCGGCGTACGGGCTCTCAGACGTGGTCAACGGAAAGTCGCGCACGGTCGTTGCGGCGCCGTTCGAACGGCTCGTCAACGGATCGATGATCGTGAACGTGCACCATTCGTACGACGACATCGCCACGCAGAGTGCGTGCGGAGTGGTCAAGCGCTAACGCCATGCTTGCGCGTTTTCCGGTCGTCGCGCAAATCGGCGCGGGTTTCGCCCTCGCGCTGTTGCTGCTGGTGAGCGTCGGCGCCGCCGAGTACGCCAGCATTTCTCAGATGCGCGCACGCGCCGCGGAAGCTGCCGCACTGACAAACATCAGCGCACTGGCGGGCGACGTGCTCACGCAATTGCTCCAAGAAGAAAGCGCCGTGCGCGGATACGCTGCAACGCACGATCCGCGTTTTTTCGCAGACGGAGCGGCAGGCAAGACCGGCGCGGCGCGCGATCTCGCAGCGCTCGACCGCAGCGATCAAACGAAAGTGATTTCTTCGAACCGGCTCGAGCAGATCGACATCGTGACGGCGCAAATCGAGGACGACGTGAAGACGCTCGACCCGCTGTTTGCGCGCCGCGATTTACAAGCCGAGCGCACGGCGTTTGCAAAGGTGCGTACCGACCGTGACGCGCTGTGGAACTACACCTCGCGCGGTGCATTCGCGTCCACGGCCGCGTTCGAGGCCGCACGCAGAACGGTCGTTTTCACGTTAATCGCCGGTACGCTGCTCGCCGCGCTTGCATTCGCGATCGCCGCGGGAATCGTGAGCCGCAGCATCGCGCGCCGATTGGCCGCGATCACGAGTGCGCTGCGCGAGGTAGCTGCAACAGATATTCCGCAACTGGTTGCGGCGTTCGAGTCGCTGGCGCAAGGCGATCTCGGTTCGACCTTCGCGTATTCTCGCGCGGAACTCGACGCGCGCGGCGCGGACGAGATTGCCGCCCTGTGCGGCAGCTACAACGCCGTGTCGGCCGGTTTGCGCAAAATTGCCGTCGAGTTCGACGAGATGACCTTGCGCTTGCAGGCGACCATTGCGTGCATTTCGGATTCCGCAGGCGATCTGGCAGGCGTGAGCGGCGAGGTCGCGGACGCAACGACCGAATCTCGCGTTGCCGTCTCGCAGATTCATGCGGCCGTCGAGCAAGTGGTCAGCGGCGCAAATCAGCAGGCCTCGCATTTACTGCAGGCACGCTGTGAAGTAGAAGATCTGACGCAGAGCGCGCGCGCCATCGCCGACGGCGCTGCGGATCAAGAGCGCGCGACGATCTCCGCTGCGTCGGCGATGAACGGCTTGAACGAAGAGATCGCGCGCTTCGGCGTTTTGGGCCAGACGCTCGCGGCGGGCGCCGAACAGTCGCGCCTGCGCGCAAATGCGGGCATTGACGCCGTTTCCCAGACCGCCCGAGCAATCGCGCAACTCGGCGACTCGACCGCGCAAGCGCTCAAAGCGATGCGCACGCTGGAAGAGCGGTCCGCAAAGGTATCGGAGATCGTCAGCGTCATCGACGAGATGGCCGACCAGACGAACCTGCTTGCGCTCAATGCGGCAATTGAAGCGGCACGCGCAGGCGAGCACGGCCGCGGCTTCGCCGTCGTAGCAAGCGAAGTGCGCCAGCTCGCGGAGCAATCGCGTCGTTCCACCAGCGAAATTCGCGACATTCTGACCGGCATTCGAGCGGAAACGGTGCGCTGCGCGCAGTCCATCGCTCAGGCGGCTACCCAAACGCAAACGGGATTGACGCTTTCGAGCAGCGCCGGCACCGTGCTGCAAGAAATGGCGGCGGCAATCGCGCAAACCGCGGGCATCGCCGACGAAGTTGCCGCGCGCTCCGATGCCATGCAGCGCGCCTCCGAGTCGCTGGCGGGCGACATCGGCAACGTGCTGCGGGTGATCGAACGCAACGCGCGCATCGCGCAAGACGTGAGCGGCACCACGCAAACCGTTCTCGATCGCATCATGCCGGTCGCGGCTTCCGCCGACCAGCAGGCGCGCACGGCGCTGGAAGTATCAGGCGCAACCGCATCGCTCGACAAACAAATCGCCGCGATCGAAGGGTCGTCGCGATCATCGCTCGCGCAGTCGGAACAGTTACGCCTGCTGATTTCGGCCTTCAACATCGGTACCGGACGCACACTCGCCATCGCAGGAGACGAACGATGACTTTTCAAGCCGTTGCGCTGCTCGCGACCACGCTTTTCGCAAAGCAGACGATGCTTTCGTGTAATGCATGCCATACGGCGGTGATGGGGCTTACGCCGTTCGGACGCGGATTTCGCAACAGCAACTACCGCATGGTGCGCCTGACGAAAACGGGCGCTCCCGCCGCTGCGCTGCGCGGGCAATTCGCCTATACCAGCGAGCCCGACGACTCCGGCTTACCCAAGCTCATCCTCGACGAAGTCGATTACTTCGTCGCGGGGCAGATCGCCGACAATTTCAGTTATTTCAGCGACGTCTACGCGGTCGACGGCGGGCGCAGCGGCCTCACGCGTGAAGCATGGCTCGAGTATTCGTCGTCGCGTCAGCGTTCGCCGCGTGCGTACCGGGCGACGCTGGGGCTCGTAACGCTTCCCGTTCCGCTCGAACCCGAATCGTTTCGCGACACGAGCGAACATTACGCGGTGTGGGATCAAACGGTCGGTGCGAACCGGTTCACGTTTTTCGATCCGCACTATGCGCTTTCGGGCAGCATCGGCAATCAAGTGCACGGCGTGAGTTTGTCGCTGCTCGCAGTATCCGGCAGCGATCCGCAAGCGGGAACGCCGAGCAGCGGCATCGACACGATGGCCGCGGTGCAGGACGAAACCGGACCGCTTGTTTTTGAAGCGTACAGCTACGACGGGCGGCGTTTCACCGGGCCGATCGCGGACCGCTTCTCGCGTTTGGGATTCGGCGCGTCGCTATACGCGGGGCGGTTTTCCGTCAATGCCGTCACGCAAAGCGGCTTTGATTCCAGCGCGAACGGCGACGGTATCGCCGCCTCCTCGGGCGGCGGATTCTTGCAGGCGCGCTATCAGCTCTCGGAAAGCGCATTTGCGATCGCGCGGTACGACGGCATCGAAGACGGATTCGGCACGTTCTCCCGGACGCTGACAGTCGGCGCGGGAACGCGCGTGGGGCGCAACTTCCGCTTCGAACTGGAAGACGTGATCGGACACGCTCCGGTGACGACGCACACGCTCAACGCGGTGCTGGGTTTCGGTTTTTCCAACGCCGGAGGATCGCAGGCGTATTAGCCGCGGGCGGCCGCGCTAAAAGGGAATCCTTCGAGGGCCTTGGACGCGCGGACGGGTATGTACCGCGTGATATGCAACCTCTTTCCGCACAGCGCCTGACCGAGCTGCAGGAGCAGGCGAATCTCTGCCGTCAGGGCATCATTCGCGCGCTCGAAGCCGCCGGTTCCGGACACTCCGCCGGTTCGCTCGACATGGCGGACATTTTTACGGCATTGTATCAGCACGTGCTGCGCCACGATCCCAAAAATCCGGAATGGCCGCAGCGCGACCGGCTGCTGCTCTCCTGCGGGCACATCGCGCCCGTGCGGTACAGCGCGATGGCGTATGCCGGGTATTTTCCGATCGAAGAGTTGCTCACGCTGCGTAAGTTCGGAACGCGTTTGCAAGGACACCCCGAACGCGTACGTCTGCCTGCGCTGGAGAGCACGTCGGGTCCGCTCGGTGAAGGTTTGGCGCAAGGCACGGGCATGGCGCTGAGCGCGAAGATGGATGCGCAGGAGTGGCGCGTGTACGTGATTACGTCGGATGCGGAGCACCAGTGCGGCTTGCATTGGGAAGCGGTGCTCACGGCCGGCAAATTCAAGTTGAACAACCTCATCAGCATCATCGATCGCAACTTCATCCAAATCGACGGCAGCACCGAGGACGTGATGCCGCTCGAACCGCTTGCGGATAAGTATCGCGCGTTCAACTGGAACGTGCTGGAATGCAACGGCCACGACATCGCACAGTTCATTTCGACCGTCGAACAGGCGCAGCGCTCGCAGGACAAGCCGAGCGTAATCATTGCGCACACCACACCCGGCAAAGGCGTGAGTTACATGGAAGGCGACTACACATGGCACGGCAAGCCGCCGAACAACACGCAAGCCGAAGAAGCGCTGCGCGAATTGCAAGCGGAGCGGGAAAGGATTCTCGCCCATGGCTAGCACCGACGTGATGAACGGCGCCGCTTCGATGCATCTGGCTCCGCTCGAGGATCCGAAGACGATCAAACAAGTTCCGACGCGCAACGGCTTCGGTGAGGGTTTACTGGAAGCGGCCAAAGCGGACAAGAACGTCATCGGCATTTGTGCCGATTTGTCGGAATCGACGCGTATGCTCTCGCTCAAGGAAACGCTGCCCGACCAATACATCGAGATCGGCGTTTCGGAGCAGTTGCTCGTCGCCATGGCCGGCGGGCTGGCCAGTACCGGCAAGATTCCGTGGATCGCCAGTTACGCGATGTTCAACCCGGGGCGCTCGTGGGAGCAAGTGCGCACGATTATGGCGCTCAACGAAACGAACGTGAAAATCGCCGGAGCCCATGCAGGCGTATCCGTCGGCCCCGACGGCGCCACGCACCAGGCGATCGAAGATATCGCAATTATGCGCGTGATTCCGCACATGACCGTCGTGGTTCCGTGCGACTCGCTTCAGACCAAGAAAGCGACGCTCGCGCTCACCGCGATGAACGGTCCGGTATATCTGCGTTTCGCCCGTGAGAAATCGCCAGTCGTCACGACGCAAGAGACGCCGTTCGAAATCGGAAAGGCGCAAGTCTTTCGCGACGGCACCGACGTGGCGATCATTGCCTGCGGCATTCTCGTCTACAACGCGCTGATCGCAGCGCAAGAACTCGCCGGTGAAGGCATCAACTGCCTGGTGATCAACAACCACACCGTCAAGCCGATGGACGAACCCGCGATTGTCGAAGCCGCACGGCGGTGCGGTGCGGTTGTGACCGTGGAAGAGCACCAGGTTCACGCCGGTATGGGATCGCGCGTCGCGGAAATACTTGCGCAGCGCAATCCCGTTCCAATCGAGTTTGTCGGCGTTCAGGACCAGTTCGGCCAATCCGGCGATCCGGCGGAACTCATCGAACATTACGGCATGGGGACGACCTCTATCAAAGAGGCCGTCCGCCGTGCACGAAACCGGAAAACCTAAGTCGAGGCGCTCTCGACGAGCGCTAGATCCGCGAAAGCTGCAACGAGATGCGCCACCTCGCCGGCGATGCTGTCATACGAGTCACGCGTGCGGTAGGAAAGCGTCTTCGCGATCTCGTTGCAGCTGTGCGTCCCGTCGCATTCCTGCAGCACGTCGATAGCGCGCCGATCCAGGATGTGCACGTAGTCATGTTTGCGGTCGTGAACGATGAACCGCGAATCGACTTGCTCGATCTCGAGATCCGTCTCGCGGCGGGGCAGAGAAAGTACCATACAAACCCTTTCCTTTCCGTAGAGGGGCCGGTTTGGTGGGCTCCACTGCTAGGGTAGCGAGCGTGGCCTCCAGGGCGGTAGGGAAGAGCCGTCCCGGGTCGTTGGGCCGGCCGGCCCAATCCATGTAAAGAAAGAGGCAACCGCAGCCGGTTGCCTCCATCAAGCAAGATACCGAATGACCTACGTTAGCGGCGCAGGCCCAGGTCCGCGATGAGTTTGCGGTAGCGCTCTAAATCCTTGTTCTGCAAGTAGTTGAGCAGACGGCGGCGCTGGCCGACCTGGAGCAGCAGGCCCCGGCGGCTGTGATGATCCTTCTTGTGGACCTTCAGATGCTCTGTGAGTTGATTGATCGACGCCGTGAGGATGGCGATTTGCACGTCGGCGGAACCGGTGTCGTTGGACGAGCGGCCGAATTTGGCGGCGATTTCCTGCTTCTGTTCTTTGGAAAGGGGCACGGGAAGATACTCCTTGTTCAAGGATGGGCTCGCTTCGGATGCAGGTGCTCGTCAGGGTGAGCCTGTCGAACCCCGCTCCGGCGACCGGGGCATCATAACAGAGGTACGCAGGCGGATGCAACATACTGTCTTGCTATGAGCGATGCTTGCTTGCGCGTTTTGGCGCCGGTCACGAACATTCCGGGCCCGTTGGCCGCCGCCGGGCTCGCGCGCGACGGCGCGCGCGTCGTCAAGGTCGAGCCGCCGCAGGGCGACCCGCTCCAAGCGGCCGCGCCGGATTGGTATGCGACCATCACCGGCGGCATGGAGGTCGTCCGCTTGGACTTACGAGGCGAAGCCCAGCGCGAGCGGTTGCATGCGCTCGTGGCCGAAAACGATCTGCTCATCACGGCGATGCGCCGCGCGGCCCTGGAGCGTCTGGGCTTGGAGTGGCCGCAGCTTCACGCGCGCTATCCGGGCCTGTGCCACGTCGCGATCTTCGGTGAAGCTGCGCCGCACGACGACCGGCCCGGCCACGACCTCACGTACCAAGCGCAAGCGGGTCTGCTGCAGCCGCCGTATCTGCCGCGCAGCGTGTTCGCGGATCTTCTTTCGGCAGAACGTGCCGTTGCGGCGGCGTATCGCGCGCTTCTCGAACGCGCGCACACCGGAAGCGGCGTACGCGTCGATATTTCCATTGCCGCGGGCGCTGCGCACCTTGCCGATCCGCTTCGGTGTGGATTGACCAGCGCGGGCGGTCCGCTCGGCGGCGCGTATGCGCTGTACGGCTTGTACGAGAGCCGCGACGGCTGGATTGCGCTGGCGGCGCTCGAGCCGCATTTCCAAGCGCGCCTGCGCGACGCGCTGCAGATCGAGCGCCTCGAAGCGCAAGCGTTGCGCGACTGCTTTGCCGAACAGTCCAGCGCGTATTGGGAGGATCTGGCGCGGCGTTTCGATCTCCCGCTTTGCGCCGTGGCAACCGTATAACGTATGGAAGACGCACTCATCATCGACGCGGTTCGCACGCCCGTTGGGCGGCGCGGCGGCGCACTCAAAGATCGCCATCCCGTCGCGTTGCTCGCGCACACGCTGCGTGCGCTGGTCGAACGCACCGGCGTCGATCGGGCGATGATCGACGACGTCATCGCCGGTTGCGTGAGTCAAGTCGGCGAACAATCGCTGAACGTTGCGCGTGGCGCGCTGCTGGAAGCCGGATTTCCGAATCACGTTCCGGGCACGAGCGTCGACCGTCAGTGCGGCTCGAGTCAACAAGCGATTGCGTTTGCCTCGCAAGGCGTCGCGAGCGGTGCGTACGACGCAGTGATCGCGTGCGGCGTCGAGTCGATGACGCGCGTGCCGCTCGGCGCGTCGTTCATGAACGGGCCCGGTATGCCGTCGGAACGTATCTTCAACCAGGGCATCAGCGCGGAACTGGTCGCGCAGCGCTGGCATCTGCGGCGTGAAGAACTCGATGCGTACAGTTTGGAGAGCCACCAGCGCGCCGCGCATGCCACGCACGCCGGCTATTTTGCATCGCAGATGCTTGCGCTCCCCGAACTCGATCGCGACGAAGGCATCCGTACCGACACGTCGATGGAAAAACTCTCGGCGCTCAAGCCGGCGTTTAAAGACGGCGGCGTGATTACCGCGGGCAATTCGTCGCAAATCAGCGATGGGGCCGCGGCGCTGCTCATCGTTTCACCGCGCTTTGCGCGCGAACACGGACTGAGCGCGCGTGCGCGTGTCGTTGCGAATGCGGTAATCGGCGACGATCCGCAGCTCATGCTGACTGCGACCATTCCCGCAACGCGCAACGTGCTCGCGCGCGCAGGTCTGCGCATGGAAGACATCGATTTGTTCGAAGTGAACGAAGCGTTTGCCAGCGTCGTGCTCGCGTGGATGATCGACATGCGCGCGGATCACGCCAAGGTCAACGTCAACGGCGGCGCCATTGCCATGGGGCATCCGCTAGGTTCCAGCGGCGCGCGCCTGATGACGATTCTGCTGAACGAACTCGAACGCCGCGGCGGCCGGTATGGGCTGCAGGTGATGTGCGAGGGCGGCGGAATGGCGAACGCCACCATCATCGAGAGGATTGCGTAAGTGAATCTTTCCGGCAAAACGTTTTTGGTCACGGGCGGCGCATCGGGGCTGGGCGCTGCCGTCGTTCGCGAGTTCGCAGGTGCCGGCGCGAATGCGGTCATCGTGGACGTCAACGAACCGCGCGAGGCGCCGGATTCGTCGATCGCGCAGCGCGTACGTTTTCAGAAAACCGACGTCACGAACGAAGCGCAGGTGCAAACCGCAATAGACCTTGCGTTGAAAGAATTCGGCTCGCTGAACGGCGCGGTGAACTGCGCGGGCATCGCCACGGCCGAACGTGCCGTTGGCCGCGAAGGGCCGCAACCGCTCGATCACTTCGCCAAAGTCATCACCGTGAATCTCATCGGCACGTTCAACGTCGTACGCCTTGCCGCAGCGCAGATTATGAAGCAGGACGCAGTGCCGGGCGAGGATCGCGGCGTCATCGTCTGCACGGCATCCGTCGCGGCATTCGACGGGCAGGTCGGCCAAGCGGCGTACTCCGCATCGAAAGGCGGCGTCGCGGCGCTCACGCTCCCGCTTGCGCGCGAGTTCGCGCAGCAGCAAATTCGCGTCGTGAGTATCGCACCCGGCATCTTCGATACACCGATGATGGCGGGATTGCCGGAAGCCGCGCGTGAGTCGCTCGGCAAACAAACGCCGTTTCCCGCGCGCTTGGGCAAACCGGAAGAATATGCCGCGCTCGCACGGCACATCGTCGAGAATCAAATGCTCAACGGTGAGGTAATCCGCCTCGACGGTGCGATTCGTCTAGCACCACGCTAAGCGCGTAGCGCGTTTGTCATGCTGATGCTTCGATACCTCAGCACAGGGCGGCCGTCGAAGCACGGCCGAGGCATCGAGGCCCACCGCACAATGCACATTCGAAACGTAACGCTTGCCGATCTTCCCGCGGTGCGCGAAATCGATCGCCGCTCATTCGACGCGGACGATCAGTATAGCGATGTGCAATATTCGCGAGCGGTGACATCCGCATCATACGATGCGTTGGCGGCAATCGACGAACGGGGAGACGTCATCGCCTGGGCCTTGATTGATCGCGCTTCGCTTCCCGTGCGCATCCGTTCGCTTGCGGTGCATCCCGATTGCCGCAGACGCGGCGTCGGCGCAAGGCTCGTGTTTGAAACGGTCGAGCGTTTCGGTACGCCAATCGATCTGCTCGTCGATCCCGCGAATACGGGCGCGATCGCCTTTTACGAAAAGCTCGGGTTCATCTTCGAAGGCGCAGATCCGCAGGTGCCGCAACGGTTACGAATGGTGCGTGCGTAGGCCTCGATGCCTCGGCCGTCCTTCGATACCTCAGGATGACAAACGCGCTTCGCGCTACACTCAGGATGACAAACGCGCTTCGCGCTACACGTTAGGATTTTATTGGGGTCGGGCGACCTTCGCGATCGATCGCGACGAGGACGAATTTTCCGACCGTCGAGAGGCGGCGCTCGCCCGTCGCCGGGATCTCGCCCCACAGTTCGACTTCCACCGTCACCGACGTGCGCCCCACGGTGACGACGCGCGCGATCGTTTCGACGAAATCACCTTCGCGAATCGGTGACTTGAAATCGACCCGGTCGATGGACGCCGTAACGACCGGTTTGTGCGCGGCGCGCATCGCAGCGATCGACGCCACGACGTCCATCATCGCGACGGCCTTTCCTCCGAACAGCGTGCCGTAATGATTGACGTCCGTGGGAAAGACGATTTCCGTGCGGCGTTCGACGATTTGGTCGGGGCTTTGCGTCATGGGGCGGCTATTCACCGGCGGCACAAGGTTTACTTCGGCATACAATCGGAGAACCGCCCATGGACTTGAAGATTGCCGGCAAAGTGGCGCTCGTTACGGGCGCGAGTTCCGGCCTGGGCGAAGCGTGCGCGCTCGCGCTTGCGGCTGAAGGCGTTCGCGTCGCCATCGCCGCGCGGCGCAAAGACGAACTCGAGCGTGTTGCTGCACGCGCGCGTGCAGCCGGATCGCCCGAAGCGCGAGCCTTCGAACTCGATCTGACCGATAGGCGCAGCGTCGATACTCTGCTGACGCAAGTACAGGATGCGTTCGGCGGCGTCGACATTCTCATCGCGAACAGCGGCGGTCCGAAAGCTGCGACCTTCACGCAAACCGCGCCGGCGGATTGGGACGCGGCGTACCAATTACTGCTGCGCAGCATGTTGCAGATCGTGCAGGGCGCAAGCGCCGGCATGCGCGAGCGACAATGGGGACGCATCGTTGCGCTCACGTCGACTTCGGTGAAGCAGCCCATCGCCGATCTCGCGCTATCCAACATGTTCCGCAGCGCGCTCGTCTCCGCGCTGAAAACGCTCTCGCTCGAGATTGCGAAGGACGGTGTGACCGTCAACGCCATCGCGACCGGCCGCATCCAAACCGCGCGCTTACGGTACCTGTATGGCGAGGAGGCGGCGATGCAGCGCAAGGGCGCGGAAGTACCGGCAGGCCGGCTCGGCCAGCCGGACGAGTTCGCCTCGCTGGTGGCGTTTTTGTGCGGAGAGGGCGCGAGCTACGTGACCGGACAGACTATTGCCGTCGACGGCGGCCTGCTTTCGGGGTTATTTGGATAGAGTGATCCGCGTTGCCAGCACCGCCGAGATCCCGCCAGGCAGTGGCCGGGCATTTGCGGTGGGCCGGTACGAAGTCGCCGTGTTCAACGTCGACGGCGTGCTTTATGCCCTCGAAAACAGTTGCCCGCACC
>DASSEZ010000076.1:0-4291 GCA_035694945.1 Vulcanimicrobiaceae bacterium
GACCGCCGATCGCGCATGGCGTTGCACCATCGAGTGGCCCGCGCGCCACAGCGGCCGCAACGCAAGCGCCGACGCCCGCTGCAACAGCGGTCGCGCTGGCATGCGCGCAACACGATATCACGCCGGCCGTTACGGTAACGCCGCAGCCGGTGGACATTCCGGCTGACGCGCGTGCTTCAAAGGCCAGCGGCGTGGCGGCAATTCAAGTACAAATCGACGCGCAGGGCCATGTCACCGGTGCGACGGTCGCAAAATCATCGGGGAGCACCGCTTTGGACGCGGTCGCCGTCGCGCTCGCAAAAGGCGCGACGTATTCACCGGCCCTGGTCAAATGCAAGCCCGTGGCGGCCGCCTACACCTTTACGGTGAAGTTTGTGGCTTGGTAGCGTTGTGCAGGCAAGGACGTGGGAACGAGTTTTGAAACAGCCGTCCTGGCTGGCGCGAAAATTTGGAACGTCCAAAAACGGCCACCATCCCCGCCTCCACAACGCTACGCGCCGTGAAAAAAGTTGGAAACTTTCCGGCTGGATGCCTTTCGTGCAGGCCTAGATTACACCCATATCGCGGAGTAAGCGCAGCGTGTCGATGTAACGCGTAAGGTCGAGTTGGGTGGATTCGTCCACTTCGACGAAGGCGACACCCGTGCGATAGCGCTGCAGCATCGGATCGAAGCGCGACCAGCGCACCATCCCCTTGACGCGGATCATCGGCCGCGTGTCTCCGCGCAATTCGAGTTGCACGGTGAGCGGCGCGTCCTTGGCGAGCTCGGCATTGGTGATCATCGCCATGCCGCCGAGCGCAATGTCGTACGTCTCGGTGAATTCGGGTGCGAATTCGTCCGAGATGCTGTACGACACGAGCAGCGTATCGCCGACGCGTTCGAACTCGCGGTGGTGTCCGAAACTCTCGTCTTCCGTGTCCGCGTGCTCCTGCGCGTTGGAATCGTGCGTCACATGGGCGACCTTTGCGGTCCCAAGGAGCAATCCTCCCGGCGACGTATCCTCGGCTGCGTGACATTCGTTCAAGCCATGGTGCTTGCGGTCTTACAGGGCGTGAGCGAACTCTTTCCCGTCAGCAGCCTCGGGCAGACGATACTCATTCCGGCGCTGCTGCACTGGCGCAACATCGATCGCGCCGATCCCACGTTCCTCGCCTTCGTGACCGTGCTGCATTTGGGTACGGCGCTTGCCTTGCTGATCTTCTACTGGCGCAGGTGGGTTCGCATCGTGCGCGCGTTCATAGGCAGTGTCATTCGCGGCAAAATCGGCGCCGATCCGGACGAAAAGATCGCGTGGCTGCTCGTCGTCGGCTCGATTCCCGTCGGTTTGCTCGGTGTGCTGCTCAAAGATCCCGTCCGCAAATTTTTCGGCAGCGCGGAGCTCGCCGCCGCATTTCTTATCTTCAACGCCTTCATCATGTTTTTCGGCGAGTTCTTACGCCGGCGTCAAAAAACGCAGTACAACCGGCCCGACAAAGGCATCGCAAAACTTACCTGGGTAGAAAGCGTCGGCGTCGGCATCGGCCAGTCGCTCGCGCTCTTCCCGGGCATCTCGCGTTCCGGAGCATCGATGGTTGCCGGCCTTCTGGCCAACCTGAATCACGAGGACGCGGCGAACTATTCGTTCCTACTGGCCACGCCCGTGATCTTGGCCGCTGGATTGCTCGAAGTGCCCGATCTCATCGGGCCGGGCCACCATGTCGTGCTTTTACAGGCAGTGCTGGGCGGAATCGTAGCGGGTGTTGCCGCATACTTCTCCGTTGCATTCTTAGTCCGCTATTTTGAGCGGAACGATCTGCGCCCGTTCGGCTGGTACTGCCTGCTGTTCGGCGCGGTTTGCCTCGCACTCGCTCTCAAGGGAGTCATTTCATGAAAGCTCTAGCTATCGTGCTCGGCATCATCTTCGTCATCTTGGCAATTCTCACGGCAACCGGCATCGCGCATTTCGCGCCTGTACTCGGGCTCAACGGCGAACGTCATACCAAGCACACCATTTTGTACGCCGTTATCGCAATTCTGTGCTTCGTGTGGGCGCGCATGTCCACGGAATCCGCGCCGGCTCGCTAAGCCAAAATTTCCGAAGTTTTTCTCCGCGCGTTTCACGCGCACTATCCTGGGATAACGTCCGCCACCTTTGCGTACGGCAAAACGCCGGCGGGGCTCTCATCGTATGAGACGCTCGCCGGCGACATTGCCGCGCACGTTCCCGCAACCGGCACCATTCTGGATCTCGCGTGCGGCGACGGATACTTGCTGCACGTGCTTGCCCGTCGCTTTCCGCGCGCCCGTTTGATCGGCATCGACATGAGCCCGGAAGAACTTGCGGCCGCGCGCGAGCGGTTGGCCGGACGCGCGGAATTGCAACTCGCCAACGCACGCGCGTTGCCGCTGGAGGACGGCGTCTGCGACGCGGTCGCGTGCCACATGGCTTTCATGCTGATGGACGATGCTCCGTCGGTAGTTTCCGAAGTCGCCCGGGTTCTTCGCCCGGGCGGCGTTTTTGCAGCGGTCATCAACGGCGGCCGCTCGGAGGAGCCCGTGCTGCGCGCGTTCATTCTCGCCATGCGCGACGTAGAGTCGGACGAAGCGATCGCGCCGCTGCTCATCGGCGATCCACGCACCCAAGACGTCGCCGCAATTCGCGACTTGTTCGAAGATGACTTCAGCCACGTGGACGTCACGGAATACGACCTGTGCCTGAACGGAACGCCCGACCAGGTGCGCTCGGTACTGCTGGGCTTCTACAACCTGCACCGCTTATCGACGGCCGGCAACATCTCGGTGCAGGAGCGCCTGGACGCGCAAATCGCCCTGAGCACACTCGCCGACGGAACCGTTCCGCTGTCCATTCCGATGCGCCGCATCCTCGCGATTCGAAAGTAGGGTTGGCGCCCGGGTAGGCGTTCCGTCTGGGAGTCTCCGACTTTTTCGCGCCAACATGGATGTTGTTTCAAAACTTGTTTTCGCGAAAAAGCGGAGAAGTAGAAAACCGCCACGGATGGCGGTTTTTGAACGTCTTCCAGACGGAACGCCTACCCGGGCGCCAACCCTACTTCGTTCCTATCAAGTACTCTTCGTGAGAATGCGGTGCGCGGATCTCCACGTGCGCACGCGCGTTGCGCATGTGCGGCTCGAATTCTCGCAGACGTTGTTCCGTCGTTTGCAGAATGACGACGGGATAATCTTGCGCGCTTGAAAGCACGCTCGCGATGGCGCGCGCATAGCCGTGCTCGTCGGCGCTGCGCTGGCCGAACAGCGATTCGCGATACGCGTGCTCGATGTTGAAATACGGATTACCCTGCCACCACGCTTCCCACATCCAGATGCGTGCGTCGGCACTGCGGAACGAATTGCGAGCCGGCGGTGCGATAAAGAGTGCGTCGGCGCTCTGGGCGGCGATCGTCGTAAGCACATCCGCTTGGCGCACAGTGTTGCGGCGCAGATTCGTTGCGACCCACTGTTCGGTCTTTCGAATGTAGTGCCACGCCAGTTCGCTCGGCGGAATATCTTGCATGTCATCGGGATGCTGCGCTTTTTGCAGCCAGTAGCACAGCACGTTCCACAAGCCGAGAATCGCCAGTCCCGTTTGGCCGTCGCTGCGCAAGTTTCGAACGTTGTCGTGCCACACGCCCAGATAAATGCACTGCTCTTCGGTGAAGAAGACGCCTTCCCACGCTTTGAACAAGTCGATGGCGTAGATGCGCCCGGGCAGCATCTCGACGATCTCGGCCACTTCATTGTCGCGCAGTACCGTGAAATCGTTGACGACCAGGCCTTCGCCGACGCGAACGAACCATTCCACCAGATCGCCGCCGTGCACGGCGATGCCGTGGCGCTTGAAGTAGTTGAGATGCGTGGGGACGCCCATGAACGGATCAACGACGCTCGTGCAGCCGAACTCGCGCAAAAGTTCTTCGATACGCGACGCGGAGATGCGGCGGGTGCGTTCGGGAAGTTCAATCATGCGCGCGCCTTCACGACTTCGGAGAGTGCGCGCACGGTCTGCGGATCGAACTGCGTACCCGCAACGTTTTCCAAGCGCGCGATGGGCAGCGTGCGCTCCTCGGTTATACGGCTGCGGTACGCTTCGTCGATGGCATCGTAGGCGATCGACACGGCGAGTACGCGTGCCGCCGGCGGGATCGCGTCGTGGCGCAAGCCGTCCGGTGCGCCCGTGCCGTCGTACCACTCGGCTCTTGCGCGCAGAACCGGTGCGATCGCGGAAAGGTGCGGACAGCGTTCGGCCAGTTGAGCCGCGATGGCGGCGTGCTCGGCCCGCGTTTCGATGCCGAG
>DASSEZ010000077.1:0-6736 GCA_035694945.1 Vulcanimicrobiaceae bacterium
CAAGGAAAACGCGGGGTAGAGCGCGCGCACGCGATCGCAAAGCAGGGTAAGCGCATCGTCCAAGGGCAACGGCTGCACGTCGTACCAAATCTCACCGGTCACATGCAAAGGCTCGCGGCTCGTGGTGAGAATCCGCAATTCCGGACACGCGTGCAGAATGCGCGCCGCAAAGGCCGCGCACGTTTCCGTGACGCGTTCGCAATTGTCGATCAATAACAGGCGCGGTTCACCGGCAAGCGCGTCTACGACGCGCGGGTACACGCTGTCTGAAGTAAAATCGCGCAGGCCGAGCGCGCTTGCGACAGCCGGTACGAAGAACTCCGCCTGTTTCACCGGTGCGACGTCGATGAAGTCTGCGGCGGCAAAACCGTTCTCGATCCGGTGCGCGACGGCTACCGCAAGGCGTGTCTTGCCGACGCCTCCCGGGCCCAAGACGGAGACGAGACGGTTCTGCATGAGCAAGGCCGTTAATTCACGCAATTCGGTTTCACGCCCGACGAACGAGCTGATGGGCGACGGAATGGTCGAGCGCGTTCGCTTTAACGGTGCCGCCGGTGTTTGCATTGCCTCCGCAGTTGTTTCGGGCATCGGATCGACGCCGATTTCGCCGTGCAGCGCGCTGGCAAACCGTTTGTATTCCTGCAGGGCGCCGGCCCGGTCGCCCGCATCGCGGCGGAGCGCGATAAGAACGCGCTCGAAGTCCTCGCGCCACGGATCGATCCGCAATGCCCGCTTCGCGTAACGCATCGCGGTGACGGAGTCGCCGTGCGCGCGCGCATCGTTCAGGAGTTGCATGAGGCAGTCTAACTGCGCCTCACGCAAGCGCTCGCGCTCCGGTTCGATCCACGGTTCGTCGAGCGTTTCCAGCAAGTGGCCCGTATACAGGCTGTCGGCTTGTACGTAACGGCCGTTCTCCAACAGCTGTTCGTATTCGAGAACGTCGACTGCGGCGTCGGCGCCGCCGGCCCATGCAAGTGTGGTGCGCGTTGCGTTAATCCACGGTTCTGTGCGCTGGGGAAGCGTTTGCGTAATGCCGTAGATGGCGCGGCGCAGATTTGCGCGCGCCTCCTCTTCCGTTTCATCGGGCCAAAGCGAGAATGCGACTTCGTCGCGTCCAATGCTGCCACGCGCAAGCAGCAAGCGGGCCAGCACCGAGAGCGCACGGTGCGGCAGGTGGATTTCCCAATCGGTCCCGGCGCGCGCCCGCAGATCCGGAGCGCCGAAAAGCCTGACGCTAAGCGTGGGATGCTCCACTCTTTTCTCCAAAGATCAAATATACAAGCGGGCTTGGAACATATCGTTAAGGGCATGCGCCGCGAGTGCAAAGATTAAGCAACACGACGAGCGCACAATGAAGAGTTTTGCAAGAAGACGCGGTTTACCGCAGCGTGTTTGTAATGCGCTCCAAGGCGTGTTGCTGCGCGTCCGGTATTGCCGTGCGATCGGCGCCGCTTTCAGGTGCGCGTCCCGTGTCGTGCGCATCGAGTATTTCACGTATCGACTCTGCGAGCGCTGCCGTATCGTAACCGCCTTCCAGCACGTACGCAACGCGGCCGTCGCAATACGTATTCGCGACGCGCGCAATGCTTGCAGCCAGCTGCGATGCGGCAGAAACATATACGCCGAGATCGCCGACCGGATCGCCGGCCACATAATCGAACCCCGCGCTGACGACGAGCATGTCGGGCTTCACGCGCGCCGCCACGCTTGGCAGCAACGTCTCCCACAGCGCGACGAAAGCTTCGGTACCGAATGCATGCGGTCGAAGCGGCACGTTGACGATCGCATCGCCGCCTTGCAACGCGTAATTTTCATCCGCGCTTCCGGTACCGGGATACGCCGGATATGCGTGCGTGGAAACGTAGGATAGGCCATTCCCGCTGACGGCTTGCGTGCCGTTCCCGTGGTGGTAATCGAAATCCACAATGAGCACACGCGCACCGCTTTGCGCTTGCACCGCGCGCGCCGCTATGGCGGCGTTGTTGAAGACGCAGAAGCCCATGCCGCGATCGCCCTCGGCGTGATGCCCCGGCGGCCGCACGAGCGCGAAAGCCGGCGCGTTCGTTTCCATCGCGCGCTCGGCCGCGACGATTGCGCCGCCCGCCGCCCGCCGCGCGACATCGAACGAGCCGCCGTCCACGATGGTGTCCCCCGTAGACAAATATCCCGCGCGTCCGCGCAGCCGTTCGACTTCGCGGTGCACGAGATTGACGTACGCCGGATCGTGCACGCGTGCGATCTCTTCGGCGCTTGCGTCACGGGCGGCGATTCGATTCGAAAGCAGGCCGCGTGCGGCTAAAAAAGCGGCGACCACCTCGACGCGGCCGGGTGATTCCGGATGAGGAATCCCGCGCAAGTGGTCGCCGTAGATCTCGTCATAGACGACGAGCATGGTTAGCCGTGCTTCGATTTACTCGCAGGCTTGGAGAGATCCGCAATTTGGCTTTGAATCTGCTTATAGACCTTCGTGCCGGGCTTGAGCAGTTTCAAGAGGCGCTTATACGAATCGACCGCCTTCGTCTTCTGCTTGGTCTTGGTGTACGAATCACCCGCCATGTACAACAGCTGCGGATTGCGATCCATGTATCCCCGGACCTGCGTGTAGAGCACGTCGAAGATCTGCGCGGCTTCCTTGTAGTTCTTGAGATCGTAATCCGAACCGGCGATGCAGCCGAGCGTGTCCGGCGAGGCGTTGATCTGGAACGACTTGGCGCACGCGTCTTTGGCGCGCTTGTAGTCGTGCAGCGAGACGTACGCCTGACCCAGCATCGCAAAGCTTTGCGCGCTCGGTGCGACGTCGCTGAGCTGCTTGAGGTAGCCGGCGGCATCGCTCGTGCGTCCTTCGGACTGCTTGAGCTGCGCCATGTCGAAGAGCGCGCTCACGTCGTTCTTGTCGCCGGCGATCGCCATCTGGAACTGCTGTTCCGCGCGGCGCGTATCGCGCTGTGCGACGTAGTACTCGCCGTACGCGGTATGCAGCGACGAGATGGTCGGGAATTGCTTGATCGCGGCATCGAAGACGCCTTGCGCTTGGGCCTTCTGGTTGGCATCGGCATACATCATGGCTTTGCGCACCAGCACCGACGCCTTCTCGGCATCGTTGGTCGAGGCCGCAACGGCATCATCGAACGCCGACGCAGCCTTCGTGTAATCGCGCTGCTTCGCATAGAGATCCGCGCGGAACACCAGTACTTGCACGTTCTTCGGATCCGCCGCGATGGCGCGATCGATCGTGCTGAGCGCGTTCGGAATCGTGTTTTGCGCGACCCAGGTTTGCGCTTCTTGCATCAGGGGCGAGACGTTCTTCGGATCGAGCGTGTAGGCTTGTTCGAACTGTTTGCGCGCATCGTCCCACTTCTGCTCGGCGGCGTAGACCATGCCCAGCACGACGAACGCTTGCGGCTCCGTTTTGTTAAACGTCACCGCGCGGTTTGCGATACGCTCGGCGTCTTGCAAACGGTTCGTCTTCACGTAGAGATCGGCCAGCGATCCCAGCACCGAGAGATTCGTGGGTTCCAGGTTCGAGGCGTTCTCCAAGTCGCTGATCGCGGCCGGAACGTTGTTCGCGGCTTGCTGCGCCGATGCGTCGAGGAAGTACACTTGCGCCGTCTTGGTGCCCAGTTGCAGCAAGCGCTGCGTGAGTGGCAGCGCCGCTTCCGGATGGCCGATCCCCAAGAATTGACCCGCCAGTTCGGTCATCGCTTGCCGATCGTTCGGATTCGCTTTGAGCTTGGCTTCCAAGCGCGGAATCGCGATGTTCGGCGGTTCGGGCGTTGCGGTCGGAAGCGGAGCGGGCGAGGCCGACGGCGTCGGACTCGGCGCAGCTTTTCCGCCGAATAATCCGGCGCTCGCGGGCGCCGGCGAGAGAACGGCTACGCCGCAAACTGCCGCGAGAAACGAGGCGGCCAAAAGGATACGTTTCAAGATCTTCGTCCTTACAGGATTGCTAGGCATATAACGCCTGGAGGGCGCCAAGTGTCACGCGTGGGCTTTCGCGCCTTCGACCATTTTGGTAAGTTCCGGCACGATTTGGAACAAGTCGCCGACCACCAGCAGATCCGCAAACTCGCCGATCGGCACCGTGGCGTCGCGGTTGATAGCGACGATCGTGCCGGCGGTCTGCATGCCGACTTTGTGCTGAATGGCGCCGGAGATGCCGGCCGCGATGTAGAGCTGCGGGCTAACGATTTTGCCCGTTTGCCCGATTTGTAAGCTGTACGGAACCCAGCCGGCATCGGCTGCAGCGCGCGAGGCGCCGACTGCGCCGCCGAGCGCATCCGCGAGCGGTTTGAGTAATGTGGTGAACGGATCCGGACCGCCCAGGCCGCGGCCGCCGCTGATGACGACAGGCGCTTCTTCCAGGCCCATCTCGCCGGAAGCTTCCTCGACTTCGTTTTCAATGACCAGCGCGTACGTTTTGCCGGCCGGTTTCTCGAGCGCGCTGATCTGCGCGCCGCCGCTGCCCGCTTGCGCGTCGAACGCATTCGGACGAACCGTCGCAACGCCGTACTCGGTGTTTTTGAAGGCGCAGCCGGTGATCGTGGATCCTTGCAACTTCGGCGCAACGCTCACGACTTTGCCGCCTTCGATGGTGAAGTCCGTAACGTCGGATGTGAGACCCGCTTGCAAACGCGCGGCCAGCCGTCCGGCGACGTCGCGTCCGAGCATCGTGTTGGGCACGAGCACGAGCGACGGTCCCGCGGTCTTTGCAACAGCTTCCAAATAATCCACGATGGGATCCAGGAAGTATTTGTCGACATCGGCGTCTTCCGCCGTGTAGATGGTGTCGAGCGGATACTTCGTGAGCTGCTCCGCGAGCGCCGCAGCGCCGTTTCCGAGCACGACCGCGTACGCTTTTCCGCCGAGCGTGTCGGCGAGTTTGCGCGCTTGCGTGGCCAGTTCGAACGTGACTTTGCGCGTTTGTCCGGATTTGTGTTCGACGAAAACGATGACGTTTTGCATTTAGATGAGCTTCTTCTCGCGGAGGAAATCAAAGATGGCTTGCGCGCCTGCAGCGCCGTCGGCGGCTTCTACGACGCGCGCTTTTTCGCGCGGTTTGGGTGCGGAGATTTCCAGCACTTCCGTCTTCGCGCCGTCGGTGCCGACCGCGCGGTCCAAACCCAGATCTGCGAGCGTGAGCGTCGCGATGGTCTTTTTCTTGGCACCCATGATGCCTTTGAGCGAGGCATAGCGCGGTTCGCCGACCGCCATCGTTACCGTAATCACTGAAGGCAGCGGGCCGCTCACGACTTGATAGCCGCTATCCGTCTCGCGCTGCGCGCGGATTTTGCCGTCGCCCGCTTCTTCAATTTTACGCACGTTGGTCAGCGCGGGAACGCCCAGGTACTCCGCGAGCGCGCCCGGCACGCCGCCGGTGTTGCCGTCGTCGGCAAGTCCGCCCGCGATGAGCAGATCGAAGCCCGTTTTTTTGAGCGCTTGCGCCATTGCGTACGAGGTGGCCCATACGTCGCTGCCTTCCAGGCCCGCATCGCTGAGCATCACGGCATCGTCGGCACCCATAGCGAGCGCTTTGCGGATCGTCTCTTTTCCGGTTTCCGGCGCCATGGTGAACACGGTCACGGTGGTGTCGCCGCCGAGCTTCTCTTTGAGCTGCAGCGCGGCTTCAATGGCGTACTCGTCGAACGGGTTGAGCACCGTTTCAAGGCCGGTGCGGACGAGGCGCTTCGTCGCCGGATCGATGCGTTTCGCCGCATTGGTATCCGGGACCAATTTTACGGTCACCACGATCTTCACGGGTGGGGGTTTACCTCTTTTAAAGAAAGGCGCCACGAGTGCGAAGCACTGTGAGCGCATGTACAACCCGGCTTGATTGTGCCAGGCCAAGGATTGACCCTGCCGAGCGCCAATAATTTTGCCTGTGAATTTCGGAATGGTTCTCATTTTCGCGGCAGCCATGACCACGGCGCCTTCGCCGACGCCGGCCGCGTCGCCGGACCCGTCCGCCGCCGACCCGTGCGGGAGCGCGCACACGGCGCTGTTGAGCGCGCTCAACCGGCCGACGATCGGCTTTAGCCCGTGCGCGGTAAAGCCGCGCGAAACGGTCGTTGAGGCCGGCTACGCCAACCAGTCGGGCGGGCAAGCGATGGCGATCTATCCGCAGGGCTTTCTGCGCTTCGGCGCCGCTCCGGGCTTCGAGCTGGACATCGTCGGCCCCAACGGCAAATTCGATTCGGGCCTGGGTTTGAAGTATGAGTTCGCGCACGACGCGCAGCACGCATATGCGGTCGACGCGATCTACACGCTGCCGACCGGCTCCGCGCAGTTTACGTCGGGCGCAACGTCCGAGCAGGTGAACGTCGATTACAGCGGGCCGCTCACGCCGGGAACGGGATTCGGCACGACGTTGGGAGTTGCAAATTCCGCGGCGCAAGCGCTCGACGGACACACAGCACGCACGACAGCGTTTCTGCCATCGGCCGTCGTGACCACACTATTGAACGATCGCACGCAGCTCTACTTGGAAGGCTACGGTTCGACACGCTTGCGTCCTGACGGCGGTTCGATGTTCGGGGTGGACGGCGGCGTGCAGTACCTCATCTCGCCGCGCATCGAAGTCGACGCAGAGCTTGGACGCACCGTTACCGGCGTAGCGATCTCGCACTACGCCGGCGTCGGGTTCGGCTTGCGGTTTTAGCGCAAGCTACACGTGTTCGTCGGACTCGGCGTGATGGGCCGAGCGCTGATCCTCGCGATTCGGATCCGTATCGGTGTCGCC
>DASSEZ010000078.1:0-5386 GCA_035694945.1 Vulcanimicrobiaceae bacterium
AGCATGCCGCGCACGGCGCGCTCGATGAGGCGCTCCGGGTGCTTGTCCTTGACTTGCCGCGCGGTCTCGATTTTGAGTCCGCCGGGAAATCCGCTGTGCCGGTAATAGACTTTGTTGTCCCACTTCTTGCCGCCCAGCTCGATCTTGTCCGCATTGATTACAACGACATGGTCGCCGTCGTCAATGTGCGGGGTCCAGGTGGCTTTGTGCTTGCCCGAGAGCGCGCGCGCGATGCGCACGGCGAGCGTTCCGAGGCGCTGCCCCGTCGCGTCGACGATGTACCAGTCGTGCTTCGTCTCGGCGGTCTTCTGTTGGTAGGTCCGCATAACCGGCACATCATAAGGGAAATATCCCTAGCGGTCAAGCACTTTTACGCAGGAATATAGTTGACAAGTATTTGATTAATCAACTATACTGCGGTCCATGCTTCCTGAAAACGCCGCCCTGGCCTTGGGTCTCTCGCGCATCGACGCCTTCCTGCGCAAGCGCATCGAGCCCTCGCTGCCCGGTATCGGCTACACCGATTTCATTATCCTCGCCGAGCTGGACGCCGTGGTCGGCGGGCGTCTTCGGCCCGTGGACCTCGCCGCGCGGCTGATGCTCACGCCCTCGGGCGTCACGCGTGCGCTGATCCCGCTGGCCAAGATTGGTCTCGTGGAGCGCTCGCCGCACGAGCGCGACGCGCGCGCGAGCTACGTCGCCATCACGGACGCGGGTCGCGCAAAACTCGATGAAGCGATGGACGATGTCGAGCGCATCGCCGGCGAAGCGCTATCTTCAATGACCCGCACCGACCGCATCGCACTTCTCGGCCTATTCGAGCGCGTCGGATACTAGGGTGGGGCCGGACGGCGGCGGCACCGAAGATCGTACCCCGTGCAGCAGTATTTAGATTTCCTCCGGCACATCATGGAGCACGGCGCCGAAAAGGGCGACCGCACCGGAACCGGCACGCGCAGCGTGTTCGGCTATCAGATGCGCTTCAATCTCCACGACGGCTTCCCGCTCGTAACCACGAAAAGGCTGCACACGAAATCGATCGTGCACGAGTTGTTGTGGTTTTTGCACGGCGACACGAACGTGAAGTATTTGAACGAACACGGCGTGACGATCTGGGACGAGTGGGCCGACGAAAACGGTGAACTCGGCCCGATCTACGGCAAACAATGGCGTTCGTGGCCGGCTACCGACGGCAGCGTCATCGATCAGCTCGGGAACGTGGTCGACGAGATCAAGCGCAATCCCGATTCGCGCCGCTTGATCGTCAGCGCGTGGAACGTGGGCGAACTCGATAAGATGGCGCTTGCGCCGTGCCACGTGCTATTTCAGTTCTACGTGGCGAACGGGCGGCTCTCGTGCCAGCTCTATCAGCGCAGCGCCGATGCGTTTCTAGGCGTGCCATTCAACATCGCATCGTACGCGCTGCTCACGCATATGGTCGCGCACCAATGCTGCCTGGAGCCGGGCGAGTTCATCTGGACCGGCGGCGATTGCCACTTGTACAACAATCACTTGGAACAGGCGCGCTTGCAACTCTCGCGCGATCCGAAACCGCTTCCCGCGCTCATCTTCAAACGCCGTCCGCACTCGTTGTTCGATTACCGCTTCGACGACATCGTCTTTGCCGGATACGAAGCGCACCCGCCGATTCGAGCGGAAGTCGCGGTTTAACGGGTGCGTCCGCGCATCATCTTCGTAGTCGCGCACGACAGGCGCGGCGTGATGGGACGGGGCGGCGCGCTGCCGTGGCATCTGCCGGAGGATCTGAAGCACTTCCGCCGTTTGACGATCGACAAACCGGTCGTAATGGGACGCAAAACGTACGCCGGTATCGGCAAGCCGCTCGTGCGCCGGCAGAACATCGTTCTCACCCGCGATCCGCAGTTCCAATCGCCGGGCGTGGATGTCGCGCACAGCGTTCGCGAGGCACTGGATTTGGCCGCGCTTGCACCGGAGATCGCCGTGATCGGCGGCGCGGAGATCTTCCGCGCGTTTTCCGGCGTCGTGGATACCGCCTACGTTACGCGCATCGAAGCGGAGGTCGACGGCGACGTGCATTACGATCCGCCGGCGCGGCCGCATCGCGAAGAACTGCTCTCGCGCTATGCGGCCGACGATCGCAACGCCTACGACATGACGTTCTTGCGCGTGGATTATTCCACGCAGGCCAGCGTGACCGGCGGCTCTTTGAACGAGTCGAAACCGTCTTTGTAACGCACGCCCGCCAAATATAATCCTTGCGGCGGCGCAGTAAGGCCGGCCGCGGAACGGTCCTTCGCCGCAAGGATCTGCGGAATCGAATCGGGATCGCGCTTGCCGGCGGCGCATTCCATCAGCGTGCCCACAATGTTGCGAACCATGCGGTGCAAAAACCCGTCTGCGCGGATTTCCACGCGAATCAGATCGCCGCTGCGCGTTGCGCTCAAATGGCGCACGGTGCGTATGGTCGGTCCACGTTCGGGCAGCATCCCGCAAAACGAGCGGAAATCGTGCTCGCCGATCAGGTGCGCCGCGCCGCGCAAAAAGCGTTCCATATCCATCGGCCGCCACACGTGGTACGCCCAGCGCGCGAGCAGCGGCGAGGGCTCCGGACGCGCGTACATTGCGTACACATACGTGCGCTCGAGCGCGGAAAAGCGCGCCGAAAACCCGGTTTGCACGCCGGTCACGTCACGAACGGAAAGGTCTTTCGGGAGCTCGCTGTTGAGCGCGATGCCCAGCTTTTCAAACGGAAAAGCCGCCTGCGTATGAAACGAGACGACTTGTCCGGTCGCGTGCACGCCGGCGTCGGTACGCCCCGCCGCCGTAATCTTCACGTCCTCACGCAAGAGCGCGCGCAGACGTTTTTCGAGTTCGGCGGCGACGGTGCGCACCGCGGGCTGATATTGCAGCCCGCAGAAATTCGTGCCGTCGTATTCGACGACGGCGCGGAGCAGCGTTAGACGGCCGCCGTCTCGCGCTTCGGAACCGGACGTTTCTCGTCCAGATCCAGCAAGTCGGCCCAGTTCGTCACGTCCGTCCGGTCCGGCGCTATCCGATCGCGCAGCTTCAGGAAGAACTCGCTCGAGTCGTTGCTCGTCACCCATTCGCGGTTCCAGCGCTCGATCTCGTCGGGCGATTTTTTGTCGATGAATTGCTTCGCGTAGGATTCGACCTCGGCATCGCTGCTGGCGTTCTTGACTTTCGCCAAGAACTCTTCACCATCGATCCCGAGAAACTCGAAAACGCCCTTGTCCATGGGACAGTCGTAGTTGTACTCGCCCAAATTTCCGAAGGCTTTCGCCTTGGCTTTATCGAGCGCGCGGCCCAGCTGCACGATGCCCAGCCACTTGTCATGCACGCTGCGGGGATAGGTCTTGGTCAGGTCCACGAAAATCTCTCCAATACTTACGAAAAGTATGTACGGAGACATAAACCCGGCAACTTTTGGTTGGTTGCGGCCACATGGCAGCCTGGTTCGTTCCCCTAGCGCAACGGCAGTTCGAGTCCGACGAACGGCATTACGAGCCGCTCGCGGTCCGCAGGCGCTCCGTTTACGAACCGGGCGGAATAATTGATGTAGCGCATGCCGTACCGGAGCGTGTATCTTCCGAAGCGCTGGCCGCGGGTGGCGCGTACGTCGACCAGCGATGCCAATTCCGGATCGTTGACGCCGCGCAATGCAGTGCAGCCGGCCGGAGGCCCGCCCGGTAGCGTGAAGGGCCGGCAAATCATGATTGGATACCGGAAGTGCGAGTATTGCAAACCGTGCATCGAGGGGCTTAGGCCGACCCGGAGTTCCGTGGTTGCGCGAAGCGTGTTTTCGAACCGGGCGGCAGCCGAAAAACGAAAGCCCGCCACGCGCGAACTCTGTTCGTTCACCGTGGCGTAGGGACGATAGTAAAACGTCGCCTGATTCACCAGCGTCGTGCCGATGCCGAGGCTGAATCGATCGCCCGGAAGACGGTAGCGCGCCTCTGCGAGCATGTAACTGATCTTCGTCGCTTGCGTATTGCCGGCTCCGTCGCCGTATGAGACCGGGCCGATCGGCGGAACGCCCTCCGAGAAGATCGCGAAGCGCTTGAGCGGCACGCGAAGAGAAAACATCGGCACCGGAATCGTGGGCAGCGCGGTGCTGTTCTGCGAGGATTGCTTTTGCCGGCCTACGACGAGGTTGAGATCCACGCCGGCCGACGGAGCATCGGCAGAGGCGGCACAAGGCGCGCCGTAGAGCAGCGCCGCCAACAGAGAAAAGAACACCCGTTTTCGCACGCCGGTTCCTTTCCGCAAGAAAAGCCGCGCGTTATGAAACCAAACGCGCGAGTCCGAATGCAGCGGCGGCGGCGATCCCGCCGGTCACCAAGGTTTGCAATCCGCCGCGAAACGGCGCAATACCTGTGAGGCGCCCTTTCACGAACCCGAACGCAAAGAGCGCGCACAGTGTGACGATCGTGCTCACGATCAGCGCGCGGCCCGTCCCCGGGATGAGCATGTACGGAACGAGCGGAATCAGCCCGCCCACCACGTACGAAAAACCGATGGTGAGCGCGCTGCGCAGCGCGCGTTTCGGGTCCGGTTCTTCAAGGCCGAGCTCGAACCGCATCATGAATTCGACCCAGCGCTTCGTATCGCGCGAGACTTCGTCCACGACGCGGTCGCGCGTCTCCCCGGAAATACCGTAGCGCTCGAGGATCTCGGCGACTTCCCGCCGTTCGACGTCCGGCAATTCGCGCGTCTCGCGCTCCTCGCGCGCGTGCTCCGTGCGGTAGTGTTCCACGTCCGTGCGCGCGGCAAGATACCCGCCAACCCCCATCGCAATTCCGCCGGCGGCGAGCTCGGCAATACCGGCCGTTACGACGATGTGCGAGGCGGCGATGGCCCCCGATATGCCCGCCGCCAGCGCGAAAGGTACGGTAAGACCGTCGGCCATGCCGATGACCACGTCGCGCACCGCCTCACCGGCATTGAAATGCTTTTCAACATGCGTAACAGTCGCGACGGGCATTTACCGCGCTTCGCAGGCGGAGTGACGGCAGCGGCATGGGCCGTGTGGGCCACTCAGATCGCCGCGCGTTCCATCCTCTTCACAGGCATGACTGCAATACTGTTCTCCCGGCTCGATCGGGCACGTGCAGGGCTCGTGAGCGCATTGCAGTTGCTGCATGGTTCTATCCGTGCTGCCGCTGCAGCGGGAAGAGGATCACGTCGCGGATACTTTCATTGTTTGTGAGCAACATGATGAGCCGGTCCACGCCGATGCCGATGCCCGCCGTCGGCGGCATGCCGTACTCGAGCGCGCGCACGAAATCCCAATCCGGTTCGGGAATCTCTTCATCACCCTTCGCGCGCTCGGTGATCTGCGCTTCGAAGCGCACGCGCTGATCGTCCGGATCGTTGAGCTCGGTGA
>DASSEZ010000079.1:0-15104 GCA_035694945.1 Vulcanimicrobiaceae bacterium
CCGGCACCGCAGGGGTCCTCAGGTGTGCCACGCAGTGGACCACCCGCACCCGGGCTATAGAGCCCCGCTGTCGTGGTTGAGAAGCACGAGCCCTGACCTCCGGCATTCGGATTGGGAATGGTCTTCGGGTTCGTCGGCGATGTCGGCTGCGTCGGATCGTAGTTGGGGTTCGAGATCGTCAGCCGATAATCAAAGCACATCGGATTGCTCGGATTACCATTAGTGAGGTTGGTCACGACTTCACGGCTGCTCGAGTAGTTCGAGAGCCACGAGCCGTTGTTCCAGCGCGTCACACCGGCCGTCGTGTAGTTGGCCGTAAAACGCAGAAGGTTCTGCGGGTTGAGTTGGTCGACGAACTGGAACTCCGCGCCGCGCGTGTGCGTGGCAAGCTCGTAGTCCGGAGTACACTGCCCGTCGGTGGCGGGCAGCAAACCGATCAGGTAGCAGTCCGGCGTACCGGCAGGGCTGCTGATCAGCCAGTCGGAGTAGAACGTGTACCCGAAGAGACGAGCGTAAGCGTTGCTTCCGAGGTTCTTCGTGTACTGCGCCTTGATGATCGACACGTCGTTGAACGTGCCGTCACGCAGGCTCGGCGAAATCGCGCTGTCCAGATTGCCCAAACGGAAATCGTTCAGCGAGCGGTTCGTCGGCGAGTTCGGGAAGTAGTACGGAACCACCGTTGCGTTAGCGGCCGGTTGTCCGAACTGCGTTCCCGGTGCGAAGATGTACGAATCTTCGTACGGAACCGGGCTCACGCTGCTCGACGAGCAGCCGACACCCCAGTCGTTCTCGTATCCGCAGAAACCGGCGCCGCTCGTCCCCGCCCAGGGTGCGCTCGCGTCGCCAGCATACGGCTGCATGTAGCCGCCGATCCAGTTGATGCCGCCCACGTCGTTCAAGCTGTTGCCGTACGTCTGGTACTGCATGGCGTTATCCCAGAGCAGTTGCAGATCGTCGCGACCGCTGTCGAACTTGTGCGGGATCGCGAAGTGGAAGTTGATGACATTGTCGCGTTCCTGCTGCATTGCAAGGAAGCTGTTGCCGTACGGGCCATAACCGAGGCAGGCGCCGTTGAACGGACCCGGATTCGCCGCGTTGGAGCCAACGGGGTAACCGCCGCTACCCGGCGTGGTCAGTTCGTTTTGGCAAGCCGGCCACGGACCGTTGCCCCACTGGAACGGATACCCACCGCCATCCGGTGCATTGCCGTAGAAGCCGAGCAGCGCGCCATACAGCGTCGCGCTCTCGCTCGGGGCTTGCAAGCCCGTTGAGTCGAGACCGTTGGTGCTCAGGTTCGCTCCGTTGTTCCACGTCAGGTTCGGATAGCTCTGATTGAAGCCCATCAGACCGACGTAGTACGAGAAGCTGCGGTTCGGGCTCGCGCCACCGGCTTCAGCCGTCAAGGCATGGTAGAAGCCCGGAGCGCCGATGCCGCCTTTGAGCGCACCGTAGCCCGGATACGTACCGGTCTTGATGACTTGGTTGATGAAGCCGCCGAGCGTCGCCGACGAAGCACCGGACGGTGAACCGCCGGTGTACACCTGCAGCTCTTGCTGTCCGAGATTCGAGAGCGAGTTGCCCTGATAGTTGTCGAACGCGCGGTTGAGCGGAACGCCGTCGAACTCGTAGCCGATTTGGCTATACGACGAACCGCGAATGTAGAACACCTGGCCCCAGCCGGCGTTGCCGATATACGACGTAACACCAGGCTGCGAATAGATGCCCGAGTATGCGCTGTTCAAGTTGAAACCGCCGCCGCTGCCGGATACAACCTGCTGCGTTGCGGCGTTGACCGAATAGACGTCCGACGTCGTACCCGGTTTGACGAGGTTACCGGCGGCTCGCGAATGCGCAACGGCAATCGTTTTGAGCTCGGGGTGCGTCGTCATGCTGAGCGTGAATGATTGATCTGCGAAGATCGTCACGCCCGCGATAGACTGCGGAGCATATCCATCCTTGCTCATCGACACCGTATATGTATCCGGCATCAGCGCAATGAATGTAAAATGCCCTCCAGCATCGGTCGTGGTCGCTGAGTTCTGCGACGGCGAAGTTACGGAGATCTTTGCATCCGCAACCGGTTTACCCGTCGAGGTGTCCGTCAGCGTACCCGTGAGAGTGCCGGTGGTGCCCGCCAGTGCCCATGTTCCCTGGGCAAGCATCGCCAGCATAATCAGCACGGCCACGAACGCATGCCTGAGTCTGAGTTTTGGCATGGTTCCTCCTGTTGGAGTTAGACCTGTGTGTAATCGCCGTAGGGGCATACCGACATAAGTCGCTCCCCCGCGGCTTAGGCGGTTGGTTCTTTTCACACATTCTTAATCCTCTGGGAGCGACCTGAGAGCCCTAGACCTCCGGGCAAGAAAAGAAGGCGCCGCTTGTGCGACGCCCCTTTTGTTTATGGCCTCGATACCTCGGCCGCCCGGCCGTGCCTCACACTTTCGCGGGCATCCGTTCGGCCAGCAGACCCGGAATTTGCGACGGCCGGTCCGCGACCGGCACGCCCGCCGCTTCAAACGCGTCGATTTTGCTTTGCGGCGTGCCGAATTTACCGGAGATGATCGCCCCTGCGTGGCCGAGCGATTTGCCCGGCGGTGCGTTCCGGCCGCCGATGAAGGCGATGATCGGCACATTCGGCATGTGCTTTTTAATGAAAGCCGCCGCGTCTTCCTCATCGGATCCGCCGATTTCGCCGCACAGCACGAGCGCTTCGGTCTGCGAATCGTTTTTGAACTCGCGCAAGCAATCGACGAACGTGGTGCCGATGATCGGATCGCCGCCGATTCCCACTGCGGTCGATTGGCCGAAACCGGCGCGCGTGAGCAAATCGACGACTTCGTACGTAAGCGTTCCCGAGCGCGAAATCACGCCGACGTTGCCTTCTTTGAAAACGTGGCCGGGCATGATGCCGATCGACGATTTGCCCGGTGAAATAAGTCCCGGGCAATTCGGCCCAATGATCCGCATGCCCGGCGTTGCGGCAACCACTTTGAGAACGTCGTGCACCGGAACGCCTTCGGTGATGCACACAGCAAACGTAATGCCGGCTGCATGCGCTTCGAATAATGCGTCCGCGGCAAACGGCGGCGGAACGAAGATGCACGTGTGCGTTGCACCCGTCGCATCGACCGCTTCCTGCACGGTGTTGAACACCGGCAAGCCGTGCGCGGATTTTTGGCCGCCTTTGCCCGGCGTTACGCCGCCGACGATGTTGGTACCGTAATCCAGCATGCGTCCGGTGTGATAGGAACCTTCACCGCCCGTGATGCCTTGCACGATCACTTTGCTGTTCTTGTCCAAGAAAATACTCATTCAACTTCCCCTAAATGGTTCGACGAGCTCACCATGATGATCACGCTCCCGCCATTTTCACGGCTTCGGCCGCGCCTTCGTCCATGGTTTGCACGGGCTTCATGCCCGCCTCGGCGAGAATACGCCGTCCTTCGTCTTCGTTCGTACCGGTAAGGCGAATCACGAGCGGCACTTTGCGCGAACTGGTCGTGCGCAGCGCCTCGACGATGCCTTTGGCAACTTCATCGCAACGCGTGATGCCGCCGAAAATGTTGATGAAGAACGCCTTCGCGCCGGTGTGGTTCATCACCAGTTCGTAGCAATTGCGCACGCGTTCCGCGTCGGCGCCGCCACCGACGTCGAGAAAATTCGCGAACGAACCTCCGGCATTTTTTACCGCGTCCATCGTGCCCATTGCCAGGCCCGCGCCGTTGGCCATGGTGCCGACGGTGCCATCGAAGCGGCGGAAGTTGCGGATACCCAGGCCCGCTTTCGTCGCCAGCGTCTCGTCTTCGTCCATCGGCAGCGTGGTTTGCCATTGCTTGAATTCCGGATTTTTGAAGATCGCGTCGTCGTCGAGTTCGACTTTCGCATCGGCGGCGATCACGCGTCCGTCTTCGGTCAGGACGAGCGGGTTGATCTCAACGAGCTTCGCGCCATACCGGAAGAACAGATCATACAAACCGGCGAGAACTGCAGGCAGCGCGCGATGATAGCCTTTGTCGAGATTCGCTTTGAACGCGAGGTCGCGTCCGATGAACGGCCAGTACCCGCCGGAAACGTCGACAAATGCTTTCGCGATGGAGTCCGGGTGGTTGTCGGCGACTTCCTCGATATCCATTCCGCCGAACGCACTCACCATGATGACCGGCTTTTTCGTCGCGCGATCGATGGCGATAGCCGCGTACGCTTCTTTCGCGACCGCCAGCGTTTCTTCGATCAGCAGCGAGTTGATCGGCTCGCCGTTGGGGTTCTGCCGGTTGGGCGGCATCGGGCTCGACATAATGTCGGTCGCGACCGCTTTGGCTTCGTCCGCGTTTTTCGCGAATTTGATCTTGCCGGCTTTGCCGCGGCCGCCCATGAGCACTTGCGCCTTGACGACCCAATTGCCGGGGTTTGCACCGACGAAACTCGCGGCTTCATCGGCAGTGGTTACGTGCTGGCTGCGGGGAACGGGAATGCCGGCGCGCCGGAACAGTTCCTTCCCCTGATGTTCCATCAGGTTCACTTTAGTTCAACTTGTCCTTTATCTAGAGTTTTCCTAAATACGCACGGGAGATGATCAACTGCTGGATCTCCGACGTGCCTTCGTAGATCTCCGTGATTTTCGCGTCGCGGTAATACCGTTCGACGGGAAACTCTGTCGTGTAACCGTATCCGCCGTGAATTTGCAGCGCTTCGGCGGCATGCTTGCGTGCAGCGGTCGAGGCAAAGAACTTCGCTTTGCTGGCTTCAATCGCAAACGGTTTTCCGGCGTCGTAGAGCGCTGCGGCACGGTATGTGAGCAGCCGTGCGGCGTCCAAGTCCGTTGCCATCTGCGCGATTTTGAACGAGATGCCTTCGAACGCCCCGATGGGTTTGCCAAACGCTACGCGTTCCTGTGCGAATTTCACGGACGCGTCCAAACATGCCGCGAGAATACCGCACGCTTGCGATGCGATACCGATGCGTCCGCCGGTAAGCGCAGCCATCGCGTTGCTGAAACCGCTGCCTTCTTCACCGATGAGCGCCGATTCCGGCACCGTGACGTTGTCGAACGCAACGTCACACGTGTTGCTCGTGTGGATGCCGAGTTTTTCGGTAACTCGTTCAACCGCAACGCCCGGAAGATCGTTGTCGATCAAAAAGGCGCTCACGCCTTTGGGTCCCGGTCCGCCGGTGCGGAACATGCCCATCACGACGGTCGAGTAACTGCCGTTGGTGCACCATTGCTTGCGTCCGTTCAGTACGTATCCGCCCGGCACGCGTTTTGCGGTGCCGCGGATGTTCGCAGCATCTGAACCGGCATCCGGTTCGGTCAGCGCAAACCCCGCGATGGTGTCTTCCTGCGCGAGTTTGGGAAGATACGCGCGCTTCTGCGCCTCGCTGCCGAGTTTGAGAATGGCCATGCAGATCATCGAGTGTACGGAAACCGTCACCGCGCTGCCCGCATCGACACGCGCCAGTTCCTCAATCGCTCGCGCGTACGACACGTAATCGGCGCCGGCGCCGCCGTACTCTTCGGGAATGAGCAAGCCCATCAACCCGGCCGCCGTCAGCTTCGTATAGAGGTCGCGCGGGAAATGGTGTTCGCGATCCCATTGCGCGATGTGCGGCGCGATCTCACGCTGCGCGATCTCGGCAGCGAGTTCGCCGATCTGCCGCTGCTCGTCGGTCAACTCGAACGCCGCGCCCGGCGTCGCGACCGCATCACTCATAGCTGTAGAATCCCCGACCGGATTTGCGGCCATACCACCCGGCGGCCACGTATTGCTTGAGCAGCGGGCACGGACGGTACTTCGGATCGCTGAACCCTTCGTACAGCAAGAATCGCTTCCGGCGGAGTAGACTGATCGAGCGCGCGAAAAAGTTCCGTTTTGAGTTCGAGATTCTCCGTCGCCGCTTCGATGGCGACGTCCACCTCAAAATCCTTAATGGCGATCTCGGGCCGAATATGCGTGAGCATCGTGCCGCGATTCACGCTGGCTTCGTCGCGATCGACGAGCACCACCGAATGGTGGTGCATCGCCGCAACTTGAGCTATGCCGGAGCCCATTTGCCCGGCGCCCACAACCGCGATTTGCAAGCCTAATCTACTTTGATCAGGACTGCGTCGCCCTGGCCGCCGCCGCTGCAGATCGCCGCGATACCGAGGCCGCCGCCACGCGCACGGAGCTGATTGATCACCGTGCCGACGAGGCGCGCGCCCGAGGCTCCGATCGGATGTCCCATCGCAACGGCGCCGCCGTACTTGTTGATCTGCTCGGGGTCCAAACCGATCTTACGTGCTGACGTGATCGCAACGGAAGCGAAAGCTTCGTTGATCTCCCACACATCGATCTGATCTTTGCTCAGGCCCGTCTTCGCAAGCAGTTTGTGCACCGCCATTGCCGGCGTGAGCGCGATATACGGCGAATCCCATCCGACGGTCGCATGATCGAGAATGTGCGCGATCGGTTGATAGCCGTGCGAGGACGCGTAGGCTTCACTCGAGAGCACGAGCGCTGCCGCGCCGTCGTTCACTCCGGGCGCGTTGCCGGCGGTAACCGTCCCGTTTTTCTCGAGCGGTTTGAGTTTCGCCATTGCTTCCAAACTCGCGTCGGCGCGAACCGCTTCGTCGCGATCGAGCGTGGCGTGCGGAACGTCGCCCGTGACGAACGGCGCCCACTGCGCATAATTCAACGTGAATTCGGCGGACGGTTCGTGCGCCCAAACGTCGTCCGCTGCACTGCCGGAAGAACCGGCGGCAACCGGAACGCGCGCACGCGCGGGCTCGGGAAGTTTGTCGACGACGATCTTGCCCTTCGCCTTGCTCGCGACGCGCACCGGCACGATTTCATTCGCGAGTTTACCGCTGTTCTGCGCTTCGGTCGTCCGGCGGTGGCTTTCGTACGCAAAACGATCTTGTTCTTCGCGCGAAAGTTTGAGTTCGCCGGCGACCTTCGAACCTTGCGCGGCCATCGTCATCGGGAAGTAGTAATCCCACAGACCGTCGTGGATCATCGCATCGATCAGCCGCCCATCGCCGAAACGATAGCCGCTGCGTGCTTCCTTCAAAATGTACGGAGCGTTGGACATGGATTCCATGCCGCCAGCAACCACCAAATCATTGCTGCCGTCGTTCAGTAGACGCGCCGCGTTGACGACGGCGAGCATTCCCGAAGCGCACACTTTGTTGATGGTTTCCGCCGTCACCGTTTTCGCAAGCCCGCTCTTGAAGCCGACTTGGCGCGCGGGATTCTGGCCCGCGCCGGCTTGCAGCACCTGGCCCATCACGATGTGCTCCAGTTCGGCGGCGTCGATGCCGGCGCGCGCGATGGCGGCGACCACAGCCGCTGCACCGAGGGTAGTCGCCTCCAGGGGCGCGAGCGTTCCGCCGAGGCGGCCGAAGGGCGTGCGAGCCGCGGACAGGACCACGGCCTTGGAATTACGCGAAATCATAGCCCTCGCTCGATTCGGTAAGGCCCTTTAGGCGTCCCTCATGCTACTAATGTCGAGCGCTTAGTGGCGCGGCCCGGCGCTCGGCAAGCGTTCGGACGGCGCTTGCGTGCAAACGATCCGGTCGTCGTCCTGGCAGTTTTCGCATTCGAACTGCAGCGTGACGTGCGCGATACCGAAGCGTTCGCGAACCAGCGCATCGAGTTGCCGCATGATGATGCTCGCTTCGCTCACGCGGCGGTCGTTTACGAGAATATGCGCCGAGAGCGCGAGCGAACCGGTGCCGATCGTCCACACGTGCAGATCGTGCACCGCTTGAATGCCGTCAACGCGCGCCATCGCATCGCGCACGTCGGAAACGTGCAGCCCGCGCGGCACGCCTTCCAGCAGTACGTCGGTTGCGTCGCGCAGGACGCGCACGACGCCCGCGACGATGATCGCCGCGACGAACAACGAGAGCGCGGGATCGATCCACGACGCGCCGGTGGCGGCAATCGCCGCGCCGCCCACGATGACTGCAAGCGCTCCGAGCGCATCGCCCGCAACGTGAAAGAGCGCGGCGCGCAGGTTCAAGTTCTCTTCGCTATGGCGCACCAGCAGCAAACCGACGCCGCCGTTCGCCAGCAAGCCGACGCCCGCGACGATGCTCATGATCTCGCCGTGCGGCGTTTGCGGCACAAAAAAGCGATGCACGGCTTCATACCCGATAAAGGCGGTTGCCGTGAGCAGCACAGTGCCGTTGAGCACGGCGGCCAAAATTTCGAGACGTCCGTACCCGAACGTTTTGCGCAGCGTGGCCGGACGCTGCGAACCGAGCAGCGCGAACAGCGCAACAGCCAGCGCGAACACGTCCATACAAACGTGCACCGCATCGGTGAGCAGCGCCAATGAATTCGCGCGCAGGGCTCCCCAAAACTCGAGCGCCGCAACCAGTGCGACGATGACGAGCGCCGTGACGAGCCGCGCACGCGGCGACATGCGTTACGCCTTGAGTGCCTTGAGCGCGAGCACGGCGAGCATCGCGCCGAAGGTGAGAAACGTGTTTTTTTCGGCTTGCGCGATCACGTCCGGCTTCCATTCGCCGCGCTGATCGCCCGCCTCGTCATCCTGAGCCTGTCGAAGGGGCAGTGCCGGCACGATTTGTGGAACCGACGCGCAATAGCGTTCATACGGCTCGCCGAACTGCGATCGCAGATACTGCTCTTCGTGCGGAACGATAATGCTGTACACCGCTGCCATCGTTCCCAACGATGCCGCAATCAACCCAATCTTCTTGCCCAGCGAGTTGCCGCCGGTGAATGCGACGGCAAAACCCGCTGCCGTGATGAAATTGCCGACGTACAGCGGATTGCGCACGTAAGCGTACGGCCCGGCGGTCACCAGTTCGGGCGCGATGACGTGATCCTCGCGCGTGGTAACGCCGGAAAATCCCACCGCCCAGCAGCGCAGCAGTTCGCCCGCGATCGCAATGGGCAGCCCGATCGTCACGCTGAACGCGCTCGGTTTGCCGAACGCCGCGAGCATGAGCGCGGGAATGGAAAGCAGTGCGCCGCGGTTTTTGAATACCAGCGCTTGGAGTTCGTCGCTTCTCGGATCGGTCACGCGCGCAGCTTGTCGAACCCGCTGTAAACGTCCTGCAGCGTGCGCCGCAGCGCAACCCGCGGTGACCACCCCGTCGCGGCACGCAGTTTCTCGTTGCTTCCATACAGCAACGGTACGTCGACCGGACGCATGCGCGCAGGGTCCTCGCGCACCTCTACCGGGATGCCCGCGATGCGAATCAACTCACCCAGTATTTCACGGATGCTGATCGCGCTGCCGCTGCAAACGTTGTATATTTCACCGCTTTGCCCGCTTTTCGCGAGCGCAACGTACGCGTCGACGACGTCGCGCACGTCCAGGAAATCGCGCCGCGGTTCCAGATTGCCGACAAGCAGCACCGGCTGCGCACCGCCGGCAATGTGCGCGAGTTGCGCCGCGAACGCCGGTACCACGAACCGCTCGTTCTGGCCGGGTCCGATATGATTGAACGCGCGCGTAATAACCGCGTTGACGCTGTACGCGTGCGCTTCTCCGAGCACGAGCGCTTCGGCAGCGGCCTTACTGGCGGCGTACGGATTGGACGGGTTCGGCGCACACGATTCCGCCAGCGGCATGCGCTCGGGCGGCTGCGCGCCGTAAACTTCGGCGGAACTTACGAAAAGCAAACGTACGTCGCGCTTGGTGCGATCGCGATGCGCACGGAGTGCCGCGAGCACGTTTGCCGTACCGATTGTGTTGATGGCGTACGTTTCTTGCGGCGCTTCAATCGCACGCGGAACGAACGCTTGCGCCGCGAGGTGAAACACGACGTCGGGCTGCGAGATATCGAAAGCCGCGTGCAGCGAATCGACATCGAGCACGTCGATAGCCACGTGCGTTTCGACGTCGTGCGGTCCGCCGGCAGCAAATACTTGCGCGCCGTCACTTTCCAGACGCGCGCATAGGAACCGTCCTACGAACCCGCCGGCGCCGGTAACGAGCGCGCGCAAACCGCTCAGGAGCCCGTCTTGAGCGCAGTCGAGGGGCCGGCGAGCGGACGGAGTCGATCGATATCGGCCTTGACCATCATCTCGACCAACTCTTCGAACGAGACTTCCGGCGTCCAGCCGAGCACGCGCTTGGCTTTGGAGGGATCGCCGATGAGCAGATCGACTTCTGCGGGCCGCATGAAACGCGGATCCGTGCGCACGTATTGCTCGTACGATCCGAGGCCGGCAGACTCGAAGGCGATGCGGCAGAACTCGCGCACGCTATGCGTACGGCCGGTTGCGATCACGTAATCGTCGGCGTGATCTTGCTGCAGCATCAGCCACATTGCGCGAACGTAGTCGCCGGCGAATCCCCAATCGCGTTGCGCGTCGAGATTGCCCATGAGCAATTCGCTTTGCATTCCCAGTTTGATGCGCGCGACGCCGTCGGAAATTTTACGCGTCACAAACTCCTTGCCCCTACGGCAGCTTTCGTGGTTGAAAAGTATTCCGCTCACAGCGAACATGTCGTAAGACTCGCGATAATTTACCGTAATCCAATGACCGTATATTTTTGCGACGCCGTACGGACTGCGCGGATAGAACGGCGTCTTCTCGCTTTGCGGAACGGCCTGCACTTTGCCGAACATCTCGGAACTCGAGGCTTGATAGAAGCGAATCTTCGGATTGACCGCACGGATCGCTTCGAGCACGCGCGTTACGCCGAGCGCGGTAAACTCGCCCGTAAGCACCGGCTGCGACCACGACGCCGGCACGAACGATTGCGCGGCGAGGTTGTACACTTCGTCCGGGCGCACTTTGTCGACAATCGTCGTAATCGACGTTTGGTCGAGCACGTCTCCGGACACGAATTCAATATCATCGAAGATGTGCTGGATGCGCTCGTGCACGTCGGTGCTTGTGCGCCGCGTCATTCCGACGACGCGGTAGCCCTGTTCGAGCAGCAATTCGGCCAGGTACGAACCGTCCTGACCGGTGATTCCGGTAATTAGCGCAGTTTTTTGCAAGTTGGGCCTCGGCGAGCTCGGCCATGCTTCGATACCTCAGCATGACACCGGTGAGTTTAGCATGACACGTGGGGTTAGTTCAAAATCAGAATGTTGTTGCCGCTGTCGTCAAAGACAAAGCGCGTCTCGAACATCTCGTCGCCTTCAGGGCCGACGACTTTCGATTGAATTGTGAGCCGGTGCATCAGTTTGCCTTCATGGCGCACGATGCCCGAGTAAAAATATTGTACCAGCGGCGTCTGGTTTTCTCGCAGCGGCGCCAGGCGGCGGCGTTCGACCAGCATGTGCAGCAGCCGGAACTGCAAGCGCGTCGGCAGCAAGCGGTTCGCATCGTCCGGCGTCATGCGGACGGTCGTCAATTCCTCTTGCGCTTTGTTCGATTCATCGACGGTCTTGTCGGTGGTGTAGCGGATGATCGCGTCCCAATCGTCCGCGGAAATGCCCGTAAAGCGCATGCCGTAGCGCCACACCGATTTTCCTTGATGCGTAACCGTGTCTTGCCACACCGATTTTGCGCGCACGCGCACCATGCGCGACTCTATAGTCGCGCGAATTTCGAATTCATCCTTGCCGACGGGCTCCTGCGTCAGGACGCACAGGCCTCCGCCGCTGATGTCGAGTCCGATGGCCGGCTTTTGGGTTGTCCCGGCGTCTATTGAAAACGTCGCGCGGTACGGCTTCCGCTTTCGCGGGTACTTGCGACGATTCGGCTCCTTCCCGGTAAACCACGCCAGCAACTCTGGCAGCATGCTGGCGGATGTGTTCGCTTACGTCTAGGACGCTCCCGCCTGAGCGAGCGTGCCGCGCATCTGGGCCATTGTGCGGCGCAGCCCCTCGCGAACTGGGACCTTCGGCTCCCAGCCGAGCAACTGGCGCGCAAGCGTAATGTCCGGACAGCGGCGGGCGGGATCGTCGGGCGGCATCGGGCGCGTTTGCGTGCGCAACGGCACACCGGCGATCTCGCTAACGATGTGCGCAAACTGCGCGATTGAATACTCTTCGGGGTTGCCCAAATTCACCACGCGTCCGCGCGCGGCGTCGCTCGCGGCGCACGCCATGATCCCCGCGACCAAGTCGTCGACGTAGCAGAACGAACGCGTTTGCGAACCGTCGCCGTAAATGGTCAGCGGCTCGCCGTGCAGCGCCTGCACTATGAAGTTCGGCACCACGCGGCCGTCGTTCGAACGCATGCGCGGGCCGTACGTATTGAAGATGCGGATGATGCGCGCGTCGATAGCGTGCGTACGAACGTATGCCATCACGAGCGCTTCGCCGAACCGTTTCGATTCGTCGTAGCACGAGCGCGGGCCGACCGGGTTCACGTGTCCCCAATACGTTTCGCGCTGCGGATGTTCGAGCGGGTCGCCGTATGCTTCAGAGGTTGATGCGTACAGCATACGCGTACGCCATTCAAGCGCCGCTTGCGCGCAGAACTCTGTGCCCTTACTGTTGACGGCAAGCGTCTGCAGCGGCAACTGCGCGTAGTCGATCGGGCTTGCCGGGGAGGCGAAGTGCAAAATGAGATCGACGTGCCCGTACTTCGTGCGGATGTCGTCGATGAGCGCGCGCTGCCGCTGCGTAATGTCGCGCTCGATGAGTTCGAAATGCGGCGAGCGCAGCGCTTGCGCGAGATTCTGGCGGCTTCCGGTGACCAGATTGTCGATGCCGATCACGCGCCAGCCTTGCGCCAGATACGCATCGGCCAAATGCGAACCGATGAATCCGGCTGCGCCGGTGATGAGCACGGTTCGCATGAGGCGCCTCCTTCGACAAGCTCAGGATGACGAGTCCGGGCTCAGGACGACGATGACGCTGTTGAGGCGAGTTTGGTGGCGATAAAGGCCGCCACTTCGCTCGGAACCGTACCGCGGCCGAACCCCGCATCGTAGCCGAGTTCCGTTGCCATCAAGTTGGTAACGCGCGGACCGCCACAGCACAAAACGACACGATCGCGCAGGCCTTCGGCTTCCAGCAACTCCACGAGCGCCGTGAAGTTTTTCACGTCGCTGCCTTTTTGCGTGACGACCTGCGAAGCAAGCAGCGCGTCGATCCGTTTTTCTTTGGCGAAACGCACCAGTTCCTCAACCGAGACCTGACTGCCCAAATTGTAGGTCTCGAACATCTTGTACCGCTCCAGACCGTAGTCGCCCTTATACCCTTTCATGTTGAGGATAGCGTCGATGCCGACGGTATGCGCGTCCGTGCCGATGCACGCGCCCGCGACGCGCAGTTTGCGGCCGATGCGCTCAACGATGAGCGCGTCGATCTCTTCCATCGACATGGCGTGCGTCTTTGCCGACGGCGCGGTGATCGTCGAGAAGTCTATCGCGTGCGGCGTGCTGGCGTACACGACGAAAAACGAAAACCCGGTGGCGATGGAACGTCCTTCGACGACTTGCACGTCG
This sequence comes from Vulcanimicrobiaceae bacterium, assembly GCA_035694945.1. GTDB lineage: Bacteria > Vulcanimicrobiota > Vulcanimicrobiia > Vulcanimicrobiales > Vulcanimicrobiaceae > DATGJX01. Next base: position 13,372 of record DASSEZ010000079.1, read on the forward strand.
CCGAAACCCATCTTCACGACCAGTTGGCGCGCCGCTTCGTCGGCCGCTTCGCTCCATGGCACAGGCAACGTGAACGAGAGTTGCACTTTGCCGTCGTTCATCGTATCGCCGTAGGGTTTAATGAGATGGGTCATTTTGAGGCCTCGATACCTCGGCCGCGCGCAGCCTGTCCTGAGCCTTGTCGAAGGGATACCTCAGCGTGACACGAGAGCTCTTCTTCGAATGGATTCCAGTAGTCGGCTGCGCGTTGGAACACGCCGTCGAATCCGCGGCCGCCGTCGGGCGGACGTGAGACGTCGGCGAATACGCTCGCTTCGATGGCGTGCATCAACCCTTGGTCGGCGACTCGGCGCAGCAGTTTTTCCGCATCGGACAACACGCTCTGCGCGCGCGTTTCGATGATGCCGCCGGATTTGAACGTAATCTCGTCGCCGAAGTGGCGTGCGGTATTCATAATGTAGCGGGCATTTTCGATCGACAGCGCGCGGTCGCCCAAGAACGGCGTGTGGATCGCTTCCGTCAGCATACCGCACAGGTGAATCGTCTGCCGCGTCATGACCGACGTGAGGTTGAACATGGCGTCGATGAGATGTCCTTTGAAGACGTCGCCGGTCATGTGCTTGGTCGGCGGCATGTACTTGAGCGGCGCCTTCGGAAAGATCTGGCGGGTGAGCTGCGCCTGCGCAACTTGATACAAGAACCCGTCCTGCAGATCGGGATTGATCTCGTACGCGTCGCCAAGGCCCAGTTGCTCGTCCGGTAAGCCGGCGCGATGCGCGAACTCTTCGTTGATGAACTGCGATGCCAGCACCGCGGGCGCTTGTTCCACCGCGTCGGCCGTCGTCAGATAGTTGTCTTCGCCCGTGTTGATGATGATGCCGGAATACGCGTTGAGCATGCGGCTGAAGTGCTGGTCGATGAACGTGCGCTTCATGTTGATGTCGCGGAACAGAATGCCGTACATCGAATCGTTGAGCAGCATGTCGAGCCGCTCGAGTGCCGCCATCGTCGCTATCTCCGGCATGCACAGGCCGCTTGCGTAATTCGTGAGCATCACGTGGCGGCCCAGGCGCTCGGACACCTCGTCGAGCGCCTCGCGCATGATTCTGAAATTTTCTTGCGTCGCGTACGTGCCGCCGAAGCCTTCGGTGGTCGGGCCGAAGGGCACGAAGTCCAGCAGTGATTGACCGGTCGAGCGAATCACGGCGATGATTTGCGCGCCCGCTTCCGCGGCGGCAACCGCGGCGGTGCGATCTTCGTAAATGTTGCCGCTCGCGACGATGACGTACAGCAGCGGAGGCGGCAACTGCGGCAAACGCGCCATGCGCTCGCGCCGTTCTTCGCGGCGCGTGCCGATATGCTCGAGTGCCTCGCGTGCGAAGCGGCGAACCACCTCGCGCGCGGCCTCGTCGGGCACGTCCGAGAAATCACTCAGGCGCAGGTTCCCCGCGCCGATTTCGGCGGCCAGCGCTTTCGGGGCAAGGCCGGTCTGCGCCAATCCTCGGCCGAATGCCAGGGCGGCGCCGCGCGCTCGCTGCGCGTCGTCGAGGGCGTCCACGATGATGTTTGGAACCGGCACGTCTTCCGGCCCCACGCCGTCCACGCCCAGCAGGCGCAGCACGGAGCGTTCCACCGATACGGTGGAATGGGCGGCGATGAAGTCGCTGACGGGCGCGACGATGGCGGCCGCGAGCTCGCGGGCGGAGTCCACGAGCCTCCGGTCGATGTGCAGT
>DASSEZ010000080.1:0-7494 GCA_035694945.1 Vulcanimicrobiaceae bacterium
AAAACTGCGGACCTATCACTTGGTAATCGATGCCGTACACCGTGTCTTTGTCGACGTGGCCGACACCGTACTCCATGTAATTCGCCAGGCCGGGATCCGTAACGTTGCTGCCGCGATCGGCGCCGTAATTGAAGTAGACGAACGCGTGCGACTTCTGCCATGCGTAGCCGCTCGTAATGCTTGTCGTCACGTCGTCGAGTCCGGGCAGATGTACGCCCGCGCGCTGCAGCGCAACGGATAGAATGCGGTCGGAATTGTTAATCGTGTACGTCAGCGCCTGCGCGTCGTCGGTGCGGTTTGTACCCACCGCATCGTATGCGGCGAAATTCAGCGGGCCTTGCGCGCCTTCATAGGCATAGCCTTGGCGGAACGTGGGAATCGCCGGCGTGTAGAGCAGCGTCGGGCAATTCGAGCACGAGAACGTCTCGTTGAAGTGATTCGAGAGTTGCGTGAAAAACGGCCGCACTTCGCTATAGAAGCGCGGGAACGCGCTGGGCGAAATGGTCTGCTGATCGATCTCGACGTTCGAGTAGTCGGGATGGAATGATGCGACCAGCGAACTGGTGGCCGTCACCGGCAGTGCGAGATCGCCGCCGATGCGCGAGGTGCTGCCGCCATACGCCTTCGTCGTCGCTTCTCCCAGCGCGTACAGCTGCAAGCGCGGCTGCGGACGTCCCGCGTGCGCACCGCCGCCCGACTTGATGCCGTTCAACGTGCCGGCGAACGCGACGTCGGAGGAATTGCGCTGGCCTTGGATGTGCTCCCACACTTGCGTGCTGTTGTTGGCTTGAATGACGCGTGAGAACTGCGCTTTCCAATTGCTCGAACCGCCGCTGCGCATGATGTGAAATGGAATGCGCATTTCGACGATGTAGCCGTCGGGGGTTCGCTTCGAGACGGCCGTCCAATCCGGCGCATATGCGCTATTCTCGCTGGACGTTTGGTAGCGCGCGCCGTTGGCGTTCGCGCTGAACTGGTAATGAAAACCCGCCGTTCCCTGCGGCCACAGATCCACTGCGACGTAGTCGTCGGTGAGTACGCCGGTACCGTTCGTCTGCGTGTTCGCGACGACGCCCACGCGCTGCTTGACGGAAAACGCGACATCCAGCGCCTGCGCGTCCTGCGCCACATACACAGTCGTCGGTTCGCCGTCGCGCTGATAGGTGAAGTCAAAGAGCACCGGAAGTTGCACTGCGCTCGACCAGGCGGCGCCGATATCACCGCTCATCGGCGGCGGTGAGGGCAACACCGGAACGTCAAGCGCGAAAGCGCTGGCCGCTGCGGCGGGCAGCGGAACCAGCAGCGTGACAATCAGCAGGCACAGCAGGCGATACAACGTCTTCATCTTCATCTTCACCAGAGATACCGGACGGGGCTGGCGAGTGTTTCGTGACGCGTTCCTCGTACATTCCCGCCATGCTCGCTGCCGTGCTTCTTGCCGCTTGGACGCTGTATCCGAAAAATGATGCGCTCAGCACCATTCGCGTGAACTTGCTCGGCTACACGCCGCGCGAGAACAAAGTCGCCGTGCTGTGCGCGCTGCAGCCCCGTAACTTCAGCTCGTTTTCGCTCGTGCGCGGCGATGGTGCGACGGTATACCGCGGAAAAGCGGCAGCGCGCGGCGCGTACGGTCCGTGCGTTTCGACATACCGTTTGGACTTCTCACGCTACCGCGGTACGGGAACGTATCGCCTGCTCGCGGACGGCATCGCATCGCCGCGCTTCCGCATTGCGGACGATGTGTATCGCGGTGTACCGGACACACTGCTGAACTTCATGCGCGACGAGCGTTCCGGCTACAATCCGCTGTTTCACGCGTACGTGCATACGCACGACGGCATCGACGTCGAGAACGGTAAGTATTATCCCACGAGCGGCGGCTGGGCCGACGCGGCGGACGAGTTGCAGTACGTCGATACGTCGGCAACCGCGACGACCGCGATGCTGCTCGCGTACCGCGATTTTCCAGGAGCATTTGCGAACGGCGGACGCGACGTACGCAGCGAGATCCGCCACGGCCTGGACTGGCTGCTCGCAATGTACCCGCAGCCGGATCTCATGTTCAACCAACTCGGCGACGATCGCGATCACCGCACGTTTCACGTGTTCACCGACGACGACACCGATTACGGCTGGGGCAAAGGCGGTGCGCGGCCGCTCTATCCGTGCACGGGCAAACCGCAAGGGCTGTTCAAGTACAAGAATCAGTCGACCGGCATTGCTTCGACCGCCGGGAAGTTCGCCTCGGCGTTGGCGCTCGGCGCGCAGCTCTACGCGAAACGCGATCCGGCATACGCGCACACGCTCGCGCGCAAAGCGGTGCAGGCGTATCGCCTTGGGCAGCGGCATCCCGGGGTCTGCCAAACCGCGCCCGCGACGGCGCCCTACTATTATATGGAAGCCGATTACGCCGACGACATGGAACTTGCCGCCGCCGAACTCTACGCGCTCACGCACGAAGCGCACTATTTGCGCGAAGCCGTCGCATACGCGGCCATGCAGCCGGTCAAGCCGTGGATGGGCGCGGACGTTGCCGAGCATTACCAGTGGTATCCGTTTTTGAACTACGGCCACTACGAACTCTGGCGTTTGGGCGATCGCGCGGTGAAAGCGCGCATGGCGCGCTATTATCGCGAGGGCTTGCAGCGCCTCGTCGAGCGTTCCGGCAACGGCTTCGATATCGGTTTTCCGTTTCTCTGGGTGTCGGACGATCTCGCAATCGCAACGGCAACGCAAGCCGCCTTGTACGAGCGCATGACGGGCGATTCGTCGTTCGTGCGCTATGAAGACGCCGCGCGCAACTGGCTCTTCGGCGAGAACTTCTGGGGCACGTCGTTCGTCATCGGCGTTCCGCAAAGCGGCCCGTATCCGCACCATCCGCAATCCATCGAGAACCGGCGCTACGGCATCGTGCTGCGCGGCGGCGTCGTCGACGGACCCGTGTACCGCAGCGTGTTCGAATCGCTCAAGGGCATCAAACTCGAACACCCCGACCCGTACGCGAAATACAACACGGGTTTTGCCGTCTACCACGACGACTTCTGGGATTACTCGACCAACGAGCCGGTGATGTCGACCACCGCCGATCTCTTATATCTTATGGCTCAATCCGCTTCCGGCGCATAGGCGCTATGATGCCAGCACCCACCAGAAAAGGGGAGCATTATGAGCGAGCAAGAGCACGTTCGAGTAATAAAAGACGCTTACGACGCATTTCGCCGCGGCGACGTTCCAACGATCCTCGGTGCAATCACCGACGACGTCGAGTGGGAAACGCAAGGACCGCCGCAGATTCCGTACGCGGGCAAAGTGCGCGGCAAAGAGGCCGTTGCACAATTCTTCCGCACGCTTTCACAAACGGAAGACGTCGAAGCGTTCGAACCGAGGCGCTTTTTCGCCGACGGTGACATGGTCGTGGTTCTCGGCCACTACGCCGCACGCGTAAAAGCCACCGGCCGCAAGGCGGAAGCCGACTGGGTACACACGTTCACGTTCCGGGGCGACAAAGTCGCCAAATATTGCGAGTACATGGACACCGCTGCGTACGCGAAAGCGTACGCCGTACCCGCAACCGTGTAGGCGCCGCGCCGGCGAGGATGAGCACAAGCGACGCGCGCCTAACGAAGCGCTATGAGAATCGTCGCGCTTTTCAGTGTCGCAATCCTGGCATTAACCTCGCCGGCCTTCGCCGCCCCAAGCAGTAAGCCGACGCCGCAGCCCCGCCCCTTCGGGCGCGGCAATGTGTGGTTTCATCCGACGGCGATCGCGCCGTACCGGTTCGAAAACACGATTATTCGCGTGCGCTTCGACTTCGACCGCGGCATCGTGTACGGCGACGAAACGGCGATCGTGCGTTCCAAACACGACGGGCTGCGTTCGCTGCCGTTCAACACGCTGGGCATTCACTATAAGCGCGTCACCGTGAACGGAACGCCCGTACGTTACACGTTCGACAACGCGCATCAACTGATGCACGTGCAATTGGCCGCGCCCGCCACCGCAAACGCGCGTCTCGCGGTGGAGTTCACGTATTGGGTCAAGCCGCAACGCGGCATCTATTTCATTCGCCCGGACAAGGCGTATCCGAATCTCACACCCGAGATCTGGTCGCAAGGCGAGATGATCGACAACCGGCGCTGGTTCCCCACCTGGGACGAGCCCAACGAGAAAACGCCGAGCGAGCTCATCGTATCGGTGCCGCGCGGATGGACCGTCGTCGCGAACGGTTCGCTGAAAGCGCACCGGCACAGCATCTCCGAAGAAATGTGGGACTGGAACGCGCCGCATCCGAAATCGACGTATCTCATCGCCTTTGCCGCGGGGCCGCTCTCCGAAAACCACACCGCGCTCGGCTCGCTGCCGGTCGATTCATACGTGCAGCCGCGTTCCGCCGACATGAACGCGCTGTGTTTCGGCGATACGAAAGACATCGTCGCGTACTTTCAAGATTTACTGCACGTGCCGTTCCCGTGGCTCAAATACGATCAGATTACGGCGGAGCGATTCACGTACGGCGGCATGGAAAACGCGTCCGCGACCATTCAAACAGATCGGGCGCTGCATCCGCAAATCGTAAACCTGGAATCGCCGTGCGACGGTCTGGTCGCGCACGAACTGGCGCACCAGTGGTTCGGCGACGACGCGAGCCTGCAAGACTGGTCGAATACGTGGCTCAACGAAGGGTACGCCACCTATTTCGAAGAGTTGTGGAGCGAAAAGCACTTCGGCGAGGCCGACTTCGAGTACGAGCGCTACAACGCGCAGCAAGAGTACTTTTCCGAAACCAAAAACTATTATCGCCCCATCGTCGACTACGTGTACAACGACCCGCTCGACTTGTTCGACGCGAGCGGCTATCCGCGCCCGGGGCAAGTGCTGCACATGATGCGCTATATGTTCGGCGACCAGCGCTTCTTCGGCGCGCTCCACGACTATTTGAACGCGTATCAGTACAAGAACGCCAACACGCATCAGTTCTTCGCCGTGATGAATAAATCGCTCGGCACGGACCTGACGTGGTTCATGAACGAATGGTTCTACCGCGCCGCCTATCCGCATTACTACGTCACGCAAAAGTACAATGCGGCCAAGCACACACTCACGCTCGACGTTCGGCAAAAGAATCACGACGGCAAACCGTTCCGTATGCCGATCGCCATCGAGGCGTATTTTAACGGACACGTTCAACGCGTGCAGCCGACCATCGCGAGCAACCATCAGGTCGTCACGATCTCCGGCGTCACGAGCAAGCCGCAGATGGTGCTGTTCGACCCGAACAACAACGTGCTGCGCAAACTCACGTTCAAAAAGTCCATTGCGGATTTGGCGTACCAGGCGGTGCACGCCAAGCACGTCGCGGATCGCGAATGGGCGCTGGAACAACTCGGCGACTACGCCAAAATGAAAGGCGGGCGCGCACGCGCCCAAGCGATGCACGCCGTGCACGAAATCGCGCTGTTCGATCCGTTCTACGGCGTACGCAGTGATGCCGTTGGCGTGTCGGCCAGCTTTGGCGATGCCGCCGCGGTACTCGCGGCGCTGCACGATCGCGACAAGCGGGTGCGCATTGCAGCCGAGGGTGCCGCGAGCGCTCTCAAACAAGGCAGCGCCGCGATTTTCAGCACGCTGCGCGCGATGACGAGCGATCCCGATCCGAACGTTGCGGGCAGCGCGTATACCGCGCTTGGCGCGCTCAAGGCGCCGGATGCGTACAATCTGCTCGTCGCCGCGCTCGACCGCCATTCATTCCACGATGCCATTGCGTCGGGAGCGCTGCGAGGACTGGCCGCACTGCGCGACATGCGCGCGTTTGCGCTCATCAAAGCGAGCACCGCATATGGCACACCGGAATACGAACGCAACGCGGCGGTAGTTGCCATGGCGCAGCTCGCCGCGCACGGCAAGCAGCCGCAACTGGCGTTGCCGACGTTACTGCAAATCGTGCAGCACGATCCGGTGATCAGCACGCGCATCTCGGCGACTCGAGCGCTCGGAATGCTCGGCGATCCGGCCGCGATCCCGGTGCTCAAAGCGGTCGAAGTGAATGACTCGCAGCAAGCCGTACAAGGCGGTGCGTGGAATGCGATTCTGACGATTGGAGACATGCAGCGCATGCGCGCCGCGGGAGGAAAAAGCTAGCGGCGGCGGCGCTCTAACTTTGCGATGTGCCCGTCGAGGCGGTTGAAGCCGTCGTCCATGCGGGTTTCGATGTTCGTGAGGCGACGCTCGATACGATCGAACCGCACGTCATGGCCGTCCAGGCGCCATTCGACACGGTCCAGGCGCGCGTTCACGCCCACGAATTGTCCGTTCACGCCTTCGAATCGTGCGAATAGGGCTTCGAACTGCGCATCGAAGAACCGGTGAAAATCGTGAATCGCATCGAGAAGTTGCTGATTCGTCGGTTGTTCTTGCATTGCGGAGAAGGAGCATACGGCGGGAACGGCTTCCATACCTCGCTGCGGCTTCGATACCTCAGCCGTCCGGAGCCTGTCCTGAGGTATCGAAGGGATACCTCAGGATGACACGGGCTACGCCCTAACGATGATACGAGAGGTGCGGCTTCGATACCTCAGCCGTCCTTCGATACCTCAGGATGACACACGGGCTACGCCCTAACGATGACAAACGGGCTACGCCCTAACGATGACGCACGCGCTTGCGCGCTACGCAGTTAGCGGGGCAGCGGTTCGTAGAGGTTGCGGGCGTTCTCGATGTCATCGGCAGTGCGCGCCAGTTGTTCGGCAAGCAGGCGCAGTTCTCTGGCGATGTTCGTGTGGTTCGCTTCGACGATGTCGTGCCACATCGCTGGGCTGGAATGACGCAAGCGCATGAGTTCGCGAGCGACCGGACCCATATACGCCTCAACGCCTGGGCGCTGCTCGGCGCTGCGTGCGAACAGCGTGCCAAATACTTGCGGCAAGTGCGAGGTGAACGCGACGATGCGATCGTGTTCCTGCGCGTCAACTTCGACCGGCGTCGCGCCGAACGCGCCGATGAATTCGACGGCGCGCCAGTCGAGCTCGCGATCTCCGGTGGGCACGTACAGCCACGTCTTTCCCTCGAAGAGGCCGCGCGTCGCAGCGGATGCTCCGCTCCGTTCACGCCCCGCCATGGGATGCGTCGCAACGAAGTTGCGTAGGCCGCGCGCGACGCGTACGATCGGCGTCTTCACCGACGAAATATCTACAACGAGTTTCGCCGCGCGAGGTTGCTGCGCACGCATCGCTTCCAATTCCGCAATCGTGGCCATCGTGTGTGATGCGATGACGATAACGTCCGCCGAATTCAGAATCGCGCCCCGGGGCACGGCCTGGTCGATCGCTCCGCATGCCAGCGCTTCTTCCACGGCCTGCGGTTCAGCATCGCAGCCGATGACGCGCCAGCCGAGTTCGCGCCCGCGCATGCCGATGGAGCCGCCGATGAGCCCCGTGCCGATGATGCCGAGCGTCGTCATTTTGCTGCCTCCGCCGGATACTTGGCGAGGTCCGGACG
>DASSEZ010000081.1:0-5568 GCA_035694945.1 Vulcanimicrobiaceae bacterium
CGCCGCGTCACCGAGCGCACGATGCAGCTCGAACTTGCAAACAAGGAACTGGAGTCGTTCGCGTACTCCGTGTCGCACGATTTGCGCGCTCCGCTGCGCGCCATTGACGGCTTCAGCCAGGCGCTCGAGGAAGACTATGGCCCGCTTTTGGATGGAGCGGGCACCAATTATTTGGGGCGTGTGCGAGCGGCGGCGCGGCGCATGGGCGATCTCATCGACGCACTGCTCAAGTTGGCGCGAGTTGCCAGGCACGCCATCACGCCGGTTCCGGTGGATCTTTCACGCGTAGCCGAATCGATCGCCGCCGATTTGCAAAGCGTGGAACCCGAACGCGCCGTGGAGTTCCGGATCGTTCCGGGGCTGCGCGCGATGGGCGAACCGCTGCTGTTGCGTGCGGTGCTGGAAAATCTGGTCGGAAACGCTTGGAAGTTCACGCGTCACACGCCGCAGGCGCTCATCGAGTTTGGCCGTGAGGGCCAAGAGTACTACGTGCGCGATAACGGCGCGGGATTCGATATGGCCTACGCGAACAAGTTGTTCGGAGCTTTTCAGCGGCTGCATAGCGCTGACGAGTATGAGGGTACGGGTATTGGCCTCGCGACGGTCGCGCGCATCATTCACCGCCACGGCGGTGAGATACGCGCGCATGGCATCGTTGGCGCCGGAGCAACGTTTTGGTTCACTCTCCCGCAGGTTGAGGAAGCAACATGAAGCCGTACATCCTACTCGTGGAAGACAGCGCGGACGACATCGAGCTCACCAAGCGCGCGTTCAGCAAAAACCGCATCGTCAACGAGGTCGTCGTTCTGAGCGACGGCGCGCAGGCATGCAAGTACCTGTTCGAGGACGATTGCGAAGGGCGTGGATTGCCGCAGTTCATTCTGCTCGATCTCAAACTGCCCAAGCTCTCCGGATTGGAAGTGCTCGAACGCATCAAGAGCAACCCAACGACGGCGGTGATTCCCACCGTCATTCTGACTTCGAGCAAACAAGAAGAAGATCGTCTCGCGGGCTATCGTCTGGGCGTGAATAGTTACGTGCGCAAGCCCGTGGACTTCAACGAGTTCGTGGAAGCGGTGCGGCAGGTCGGATTGTACTGGCTCGTGCTCAACGAGCCGCCGCCGAGCGCGGCGCCGGCGGTGTAGCGTGGGCGACCGCCTGCGGGTTCTCTGTATCGACGACTCGCCCGACGACGCGGACCTGAACGTCATGGCGCTGCAGCGCCATGGCTACGTGATCGAACACGAGCGCGCCGATACGCCCGAGCAGGCGCAGAAGTTGCTGGTCGAGCGGCAATGGGATCTCATTCTCTGCGATTATTCGATGCCGCAGTTCAGCGCGCCGGCGATGCTCGATTTGCTCGCGGAGTTGCGTGTCGACGTGCCGTGCCTTATCGTTTCCGGTGCGATCGGCGAGGAAGCCGCGGTTGAAACGATCCGCCGCGGTGCGTACGACTACATCTTCAAAAATAATCTCAAGCGCCTCGGCCCTGCCGCCGATCGTGCGCTGCGCGACTCCGAAATCCGGCGTGCACGTCAAGCGATGGAAGTGCAGCTGCGCGAACGCGAGATGCGCTTGCGCCTGCTTTTCGAACAATTGCCGGCGCTCGTCATCACCTGCGATTCGACGCTGACGATTACGTCGGTGGAGGGTGCGCAACTCGGGCAACTGGGCATGAATCCCGACGCGATGATCTCGACCCGTATCGCCAGTTCTCCGCTGATTGCCGACGAGTCGCGCTTCCCCGCGCGCCGCGCGCATCTTCGTGCGCTGCAAGGCGTGCCGTCGGAATACGAATACATCTGGGGCGGCAAGACGCTGCACTGCCACGTCGAGCCGCTGCGCGATCTGGACGGACGCATCGTCGGCACGATTGCCGTCTCGTTCGACATCACCGAACGCAAAGTCGCCGAGCAGCGGCTGGCATATTTCGCGCAATACGATCCGCTTACGGATCTGCCCAACCGCGCGGTGCTGGAAGACCGCCTCTCGCAAGCGATCGAACTTACGAACCGGCGCGAAGGCAACATTGCCGTTATTTCGGTCGACATCGACCGTTTCAAAGACGTAAACGATTCCTACGGAACCGCGAACGGCGACGAGATTCTGCGCGCCGTCGGTGCGCGCTTGGTGCGCATCGCCGACAAGGGCGCTACCGTTTCACGCGTCGGCGAAGATCAGTTCGTCATTCTGCTCGTCGAGGTGGGCGGACGCAGCGCCCTGGAATCGCTCGTTCAGCGCGTGCACGATGCGTTCGATGCGCCCTACCTGGCCGCGGACTTGGAAGTCTATCTCACGGCCAGCATCGGAGCCAGCTTGCATCCGGACGACGCAACCGACGGGCCTTCGCTCATCGCGGCCGCGGAAGCCGCGATGTTCTCCGCAAAACAAAGCGGCCGCAATACCTGGCGCTTTTTCGCGCCTGGCATGCTGGTTTCGTCGGCCGAGCGCATCACGCTCAAGCGCGATTTGCGCAGCGCCATGGATCGCAATCAATTGCTGCTGTACTATCAGCCGATCTTTCGCGCGTCCGACATGGCGTTTACCGGCTTCGAAGCGCTCGTGCGCTGGCAGCATCCCACGCTCGGTTTGCTGATGCCCGATCACTTTATTCCGCTCGCCGAAGAGTCCGGCTCCATCGATGCGGTCGGCGAGTGGGTGTTCGCGGCCGTGTGCGCCGATTTGGCGAAGTGGGACGAGGCGGGGGTCAGCGTACCGCGCGTCTGCGTCAACATTTCGGCGCGCCAGTTCGAGCGCGCAGGGCTTATCGCCGCGATCACCGGTACGCTCAAGAACACCAACGTCGATCCGCAACGCCTGGAACTCGAGTTGACCGAGAGCTCCATCATGCGCGACATCACGGGCGGCATCGCGCTGCTGAACGAACTCAAAAGTTTGGGGCTGCGTCTTTCGGTCGACGATTTCGGTACGGGCTACACGTCGCTCAGTTTCTTGCGCCGCTTCCCCATCGACACGCTGAAGATCGACAAAGCGTTCATCCGCGATCTCCTTCCGGGCTCGCACGATGAGGCGATCGTCAAAGCGATCGTCACGCTTGCGCAGAATCTCGGGCTTATTTCCATCGCGGAAGGCATCGAAACGCAGATCACGCTCGATCAAGTGCGCGCACTCGGTGTCGATGAGGTACAAGGCTATTACCTCACGCGGCCGATTCCGTCGGAAGATTGCGCGGCGTTTTGCGCCGATCGCATGACTGTATCGTTCTAGGCCCCCTGAATGTAAGGAAAGTGTAAAAGGTGCCCGGCAGGGGACAGCCAATATGCCCCTCGGCGGTGCGGGCGCTCCCTTGCTTTGCTATTCACGGGGTGTTGCTTTGCCGCCGGCAATCTTTAGCTTTCCTAAAGGAATACGAGTTGAAAGTTTTTTTTAGACTCGCGGCAAGTCTTATTGCCGCAAGCATGCTTGCTGCATGTTCCGGTGGCGTTGCGCCGCTGCCGCAACTGGGCGATACTTCCTCTTTGCATGTGAAACCTCACATGAAGTCCATGTACAGCGCGGTTTGTCACGACGATATCACTTCAAACGCCACTGCGTGCTACTACAATCAACCGGCGCCTGACCCAGGTGCGCCAGCGCCGGGCGGTTACGGGTGCACGCAGTACTGTTCAGGCCAACCGATCGTCGGCATGCCAGGGCCCGGCGGCATGGGTGGCGGCAGCTGCTTAACGGACCCGGAAAACTGTTTGAGCAGAATTCCACCCCAGCCTGGCATGGGCTGCGACGGTTCTCAATTGACTCTAGGTTCTCAGTGGCCCGTAAACACCACAGATTATAACCATGAGGTCGTGAATATTATTGCGCTTCAGGCTACCGATGATAACGGACTGTACGGCATCGCGGGATATGTGTACATTACCGGCGACGGTGATCAATTCGTTCAAGGCGCGCCTGGATTTAAAACCTTTTGGACGGCTCTAGCAAGTTCCGTGCCGGTAATTGGCGCATTCGTGCAAAACCTCGATAGTACGTCCGCTATAGTGCCGGTCGGTTCAAGCACCTCGACGCAGATCGTAAACTACTTTCTATCGCATAACGGTAAGGCAGGGTCATGTTTCACCAAGCAGCTTCCGGCATAGTACTGGCGCTATTGCTCGGTGTATACGGGGCACAGGCGGCGACGCGCCCGGCATCCTCGAACACAGCGCCGGCTTGTCACTACATTGATCCGTGGCGTGGTACGAATGTGCCGATAAGCCCCGCGACTTCGTCGAGCGACATCGTTCACGCGCTGGCCATTACGAAAGCTGGGAACGACGTTGGTTGGCTCGTGGTGCGGCGCGACGGGAAGCTTTGGTACCTAGACGGGCCTGTTCGCGGTCCGCTTCCACCAATGCAACTCTCTGCTGAAGTCCTTCGCGCTATTGGACACGGTTCGGTCGCGATGCATACGCAGTCAATTGGAAGGGGAAGGATGATACCGATAGGTGAGCACTTCGATATCGGCCACATCATCGCGCAAGGATTCTTGGTCACTAGTTGTTACTAATTTTTGTATAGTTCGATCATTAACAATAGAATGAAGCAAAGCCCAGCGTAACCCGCTGGGCTTTGCACTACTCGATATCCAGCATCTTCGGTACGGCATCGAAACGCAGATCACGCTCGATCAAGTGCGCGCGCTCGGCGTCGACGAAGTGCAAGGCTATTACCTCACGCGGCCGATTCCGTCCGAAGATTGCGCGGCGTTTTGCGCCGACCGCATGACCGTATCGTTCTAACGCCGGCTTGCTGCGCAGCAACCTTCAAAAATCTGGATGGAGGGTGCAAACCCGCGCCCGCCTAATCGGCGGTCTGGAAATGGCCGAACCAACAGAACACGCGCGGCAATACCGGGTAGTGCGCATCACCAAAGACGATCTCGACAACCCCGCACAACTCGAGCGCATATTGCAGCCGCTGTACATGATGGCGGAGCCCGTCGTCGACCTATCCGGATTCGACGGCCCTGTGGACGGCTTGGCGTCCCAACTCAAACATCTCAACCGGTATCACACGAGCCGCGGCGCGGAGCGCCTGCGCATCGTTGCCGATTCGACAAACGTCCGGCGGCTGCTCGGCGACGGCGCCGGCGTGTTTCGATTCTACGATACCTTGGAAGAAGCGCTTACGACGAACTAAAGGCACATACTCGAGATATGCAAGCTGAGAACGACCGCGAATTGCAAGCCGAACGGAGTGAATGGCTGCACTCAGACGCAAGCCGGCTCCACGCCGAGATCGAGCGCCATCTCTCCAGAAGCAAGCCCATCAAAGACGATCGCACTTCGCAGCGAGAATAAAGTCGCTCTCAGTCAGCCCCTTGATTTTGTGCGTCCAGATGGAAACGGTCGCACGTCCCCACGTGAGATGAATGTCGGGATGGTGCGACTGCTCTTCGGCGAGCGCGCCGACGCGGTTGACGAAGGCCAATGCTTCGAGAAAATCCTTGAAGCGGTACGTTTTCTCCAAGAACAGATGACCGTTTTCGCGTAATTCCCAGCCGTTGCCCACTTGCGAGAGCAACTGCTCGGCTTGCGCGCGTTCCATCGGCGGCACGCCGCCGCGGCA
>DASSEZ010000082.1:0-24209 GCA_035694945.1 Vulcanimicrobiaceae bacterium
TGTACGAACCGATCAGCGGCTCGGCGCCGGATATCGCCAGCCAAGGGATTGCGAACCCGACTGCGGCCATTCTCTCGGCGGCCATGCTGCTGCGCCACAGTTTGCGGGACGACGCGGGCGCGGCGCGCATCGAGAAAGCGGTCGAGTCGGCATTTGCGGGAGGCGCCCGCACGCGTGAACTCACGTACGGCGGGAAAGAGTTTCTCGATACACAGCAGTTCACCGACAAGGTCATCGCGCAATTATGAGAGACACCGCGCTGCGCGCACCGGTACGCGCCGCGGCGCTCGGCATGTACGTGCCCGAGCGCATCGTCACTAACGACGACTTGGCACACCTCGTCGAAACCTCCGACGAATGGATCGTGCAACGCACCGGCATCCGCACGCGACGGCGCGTTGCGCAAAACGAATACGCAAGCGATCTGGCGGTACACGCCGTGCGCGACTTGCTCGCGAGCAATCCCGATGCCGATGCGCGCACCATCGACTACATCATCGTGTCATCGACGACGCCGGACTACGTGTATCCCAGCCTTGCCGCGATCGTGCAGAACCGGCTGGGCATTCCAACGACGTGCGGTGCGATCGACATCAGCGCTGCATGCGCCGGCTTTTGTGCGGCGATGAATCTCGGCGCCGCCCTCATCGCGTCGAACCAAGCGCGCAATGTGCTGCTCATCGCGAGCGAAGCGCTCACGCGTTCGGTCGATTATACGGATCGCGCCACGTGCGTGCTCTTCGGCGACGGTGCGGCGGCGATGCTCCTCGCGCGCGACGATGCCGCATGCGCGCTCGCCGGAATGGACTCCGGTTCCGACGGCAGCGCGGGGCCGTCACTTTATCGCACGGCAATGCGCGCGGACATCGACGGCGTGCGTGACGAGAGCGGACTGCTGCGGCAAGTGGGCCGCGACGTCTACCGCTGGGTGATGGAAAATATTCCGCCCGCGATCGATCGTATTTTGGATCGTGCGGCGCTTGGCCTCGACGAGATCGATTGGTTCGTTCCGCACAGCGCGAACATGCGAATGATCGAAGCGTTGTGCAAACGGATAAATTTCCCGCTCGAGCGCACGCTCACCAGCATCGCCGAGTATGGAAACACGTCGGCGGTCAGTATTCCGCTGGCGCTGATTCCCGCAGTGCGAGCCGGAACCGTAAAGCCGGGAGATCGCATCTTGATGATCGGCTTCGGCGGCGGGCTCGTGAGTGCGGGCGCAGTGCTCACGTGGTCGTGAACGCCGCGCCCGCTGTGTTACGCGCGCTAAGGGTTTAGTACGAGAGAACGAGCATCGCTCCGCCGGCCGAGGCAATCCAGAGATTACCGTCGGATCCTGCGAGCAATGCCGGATTTCCGCTGAGATTGGCGATGGGATATTCGGTCACCGCGCCGGCGGTGCTCACACGACCGAGTTGCCCGGTTCCGCCGCTTTCCGTGAACCAGAGCGCACCGTCTTTGCCGGCCGCGATCATCCACGGTCCGGCGAACAGCGTGGGCACCGCGTATTCGCTCACCGCACCGCTCGGCGTGATCTTACCGACGTAATTACCGTAGTTTTCCGTGAACCACAGATTGCCGTCGGGTCCGGCGGTGATGAAGTTGCTGGTGCGCCCCGACGGAATGGGGTATTCGGTCATGGCGCCGGCGGTAGTGATGGCGCCGATGTAATTGCCTTCGGTAAACCACATGCGGCCATCGGGCCCGGCGACGATGTCGTATGCGTAGCGTTTTGCGGTTTGCGCCGCGGTACTCGTCGCAAACGTTTGCATCGAGCCCGTAGTCGTTATCTGCACGACCTCGCTGAAGCCCGTGCTGAACGACGCATCTTCCGCGGTAAACCACAGATTGCCGTCCGCACCTCTCGCGATGTGCATCGGCGTGTATTGCAGCGCATACGATGCTACGGCTGCGCCGCTCGCGCTCATTACCGCGACGCGGTTGTTCGCGTGATCGGGAATCCAGAAATTGCCGTCCGGTCCGAGCGCGATACCGTACGGTGTTCCGGTGAACGGATGATCGGTGTTTGCGCCGTTTGCGCTCATCGCTCCGACGGCGCCGTTATACCACTCCGTGTACCACACCGAACCGTCGGCGTTGTTGATGATGCCGTAGGATTCGTTCGAACTGACGATCGGATATTGCGCGACCACGGTTGGTCCGTTTGCGGGCGGAGGCGTCGGCGCGGTAACGATGACCGTCACCGTTGCCGCCAGGCCGCGTTTGTCGCTAACCGTGATGGTGGCGCTCCCCGGCGCCACGGGGCTCACGGTGAAGGTGGCGGACTTGGTACCGTGTCCGCCGGACGTTTGTGCCGAGCCGGGGCTGACCGTTGCGATACCCGGGTCGCTGGAAACGGCGTCGAGCGATCCGCCCGAGCTCTGGCTGGCCGTGAAGGTTTGATCGAACGATGGCCCAGTGCCGGTGAACTGCAGCTGGGCCGGAGAGACTGAGAGCGTGTGCGAAGCCGCACTCAGGTTTCGGGTGACGGGGATGACGGATGAACCGCCGGGACTGCCTCCGCCGCCGCAAGCGGCCAGCAGGAGCGCAATCGCTGAAAATGCGGCGATTCTAGGCAGAGCATGCATTGCAAGACCTCCGAGAAACGACGCGCGCGTAGCCGCGGCGCTGGGCTTCATGGAGGGAATGCCGCCGAGCGAGTAAGGCCTAGGCAGAAAGTTCTATCTGGGCCTTTCGGCACCTTCGGGCTAACCCGGGCCCACGACCCAGTGCGGAAACCAGAGGCGCGAGTGCATCGTCGCGTACGATATCGGGTCGCCGGCGAGGATTGGATAGAAGTAGACGAACAGCACCAGCGTCATCGCCAGCACGATGCCGATACCCCATTTCGCCAGTTCCCGGTGCTCGGGCGTGACTTGCGCGCGCTCCCATATCCATTGCAGCGCGATCGCGTCGGCCATCATGATGATCGCGTCGTTCGGAAAGAAATGATATTGGAAGAGCATGCGCGGCGAGGCGATCCACGGCAGCCACTGCGCGAAATACGCGGCGAAGAGCAGCAGGTACGCCTTGTTCTTGCGCGTCCATGCGAGCACGCCGAGCAGCGGAATGCTCAGTAAGCCGAACCACCAGGTCAGCGGATTGGGCAGCGAGAGAATCTCGGTGACGCAGCACGCGTTCGGATCGGTCGCACGCGCCGGCGGTCGTGCGTCATTGTACCAGTACGCTATGGGCTGGTAGAGTATCGGCCACTCCCACCACTTCGAACTGTACGGATGCGGCGCGTTGTGCGTTACCGTGACGTCGTGATAGGTGAACATCTGCGTTTGGAGATCCATCATCGCGCTCAAGTCGTGCCGTGTTTCGAACGTCGCCGGATGATTCGTCAAGAAAAACGGAATGTACGAGGCGACGTACAGTGCAATCGTCGTCGAGAGCACGATGGCGGCAAACGCGTCCAGCGGCAAGCGCCATTTCGGACGCGGCAGCAGCACGATGCCGATTGCAAACGCGAACACCAGCACGAGATCGAAGAGATCGTTCCATTTCGATGCTGCCCCAAGACCGCACGCGACCGCGAGCAGCCATAACCATCCCAGTGCGGCCGGCCGCGGAGTGAGCACCAGCCGGAATGCCGCGTACAGCGCGCACGTCGCGAATGCCCATACCAGAAGTATGGCGGATTGCGACTGATGCGCGATTGCGCCGGCAATTCCGAACGCAAAGGCAGCCCCGACGGCGATGCTTGCGGCAGCGCCGGCAACGAGCAGGCTCACGCGCGGCGTTTCCGGCTGCGGCTGTTCGGAGACGGCGGACCAGTAGCGATAGAAAGCGTACAAGATCAGCAGCGAGAAAAACGCGACGGTAATCTCTGGGGTCGCGATGCGCGACTGCGTGAAGTGAAAACCGTCGAACACGAGAAACGCCGCGGCGATTGACGCAAAGATGCTCGAATTGGTGATGCGTTTCGTAAACACGTAGACCAGATATACGAGCGCCGCGCCGACGACCAGATTGAGGAAACGCCAGCCGTAGCCGCTGTCGCCGAGCGGTGAATGCGCACCGCCGAACAGCAGCATCGAAAACGCGATGAGCAGTTTGGTGAGCGGCGGATGCGTCCACTCGTACTGCGGCTGCCACGTCAGGTATTCGACGGCCGAGCGCGGATAATAGATTTCGTCGAAATAGCGAAGCGGTGGGAACCAGTAGCGGACGCCGCACAATACGAAGGAGAGCAGCGACCACCCGAGCGCGGCGAGCGTGTCTTTGCGCGTCACGCGTTAGACTGTGGTGGAACTTTTTGAAAGTTCTCGGCCGAAATAATCGTTCACGACCATGCGCAGCACGCCGTGCTCGTGCGGATGCGCGCTCGTCCACGCTTTCTTCCAGCGCTCGAGTGCATCGGCTTTCATCGCCGCTTCCGCGTCCTCGTCCATCGAGTACATCGCGTTCGGCTCCACGTACACGATGAGCGTGCGGTCTTTCACGTCGACGCCGGTGATGACGCCGGAATATTTCGTCTTGAGCACGGCGACCGCACTCTGCTCTTTGGCCACCACGGGATCGGAGGCTGGGGCGGGCTTCTGCGCGCATCCCGCAAGCGCGCACGCCAGCGCCGCAAGGGCGCCAAGCCGACGAAACGTGTTCATATTCCGTTCAAACTTCGGCCATGAGCGGCGCCTATCATGCGCACATGGACGGCATCGGATGGGCGGCGAGCGCCATGAATGCGGCGCGCGTGCGGCTCGACACGGCAACCGAAAACCTCGCCAACGGCTCGACCGACGGTTTTCGCAAAACTGACGTGCGTGGGTTTTTGACCGCGCGCGGCGTCGCAATGGAACGCAGCCGCAGCGCGGCTCAGGGGCCGCTGCGGCGAACCGGAAGGCCATTCGACCTTGCAATCATCGGCAGCGGTGAGTTTCGCGTTCGCGGGTCCGACGGGCGCGCCGTTTCGACGCGCAACGGCGCCTTCACGCGCGATCGCTTCAGCCGTTTGGTGGACGACGCGGGACGCGTGCTGCTCGGCAATCGTGGACCCGTTCGCGTTCCCGACGGCGCACGCATCGAAGAAAACGGCAGCGTTACGCGCAACGGCATCGTGCTGGAACGCATCGCACTGCCAGCGGGATCCAGCGTGCGAAGCGGATTTCTCGAAAGTTCCAACGTCGACGCCATCGGTGAAATGATCGATGTCTTGACCGCACAGCGCTCGTTCGAGAGCGCGCAAAAAGTTCTGAGCGCAATCGACCAAACGCGAGAGCGTGCCAGCACGCAAGTCGCGCAACTGAAATAAAAAGCACATGAACAAAGCATTGTACGCTGCGGCGAGCGGCATGGCCGCGCAGCAGCAAAATCTGGAGATTATCTCCGAGAATCTCTCGAATGCCGACGTCGCCGGTTTTAAGGGCGCCGCCGCAACGTTCGACGACGTGGCCGCGCCCGGCGGAACGAGCCTGGGTACGGCGTCGATCGGCACGCACACGGTTTTCACGCAAGGCAAACTGATGCACAGCGGCGGTCCGTTCGACTTGGCAATCGACGGCCCCGGATTTTTCGCGGTCGTCGACGAGCGCGGACGACACGCATACACGCGCAGCGGTGAATTTTCTCGTTCCGCCGACGGTACGCTGCGCACGCCGCAAGGCTGGCGTTTGCAAGGCGTTCGCATTCCCGATAACGCGTTATCCGCAACTGTCGCGGACGACGGCACCGTCACAGTGCGGACGGCGAAGGGCACATCGGTGTGCGGGCGTATTCGTTTGACGGAATTCGCAGCACCGGAGTTTTTGCGGTCCGACGGCGGTACGCTATTTTTCGCAACACGCGCGTCCGGCAAGCCGCGCAGCGTCGAACCGGGATCGCCCGGCGGTCCCGCTGTGAAATTCGGTATGCTCGAAAAATCGAACGTGACGATCATCGAGGCGATGATGCAAATTCTCGCTGCTCAGCGCGCCTATGAAGCGAACGCCAAAGGCGTTCAGGCAGCAGACGAAATGATGCGCATCGCGGACAATTTACAGCGAGGGTGATCTTCGTAGAGATTTCCCGCTTCCAGCATATTTTCGTAAATTATGCATCCTGAGGTGCGTGCGGGGTGGGTGCCGACACGACGGCGGGAGCGAGCGTCGCTGCGCGTGCGGCTGTGATCGCGGCGCGTACATCTTCGTAAAGTGGTATTTCTGATTGCGCGTCGACTTCAAGATTTACTACTAGCGCGTAGGGGATATTCTCGTTTGCATCGAGGCCGGCGTGGTCGCGGCACTCAACCTGTACGCGCAAGTTGCCCTCCGGATTTGCCACGATCGTGGTCCCTTCGAAGACCAACTGCTGCAGCGTGCCGCGCGCAGCGTGATTGCGTTCTGGTCGAGCGGCATTCACGCCAAGAGCGGCGGCTAGGTCCGGCTGCCGGACGTCGATCGATAGTCGACCCTGACGGTACTTGTACCTCGTAGTACTGATTGGTGACAGATACGCTAACGTCATGCTCAATCGGCGCTGGGCGGCGGTTCCGGAAAGACTCGTTGGAATTGGGACAGCATATACGTCTGCTCGATCTATGGTGAGTTCGCCAAAACCAATCATGATAGCGCGGTTATCCGCGCAGCGAGCAAAGCGTTGATCATCGAAACCGCCATAGCCGGTTGTCAGCAAGGCCAGCTTGAGTGCATCTTGGTCGCTCAAACCAATTGCTTTCAATGCATTAATCACATTTTCCAAACTCGCACTGTTTGCTAGTAGCGCCTTGAGGAGCACTGCCTCGCAGCCATCGGGAATTTCGTAACCTTCATCGGTTCGAAGTTGTTCCAACACCTTGAATCCGAAATGTGCCTGGCGGGTCGCTAGCGCTGCGGAATTGCTCGTCCCGCACATCTGAACGAATTGACCCTGGGGGTGCGCGACCCGTTGACCAGGTCTATTCGGAATCTCGAGAACAGAGCGGGGGATCGGGCCCTCTCGGAATGCGAGTCGACCCCCAGGAAAGGCCATATCTGGTTTGATTGATTGTCGAAAGCCGCCTCCTTCGCGTGAATATGGTGCGGGGAAACACTTGCTTTCGCTCACCAAGCGAAATGCAGCGGGAAGCGCATCGCTCGAACCATCATCGTACAAAGCGCCGATCGTCAGTCCGTTGATCGAGTCTGCTGGACAAATGATGCGTCTTTGAGCGCGTGCTTCTGATGCGGCATTGAGCGCGTGTGTCGCGAGCTCATGCATTGAGAGGGCAGCAAAAGGCGTATTCGCCGGCAGAGAAAAGCCACAAGACGCGTTGCCAGCTGAGATAATAAACAGCAGCCGATATTTGAAGGCAAGGTAATCCACGATGCGGCCAATGGCGCTCACGGTCCGATCGAGGACTACATGTGGATCGCCAAACGAAAGGTTAATCACGCGGATGGACGACCCGTTCGGCCCGTCCATCAGTTGTTTAACGCGCCGGTGAATCAAATCTACGATCAATTCGTCGTCAGGGAACGCACAGGCGTTTCCACGAACGGGCTTCAAAACCGGAATGGAAAGCAGTCTTCGATCTATTGAGTTTCCGTTATGTTGCAGATCGCCGCGCACGATCAATGAAGCCATAGCGGTGCCGTGGCCTCTTTCCGTTACAGCGACGGTACTTGCCCACCCGTCAGGATCGTCCACGTCGATGAGGCCCTGAAGTGCCGGATGGTTCGCCACGGGTAACGTGTCGAGCAGAACCGCGATCGGCGTCTTTATTGGTGCGTCGGGGCTCGCCAACTGGTTAGGATGATCTACTGGCTCCTCAATCGCGTCCTTTGAATCGTCAATCGATTGGCCCACTTCCTGAAGCATCCAGACGCTGCTCTCGGAAACAAAGATGACGTCCTTGCGCTCCAGGATGTCCGCCACGATGAGTCGAGGCAACCGAAGGAGCATGGCGTGATATCGAATCTCGGGAATGCATGCTTTTCGAACGACCTCGCCGTTGTGTTCGCAAGTGACGTCTTCCCAATAAGTTTCGATGCTTTGGCGGCGCGTGGCATTATTGCGAAACCAAAACTGTATCTCCACGGGAATCATCTGGACGTTAGCATCTATTTGGGAACGCAGATAGGGGATTACGTTTGTGTTTTCGAGACGATCCGATGCGTCCCAGTAACGCACGTCGTCGATTTGATTGAAGAAGTCGCGGAGGGGTGTCGAGCCAAAGGGCATGTTATGCCCATCAAACGTCTTGTACCATCGATAAAAACGCTCGAGTTGCTCGAGCGCATTGTTGTCCGTCGATGCGATGTATACACGCGCGTTATCGCCGTCAAAAATCTCGTCTTCGCCGTCGATATCATCGCCCGCGAAATCGAAAAAGAATTCAATGCCGGGAATTTTGGCGAGAGCGTCCTGTAGCCGTTCGACCTCGCCCCGAAGCGTGACAACCAACACCTCTTCTGGGCGAAGCCCGCTCGAAACGCGTTGAAGCGCCGCCGGCCGCTTGCGAAATCGCTGCTCTAAGCGATCAAATCGTTCATCAAGGAATTTGCGCTGCTCTTCCTGCGAGCGTAGGGCAGGAAGTTCGGCAGCCCCGCCGGTCTTAGTCTCCCGGTCGAGTCTCTGGGGCTGAGGCAGTAATAGTAGAGGTTGATCCACCCGCTGGGTCTCCCTGGACCGGGCGCCGTTCTAAACTCAATAACGCCTGCTCCATAATGCGACGAAGCCCGGTGCTAGGTAAGCGCAGAACGATTCGGCGACGAACTGTGTTTCGGAATTGTTCGAGCTCAGAGTAGCTCCTCCCGCATAGCCGCTTGACCAAATCTTCTGGACTGTATGGACTCGGCTGTTCAAGCGTCGCGATAAACGCGTCTATCCATTCGCGCAGGCGCGAGCGGTCGGGGCGCTCCAGTGTAACGTGAAGGTCGAACCGGCGCCAGATGGCGCGATCGAGCAGTTCGGGATGGTTGGTCGCCGCAATGACGACGACGTGCGGTGCCAATCGGTCGAGATGACCCAACAACGATGTGACGAGTCGCTTAATTTCGCCGCTCTCGTTTTCATCTCCGCGAAACTTTGCTATCGCGTCGAATTCGTCGAAAAACAATACCGATGGAACACTCGCGATGCGTTCGATAAGGACGTTTATCCGACGAGCCGTATCGCCCAATAGGTTCGCGATGATGCCTTCATAGCGCACGATATACAACGGTACCATGAGCGCTTCAGCGACCGCCTCAGCTAGGGAGGTTTTTCCGTTCCCTGGTGGACCAATTAGCAAAATGCGGTTTCTTGGCTCAAGTCCGTAGCTGCGCAGTAACTCAACACGGTGATGCTCCTCAATTAGTTCCGAAATTGATTCACGCACATTGTCAGCAAGATACAGCGAGCTCAACGAACGCCGCGGTTCGGTCTGGAATGCAAGTTCTTCTGTTCTCGGCCCTAGCGTACGGGGATCAGCCGTCGCACTGCGTTTGACGGATGCTTTAGACGCTAGCTTTTCGGCAAACGTATGATGCCGCTTCGCGCGCTCATCGGCAATCATAGCGTCTACCGTTCGGCGCAGCAAAAGATCGTCGCGTTCACTAGCGGCTTGTACGAGGGCGAGCACTAGATCGGAACGCATTGCCGAACTCCTTCCTTTACCAAAACTATTGCCTCGCTGGGGCACCTGCCTGGCACAGTGCCGGCGTAGTCATGTTTTGCCTTGCCGCGGGAAGCTCCCGCGAGAAAGGTATGGCCGCCCCCGGGCGCCCATCGTCGGAAATGGCTACCGACTCCCATCGTTCAAAGCGCCGCCAATCGATAAAGTCAGCGATCGCGAGTACGCGAAACACGCCCCCTTTATCCAATTATAGGTCATCAACCTCGAGCAAAGATTTGGGACGCCTCGGCTCTTTGATCGTGAGGAAGCGTTTCGCCAGGTACTTCGAGTCAAGGTTGGATTTTTAGGGCCGTCCCCCTAGACTGGTGCTTAAAAACTCTTTTTTCAAAACGAACTGCCGGAAAACAAACAAATCAAAATCGGCGAATCTGCGCTGATTTTTATTTGGACCGCACAAGATGCCAAAAACACTGATTTGATCAGTACGCGAATTGGGCTTTGATTCAAGCCTGCGCATCGCTGACAATCTGCAACGTAGGTTACAGAACGCTAGCCGTACGTGACGTTCGAAACATTTCGGCGGCGATTGTCGTAGAATACCGCGATGAACGCACTCCTGATGGCGGCGCTGCTCGCCCTTCCGACGCCCGGTCTGTATCACACTGCGAGCGGCACTCAGGCTTATGTTGGCATCGAGCACTCGTTACCGGACGCTGCTGCAGCGCAGGCGTACGAACCAGCAACCAGGCAACTCGACGATGCGCCGAAGATGTACGGATGGCGCCTCAATCGGGCGGTCCACGAGCAGCGGACCATCGTAATGACGCCGCAAGGCGCCCTTGGCGTTTCGCTCTATTATTCGGACCAACGCAAGCGCGCTACGATTGTGCTCATCCACGGCAACGATCCGGAAACGCGTGAGATGGGGTTCATCATCCCGTACTTCGTGCTTCACGGGATCAACGTCATCAGCTACGATCAGCGCGGCACCGGTTCGTCAGCGGGCAACTGGCAGATGTCCGGGCCGGGGCAGCGTGCCGTCGACGTGGATGCCGTCATCGACGCGTTTGCAGCGAACAAACTGGTCGATCGCCGACGCATCGGCGTCTGGGGTTTTAGCAACGGCGGCTGGACTGCACCGGCCGTGGCGACGCAACGCCGCATAGCGTTCATGATTTTGAAGAGCGCGCCGGCGGAAAGCCTGCCCATGAACATTCTGTTCGAGTCAAAGCAGCGCATGTTGCGCTACCACGAGAACGCGGCGTCAACGACCGCGGCCGTTCGAACGTGGCGCTACATCCTGAACGCGCTGTGCGATGGCGCTTCATGGACGCCCGCAATTCGCGCCTACCACGCCGCGCAGCATAGTGCATGGTTCGCACACTCGCTGCTGCCGCCGAATCTGCCGCTTCCGCTGAGAGGCGCGGCAGCGCAAGGCTATCGAAACTTTGCGTGTTACGATCCGGCAGACTTGTTGACGCGCGTTACGACACCCACGCTGGCCCTCTACGGTGCTCACGACCGCGCGGTCGACGTTCCGCACGCTTCGAAAACGTTGCGCACCGATTTCGCGAAAGCGGGCATGACCGATTTTACGATGCGCATCTATCCCGGCGCCGCACACACGCTAGTGCTTTCACGCGATGGATTCAAGGCAGATGCGCCGGCGCGGTATGCACGAGGCTATCCCGACGTCATGATCGAGTGGCTCGCGCACCGCGGCTACCTTCGCGCAACACCGCAATGATAATCCGGCAATAAAGCCACGGTAGAGTCGCGGCATGGATCATGTCGCGAGTAATCCATCGATGGAAAAAGTCCGCGCGCAGTTCGAGGCAATGCTGCTCGAACCGCTGCTGCAGCCGATGGAGCGCGCCTTCGGTGAGTACGGGCAAATCGCCGAACAGTCGTTCGCGCAGGCGCTTGCAAAGGCGCTCGCGCCATGACGGATCGCGAAGAGCAGATTCGCCGGTTGTTTCCGCTCGTGAAGAAGATCGCGCGCCGGATGCACCGGCTCATTCCGGGAAGCGATCCCGACGATCTCGTCGGCGAGGGCAGCGTCGGCCTGATTCGCGCCGTCGATTCGTTCGACGAATCGCGCGGCGTGCTGCTCGAACACTACGCGGCGCGCGTGATCTCCGGCGCGATGCTCAACGGGTTGCGAAAACTCGACCCGGTTTCCGAACGCGTGCGCCGCGAAATGCGCGAGGCCGAGCGTGAACGCTATGTGCTTGCGACACAAGCCGGTGCAATGCCGACGCAGCAGCAGATGGAAGAACGCCGTCCGGCGCTGCGCCGTGCTGCGGCGCATGCATACCGGTACACGCCGCTCTCGCTCGACGGTCCGCTGCCGCCCGGCGAGCGGCTTTCGGGCGATTGGGACGCGGATCCGGCGGGCATTGCGGCGACGCGCAGCGAGCGCGATGCGGTGCGCGCGGCGCTGCACCGGCTCTCACCGCGACAGAATCACGTGCTCGCGCTGCATTATTTCCGCGGCAAATCGCTGCATCAGATCGGCGAGGTGCTGGCGATTTCGCCGCAGCGCGCGTCGCAGCTGCATCTGGCGGCCATCAGGAATCTGCGCAAGGTGCTGCATGGCGCGCGTTGATCCGGATACCAACCCCGCGCTGTACGTGCCGGCCGGCGCGGCGCGCGCGATTTTTCCGCTGGTGCCGGACGACGAACTCGAAACGCCGCCGCTGCCGCGCGAACATCCCAAGTGGGTCAAAGACGCGCTCGCGGTTTCGCAGCGTGCGCGCGCGCTCGTCAACCGCATCAAACCGCTGGTGGTCAAGGTCCTGACGTTCTGGGACCACCGCGCGCGAGCGGCGACGATCGGCGGTCGTGAATTGACCGTGGACGTCAGCGGCAGCTATCGATTGGACTGAAATGGCGCCGCGTGGTGACAATCAACTGGCCTAAAATGAGCATTCGGGCCTTTTGAACTACAGGAAGGGGTGTACGAGCACCTAAATCCGTTACTATTACCTCCTAGATATCATAGGGAGCCCGTTTGCCTTTGAAGCATGACCGGGCGCGCGGTGTGGACGAGACCTCGGCTCCCATTCTCCGCTCGCACCAGCACCGCTTACAGGCGGTATGGGATTTGTCACTGGGGGATCATTTCTCCAGCGATAATCAGTTGCATGCGCTTTTGAGCGACGCGACCGCTGCGTTG
The DNA here is from genome assembly GCA_035694945.1 of Vulcanimicrobiaceae bacterium. Classification (GTDB taxonomy): domain Bacteria; phylum Vulcanimicrobiota; class Vulcanimicrobiia; order Vulcanimicrobiales; family Vulcanimicrobiaceae; genus DATGJX01. Next base: position 12,696 of record DASSEZ010000082.1, read on the forward strand.
CAGGCGGAATATGCGGAGCTGTATTCGGTCGACGATCAAACGTATCTCTCCGCGGGATCGTCCGACGCAACTGCCGTGCTCGATTTGGCGAATTACGCGCCGGAATATTCGCTTGGCGCGACCACGACGGAAGTTGTGGATCCGCTGCTCATCGGCGATACCGATCAAGACGCGATCTGGGGCGCGCATCCGCTGGTTACGGCGATTCCGCTGCGATCGGTCATCGTGATGCCGCTGCAGCACTCGGGCAAACGCCACATGCTGCTCGTCGCGTGGAAAACGCGCCGCACGAGCGAGCTCAGCGAGGAAGAGACGGGCTATCTCAAATTCTTTCAGCGCATCATTACGCGTTTGCTGGAGAATTTGGATCGCGAACGCGAGATTACCAGCCGCATCGTCACCGATCATCTCACGGGCCTTTACAACCGCGCGGCGATGATGGAGCAGATCGCGATCGCCGTGTCGTCCGCGAGCCGGACGAACGAATCACTCGCCGTTTTTTACGTCGATCTCGACGGCTTCAAGGAACTCAACGACACGTACGGGCACGCGCTGGGCGATGCGGCGCTGCAGCAGGCGTCGGCGCGCATGCGTGCGGTGCTGCGCAAACACGAGTCGGCGGGGCGTGTCGGCGGCGATGAATTCGCGCTGCTCGTCACGCAGTTCGCCGATGAAGAACAACTCACGCAGATCGCCAAGCGCATCCTCGCGGCGCTGCGCGATCCCGTCGTGACGGGCGGTGCGAAAGCCAAGGTCACGGCAAGCATCGGCATCGCGGTCTACCCGAAGCATGGCACGACGCCGGAACAACTGATGGAGCACGCCGATCGCGCAATGTATCAGGCGAAGCGCCGCGCGGGCGACGGCTTTTCGATCTTTGGCGCGGCCGAGGAACCCGCCGGCACCGTCCATCATTTGCTGTCGGCGCAACTGGCAAATGCGGTGATGGAGCGCGAGTTCTTTCTGTGTTATCAGCCCATCGTCTACGCGCGCACCGGAAAACCGCTCGCCGCCGAAGCGCTGCTGCGCTGGCTGCACCCGGCGATGGGTATGCTCTCGCCGCTCAAATTCTTGGATGAATCACGCGACGCGCAGGTGCTGAACAAAATCGAATCGTGGGTGCTTGCATCGGCGCTCGAAAAGCAAACGCGTCTGCGTGCCGTGGGCCGGCGCTTGACGATGCACATCAACGTGAGCGAGCCGAATCCCGACCTACTGGATCTCACGCACGAATCACTGCCCGATCTGCGGTTGGAGATATCCGAGAACGCCATCGCGGCCGACGAAAAGCCATTCATACGTTTCATCAACGCGGCGCGCGATCGTGGTCTGCGCGTGGGCGTGAGCAACTTCGGTTCGGGCCGTCTCTCGCTGGGCGTGATGGCCGAATTGCCGCTGGAATTCGTCAAAGTGACGCCGGACGTGCGTTTGCCCGTCGTGGAAACCGCGCACCATTTTGGCTGGATGGTGATCGCCGAGAACGTCGAGGACATGCGTCAGCGCGAAACGCTCATCACGCTGGGCGTCGATGCGCTCCAGGGTTACTACGTGTGCAGCCCGCTCGCCGAGTCAGATTTCGACAACTGGCTCGAGTACCAGCAGCGGTAGCATCCGATGGCGCTGCTCAAACGACCTCGGCTGGTACTAGCGCTGGGCGATGCACCGCAGCGGATTACGTTGGTTGCCGCGGGGGCGGGGTTCGGCAAAAGCGTCGCGATTCGCCAATTGTGCGAGTCGGTGCCCGGTGCCGTGCTGCATTATGAAGTGCGCGGCGAGACGTTCGTGCCGTTCGTGCGCGGCTTTGCCCAAGCCGCCGCCGAACTTGCTCCGGGTTTGCGCGCTTCTTTTGCCGGCGCGATCGAACTGGCGATGCAGGCGGCCAAACCGCATGAAGAGGCCGCCCTGTGGATGGTCGACCACTTGAAGGCGGCCAAGATTCATACCATCGCGATCGAAGACTTGCATCGCGCGGCGGCGGACGAACGCGTAACGAAGTTTCTCGTGCGATTAGTCGCCGATACGCCGGAACGCACGCGATGGATACTCGCCGCGCGCGAGGGTTGGGCACTGCCGGAACGCGAACTCGCGCAGTCGGGCATTGCCGTCGCGTCGATCGGTGAAGACGATCTGCGGTTGACGCAAAGCGAGGCCGCAGCGCTTGCAAAGTCCGCGGGACTGGCGCGGGGCGACGTGCGCCGGTTGCACGAAGTTACGGGCGGCGAGCCGGCCGCTTTTCATTTGGGCACGCACGTGTTCGATGCAAGAGACGTGCCGGCGGATTCGGCGTACGAGCACTATGCGGACCGCTATTTCGAACAATGTCCCGCCAACTTGCAAGAGCTGCTGCTCGGCGTCTGTGTTTTCGACGAGGTGGACGAGGAGTTGCTGCGGCGCTCGCCGTGGGCCACTTGCGCGCACTACGTGCCGTCGCTCGCGGGAAACGGCCTGGTGTTCTCGCCCCGGGATCGCGGGCGATACCACATTCACGAACCGTTTCGTGCGCGGTTGCGCGCGCGTTTGGGCGATGAATCCGTCCGATCGGATGCGCAGCGCTCCGGCGCGCTGCTGCTGGAACAGCAAGGCTTGGTGAGCGATGCGCTCGAGCTGTATTTGAAGGCCGACGATCCTGCGAGTGTCTTGCGTTTATGCGAGCAGTACGGCTTCGAACTCGCCGACCACGGGCATCTCGACGTGCTGCGGCGCGCGCTTTCATGGCTCGGCGAAGAGCAACTGCACAAAAGCGCGCCGCTGCTCGCATTGCGCGCCATCTCCGAATCGTTCGCAGGACGCACGGATACAGCCGAAGCGTGGTATCTGCACGCGCTTCGTGCAGCGGAAGCCCGCTCTTTGCAAGCAACCCTCGCGCACCGGTATGCAATCGATCTGATTCGGCAGGGCCGCGCTGATGCCGTCGCGCTGCTGGAACCATATGCGCGAGATTCGTCCATTCAAGGAGATTTGGCGGCGAACATTCATTCGACGCTGGCCACCGCCTACGTGGTTGCTGGGCGCTTCGACGATGCGCGCGGAGAGATGGAACGCGCGCTGCACGTAACCTCGTCATCGGACAGCGTCACTCTGCACGCGGCGATCCAGCATCAGGCGGCATGGGTTTCGCTGTTTACCGGCGCTATCGAAAGCGCGCGGCAGCACGCGCAGCGCGCCGTTGAACTCGCGCTCTCGTGCGATGCGTACCACGTGGCGGCACGTGCGTACAGCGTGCTGTACAACATCCGCTACGATCTCGAAGACGACGTCCACGCCGCGCTGAAGATTCTCAACGATATTTGGGATTGCGGCATGAAGGCGGGCGACGTGCGCATGCGGCTTTTTGCGCTTGCGTGCAGTTTCGATATCGCCGCGGAACTCGGTGATACGCAGCGGTTGGAGCAAATGCAGCGTACCCTGGAAGCGCACGAAGTGGACTATGCGGATCCGCTCGTCAGCCAGACGGTGCTGCCGGCGCAAGCGCTGCGTTTGGCGGCGGCGGGGGAGTTTCTCGAGGCGTTCCGCCTGCTGCAGCCGACGGCGGAGCGCCAACCGATGGGCGATCGGCAGGCGTTGCGCTTTGCGGAGATTGCCCTCTACGCGGCGGCGGCGGGATTGCTTGGAGAGGCGCGGTCGATTATCGCTCACGTCCTGGAGTTGGTAGAAGCGCTGGAGCCAACTGTGTACCGTACGATGCGCACGAACGCGGTGCTTTCCGTCGTGCTGTACCTGGTCGGGCGGCGCAGCGATGCCGTTGGGCGGCTTCGTGGCTTGAGCCGCGCCCAGGAACCGAGTTCGCTTCGGATACGTATGCTTACGCAAACGCTCGAAGTGCTGTTTGCCAGATGGGACGGCGCGGACAATTTCGCGCAGGTGCTCGATGCGCTGCAGTCGTTGCGTGCATCCGACTTCGGCGGCATTGCCGCCGTGCTCGCCGCGCTGCCGTATGCGCTTCCGGTGAATGCCGCATGAAGCCCACCGCGCGCCCGCGCAGTTTAGATCTTGCGCACTGCATGCGCAATAGCCGGCGTGCGATTGTGTTGACGGCGCTTACGCGCTCACTGCCGCCGGAGCGACGCAGCGTCTTGGCTCATGCGATTGCGAACCGCACGCTGGAGCTGCTTATCGACGCAGTCGCTGAAGCAAATGACGGCGCCATGCTGGAATGGATACGTGAATCACTGCGCGGTTTCGCGCGCGATCAGCCGTTGTTCGACCTGTTCGCTTCCACGGTGAGTTCCGCGCTCGACACCGCGTCGGCGCACCTGGGGACCCTCGGCGAACATGCAGGGTGGCTGCAAGACGTGCAGCGGCGTATCGATTTATGCACGGGCCAGTTCCGTATTGCCGCGCACGAACGTGCGTTTGCGCTCGAACCGATCGACGCGAAGATCGACGAAGTGCTCTATCGGCTATCCGAGTGGGACACGACGACGGCGGAACATTCCCGCTGCGTCGGTATGTGGTGCTGGCGAATCGCTCGCCGCATGGAGCTGACGCGCGATGATGCCATGCTCGCCGCCCGCAGCGGACTCATGCACGACGTCGGCAAGATCTTTACGCCCGTTGAAATTTTGAACGCGCCGCGCAAACTCACGGACGACGAGTGGGACGTGATGCGTCAGCATGCAATGCAAGGCGTGCATTTGCTCGACGAGATTCGTGAGTTGGAGCACCTGGTGCCGGCGGTGCGCTGGCATCACGAGCGCATGGACGGGCGCGGTTACCCGGACGCGCTGGATCCGGTGTCGATTCCGCTGGTGGCCCGCATCGTTTCAGTCGCCGATGCGTTCAATGCAATGGTCGCGCGACGGCCGTATCGCGCGCCGCTGGCGCCGTCGTTCGCTATCGACGAACTCAAACGGCACCGCGGCACGCAATTCGATCCGGCCATCGTCGAAGCGATGATCGACGTGGTACTGCAGGATCCGAACTAGTGCGGATCTACAGCGATATGCGAAGCAGCAAGTCTTCGAACTGGATGATCGCGCCCACGAACGTATTCGTGAACGAAGTGGCTCCGGCGTTGGAAACCGGGGCGGTTTGGTGCTGCGTGAGCCCGGTGTGTGGTGCACGAACGCCAATTGCAAGTGGTTGCGGCAGTCCCGAGTCGGCAAGCGCCGGTGCGGCGGGTGCGGCTGCGGCGACGACGGCAATGGCTCCGAAGAGTAACGTCCGATAAGAGATCATATACGGCTCCTGCGCGGTGAGGAAGTGACGTAACTTTATGCTACAAAAATGGAAGCCAGCGCATAGCTCTCAGAAATGCCGGTTCACGGATGACTGAAGCGAGCGTTTCAGCAGCCGGCCTCTCAGTTGTGGGAGGCCGCGTTGAGCGGCGGAGCATCATGGCGGCGGAAGATGCGGCCGCACTCGCGCGTCGAAGCGCGCCAGCCGTGTTCATCGTCGATGAATTTTTGAACGTCCTATATTACCACGAAGACCCGCGTGAACGGCGCGCCGATTGCCGCATGCCGCCCGGCGGCACGTCACTGCCGCCGCTCGTTGAACGCACTGTCGTCGGTTTGTTGCGCCGAACGTTGGGCGAACCGCCTGGCGGTGTGCTGAGCGCTGCGGCCAATACGTCCATCGTCGTGCGCGTCGTGGCGCTGAGCGGCAACGGCGCGCCGGCATACGCCGTCATCGTGGAACGCCTGCGTCTGCGCCGGCACTTGACCGCGATCGCCCAGCGCTTCAAACTTTCGGCGCGAGAACGAGAAGTGCTCGATTTGCTCGCCAAAGGCGCAAAGAATAGCGAAATCGCCAAGCGCCTGAGCATCGCCGAGTCTACGGCAATTTTTCACGTAAAGCGCCTGCTCATCAAAACCAATTCGCGCAACCGCACGGAACTGGTTTCAAAAATCGTTGGAATCTAAACGCGTTCGATTAAAGCGTCGAGCAGTGTGGCAAGGCGGGGCGCTGCCGTCTTCGCAACGTCGGTTACTTCGGCGTGCGAGGTGTCCGGCGCGGCCACCGTGTTCGTAATGAGGCTCACGCCGAATACGTCCAACCCCTTCGCGCGGGCGGCGATCGTTTCGAGCACCGTCGACATGCCGACGGCATCCGCGCCAATCATGCGCAAATAGCGCGCTTCCGCGGGCGTTTCGTACGTCGGACCCATCAACCCGGCATACACGCCCTCGCGCAGGTTGCCGTCGACGCCGTGCGCGAGTTTGCGAAGCTCCGGACTGTACGCATCGGTCATGTTGATGAACGGATTGGCTAGGCCCGATCCGACCAGGGGATTCATGCCGCTCAAATTCAGATGGTCAGCGATCACCATGAGGTCGCCAGCCTTGAATTCCGGATTGATTGCGCCCGCGGCGTTCGTGAGCAGCAGCGTTTTTGCGCCGTGCTCGGTGGCAATCGCTACGTTTCGCGTGACGTCGCGCGCCTCGAATCCCTGATAGCCGTGTACGCGTCCGGCAAATGCCAGCACGCGTTTTCCATGCCAGCGCCCGACGAGCGCGTGGCCCGCGTGGCCGGCGAGCTGCGCGACCGGCATGCCGATGTCGGCATACGGAACGCGGTTGAACAGGACGCGCTTGGCCCACTCTTCGCCGCCGAGCAGGTCCGAGAGGCCGCTGCCGAGCACGACGGCGATGTCGACTTCACCGATGTGGTCCATTAGGCAGGCGTCACCGAGGAAGCATAAAGGATGTTTCCGGTCATCCTTTCCGGTATCGGCAAATCCATGATGGAAAGAAGCGTCGGCGCCACGTCGCCCAGTTTGCCGCCGCTCTGCAGCGTGCCGCTCATGCCGTTGCCGATGAGCAGCAGCGGAACGGGGTTGGTCGTGTGCGCGGTCAGCGGATTGCCGTCTTTATCGATCTTCTCTTCCGCGTTGCCGTGGTCGGCGGTAATCACCAGCAAACCGCCCGCGCGCAGTACCGCATCACTCAGGCGCTGCAGGCACTCGTCGAGTACTTGCACGCTCTCGATTGTGGGCTGCCATTTTCCGGTGTGCCCGACCATGTCGGCGTTCGCGTAGTTCATGATGATGACGTCGTACGTTCCGGCCTCGATCTGCTCGACTGCATAATCGGTAATCTCGCGCGCACGCATCTGAGGGGCAAGGTCGTACGTGGGCACGGTGCGATCCGACGGAATCAGTTTGCGATCTTCGCCCGCGAACACGTCCTCGCGCCCGCCGTTGAAAAAGTACGTGACGTGCGCGTACTTTTCGGTCTCGGCCAGGCGCAGTTGGCGCATGCCGCGCTGCGAGACGATCTCCCCGAACGTATCGAATTGCGGCCGCGGCCCGAACAATACCGGGTTCGGAAACGTTTCGTCGTACTTCGTCATCGTCGCGAAGATGAAATCGTCGAACCGCTCGGTTGGAAATGGTACGCCTCCATCGTCATCCCGAGCTTGTCGAGGGGCGGTGAAGGCAAGCGTCATTTGCCGCGCGCGGTCGGGGCGGAAGTTGAAGAAAATGCATGCATCGCCGCTGCGCACCGGGCGCGGTTCGCCGACGATGGTCGGCTGCACGAACTCGTCGTTTTCGCCGCGTGCGTACCCGTCCTCGAGCGCCTGCAGCGCGCTCGACGCGTGAAATTGCGCTTTGCCGCGCGCGATCGCGTCGTACGCGACTTGCGTGCGCTCCCAGCGCTTGTCACGATCCATCGCGTAAAAGCGCCCGATCACCGTACGGATCGCGCCGCTCTCGCCCAGTGTAGCCAGTTTCTCCTCGACCTGCTGCAGATAGGCCGCAGCGGAGCGCGGCGGCGTGTCGCGTCCGTCCAGGAACGCGTGCACGGCGATCTTCGCGTTTGCGGCGTGCGCGCGCGCAAGCAATACGAGCAAATGATCGAGCGAACTGTGCACCTTTCCGTCGGAAACCAAACCCATGAAGTGCAGCGTGCCGCCGCCGGCATTGACGTGATCGATGCACTGCCGCAATACCGCATTGTTCGCGAAATCGCCGGAGGCGATGTCGGCGTCGATAATGACAACGCCTTGCGGCACCACGCGCCCGCTGCCCAGATTCATGTGTCCGACTTCGCTGTTGCCCATGATGCCTTTGGGCAACCCGACGTCCTCGCCGCTTGCCTCGAGCATCGTCCACGGATACGTTTCGAAAAACGCGTTCCAGTGCGGCGTGTGTGCGGCCGCGATGGCGTTGCCGTGCATCTTGTTACTGCAGCCCCATCCGTCGAGAACGGCGAGCACGATTGGTTTATAGTTCATAATTATTGTCACGCTGAGGTATCGAAGCAAGCGTTTTTTGCAAGCGTCGCAAACGTGTCGGGATCGAGCGATGCTCCGCCGACGAGCCCGCCGTCGATGTCGGAGAGCGCGGTGTACTGCGCGATGTTGTCCGCCTTCACGCTGCCGCCGTAGAGAATCGGCACGTCCGCCAGGCCGTCGATGCAACCGCGAATTTCGTGCATCACGTCGTTCGCCTCGGCAGGATTGCAATTTTCTCCCGTGCCGATTGCCCATATCGGTTCGTACGCGAGCACGATTTTGCGCACGTCGTCCGGTTCAAGGCCCATAAGCGCGCCGAGCGTTTGCGCGCACACGTGGCTGTGCGTTTGCCCTTGCCGTCGACAATCGAGGCTTTCGCCGACCGCCACGACCGGCGTCAACCCGGCGCTGAGCGCGGCGCGCGTTTTCAGCCGTACCGTCTCGTCGGTTTCGCCGAAGTATTGCCGGCGTTCGGAGTGCCCGAGAATGACGTACTGCACGCCAATCTCCAGCAGCATCGGCGCGGAAATCTCGCCGGTGAACGCGCCGCTTTGCTCCCAATGCATGTTCTGCGCGCCGAGTTTGACGCGTCCGTCGCCGCCGAGCGCGGCGCGCAGCGCCGCTGCAACGGTCTGCAACGCGGTGAACGGCGGGCACAGTACCAGTTCCACCTCTTGCGGAATCGAGGGCACGAGCTGCATGAAACGCTCGACGAACGCGGCGGCTTGCGCGTTTGTCTTGTGCATCTTCCAGTTGGCGACGCAGACTTTCCGGCGGGTACGAGCGATCATAGTCTCGTTTTGGCCTCTTCGAGGGCCTTGATGCCCGGCAGTTCCTTGCCTTCCAAAAATTCGAGCGTTGCGCCGCCGCCGGTGCTGACGTGGGTCACGTGCTCGGCGAATTTCAGTTCTTCCGCCGCCGCTGCCGCATCGCCGCCGCCGACGACCGTGGTCGCGCCGCTTTGTGTCGCCTTTTTCATCGCGTCGCCGACCGCGCGCGTGCCTTCGCGATATGCGGGCTTTTCGTACACGCCCATCGGTCCGTTGAACACGACGGTCTTCGCCGTTTCGATCACCTTCGCGTATTCCGCCGCGGTCTGCGGCCCGATGTCCAGGATCATTTGATTGTCGACGCCCGCCAAATCGACGACGTGCGCGCCTTCGTCGTTGTCGAAACTCGTTGACACGACGGCATCGACGGGCAGCAGAATTGAGACGTCTCGCGTGCTCGCCATCTCCAGAATGGCCTTAGCGGGCTCCAGATCGTCGTCGCGCAAGGAGCGGCCGACGTCAATGCCCTTTGCGGCCAGGAACGTATTGGCCATGCCGCCGCCGACGCAGAACGCGTGGACTTTCTCCATCAGTTTGGTGAAGACGCCGACTTTGTCTTTGACCTTCGCACCCCCGATGACGCAGACGTACGGTTGCACGGGGTCGTCGACCAGTTTGGTCAGCGCGTGAATCTCGGCTTGCATCAAGAAGCCGGCGTACGAGGGCAAGTAGTGTGCGACGCCCTCGGTTGAAGCGTGCGCGCGGTGCGCGGTGCCGAACGCATCGTTGACGTAAAGGTCGGCCAGGCCGGCCAGGCGCCGCGCGAACTCGGGGTCGTTCTGCTCTTCACCGGGCTCGAAGCGCACGTTCTCGAGCAGTACGATGTCGCCGTCGTGCATCTGCTCGATGGCTTCATGCGCCGAGGGTCCGACGACGTCGAATGCAAACGTCACGTCGATGTTCAGGCGGCTCGCCAGTGCATTTGCAACCGGCTTGAGGCTGTACTTTTCGACGACCTTGCCGTCCGGGCGCCCCAGATGCGAGACGACGATCACCTTCGCACCGCGATCCGAAAGGTAGCGCAGCGTTTCCAATGCGGCTTCGATGCGCTTGTAGTCGAGGATATCGCCCTCGCGCATCGGCACGTTCAGGTCCTCGCGGACCAGAACGCGTTTGCCTTTGACGTGGGCTTCTTTGAGCGTATGGAAGGTCATGATGCTCCTACTTCACGTGCTGAGCGATCCAGTTCATCCAATAGCGGTACACGTCGGCTTCGCGTACCGGATCGCCGGGAAAATGACCGTGAATCGGCCACTCGTAGAATTTCACCGGCGTGCCGATGTCGCGGAGCGCGTGATAGAACACGAAGGATTGCGCCGCCGGCACGCGGTCGTCGTACATATCCGAGAGAATCAGCGTTGGCGTGGTGACGTTGCGGTAGTACGTGATCGGCGATACCGATTTGTATACCGCCATATTGTTCCCCACGAACGGCGAGCCCGGCATGCCGGCTCGGTCGTCGCCGATGTCGTCGGCCAGCGAGTAGTCGTACACCAAGTCGTCGACCGCGGCGCCCGAGACGGCGCAGGCCCAGCGGTGGTCCTGCGTGATCAGCCACGAGGTCATCATGCCGCCGTACGACCAGCCGGAAACGCAGATTTTCTTCGGGTCGATGGAAGCCGTGCGCTGCGCCGCCGCGACGCCGGCCAGGATGTCCAGGCCCGGTCCCTTGGTCGCGTCGATGTAGATGGCGCGCTCGTACGCGTTGCCCAGATTGTCGCTGCCGCGATAGTTCGGCTCGAGCACGAACCAGCCGCGCGCCGCCATGAGCTGCGCGAGCGTGTCGAAGCCCGTCGTGCTTGCGCCCGTGGGACCGCCGTGAATGAGCAGCACCAGCGGATACTTCTTGCGCGCGTTGTAGCCGACGGGATACGTCAGCACGCCGTCTTCTTTGAAATTCCCGCGGGTCCAGTTCAAGGTCGCGACCTTGCCGAGCTGCTTGGCGGCAAGTGCGGCGTTGAAATCGGTCAGACGCGTGAGTTTGCCCGCGGGCGAGCGGTAATAGATCTCGCCGGTGTGATGCGGCGTCGTTCCGACGAAGGCGATGGCACCATCGCGCGCGATGCTGCCGTCGAAGTTGCCGATCGCGTTGACGTCGCCCAGATTCAGGCGCTGCGCCGGGCCGCTGAGCGGGAGGCGCCAGAGCGCATCGTGCGTGCCGGAAGGCGCACCGACCAGCAATGCTTGCGAGTTCGGATACCAGGCGAAGTTCGTCGCGTTCGCGTCGAGTTTCGGCAGCGTCAAATCGCTGCCGGCGCCGCGACCGGGAGAGATGAAGATGTCCGCCTCGTTCATCGCAAAGCCGGCACGTGCGTAGGTGTACGCGATGTGCTTGCCGTCCGGCGAGAAGCGCGGGTTGAATTCGAAGCGCGTGCGCCCCGTCAGCGGCGTACTTTTGCCGCTAGCGAGGTCGAGCACCAGCACGACGGAGTTCAGTCCGTCGCCGAGCAGCGCATTGGGCAGGCGTACGTACGCAAGGCGTTTGCCGTCCGGCGACCACGAGATC
>DASSEZ010000083.1:0-3289 GCA_035694945.1 Vulcanimicrobiaceae bacterium
CGGGCGAGGGCGCATCCGCGCTCAACCGCGTCTTCGAACGCTATTTGGTACCGATAACGTTCAGTTCGGAACAACTGCACCTGCACATGACGTACAACGACGTCGACGCGAGCGCATCGCCAATCTGGTACGACGACGACGGCAGCGTCATGGCCGCGGCACTTCTTGCCATACGCGGCAAACGCGCGTGGATCGGCGGCTTCGGCGTAGCGCCGGAGCACCGCGGCAAAGGCTACGCCGCCGAACTCCTCGATACGCTGATGCAAACCGCACGCAATCGCGGCGTGACAACCATGCAACTCGAAGTCCTGAGCGACAATCTTCCCGCGATTGCGGTATACCGCAGCGCCGGCTTCGATGTCGATCGCACGCTGCGCTCGTTTGAACATTTGGTGGAGGACGGACACAAGCCGCGCGGTTTCATCACCGCGCGACCCGAGGAGTTCATCGACCTCCCGGATGCCGTACCGCCGTGCTGGCAGCGCGAACGGCACACGCTGCGTAACGGTGCTGTCTCGACGGGCGTGACCGACACCAAAGCCGCGTACGCGCTCTTTCGTTACAACGCGCACGTCGCGCAGGTTTTGAAATTGAACGCCTCCGACGCAAACGCGCTGAACGCCCTCGCCGAGGCCATTGCTTCCGGGCGTGAATTCCAGAGTATTCTGCTGCTCAACGAGCCCGATGACAGCCCGATCGCGTCATACGCGAGAACCGCTGCATGGAACGAGCCGTTCGTCCAATACGAGATGAAACTCACGCTTTAACTAGACGTTAACTCTTGCAAACGCATTAACGTCGTTTGCGCGGTACGTATAGGGCGAATGGCCTGTGCAAGCGCGATGAGGCTGATGCTATAGTACGGCCATGGAGGCCGGCGAGCTCAACAACATGCGCGTGTTCTTCTTCATCGTGGGCGTCATCGTCGGCGCTTGCATAACGACGCTGTTGTTCACGCGGCCGCAGGCCGGCTTCACAAAGCAGTACTTCAACGATTGCGGTCACTACGCCGATATGGTGAGCCGCTGCGGGCACGGCAGCCCGGACACGAACCCAAACGATTGAGGGAATATGGAAACCCAATGGATGACACTGTCCGGCCTAATTACCGCGATCTTACTCGCGGGCTTTGTTTTGCTCGAATCTTGCCGCCGTAATTCAAAATTAAATTAAAAAGGGCGGAATAACGTTTTGATAGTGAATCTCGGACTTTTTCGCGCAAACCCGGATGGTTTATTCAAAACTTTGTTTTCGCGAAAAAGCCGAGAAGCAGCAAATTGGCCATGGAGGGCCAATTTGCGAGCGGTTCACTAGCGAAACGTTATTCCGACCGCAAAGGCGGCTTGCGGTTCCAGCGTTCGAGTTCCCGAGTGTAGAGTACCGCGCTGCGTTCCTGTAATTTTTGCTCGGAGAGTTTCGAGAGCCGCATGCGCGTTACGTTCGCAGGTTTGTCTTTCATCGTTGTAGCGCTCCTTCTCCGACTGTTGTGAGATCAACGTTGTTCGCAGTAAGGATAGTTCCGGTCGCTCGTTGCAAATCGACGACTGCTTTGTTGAGATCGGTTTGCGCCTGCAGTTCGCGTCCGCGATTGTCCGCGAGCTCAATTTCTCGCTGCAGCACGAGGAACGTGGTGGATTCTCCGGCGCGGAAGCGCCGTTGTTCGCTCGCTAACACTTGCTCGGACGCTTCCCGGGCAGCGCGGGCTGCTACAAGCCGAGCTTGCGCACTTTGGTAGGCCTGCAGTGAGTTGCGCACCTCCATCGTGATGCGCTCGATTGCGGAAGCCTCTTGTATCGCAGCGCTGCGCTCCTGCTCCTGCGCCGCGGCGAGGTCGGCTTTCGCCGTCGTGTTGCCGATTGGGAACGTGATTTGCACGCCCGCGCTATATGCGGGGAATGTATTTGACAGCAGATTCTTGATGGACTGATTCAGGCCGCCTTGCAGATACGACGGTACGGGAACGTTGCTGTTCGGCAGCGCCGGTATCTGCTGCGAGGGCGGCAGCGTTTGATTGACCGCCGCGATCAACTGATTAATGGCGATGAACTGCTGGGCGCTGCTTTCCAGAAACGGACTTGCGCTCAGCGGCAGCACCGTGCCGGCAAAGCCGTTGCTGGTATAGCCCAGGTTCAAATTGACCTGCGGTTTGGTCTGATTTTGCGCGTAGGCCAGATTCACGTCGGCGCTTTGCCGCAGGCTGCGAATCTGCGCGATCTCGGGGCGATTGCGCAGCGCTTGCGTGACCAGGTCCGGCAGCGAGGGCTGTTTGGGCAATTGCAGCACGGGCGTCGTCGGCACCAGGTTGGCAGTCCAACTCGGATCGTTCGGGTTGGTGACCACTTCGGACTTGAGTTCGTTTTGCAGCATCGCCACGTTCTGCAGCGCTGAGAAGACGTTCTCTTGAAAAACGGCCACTTGCGTGTTGGTCTGCACGACGTCGATCGGCGCGCTCACGCCTTGGCGGGCCAACCGTACGTTGCTGTGCTGCTGCGCGATCGTGTCTTTGAGCGCTTGCTCTTGAATCGCCACGTTGCGCCATGCTGCGACCAAATCCCAGTACGTCCGTTGTACTTGGGCGATGGTATTCGACACCGCCGCGAGCGTTTGCGCGTCGGAGCCTTGCGCGCTGATCTGCGCCAGTTGCAGCGCGCGCGACGCCGCGTTGATGCCATGGTTTTGGCTGAGCGGCTGCGAGAAGTTCACGGAGAAGATCGTGGGATACGTCGGATTGAACGTATTGATCTGCGTATTGTCGTAGGTTTGTTTTCCCGACGCCGTAACGCTGTAGGTCTGGCCGCCGGGCAGCATGCCTTGCACGCCCGCCGCAACACTCGTGCTCTTCTGCAGGATCGGCGTGAAATTCGGTCCTGCGAAAAATTCGTTTTGCGGCGGCTGCGTAACGTACTGATACTGCGGCTCGATAGAGAAACGCACATCGTACGCGCCCTTTGCCGCTTGAATTTGATAGTACGCGATGTGCCGGTTGGCTTGCGCGACCGCCAGATCGGGATTGCGCGAGAGCGCCATGCCGATGGCGTTCTCCAGCGTGATGCCGACGAACGGCTGCTCCGTGACGCCGACCACGCTGGGCGGCGGCGGCGATACGTGAGGCGCGGCATAACCCGGCGCCACCGCCGGAACGGCGGGTAGCTGCGGCGACGGTGCCGGAGACGGCACCGCCGCGGCGGCGGCAAGCAAGACACTAGCGATCACATTCACTTTTTCCGTGTACTCCTGTAGTTTACGAACCGGCGCGTGCAGCGCTCTTGGGACGCCGCATCAGAATGAC
>DASSEZ010000084.1:0-10391 GCA_035694945.1 Vulcanimicrobiaceae bacterium
GTCGAGCCGCTGTTGCATGAGGCGACCGCGACTGCCATGAGCGCGGCGAAAAGGACCCGTAGAGATTTCACAATATCCCTCCCGAGAGTAGCAGCGATGTACTCACCCTAAGATGGAAGCGGCGCCTTAGCAATATGGCAATGCTACATAGAGGCAAAACGCACTTAGTACAAATGTCATGAAATCCGTACGTTTACACGAGATCGGCAGTCCGCGGAACCTCGCGATCGACGCCGTTCCGCAGCCGCAACCGCAGCCCGGCGAAACGCTCGTGCGCATTCGCGCCGCCGCGCTCAATCATCGCGACGTCTTCATCACGCAAGGCCTTTATCCGAATATCACCCTGCCGTGCATTTTGGGCGCGGACGGCGCAGGTGAGGTGGATGGCAAAGCCGTCGTCATCGACCCGACCATCGGCTGGGGCGACGATGAGCGCGTGTGGAGCCTAGATGCACGAATTCTCGGTGTACCGCGCGACGGGACCTTCGCGGAATACGTCTGCGTGCCCAAAGAAAACGTTCATGCGAAACCTGAGCATCTATCGTTTGAAGAGGCGGCCGCGCTGCCATTGGCCGGCGTAACGGCATTTCGCGCAACCTTCACGCGCGGCGAACTGCGTTCCGGAGAGACGCTGCTCGTCACCGGCATCGGCGGCGGCGTGCAGACATTCGTTCTGCTCTACGCCAAAGCGGCGGGCGCCCGCGTCATCGTCACTTCTTCCAGCGAAGAGAAACTCGAACGCGCGAAAGCGCTGGGCGCGGACGTTGCGGTGAACTATAAGACGGATCCGGATTGGCACAAGACGCTGCGCAAAACCGCGGGCACGATAGACATGATCGTCGATTCAGCCGGCGGCGACACGTTCGCCAAAGCGACGGCCATCGTGCGGCCGGGCGGGCGCGTCGTCACGTACGGCGGTACGAGCGGCGATGCGAAGATTCGCATGTTCCCGGTGTTTTGGAATCAGATCGACATCCGGGGCAGTTCGATGGGAAGCCCTGCGGATTTTCGCGCGATGCTGGAATTCGTCTCGAAGCATCGGATCAAGCCGGTCGTCGACCGCGTCTATGCGATGAGCGACGTGGTTGCCGCGGCGCAGCGCATGAACGAAGCGGGCCAGTTCGGCAAGATTGTCCTCAGCGTGTCATGACACTATGCTAATTCGTACTCGCGGAGCGTATCGAGCCGAAGCATTGAGCCCAGTTCCTCTTCAACGGTGCGCGCGTGTTCTTCCCCGACGATCGTCTTCCATTCCGGATTGAGAATCGCGTGTTCGTCGCGCGTCATCGCGCGGTCAAGCGCGTGCGATTGAATCTTGCTTTCCTGTTCGAGCGCAATGAGATACGCGAGCAGTTGGCGCGCCGCCGCGGGCCATAATATCGGATTCGTATCCCGGTAAATCGTGCGGACCAACTCCGGAATCGTGAGCGATCCGTTTGCAAGAATGGTGAGGATCTCTTGCTGGCGTGAGGTTCTGTGCGCGATATATTCGCGCAATTTGGCCGCAGGATCGCGAACCGGTTCACCATGGCCGCCAAAAATCGTGGCGGCGCCTGCGAACTCATCGAGCATGCGCTGCAGCGTGTGCTGGTACGGTCGCATGGCACCGTTCGGCGGCGCTATGACCACGTAACCCTCTCCGAGTACCGTATCGCCGGTAAAGAGCGCGCGTTCGCGTTCTTCATAATAGACGAGATGATCGAACGTGTGTCCGGGCGACTCCATCACACGGATCGTCGCATCACCGATCTGCAGCACGTCGCCATCGTGCAGATTGCGCGAGTGCGCGAATTCGGTTTGCGAATGCGCGGCAATGGGGGCACCCGTGCGTTGCGCGAGAATCGGCGCCGCGGGCGCATGATCCGGGTGCGTGTGCGTGAGTGCGATCAGCGCAATTTCACAGTGCATCTCGCTCGCGCGGTTCAGCAATGCGTCAACGTGACGCGCGAGGGGCGGTCCGGGATCGATGCACACGGCTTGGCCGTTGCCGCAGTCGATGAGATAGCTGTTCGTACCGCTGAGCGTCATCGCCGACGGGTTGGGCGCGCGAACGAGCGCGATGCGCGAGGTTACCACGCGTATTCCAGTTCGGGCGGCATGGAGAACTGGCGCTCCGCGGGCGTGTCGGGCATGATGCTGTAGATCGTCTTCGTACGCGCAAATTCGAACAAGTTGCCGACGTCGTTGAACTGCGCGAGCCGCTCGACGTGTTTGATCGTGGGATACACCATGCGAAACGTGCCGTGTTCGCAGCGTTCAAGCGCTTCTTTCGGAGATATCCACACTTCGTCGTGCGTTTCGAATGCGTCCGCCGCGCCGACGTGGTCGGGTGCCGCTTGGGCCAGAAAAAAATGCGCGTCGTACCGGCGCGGAAAAGGCGGCGGCGTTATCCAGCGGGAGAAAAGCGAGAGCGACGCGGCGTTCGCGTACACGCCGGCACGTTCCAGCACCTCATAAAATGGCAACTCACCGCTCTGCACGGCCGCGCGCGCGTCCTGCAACTGATGAGCATGCGATGCCAGATCGGCGGTGGAAAGCGCGTTGCCATGGTCGTCGCAGGCCAGTAAAACGCCCGCCTCTTCGTACAATTCGCGCACCGCGGCGATTAGCAAGCCGGCGGCTTCCCGCAACGGTGGTGAGTCGAACGGCGCAGCAAGTGCCGGTGCCGGCTGAGCGCGGAATTGTTGCTGCAGATTCGCATCGTCGATACCGCGCGCGCGAGCGAGCGCGCGCTCCGAACAATCGCTCGCATCGAGCGTACCGCCCGGGAAAACGTATACGTCGGGCACGAAATGGCTCGCCTCGCTGCGGCGAAGCATGAACACTTCCAAGCCTTTCTCGCCCGCGGGACGGACGAGCATGACCGTGGCTGCTAAGCGGACCAATCGGGAACCTCATCGCGCGGCATACCGTTACAGCTATATGATTACGCGTTTTGTCGCTGCAATTGCCGCCGTCCTGTTGTCTCTTTCGCTGCCCGCCATTGCCGCGACCGCGAACCCGACGCCTCCGCCGACGCCCGTCCCGACCAGTGTCCCGAGCATTCCGCCGAACATCGGTCAGGACGCGATCAACGCGCTCGGCAACATCGTGCGCGGCGTGTTCGGCTGGAGCGACAACGAATCGATCGGCACGGTGACGTATTATCGCGGATACGAGATGCAACTCAAGATGCAGCTCGACCGTTATCGCGAGATTCACCTGCACAAGGGCACCGTCATAAATCCGCGCGGCTACACGATCAAAACCGGAGACACCGTCGACGTGCGTGGTACGCCGAACTCCGACGGGTCGCTCAATGCCGACATGATCGTGCTTAGGAGCTCCGCGCACTAAGCCGGCGTTTTTGTCACGCTGAGGTATCGAAGGGTCCCCGAGGCACCGAAGGGTAACGACTAACTACGATGCGCATCGCCCTGGGAAGTGACGAAGCTACCGAACTGACAGCCGCTCTGGAGCGGGATTTGCGCGAGCGCGGCCATGAGGTCGCGCTTTTCGGTGCTCTGAGCCCCGGCGCTGACGAAGCCTGGCCGAGCGTCGGCCATGCAGTGGCGCGGGCCGTAGCATCAGGCGGCGTCGATTACGGGATCGTCTGCTGCTGGACCGGTACCGGCGTGAGCATCGCGGCCAACAAGGTGCCCGGCGTTCGCGCGGCATTGTGCGGCGATGCGGAAACCGCCGCCGGCGCGCGCACCTGGAACGATGCGAACGTGCTCGCGCTCAGCCTGCGCGCGACGTCCATTCCGATTGCCAAAGCCATGCTCGACGCATGGTTCGGTGCGGCTCCGACCGCGGACCCGAAATACGCGGCGATGATCGAGCAAATCCAATCCACCGACTTGCCCGTTAGCAGAACGTAATCGTACTGCTACCTCGGAGCACGCTCCGGAAAGGATACACCCTCGTGTTTCTTCGCAAGTTCGCTGCGATCGTGGCGTTGGCGGCATTGGTCGCTCCGGCATCCGCTTTGGCTGCCGGCTCGAAGTCGATGCCCAACATCACGATGCAGCCCTCGCGTTTCTCTGGCCCGGGCGTTTACACCGGTAAACCCGCACTGCAGGTCACGCTCTCCATGGTGATGGCCGGCGGCGGCCCGTCCAACTTCAAGACGGTTACGCTGCTCAAGACGCTGACCGGCGACAAATTCAATGCCGAGGTCGGCAAACTCACCAAACAGTACGGCCAGCAGAAGATCAACAACTTCCTCAACATCTTTGAGTTCATCGTTTCCGATACGCTCAAGATCGTGAAAGAAAAAGGCGTGAAACTGCCGAGCACGCCGAGCCCCGATCCCCACAACGGTCCTGCTCTCGCGGCGGCACTTTGGGGAGCCGGGCAGACCGGCAGCGGTTTCAACGTCGAAGTGATGCTCGATCGCGCCGTTTCGCATCCGATTCACGTGCAAGTGATGAAAGATGTCGATGCCAAGTACGGCATTGCGGCGGACGCCGATTATCACGCGATTCTCAACACCGCGATGCACGATCTCGCGGCGGTCTACAAACTGAAGTAACCGCTATGGTCACACGCAAAAGGCCGCGCACAGCGCGGCCTTTTGTTTTGTCACGTGCACCGGCGGCAGACTCAGCTCCCGAATATCCGGTTGCGCCATTCCATTGGAACGCGATTCGATGATACCCGTCTGCGCCGCGCGCTAACAAGGGCCGTTGAGTTCTATCGTAGGGCCAAGAGCCATGGGACGGCGGCCAGCAAAGACCAGTTGACGATGTGCGCCGACCAGCAATACGGGCAGCTGCGCTTGGTGACGAAAAGCAAACTGTAAGCCAAATACGCGGAGGTGAGCGCTGCGAGCGCCGCGGCCGCAAGTGCCAGAGCAAGCGGCACGCTCGCACGCGTGCTCCATGAAACCGCTGTGAGCCCACAGTAGTACACCATTCCAAAGAGCGCGTTCGGCGTGCCGAAAAAGAGCCTCGCCCGCGGCGTTTGCACGACGCTTGGCTCGGCCAGTTCTCCGCGTGCCGCGCGCACACTCTTGCGCAGCATAAAGACGGAAGCGTAAAACCCTATGGCGCATAAGACCGTGATGACCGTCCGTACCAGGAGCATGCCATCCTCCTCGAAGAGCAGATACCGGGAACTCGTTCTCGCTTGGCTCCGATAGCCCGCCGCCTGGCGGGCATCGGCCTGCTGGCCGTTTCGTTCGCGCTCGCGGCGCTGGTAATCCGCTACCAGCCCTTCATCGAGCATTTCATTCGTTCGATCGGGCCGGGCGTCGCACTGCCGCTCGCAACGCTGCTTTTCGCGATCGTCGCTTCGGCGCCGTTCTCCGTCACCGATGCGCTGGCAATTATGAATGGCGCAATCTTCGGCCCGCTCTGGGGAAGCGTCATCAACGCCATCGGCATCATCATTGCCGCAGCCATCGGTTACTGGGTGAACCGTCGCGCTTCGCACTTGCTCGACTTGGACGCGGCGCTCTCGCGCCTGCCGGCATGGGTGAAGCGCTTTCGCATCGGATCGCCGATGTTCTTGATTGCCGTGCGCGTCATTCCCGGTTTCGGCGGCACCGTTGCAACGGCAAGCGCGGCGGCGTTTCGCGTGCCGGTGTGGATTCACATCGCCACGATGTCGGTCGTCGCGATTCCAATCTGCACGATACTGGCGATCTTCGGCGATCGCGCGACGGCGGCTATCCATCGCTACGAAACGCGCGCGCACAATTACATCATTCATCACCGTCCGCATTGGCGCTGGCCGCACCGCCATCCCAAACCGACACTCAAACCGATAGGACCGATGCCTTGAACCACGTTGCGATGATCACCACGCCCGGGCAACTGCGGGACCTGTGCGATCGCGTGCGCGCCGCCGAGCGCGTGGGGGTCGACACGGAGTTTCACAACGAGCGCAGTTACACGGCGCGCTTGATGGTGATACAACTCGCATTTGAGGATAGCTGCGCGATCGTCGATCCGCTTGCGTTCGACGACCTCATGCCGCTGGCGCAAGCGCTCTGCGAGACGACCGTCGTGGGTCATGCGCTCACCAGCGATCTCAAGATTTTCGCGGACAAATGGGATATGGTTCCGCGCGAGGTGTTCGATTGCCAAGTGGCGGCCGCGTTCTTGGGATATGGCATGGCGATTTCGCTTGCGGATATCGTTCGCGACTTGTGCGGCGTGCGATTGAAAAAATCGCAGACCGTGAGCGATTGGTCGGCGCGACCGTTTTCTGAAAAGCAATTGGAATACTTGGTCGACGACGTCGCGCATCTGCTCGACATGCATGGCACGCTCTCGCAGCGGCTTCGTGAAAAAGGGCGGTACGAATGGGCGATCGAGGAATGCCGGCTGCTCTCTGAAGTCGAGCGGTATCGCAGCGAGGAACGCCGCATGTACGCGCGTATTCCCGGTGCGAATCGCATGAACCGGCGCGAACTGGGCGTGCTTGCGGAAGTGGTGAAATTGCGCGACAAGATCGCGCGCGAACGCGACCTCCCGGTAAAATACGTGATGCCCGACGACGTCGTGGGCGGGCTTGCAACCGTGCGTCCGAAAACGATGGACGACCTCGCGCAACTGCGCCGCTTGGATGCCGGCAGCCGCCGGGCGCTCGGGCCGCAGATTCTGGATGCCGTTCGGCGCGGCGAGGCACTCGACGAGGCGAATCTGCCTGCCAAATTTTCGCGTCCGCTCGGTAACGCTCGCGAGACGCTGGTGTCCGTGATGAGCGTCGTCGTCGGAGAGATCGCGCAGGCAAACGAACTGCCGGCCAGCCTGCTGGCGCCGCGCGCCTGCCTGGAGCGCGTTGCCCGGGAGGTGCCGCGCACGCGCGAGGAGTTCGAAACCGTTCTCGGCCTCTCGCACTGGCGCGCCCGATTGGTTGCCGGCCCGCTGTGGCGACTTTTGTCGGGCGAAAGTTCATTGCGCATCGATGGCTACGCGACAGGCGACCCGCGAATCAACCTTCAGTCATGAATCAGCACGCAAACAGTTTCAACGCCGTCGGCAAACTGGCCGTCGGTGACCGCTCCTATTCGTACGTGCGGCTCGCCGCGCTGCAGGATGCGGGCCTCACCACGCTCGATCGTCTGCCGTATTCGCTCAAAATTTTGCTTGAAAATCTCGTGCGTTTCGAAGACGGGCGTTCCGTCACCAAAGACGACGTCGAAGCGCTCGCGCAATGGACGCCGCAGCAGCGCGCGCAGCGTGAGATTGCGTATCGCCCCGCACGCGTGCTGCTTCAAGATTTCACCGGTGTACCGGCGGTGGTCGATCTTGCCGCGATGCGCGATGCGATGGCCGCGATGGGCGGCGATCCGAAAGCGATCAACCCGCTGCAGCCCGTGGAACTGGTCATCGACCACTCCGTGCAGGTCGACGCGTTCGGCGATGACGGCGCGTTCAAAAAGAACGCCGATTTGGAATTCGAGCGCAATCGCGAACGCTATGCGTTTTTGAAATGGGGACAGCACGCGCTGGATAATTTCCGCGCCGTCCCGCCCGACACGGGCATCGTGCATCAGGTGAACATCGAGTTTCTCTCGCGCGTGATCTTCGGCGCAGGCGGCGCGGGCATTGCGTTCGATGCGCAAAACGCTTGGGCGTATCCCGACACGGTGGTCGGCACCGACTCGCACACGACGATGGCGAATGGTCTCGGCGTTCTCGCGTGGGGCGTGGGCGGCATCGAAGCGGAAGCCGCAATGCTCGGACAGCCGGTAACGATGCTCATTCCCGACGTCATCGGCGTGCGCGTGAGCGGTGAATTGCGTGAAGGCGTTACCGCAACCGACCTCGTGCTGACGATCACCGAAATGCTGCGCAAGAAGGGCGTCGTCGGAAAATTCGTCGAGTTCTTCGGCGCCGGCCTTTCGAATTTGCCGGTTTCGGATCGCGTCACGCTCGGTAACATGTCGCCGGAATACGGGTCGACGTGCGCCATCTTCCCCATCGACGCGCAGACGCTCGAGTATCTGCGCCTCACCGGACGCACGGCGGATCACATCGCGCTGGTTGAGGCGTACGCGAAAGCGCAGGGCATGTTCCGTACCGACGCAACGCCCGACCCGGAGTTTACCGACGTCGTCGATCTCGATTTGGCCAGCGTCGTGCCGAGCCTCGCGGGGCCGCGCCGTCCTCAAGATCGCGTGCCGCTCGACAACGTGAAAACGTCGTTCAACGCCGCGCTGCAAGAGTGGGCGGCGGCGCGCGATGCGAAGCCCGCCAGCTCCGCGGCGCGCATGGAGAACGAAGGTCCGCTTGCAACCGCGGTGGCCGACGACGCAAAGGTCGCCGACGGTTCAGTCGTTATTGCGGCAATCACCAGTTGCACGAATACGAGCAATCCGTCGGTTCTGGTGGCCGCCGGTTTGCTCGCGCGCAATGCGGTGCAGCGCGGCCTGCGGCGCAAACCGTGGGTCAAAACCTCGCTCGCGCCGGGCTCCAAAGTCGTGACCGATTACTTGAACAAAGCCGGCCTTACGCCGTACCTCGATCAGCTCGGCTTCAACCTGGTCGGTTACGGCTGCACCACGTGCATCGGCAATAGCGGGCCGCTGCCGCCCGACGTTGCGGAGTCCGTCGCGGAGCACGATTCCATTGTCGCCGCGGTGCTGTCGGGCAACCGCAACTTCGAAGGTCGCATCCATCCGCAAGTGCGTGCGAACTATCTCGCATCGCCGCCGCTGGTCGTTGCGTACGCGCTTGCGGGACGCATGGATCTCGATTTGACGGCCGAGCCGCTCGGCGAAGACGAGTCCGGCAAACCCGTGTATCTGAAAGATATCTGGCCGAGCAACGCCGAGGTTGCCGACGTCATCGTCAAAGCGATCAACGACGAAATGTTCAAGGCGAACTATCGCGACGTATTCCGCGGTGACGACAACTGGGCCAAACTCGACGTTCCCGCCAGCGAACGCTACGCGTGGGATGCGCTCTCCGAATACGTCAAGCATCCGCCGTACTTCGAGAACATGAAAGCCGAACCGGAACCGGTGAGCGACATTCGCGGAGCACGCGCGCTCGCGCTGCTGGGCGACAGCATCACCACCGATCATATTTCACCGGCGGGTAACATCGCGAAAGCGAGCCCCGCAGGCAAATACCTGATGGAGAAAGGCGTAGCCCCCGCCGACTTCAACTCGTACGGTGCACGCCGCGGCAACCATGAAGTGATGGTGCGGGGCACGTTCGCGAACGTGCGTTTGCGCAACGAACTGGTGCCTGGTGTCGAAGGCGGCTACACGCGCTATTTGCCGGCGAACGAACAGACTTCGATTTTCGACGCGGCGATGAAGTATAAAGCCGACGGTACGCCGCTCATCGTGCTCGCCGGCAAAGAGTACGGTTCGGGGTCGTCGCGCGACTGGGCGGCGAAAGGGCCGTACCTGCTCGGCATCAAGGCCGTCATCGCGCAAACGTTCGAGCGGATCCACCGCAGCAATCTCATCGGGATGGGCATTCTGCCGCTCGAATTCGAAGCCGGCGCCGATCACACGACGTACGGATTGACGGGCGAAGAAACGTTCGACATCAGCGGACTGGAAGGCGGTGTTACGCCGCGCATGCACGTGCATGTGCGCGCAACCGACGCTGACGGACGCCACATCGAATTCAAAGCGTTGCTGCGCATCGATACGCCGGATGAAGCCGAGTACTATCGCCACGGCGGCATCTTGCAATACGTGCTGCGCCAGCTTCGCCGGAAACAAACGGCTTCGGTCTAAGGCTGCGTAACGGGTGCGCAGGAATTTCGTCGCGCTGATTGGGGCGCCGCTTATCGGCGCCCTCGTTCTTTTTCATGCGTGCATGGTGTTCGTAGTTAATATGCCGGGAAGTCGATTGAAATCGGCCGTGGCGCCCGTTTTGTCGCGCTACGATGGCCCGCAGCTCTCGCAAGGCTGGCTGATGTTCGCACCTAACCCTCCGCAATCGAACGTTCATGTGCTGGTTCGCGGCCGAGCGTCAAACGGGCACGTGACACCGTGGTATGATGCAACGCTGTACTTTATCGACGTCGTCCGAAAAGATCGCCTCGACCCGTCACGTGAAGTAGGCGAAGGTCTAGCGCATGCGGCCTTTATTGCAGCAAGAAGCCGAAACGACGCTGTTGCTGATGCTTTCATTTTCCGTACCGGCGCAATGATTCTCGATCTTTACGCATCGCACGCTGTCAACAGCGAACAGATAGAGATCGAATCCATTTCCATTCCACCGCCCGGTTATACATCCGCTGTCACGCGGGCAATCCGTTTTCCGTGGCAACATATCCCGAGTGTCGCACGCTTATAACGGCCGTGCCGGCGCAGCGGCTTTGCGCATCGGTCTCGCGACGATCATGTTCCTGTACTATGTATTGCACGCTCCTGTTCGCCTGCAACTATGGGGCGTTCACGGCCAGTTAAACTATGAAACCTATGTGCGATTTGC
>DASSEZ010000085.1:0-9127 GCA_035694945.1 Vulcanimicrobiaceae bacterium
GAGGCACCGCCGGAAATGACTTCGTGCTGGACATCGGACGTCGGATGGTCCTGGCCGACGTGCATGAACGTCAGCACGGATTCGTGATGCATGTCCGTGGGCGAATCTTTGGTGATGACGGCGACTTTTTCGGGTTGGACGGGCGGATTGGTAAGCGCCGTTTCCAGATGCTCGGGGTCCGACGATTGAGCGATACCGGTGACCAGATGTTCAGCCATTATTCTCCTTACAAACAATACATCTCAGGGTGACACGGGTTGTTTCGGTTTGAACACTTTGACGTTGCGCAGGCCCGCGCCACGGAAAGCGGCTTCCACGTTCGGTGCTTCTTCCGGCGTGGCCTTGTACGTTACCAGCGCACGGCCTTCGGAAATTGCGACATTGAAATGCTGCGCCTGTTCCGGCGGAATGAGCGGAAGGCCGCCCAGAAAATCCGGCACGGCGGAATGGCCGCTGAACGACGAGAGCGACGCGTGCGAGCCGCCCATACCCGGCACACCCGTACCGCTGGAGCCGGTCATAATCGTGCTCGCGGTGGAGAGCGAGGGTCCGCCCACATGCTCTTGTGCCGCCCGGGTCTGCGCCGAAGCCTTCGTCACGGTCGAGAGACGGGTCTGGTCGAGATGCGCGCTCTCGAGCAATTCTGCAATCTGCGCTGCGTTCGCCGTGGGTGCGATGCCGGTAACCAAGTAGTCCATGCTGTACCCCCTTCGACGCTCAGGACGGCGAGCGTGAATTCAGGATGACATAGTTCGTACGGCGCGGGCAAGGCGTTCGATGCCGATGCGGATTTTTTCCGGCGTGGAATGCGAGAAGTTCAGGCGCATGCCGTCGGTCACGTCGCGCTCGGGATAGAACGAAATACCTGGGACGAACGCCACTTTTTGCTCGGTTGACGCGCGCAGCAGTTCGGTGGTGTCGACGCCCCGCGCGCGAGCCCACATGAACATGCCGCCCTCGGGATGATTGAACTGCACGTTCGAGGGCATGAATTCGCGCAGCGCGTCGTGCATGACGTCGCGGCGTTCGCCGTAGACTTGCACGATGGTTTTGACGTGGCGTTCGAACGTTTCACGTTTGGAAACGAATTGCGTAAAGATGTACTGCGCGAGCGTGCCGCTCTGCAAATCCGCGCCTTGCTTGGCGAGAATCAGTTTTTCACGCACTTCGCGATCGTGCATTGCCAGCCACGCCACGCGCATGCCCGGCGCCATGATCTTGCTGCCCGTGCCGCTGTAAATAACCGTGCCTTCGCGCGAGTACGACGAGAGCGACGGAAGGCGTGCGCCGGCGAAGCGCAACTCGCCGTACGGGTCGTCTTCGACGAGCGGAACGCCGTAGTGTTCGCAAATGCGTACGATGCGTTCGCGCCGGTCTGCGGCGAGCGTTCTGCCGGTCGGATTCTGAAAGTTCGGAATCACATACACGAACTTGGGCAGCGGCTGCGCGTGCGCCAGAACGTGCTCGAGCGATTCCGGCACCATGCCGTCTTCGTCGGTGTCGGCCGTGATGTAGCGCGCCTGATACGCGTCGAACGCTTGAATCGCGCCCAAATACGACGGCTTCTCGAGCACGATGTGATCGCCGGGATCGATGAGGATCTTCGCCAGCAGATCCAAGCCCTGCTGCGAACCGTTGACGATGATGACGTCGTCGGGTTCGAAACTCGCACCGATATGATGCGTCAGCCGATCCGCGACCCACGTGCGCAGTTCGGGGATGCCGTCGGTCACGCTGTACTGAAGCGCCAGCGGGCCGACCTCGCGCATTACTTCACGCGTGCAGTCGGCAATGGCTTCGGTGGGAAACAGTTCGGGTGCCGGCAGGCCGCCGCCGAACGATATCACGTCCGGCTGCTGCGTTACCTTGAGCATCTCACGAATGGTCGAGGCGCGCATGCGCGCGGTGCGCGCCGCGAATCGAGCGGTGCGCGATACGGTTGCCATACGTTAGCCGTATATTCCCCGAAATCGGCTAGGGGCCCGCTTATCTCGGTCTTACGGACGAAATTGGAGTACCGAAACCGTGGAGCGCGCGGGTAGTGTAAATGTACCGGTTGTCCCGGTCAGGGTGCTCGTCGCGACGGCGCCGTTGTCGCCGAACGCCGTTAGCGAAGCCGATGCGGTGCTTGCGGGCAGGCTCACCGTAACGTTCTCTTGCGCGATGGGCAGCACGCTGCGAGTGCCGGGATCGTACACGGGCCGCGCGAGCCACAGCGCCAGCAAATACGTGCCGTCGGAGCGCTGGAAAAGCACGTGGTCCAGCGTGCCGGTGGTATCGCCCGTTATCGCGTACGCTAGGGGCGTTCGCGTTGCTGCGCCGCTATCGGCGAAGAGTTGCATGAGTTGTGTCAGGCGCGTCCATGCCGGTTTGGGTGTGTAGTTCACGCTCAGCAATCCCATGTTGCTGCCCCCGTCGGGGCCGAAGTCGAACAGTTGATAGATGTACGTGCGCATGACGCCAAGGCGCAGATGTTCGAAGAGAATGCGCGGCAGATACCGCTCTTGTACGACTTGCGGCACGCCGTTGTTTGCGTACGTCGGATCGGTGTTGTAACCGTCCTCGGTGCACCACACGGGATCGTTGCCCGTCATGTACGCGGCCCATTGCAGATGCAACTGCGTCGCAAAACTGCTTTCCGGTTCGTCCGCGGCGGGAAAGTCGTGAATGTTGCCCTCGTCGGCGTATGCCGAAATATCCCCAAGTGCGGAATACCCTTGCGCGCTCGTCATCGAAGGCGCGACGATTGTAACCCCGGGCGCTTTGAGCGCGTACAGTTCTTCTTGCCACTGCGGCTGCGCCGCGGGCCAGTTGCGCGGGCAATCCGTGCTGACGTCACACTCGTTCGGGCCTTCGTACGACTCTATTGCGGGCGCGACGGCGAGCGTATTCGCGTACGCCGCGACGTAAGAAAACGGATCGTTCATCGACGTCACGAGATCGAACGTGATGCCCGCGCTCGCGAGTTCGTTCATGCGAGGCGCGAGTGTGCCGATGCACCACGCCACGGCGACGAAGGTGGGGCACACGCCGTCGCGCACGTGTTTGATGCCCGATGCTTTTAACAGCGGAGCCCACCGTGCGAAATCGGTGTTGTAACCACCCACGACGTACGACATGTGCGTGTTCACACCGATGGCGTCGCCGAACGCAGATGCACTGAGCGGTGTTTCGAAAAGCGGGCCGCGCGCGCCAATCGGTCCGATTGGCGGCAGCACCGTCTGCGTCGAAGTGCCGGAACCGCCTCCACCGCACCCCGAGAGTATCGCGCCGGCAAGTAGCAAAGCAAGAAAAGCGCGCATGGCCGCATAGTATGCGACCTGCGCGATGGCGTTGCGTACGAGCTATATCGTCGAGAAGAAAAAGCTGCGAAGTGCGATCGGCAAACGGCCTAACGCTAGGGCGAAAGTCTACACGTGCATGGGTGGGCCGCCAATCGGCGGACGCGCGCTGCCCGGTGCACCTGCGGCGTGCGCAGCCGGACCCATGAAGTGCGTTTCACGCACGAACGCGAGAATTGCCGCGCCTAAACCGACGAGCCACACCAAGCACATCACGAGCGGCCCGAGCACCGGAACGATACCGGCAGCGCTTACGACGATGAGGCCGAGAATCAACGCGGCAATCGGTGAAGGGGTGGTGCGCGGCAGAATCAGTTCGTACAAACGGCGGCCGATGAGCATGCTCAGCGCCGCGTGGCCAATGAGAAGCGCGGCGAATATCGCGAGAATTTCCACCGGAATGAGCGGCCAGCCGATGAAGCTGACAAGCAGCAGAATCATAATCGGAAATACCGCGACGAGCGCAAGTACGCCCACTGCCGCGGACAATCCGGGATGGTGTTCGATGCGGTCCAGCGCCGTGCGAACGCGTACCGGGAACAGCAGGAACGCGAGCAAGACGATGACGCTGTAGGTAAGCCACAGCATGAGATCGTGCCGCTCGTGCTCCATACGCGAATTCGCCATGAACGGCACGTACGCGGCCACGTTTCCGCCGAAGTCGTTGACGTCGCCGGTAATCACCGCGTTCGGACCACGGTGCAGCGTTCCGCCGATAATGTTCAAGTCACCGTCGATGCGGCCGTCGATATCCGCTTCGCCGCCGATCACGGTGACGTCGCCTTTGACCTCTTCGTTTTCCGGCACGCTCACGTTCGTACCGAAATACGTGCCGCTGTTGGAGATGGTCTTCGCCGATGCGGGCGCGATCATCGCGAACAGGACAGCGGCGAACACGCCGAGTGCGATCAGGATGCGGTAATTTTTCATGACGACGACTCCGGGACCGAGACGAGCCGCGCTACAAGACGCGGACGGATGACGAAATAGAGCAGAGCGAACGCACACCCGATCGCAAAGTCGATGACGAGCACACCCGCGCCGAATGCGGCCAGCGTTGGTGTGAAAGCGGACATGCCGTGCGAGAAACTCGACGACACGGTACTGGAGAGCAAACCGGCGCGCGCGAGCGCACCCGAAATTGCGCCGACAACGGTGCTCGGACTCGTACCGGTCAGCACCATTGCAGCGACGGCGGCCACCCACGCAGCCGCGGAATAGAGCGCGAGGAAACTCCAGAACGGATGCTGGCGCGCACGTGGCGCCGAAAGCGCACGCGTTTCGGCCATGACGGCGAACGTGAAGTTTTCAGGCAGTTCGGGTACACGCGTCGTGAACAGCAGCGCATCGACCGCCTTGAGTTCGTCGATCAGTTCGCGACAAGAGGCGCAGTCGCGCAGGTGCGTGCCGACGTCGATCATCTGGCGGCGCGTGAGCGTACCTTCGACGTAGCGATCCAGCAGTGGTTCACACGATGAGCATCGCACGAGCGGCACCTCCCCTTTTATCGTTGTTGTGGCCGGGCTCGTCGTGGTGCGCCTGCCGCACCATGGCGTCGCGCTCTTTGTCGCGCATCTTTTGCGCGAGCGCAATCTTCCCGCGATGAATCAGCGTCTTCACATTACCGAGCGAAAGCCCGAGCGTGCTGGCGATGGTGTGGTATTCCATGTTGTTGTAGTACCGCAGCGTTAGCACGGTTCTGGTCCGTTCCGGAAGTTCGGCGAGCGCTTCTCGCAGCTCGCGCTCAGCTTCCTCACGAAGGACGCCGCCGGACGGATCGCCTTCGCGCGAGAGATCGGGCACGGCGTTTTCGAGCGTTTGATCTTCCGGCAGTTCTTGCGTCGGGACTCGACGCTGTGACTTGCCCAGATGCGTGCGTACGACGTTGCGCGCGATCTGGTACATCCACGTGGAAAATTTTCCGAGCGCGGGGTTGAACGTGTCCAGGTGCGCGTACGCTCGCAAAAACGTCTCCTGCGAGAGGTCTGCGACGTCCGCTGGGCTCCGGACTCCGGCGCTGATGAAACTTGCGATTCCACGTTTGTAACGGTCCACCAAGACGGAGAACAGCTCGCGCTCGCCGCTACGGACCCGCCGCACCAGAGCCTCGTCGCTCTGCTCTCCGATCTCCATGCTCCTTAAGATTCGGGTTCTTGGTGGCTTCTACCGCCGGAGCCGGCGTTTGTTACAGCACATGCACCGGCACGAACGCTCCAGACGCGATGCCCTGAGCGCCGGTCGCAATGACCTCCACCTTATAGGTGCGGTTGCGGTAGATTGCCGGAATCGCCGGCACCTCATAGTCGCGTTCGAACAGCTCGTAGCGCTGGCCGGGGTAGTCGGGGTCGCTGCGCGGCAGCCGGAACGTGCCGACGGGCGGCACGCCCACCTCCCAGACGATGAAATGAATGTACACACCCTCGGCGCCGTCCATGGCGTTCGCGGCCGTGAGCACCTTGATGTGCATGACGGATTTTTCGTGCACGACTCCCGGGCGAATGTCGACGCGCAGAATGTGCGGCGCACGGCTCGGCGCTCCGTTGCTTTGCCGAGCGGCCAAGACCACGATTTGCTCGTCCGCCGGCGTCAGCCGCACGTTCTTCACCATGCTCCGGTCGAGCTGCGTCCACTTCGGCGTGGGCGTCGGATCGGGTGTCGGCAGCGGCGGCGGCTTCCATTTCGTGATCTCGGTGTGCACGCGCACCGTTTCGTTCACGGCCGGAATATCGAAACCGACGCGCTGCGCTTGCGTTGCGAAGGCGATGTGGAGCGCGAACGAGATCGCCAGCGCGATAAGAAATCGGCGTCGTGAACTATCGGCCATGAGCAGGAAGACTTCCCACTACGCTGGAGAGTAGCATCGTGCCTTTACCGCATCGCGTGTTAATTTTTGGCGGCTCCGGTCAACTCGGCGGCGAGATTCGCCGCACGTGGAACGGCGTAGAGTTCGTTGCACCCTCGCACGCAGACGTCGATATTACCGATGCGACTGCAGTGCAGCGTGCGATTAACGATGCGCAAGCGGATACCGTGGTCAATTGCGCGGCGTTTCACAACGTGGAGCGCTGCGAGAGCGAACCGCAGAACGCGCTTGCGGCAAATGCCGTTGCGGTCAATGCGATGGCGGAAGCGTGCGCGCAGCACGGCAGCGTTTTCGTTACGATCAGCACCGATTACGTTTTCGACGGCGAACTCGCGCGGCCGTATACCGAAGACGACGAGCCGCGCCCGATTAGCGCGTACGGCATCTCGAAGTACGCGGGCGAATTGCTCGTGCTGCGCTTGCAATCGCGCGCATATGTCGTGCGTACGTGCGGCGTCTACGCGACGCGCGCCAGTACGAGCAAAGGGCACACGTTCATCGACCGCATCGTGACGCAAGCGAAAAACGGCGAGCCCATTCGCATCGTGCGCGATCAAACCGTTTCACCGACGTACGCGCCGCATCTCGCGCTCGGGCTGCTCCAACTGCTGCAAGCGAACGCAACGTACGGCTTGTATCACCTGGTGAACGAAGGCCCGGTCACGTGGTACGACTACGCCGCGGAAGCACTGCGCATCGCCGGCATCGATCATCCCATCGAGCCGGTGTCGTACAAGGACTGGCCGTCGCGCGTGCGGCGCCCGGCTTTCTCCGCGCTCGATAACGCGAAGCTTCACGAATTAGGAATAAGCATGCCGTCGTGGCGCGAGGGCATCGCGGCGTACATGCGCGATCGCGCTACGCAGCGATGATGTTGACCGCGTACTTTTGAACGAGCGGGTCGCGCGTAACGAAATGCAATCCTTCGATCTGCGCCTGAGCGATCATGACGCGGTCGAAAGGATCGCGATGAATTTCGGGCAGCGAAGCGGTCGCAAGCGCATGTTCGGCGGTTATGGCAATGGATTGAAATCCGAGAGAACGCACCCGCGCCGGAAACCATATTGCCGGATCCGCGGGTACCACGAGTTTTCCAAGACCGGCTTTGATTGCGATTTCCCATGCTGCAGCGGAAGAGACGAAGACGTCGTTTGAGGGATCTTCAACCGCGGCACGTGCCGCCGGCGAGAACGCGTCAGGGTCGCCTGCAGCCCAGAGAAACGCATGGGTGTCGAGCAGCAGCCGCACTTACGCCCCTTCGAAAAGTGCGGCTATCTCGGAATTCACGGCGTCGAAGTCGTCGGCGATTGAGATGAGGCCTCGGTCCAGGCCGAGGGGACGGCGCGCTGGGCGGCCGAGGGGAACAAGCTTTGCGGCCGGCTCGCCGGCCACCGCGATGATAATCTCCGCCTGCGCGCCCTCCCGGACGTCCCGCACGAGCTGCGAAAGACTGCTCTTGGCCTCATGCATGTTCACCGTCTTCATAGACTTAGTCTACTAGCCTTAGCCATGCCACGCAAGGCGCAGCCTTAGACCTGGTCGAGCGGTATCGCCAGTATCGCCGGACCGTTCGCGATGAACAGCGTTTGCCCGTCGATGACCGGCGGCGAGGTGGAAAACGGCTGCAAGTACGATGACGTGTGGATGAGGCGGCCGGTCTTGCGATCGATTTGGTACAGGATGCCGGCAGTGTCTCCGAAGTAGACGACGTCGCCGCGCACGACCGGACTCATCTTCACGTTGCCCGACGTATGTACGGTCCACAACTCTTTACCGCTACGTTCGTTCAGCGCGACGACGAGGTTCGCGTTGCCGATCGGCTGATACAGCACGCCGTCGTGCGAAACGCCGGCAATCTGCCGTTCAGCGGACGCGACGTACGTGTACGGCCCGGGCGGCGCTTCGTACGCCCAGCGCGTCTTGCCGGTGCGCTCGTCTATCGCGACAACGGTAATTTGTCCGCCCGTATGAAAGCGCGGATCTTCGTCGAGCGATGCGTTGACGAAAACCATACCGTCGTCGACCGTTGGCGCACAGTCGCTGCCGCCGTATTTGCTGGTCCACACCGTGTGGCCGTCGTGAACGTCGATGGCGCGGGTTTCGCACGTGTACGGTGCGTTGTGGCACGTCGGCACGAACGCGACGCCGTTCGAAATATTCATCGACGCCATCGTCGTCACGCCGGGCAACTCCGTACTCCAGCGCTCTTTGCCCGTTTCCAGATCGAGCGCGCGCACGTGCAGATCGCCGTTCGAAAAAATCGCCGCACCCTCCGCAATCGCGGGCGAGGGCATGTTTTGCCCGACCGTGTGGATCTTCCACACCAAGTGGCCGTCGCGCGAGGAAAACGCGTACTCGTCGTCGCCTTCCGGCCGTCCCCACACCTGCGAGATGTAATCGTCGGGTTTCAAAAACCCGTCTTTACCGCTGCCGACGATCACCACGCCATCCTGTACGACCGGCGTGGACATCAAAATGTTGTCCGCGCTCGCCGTCCATCGCACGGCGCCCGTGCGCTCGTCGATCGCGTACAATTTCTTATCGAAGCTGACGGCGTAGATCGTGCCGTTGCTGATCGCCAGGCCGCCGTTGATCTTCGCGCCGGTGACCGTGATCCAGTGGACTTTCAGGCCGCCCGCCTGGTCGAGCACGGCGTTGTGCGTGGGGTAGCGCTGGTACATGGGCCAGGGCTCGTTTGGTCCGGCCGGCGGCTCTAGCGCCGACGAGGATGCGTGCGGAATCTGCAGCACCAGCATGGCGGCAAGCGCGGCCGCCGCCGCGCCAAGGACGAGCATCGCATAAGGCATGCGGTTCATCGTCAGACCTATTCCCTTGAAAGAATCCCCAAGCATGCCCCTAAGATGAGAAGGTTATGGAACTGCACATCGACCGGAGGCTCGTGGACTCCGCCCGCGAGCTCGCG
>DASSEZ010000086.1:0-4621 GCA_035694945.1 Vulcanimicrobiaceae bacterium
GCAAATCACGACGCTTGTGGGGGAGAGCAGCAACGCTCTGACGATCCACGTTAGCCCCGCGGCATCGCGTTCGTGCGAATCGCAGCCGTCAATGCAAATGCTTGCACAATGGGCGCCGCTGCCGCAATTTACATCGCCCCCAAACGCAACGATGCAGCCGGGTACCGTCGGCGTGCCCGGTGGAACGAGCGGCGCGAGCATTGTTACGTCGTTGCCGCTCGCGGACGTACTCTCGAATCTTGCCGCGCAGATGACGAACGCCAACTGGAGTGCATCGCCGCCGCTGGCGAACGATGCAATCGGTTCGCAAACGTTTACCACGACGCAGAACGGTGCGCAGTGGCAAGCAGTGCTCACCGTGTACCGCTCGCAAAGCGACTCGAAGACGTACTACGCGTTTATCGACGTGACGCGATTATAAGCGCTACGTTCCGGCCTCGCCGCCGAAGCGGAAGAGGTACTTCATGATGAAGCGATCCATGGTGTACGGCGCGGCCGGCGTGCCGAAGTTCAGGAACAATTCGTCGCCGCTGCGGAAACGTTTGTGAAACGCCGCGGCAAAGTTGCTGCCCGCCGGGGCGAATCCGCCGTTGCCGTTGATCGCGCGCAGCGAAATCGTGAGATTTTCATCGGGGCCGAGCTGCGCGCCCAGAGAAATGCGCCGCAGCCATTGCGAATCCACAAGGCCGCTCGCGATGCCGCGTTCCACGGTGCCGTCGTATTCGAATCCCAGCGAGAGCATGCGCCCCAGCGGACGCGAGGTGGAAAACGTGTACAAGTGTACGTAGTCTTGGCCGTTGTCGTTCGGGCCGAGCAGGCCGTAGCCGAAACGCCCGAATGCCGCGCTGACGTCGATCGGCGTGGGCGTGCCGTCGCCGTAGCCGAACGGGAGAAACATCAAGTTGTACGTGTCGGTGCGCCCGCAAAAGTAGTTCGGATACCCGGTGAAATACGAGCGCGGCAGCGACGGATCGTTGCACGTCGTTCCGGTTGCAGCGGGATCCACGAGCGCGTAGTTGCGCAACTCGCCGATGATCGGACCGAGGCCGTTAATCGAAAAGCCGTTTGCGAACGTCATGGCCAGGCTCGGCGAGAAGTCGGCTTGATGCACGGCGCCGGAGCGGTCCGTGTACCGATCGGCGTTGACGAACAGTTGGTAGTTCTTGATGAACGGCGTCGCGCCGGCGACCCAGCCGAAGAACGACGGACCGCGCACGTCGGAGTTCGCCGTAAAGCCGTCAATCGGGTTGTAGAACGGCGAGATGTCCTGATACGCGATGTTCCATTCGTAATTCTTCTGATGCACGTCGATGAAGCCGCTGGTATTGTGTCCGCTTCCCAGCGGGTTCCACGAGCCATGCTCCATCGCCGAATCAAGCGCCCAGACGAAACCGGTTTTGAGGTTGCGCCCGGCGATGCCGAACTCGTGCGTCGCGTCGTCGCCGAAGATGCTGTGGTGCGCGACCACGCCGTCGGCCCAATACAGGAACGTGCGGTTTTGCAGCGCGTGTTTGTAGCCGTACGCCGTATCGTCGAACGTGTTGCCGGTAGTCGAATCGAACCCGCGGAAATTCAGCAGACCGAACGACTGCAGGCCGAAGGTGCCTTCCACTTTCGCGCCGCGGTCGAACGGGCCGATGCTGGGCGAGTAGAACACGATGTCGTTATTGATCGCGGCGGCGTTCGCGTTGATGAAATTCGCGCCTTGCGAGAAGAACGGCCGGTACTCTTGCAGCACGCGCTGGAATTCTTGCGGAGCGATCGTCTGCTGGTCGATCTCGACGTTCGAAAAATCGGGATTGAGCGTGCCGACGAAGTTGATCGTCGGTGTGAGCGGATACGTGACGTCAAGGCCCGTCATGCGCACGCTTTGCGGTGCGAATGCGCCGTTGGCTTGCTGGAAGATATTGCGGTCGCGCCCGGCGCTGTCGAGCACGTACCACTCCGCACGCGGCTGCGGTTTTGCCGCTTGCAGCATCGCGCTCGTCACCTGCACGCCGCTCCATGCCGCCCAATAGCGCACGTCGCCAAAGCCGGGAAACGCGCCTGCGGGAGCATCGCTCATCGCGCCGTTGTACGCCCACGTGTAATGCTCGGCAACCGCGGAGACGTTGCGGTAGAAGTTGATGCGCCACGTCTGCGGAGAGCCCGGGTGAATGCGCATCACCTTGAGCGGAATAATGAGCACCGCGCTCCACGTGGAACCGTCGATCTGCGCGGCGGCGCTCCACGTGGGCCGGTAGCGGTTCGTTTCGTTCGCTTGCTCGTAGCGCACGCCGCGCGGCGTCGTTTCGAACAAATACGCATCGGTGCCGGCGCCGCTCGTGTCGATGCCCACGCCCACGAAGTCGTCCAGGCCAAAGCCGACGTCGTTCGTGGTTTGCTGCGCGATGATCGGCGTGCCGCGTTGTTCGCAGCGAAACGCGACGTACAAATTCTGCGCGTCGTACAGCATCCACACTTTCGTGTCGTGCGGCGCGGCGCGGCGAGCGGTCAAGTCGTAGAAGCCGCCCGGCGTGGGAATGCTCCCGGCGGTCCAAGCCGAATCTTTGATGGCGGGGTCCAGCGGCAGCGGATGCGGTGCGTTGACGGCGGGGACCGATGTCGTCATGGACACGGCGGCAATGAGCACGGTGAGCAGATGCATTACGTGCGACGGTAGCACGGAGCCGGATGACTTGTCAACTAAGGTTTTAGTTGTGTCAACAAGGTGACCACCATGGGCGTGTGGGGTGCGGGACTGTTTTCAGATGATACGGCGCTGGACGTGCGCGGCGCGTATCGGGAACGTCTTGCGAACGGGATGGCCGGACCGGAGGCAACGGACGAACCACGCAGTGGCGCTGCGGGCGCCTCGAGGACCGCGTGCGCGACATCGCGGTAACCAAAGATGGCGACCACTACCCGGAGGTGTGCGTATTGAATTTACCATTCGAACGCGCACATGAGGTAGCGGCAAGCACGGCCGTACGCGACATACCCGGAACGACCGTTACCGGGAATAACTGCTTTCGGATCTTCGGATTAAAGAAACGCGATCGAAACTCGGACCGCATTAACCGCAGCGGCATCATCGTGCCGCACATCGAAGCGGCGAACGCGCAGCATTCCTCGCGTTACGTGAGTTGGAAGCATCTGGACCTGGTGCTGACGAGGTGGTTCGGGTCATGACACAATCCACGCGCATCGCGCGCTTCGGCATGTATCTGGCCGGATTCATGGCGGTGGTCAATATCAGCGTGATTTATCTCGCGCTGCCGTCCATTGAGCGCGGTTTGCACGCCGGCATCGCCGACCAGGAATGGATTTTGAGCATTTATCCGCTCATGGAAGGCGGCTTCACGCTCGCGTGCGGAACGCTGGGCGATCTGTACGGGCGCAAACGCGTGCTGACGCTCACGACCTGGCTGTTCGTGCTCGCGACGCTGGCCTGCGCGCTCGCGCCGTCCGCACCGCTGCTGATTATCGCGCGCGGCGTGCAAGGCTTGGGCGGCGCGGCGTTGCTGTCATTGCCGGTCGCGATCCTCGTGCAAATGCTGCCGAACCCGCAAGAAAACGAAGACGCGATCAAATCGTTTTCGATGGTTGCCGGGCTTGGCGCAGTGGCGGGGCCCGTCATCGGCGGCGTGCTCGTGCATTTCTTCGGCTGGCCGTCCGTGTTCTATCTGTCGGTCGTGATGGGTCTGGCCGTGCTCGCAACGTTTCCGTCGGTCACCGAAAGCGAGCGCAATCCGTCGCTGCGTTTGGACGGCGTCGGACAGTTTCTCGCGATTGTGTCGTTCCTTGCCATCAGTTTCGCGCTCATCGAAGGAAATGCAAACGGCTGGAGTTCGCCGGTAATTATCGGTGCGTTCGCGATTTTCGTCGTGGGTTTGTGTCTGTTCGTGGTTGTGGAACGGCGCGTGAAGCAGCCGATGGTGCATCTGCGGTACTTCAAGCGGCGGCCATTCGACGTATCACTGCTCGTGATCGGCGTGGTGAACTTCGGGTGGTACGGAATCATGCTGCTCTGCACACTGTTCTTGCAAAACGTGCAGCATCAGACCGCAATGAACGCGGGGTTTTACCTGATGCCGAGCAATATTGCGTTTTTCATCGCCAACCAGTACAGCAGTCAGGTGGAGATAGCGATCGGGCACCGTGCTATCGTCGCCTTGAGTTTCGCGATCAGTCTGATTGGCATCGCGTGGCTCGCGTTGCTCTCCGTCAACACGGCCTCGTGGCAAGTCTCGGCGGGATTGTTCGTCGCGGGCATCGGCTGGGGGCTCATCTTCACGCCCGCCGCGTCGATGGGTATGGGCGCGGTAGCCTCTGCCGACGAAGGTTTCGCGTCGGGTGCGATTGCGCTGAGCCGCTCGCTGTTCGGCGTGTTCGGCATTGCCGTGCTCGGTTCGCTGCTTGCGGCGGGCATCGCGCATGAAACCGGCGCTCGCGTCTATCACCAGAGCGCGACGGCGGCGCTTTCGCAGCCGGCAGCATACGCGTTTGCCGGCGGCATGCACGTGGCAATGCTCGTGTGCTTCGCACTGACGCTCGTATTTGGTTTAGCCGTTATCGCGATGACGCCCGGGAAGAGCGCACCCGTTACCGAACACGCCTCGGCATGACGAAACGATTGCTC
>DASSEZ010000087.1:0-4055 GCA_035694945.1 Vulcanimicrobiaceae bacterium
TTTCTCGCCTTTTCGGCGATACCAACGGATACGTACCTCGTTGATGAAAAGCGCTATTTGGTTTTGGACATAAACGGGACAGAGGACGGCTCAATTCTTCATGCGGCTCGCGCCGTCTTTAGCTGAAAAATACTAGAGTGCGCCGGTTGCTCGAAGCGTTCGCAATTACCGCTGCAGCTGCGTTTTGCGTGCGCAGTGTCGGCGTGTCTCTTCGTTCGAGCGAAAGGATCGAGCCGCGCGAGCCGGATCGCGAGATGCCGATGATCTCCATTATCGTTCCGGCGCGAAATGAAGAGCGGCAGATCGAAGAATGCGTGCGCTCGTTGCTGGCGCAGAACTACCCGCGTTTTGAGATCATCGCGGTAAACGATCGTTCCGACGACGGCACCGGAGCGATTCTCGCGCGCGTTGCACGTGAGAATCCGCGATTAACCGTCGTGCACGGCGACGCGCTGCCCGCGGGTTGGATCGGAAAGCCGTGGGCGCTTGCGCAAGGCGCGCGAATTGCGCGCGGCGACTGGCTGCTCTTCACCGATGCCGATACGACTCACGAACCGCTTGCGGCAAGCTCGGCGGTACAGCATGCGATGCGGCACGGGGCGCACGCGCTCAGCTTGCTGACCACGCAGCGCTTCGAAACGCTTGCCGAGCGCGCGGCGCTGCCTTCCATTCTTTGGCTGATCGCATTTGCGGTGGGCTCGCTCGATGCGATAAACGATCCGCGCCGGCTCGAGGCCGCAATTTTCAACGGGCAGTATATCCTCTTCGAGCGCGCGGCGTACGATGCGCTGGGCGGACACGGCGCGGTGCGCGATCGCATCGCCGAGGACTACGAATTCGCGCGCTTGGTGAAGCGTGACGGCCGCTTTCGGGGGCGGCTGGCCGGTGCGAGCGACCTGGTGTATACGCGCATGTATCGCTCGCTGCGCGAGATCTGGGATGGGTTCAGCAAAAACCTCTACGTCGCGGCGCATGAGAATCCGCGGCAAGCGTTCGCGGGGCTGATGATGCTGGCGGCGCTCTCGCCCCTGCCCGAGGCGCTGTTCGCTTCCGCGGTCCTGAAGCGAGAGCGCATGAGCGCTATTCGAATGGCCACCGTTATCGCAGGAACGTCGTGTGCCGCCGAGTTTGCAATGCGGCGCTCGCGTTTCCCGGCGGGCTCGGGCGCATTCTTTCCCATCGGCGCGGCCGCTATGCTTGCGATATTCGTCAACTCCGCGCGCCAGCACCGGACGGGCCAAGTGCGCTGGCGCGGTCGAGCCTACGAAGGACGCGCCGCGCGCGCTCCCAAACCCCTGGACCCTTATGGACGAGGAGAACTCTAAGGAACGCGTGACCATGGATGAAATCACGGCGCTGGCCAAGCGCCGCGGCTTCATCTTCCAATCGAGCGAGATTTACGGCGGCATCGGCGGCTTCTACGACTACGGCCCGCTCGGCGCCGCGCTCAAGCGCAACGTCAAAGACGCGTGGTGGCGCGAAACGGTGGAGATCCGCGATGACGTCGTGCCGTTCGATTCGTCCATCATCATGCATCCGGACACGTGGAAGGCCTCGGGTCACATCGACCAGTTTCACGATCGCATGGTGGATTGCAAAGTCTGTAAGCACCGCTTCCGGCTGGATCACCTCAAATCCACCGAACAGTGCCCGGACTGCGGGAGCAAAAACTCGTTCACCGAGCCGCGCAACTTCAATTTGATGCTTCGCACGTTCGTCGGCCCGATGGAGGACACGGCCTCAACGGCGTATCTGCGCCCCGAGACCGCTCAGGGCATCTTCGTCAATTTCAAGAACATCTATCAAACGGCGCGCAAACGCCCGCCGTTCGGCATCGCGCAGATCGGCAAATCGTTCCGCAATGAAATTACGCCCGGCAATTTTACGTTCCGCGTTCGCGAATTCGAGCAGGCGGAACTGGAGTATTTCGTGCCGGACGACGGCACGGATTTGGAAGTCTTTAAAGCCTGGGTCGAACGCCGCAAAGCGTGGTATTCCAAGTTCGGCGTCAACAACGAACGCCTGCGTTTCTATGAATTGACCGCCGAAGAGCGGCCGCACTACGCGAAGGCCGGCATCGACGTCGAGTATCTCTTTCCGTGGGGCTGGGGCGAGCTCGAATCGATCGCGCACCGCGGCACGTACGATCTCGACGCGCATATGCAGCTTTCGGGTAAAGATTTGCAATTCTTCGACGAGGCCAACAAGAAGAAGTACACGCCGATTTTGATCGAAAGTTCGGCCGGCATGGATCGCACGACGCTCACGATGTTGATCGACGCGTACGAAAAAGAACGCAGCACCGATCCCAACGGGAAAGAGACCGAACGTGTCGTGCTGCACTTCCATCCGATGATCGCGCCGATCCAAGTCGCGGTCTTCTCGTTGGCGCGCAACAAGCCCGAGCTCGTGGACCAGGCGCGCGGCATCGAGGAGCGTTTGCGCGGCAAATTCCGCACGCAGTACGACGAGGGCAACATCGGCCAGCTCTACCGCCGGCAAGACGAGATCGGCACGCCGTATTGCGTCACCGTAGATTACGATACGCTGACCGACAAAACGGTAACGGTGCGTGAGCGCGACTCGATGCGCCAGGAGCGCATTTCGATTGACGCGCTGGCGGCATATCTTCGCCAGAACATCGACTGGCCTTAAAGTCCTAAGGCTCTCAGGGTTTCGACGAATGGGCGTCCTTGCAAACGGGCGTCCATTTTCCTAATGCGGGTGCCCCTAGTCCGGCACTCGTATGGGTACAACGACCGGAGAGACCTTGACGCTGACGGGGAGAGACCATGTCGGAGATGCTCGCGTCGCCACAGTCTATGAACGCGCTCGATAAGCCTATTTGGTTCTTCGAAGAAGGCACCGGCAAGATGAAAGATCTGCTC
Organism: Vulcanimicrobiaceae bacterium; assembly: GCA_035694945.1. GTDB lineage: Bacteria > Vulcanimicrobiota > Vulcanimicrobiia > Vulcanimicrobiales > Vulcanimicrobiaceae > DATGJX01. The sequence continues at coordinate 2,889 of DASSEZ010000087.1, forward strand.
GGCGGCAAGGGTGCGGGCCTGGCCGAGATGACGCGCGCCGGTTTGCCGGTTCCGCCGGGTTTTACGATCACGACCGAAACGTGCTTGCAGTACTATAAGCTCGGCCGCCGCAATCCGCCCGGTTTCGAAGAGCAAGTGCGCTCCGCTATGAGCGAGCTGGAGCGGCGCGTGGGCAAACGCTTCGGCGATGCGGCGGACCCGTTGCTCGTCTCCGTGCGCAGCGGCGCGCGCGTCAGCATGCCCGGCATGATGGACACGATCCTCAATTTGGGCTTGAACGATCGCACTGTGGAAGGTTTGGCAAAGCTCACCGGAAACGAGCGGTTTGCCTGGGACGCGTACCGGCGATTCATCATGATGTTCGCGTGCGTCGTCATGAACGTCGACAAAGAGCTTTTCGAAGAGCGCATCGAGGAAGCCAAGCAGCACGCCGGCGTTGCGAGCGACCCCGAACTCGGTGCGGATACGTGGCGCGAACTCGCCGCCGCGTTCAAGGCGCTCGTGCAAGACAAAACGGGGCGCGAGTTCCCGCAGGACGTCGGCGAACAATTGGATCTCGCGATTCATGCCGTGTTCGATTCTTGGAACTCCAAACGCGCGATCGACTACCGGCGCTATAACAAGATTCCGGACGACTGGGGCACGGCCGTCAACATCGTCGCGATGGTCTTCGGGAACATGGGAGACGACTCGGGAACCGGTGTGGCGTTCACCCGTAATCCCAACACCGGGGAGCGCGCGCTATTCGGCGAGTATTTACGCAATGCGCAAGGCGAGGACGTCGTCGCGGGCATCCGCACGCCGGAAAAGATCGCGGATCTCGAACGAACGCAGCCCGGCGTCTATAAGCAATTCGTCGAGATCGCGGATAAACTCGAACGCCACTACGGCGACATGCAGGATCTCGAGTTTACGGTCGAGCGCGGAAAACTCTACATGCTGCAAACGCGGACGGCGAAGCGCAGCGCCGAAGCCGCGGTGAAGATCGCGCTCGATCTGGTCGGCGAAGGCGTGATCGACAAACGCGAAGCGGTGAGCCGTGTTCCCGCGGCGTCGCTGGACCAGCTCTTTCACGCGCGCATCGATCCCAGTGAAAACTATGAGGTTTTGTGCAAAGGCTTGAACGCATCGCCCGGCGCGGCGAGCGGCGCAGCCGTGTTCGACGCG
>DASSEZ010000088.1:0-2121 GCA_035694945.1 Vulcanimicrobiaceae bacterium
ACGATGAATGGTGCGATGCCGGCGATCTTTTTCGGTCACGGCAACCCGATGAACGCGATCGCCGACACGGTGTGGGGCAAGAAGTGGCACGCCATCGGCCGCGGTTTGCCAAAACCGAAAGCGGTGCTCGCGATCTCGGCGCACTGGTACGTGGAAGAAACCGCGGTCACGGCGATGCCCCAGCCGCGCACCATTCACGACTTCGGCGGCTTTCCGCGCGAATTGTTCGAGGTAACGTATCCGGCGCCGGGCGATCCCGCGCTCGCGCGCCGCGTTGCCGATCTGCTGCAGCCGGCGCAGGTGCGATTGGAGGAAACGACGTGGGGACTGGATCACGGTACGTGGTCGGTCCTCACGCACGTGTTTCCCGACGCGGACGTGCCGGTCGTGCAGCTCAGTATCGACGAAACCAAACCGCCGCAGTATCACTACGATCTCGCGCGGCGCTTGGCGCCGCTTCGCGACGAAGGCGTGCTGGTGATCGGCAGCGGCAACGTGGTGCATAATTTGCACGCGTACGCATGGGGGCGGCATCCGGCAGAGCCGTTCGACTGGGCGCTGCGTTTTGAAGCGCGCGTGCGCGAATTATTGCTCGAAACCGACGGCACCGCGCTGGTGGACTACGAAGCGCTCGGGCGCGACGCAGTGCTCTCTGCGCCGACGCCCGATCACTACTTACCGCTGGTCTACGTTCTTGCGCTACGCCGCGAAGACGATCGCGTGACCTTTCCGGTTGAAGGCATCGATGGCGGGTCGGTGTCGATGCTCACTGTCCAATTCGACTGAGTATATTTTTCGCGAATCCCCCTTCAAAGTGCTTGAGGATGTCGGGATTGTTTTTTACGAGTTGCACGATGTCTTGTTTGAGCGCTTGCGGGTTGCTGCGATCGCGCCGCAGCATGTCGGAAATTTGCTGTGCGAGATCCGGTTTGCCGTTCTGAGATGCGTTGTCCGCGGCTCTCTGCATGTGCTGCGCAACAGTGAGGTCGTCCACGGATTGCACGTGTTCTTGCGTAGCCTGCTCCAGCGAGTTTTTGTCGATTTCGCCGGTTTCGGCACGCTTGAGGAGCCCTTCGACTTCGTTAAACATGGGGTGTTCATACCCCGCAGGATGACAAGTAGAGGCGACCGGCCAAGCTATAGGCGATGTTCCGCTATCTCACCGCAGGCGAGTCCCACGGCCCCGCGTTGGTCGGCATTTTGGACGGCATACCGGCGCAGTTGCGCCTCGACATCGATCGCATCAACGCCGAGTTAACCAAGCGGCAAGGCGGGTACGGCCGCGGCGGCCGCATGAAGATCGAAACCGACACGCTGGAATTTCTCGCCGGGGTGCGCGGCTCGTACACGCTGGGCTCGCCGATTGCCGTAATGATTCGCAATCGCGACTTCGAGAACGTGCGCGAACTGATGGACCCGATCACCGGGCACGGCAAGCCGCTCACCAACCCGCGCCCCGGCCATGCGGATTACTCGGGTGCCCTGAAGTACCGCCATCGCGATCTGCGCAACGTGTTGGAGCGCGCGAGTGCACGCGAAACGGCACTGCGAGTGGGCATCGGCGCGATCTGCGCGCAATTTTTGGAAGCGCTCGGCATCACGACGCGCTCGTACGTCCACCAGATTGGCAGCGTGCAGGCGCCGGAACTCGACGACTTCTCGCAAGACGACGTGGAGGCGAGCGAAGTGCGCTGTCCGCACGCGCAAACCTCGCAGCAGATGATTGCCCTGATCGACCAGGCGAAAAAAGCGGGCGACACGCTGGGCGGCCGGTACATCGTTCGCGTTGACGGCGTGCCGGTGGGCATCGGCAGCAACCGGCAGCCGGACACACGATTGGACGGCGTGCTTGCGGGCGCGCTGATGGCGATGCAAACGGTGAAAGCCGTTGAGGTTGGTTTGGGCGCCGACGTCGCGTCGCGTCCGGGTTCCGCGGCGCACGACGTTTTCGCGCTGGAAGGCGATCACGTGGTGCGCGGCAGCAATCGCGCGGGCGGCATCGAGGGCGGGATGAGCAACGGTCAGCCGATCGTCGTACGCGTTTCCGTCAAACCGATTCCCACCCTGATGAAAGCGCTGCCGTCGGTAAACTTGCACGCACGTACCGATGCGCCCGCAACG
>DASSEZ010000089.1:0-14688 GCA_035694945.1 Vulcanimicrobiaceae bacterium
ATGTCACGCTGAGGTATCGAAGCGCGGCTGAGGCATCGAAGCCGGTATTTTTGTAGCGCGTAAGCGTGTGTCACGCTGAGGTATCGAAGCGCGGCTGAGGCATCGAAGCCCGTTTTGTTTTGCAGCGCGTAAGCGCGTGTCACGCTGAGGTATCGAAGCGTGGCTGAGGCATCGAAGCCCCGTGTGATCGGTAGAGCGGCGCGAAAGCGCCGCTCGTTTTTTTGCTTGGCCTCGATACCTCGGCCATGCTTCGATGCCTCAGCATGACAGTGGAGGTGCTGGGAACAAGCTGCGCATGAAAGCAGTAGTTTTTCATGGTGCGGGCGATATCCGCATCGACGACGTCGAGGAACCGCGCATCGTTCACGACCAAGATGCTCTCATCGATGTTACGTCGAGCGCGATTTGCGGCACCGATTTGCATTTCATCCGCGGTTCGATGGAAGGCGTCGAAGAAGGCAAGATCCTCGGGCACGAAGCCGTGGGCATCGTACGCGAAATCGGTAAAGGCACTCGTGCGCATGGTTGCGACGGGCATGCTGCGGCCTTCGCGTATTCTGACTAAACGGTTGCCGTTCGGCGACGCGGTCGATGCGTATAAAGCATTCGATAAACACGAGGAAGGCTGGCTCAAAGTCGAGCTGCTTCCGTCGAAGGCCGCCAAACCCGCGGAGAAGGGCGAGCTCGTTACGGCTTAGCCTAATGCGGCTTCGGCCGAATTCAGAACGATAGCGTTTTCTTTGGTGACATGCCAGCGGAGGTTTTGCAAGCACAAGCGCAATATCTCCGCCGGCTTCGCGCTGTGCCGCAAATGCTCGACCAGACGCCGCTCGAGTTCATGCTCTTCCTGGAGCCGCTTAACGATCTCTTTAAGATACGGATTCCTACGCAGCAACGGCACCAATTGCTGTTCCTCGGCGACGTAATGCCGCGCGGCCACGTATTCGTCGAAAAAATTCAAAAACTCGTGGATCCCATCGCCGTTCTCGGCGAGTCGCTCCAGATGGTCGAGTTTCTTCAATATCACGGCATGTTCGCCGCGCAACTGCTCGATGAGTGATTTCATAGCGTTGTAGGCTATCGTACGAACGGATTGCGAACGCATTGAGAAGAAGCACCACCCATGCTGCAGCTCATACCGGTGCGGCCGCGCCGTTCCGATTCGAAGACGCCGAACAACGCGATGCCGCTCGTGCAATTCGGCATGTATACGGCAGGCTTCTTGGCGGTCGTAAACATCAGCATCATGTATTTGGCGCTGCCCCAAATGGAAGCACGCCTGGGCGCAAGTCTTGCGCAGCAGCAATGGATCCTGAGCATCTACCCGTTGATGGAAGGCGGCTTCACGCTTGCCTCCGGCGTGATCGGCGACCTGTACGGGCGCAAGCTCGTTTTGTCGGTCAGTACGTGGATGTTCGTGCTTGCAACGCTTGCGTGTGCATTCGCACCGTCCGTGCAGGCGTTAATCGTGGCACGAGGCGTTCAAGGCATGGCGAGTGCCGCGCTGCTTTCGATGCCGCTGGCGATGCTCATACAAGCGCTTCCCGATCCCACACGCAACATGCGAACGATCCAACTGTTCGCCACCGTCGCAGGATTGGCCGCGGGGTTCGCGCCGCTCATCGGCGGAGCGCTCGTGACGTATATGGGCTGGCGCTCCGTGTTCTATTTTTCCGCGCTGCTCGGCATCGTGGTGCTTGCCAGTCTGCGCGGAGCGGATGAATGCAGCGCGCAGGAACGCCCGCGACTCGATATCGGCGGGCAAGTGACGAGTACGCTGGCGTGTCTTGCGATCAGCTACGCGCTTATCGAACATACCGCGGCGGCGTTTCTCGCGGGAGCGGTGCTGGCGGCCCTCTTTGTTGCTATCGAACTTCGCTCGCCCGCGCCGATGGTGGACCTGCGCTACTTCCGGCTGCGGCGTTTTGATGCATCGCTGCTCATCGTCGCTGCCGTCAACTTCGCATGGTATGGACTGATGCTGCTGGTCACGCTGTATCTGCAGCACGTCATGCATTTACGAGAGATTGTGGTGGGACTGTATTTGATGCCGTGCAACGCCGCATTCTTCGTCGCGAACTTATACAGCGAACGCATCTGCCAAGCGGTGGGCATGCCAATTACCGTCGTCCTGGGTTTTGCAGTGTCTCTGGGCGGAACGGCGTGGCTGGCGGTGGTGTACGGTCAGTCACCGCCATGGCATGCGTCGCTCGCGCTTGCGCTCGCGGGCATCGGTTGGGGTTTGTTGAGTTCGCCGGCAACGTCGATGGGCATGGCTGCCGTCCGGGCGCGCGACGAAGGCTTCGCCTCAGCCACGCTCGCGCTGTGCCGTTCGCTTTTCGGTGTGTTCGGCATCGCCGTGCTCGGGTCGCTGCTCACACGCGGCATGGCGGCCGCGCTGCCGCAAACGCTGCGCGCGGCGGTTCACCAGGGCCGCATTTTTGAAATGCCCGCGGTACGACCTCTCGTCGAAAGCGCCTACGTGCAGGCGCTGCACGTTAGCGTCGCTGCGTGCTTCGTAGTGACCGTGGCATTCACGGTGTGGGCGCTGCTGATGCTCCGCCCCGCTAGCGGCGTTCTGCGGGCGCGCGCATAGTTTCCGCGACGCGCCCTTCCACCGTTGTTTCCTGCGCGGGTTTCGTGCCGACGAGCCCGACGTACACCAAGTGGCCGCCGTACCATCCCGAAACGACGAGTATGCCGAGCCCGATGTACGTGAGAACGTAGCCTAGCGTGCTGATCGGATCGTTGTATCGCACGAAAAACGCCGCAACGTAAAACGCGACGACGATAAGATTGAGCACCATATGCGTCGTGGCCGTACGTTTTGCCGGCGCCGACATCGGGGCAGTGAAATAATCGACAAATCCGAAGACCGCTGCGAGCAATGCGCCGATGACGCCGAAAGCGATGAGCCATAAACTCATGTGCGGCCAAAACGCGGGGTTACCCCAGATGGAAATGACATCGCTCACGAGTACCGCACCGAAGAAACCGATCGGGAAGCCGACGAGCATCGGGTGAATTGGGTGGTCCGCTAAGGTAGCTTTTCCTTGCATGCCTCACCTCCGAGTGAGCCGGAATATGATACCCGTTTTGTCAACGGCTCCCCCGGAGGTACGGATTGCGACGCTTAGGTGGAGAACGAGCTCAGCGAGCAGACGCCTCCCATGCCGCTCTGATCGTTTAGGTTGACTCCCCAGGTTGCCCCGCTGGGCAACTGCCCGATGTTTGATGCGTAATAGTAGTCGGACTGGAACGGATGCGGACCGTTGGGATATGGAACCAACGTAAGATTACTGCCCGTAACGAGATCGCCGTATTGATCGCGCAGCGTCAAATACCATTGGTTATACGTGCTGTAGAGATTGTTGTTGTCGCCGTTTGCGACGATGATAATCTGGCCGATGTTGCCCGGTACGCCTGTTTGGAACGGCTGCGGATTAGCGAGCTGCACTTGCGTTCCGGAGTTGCAAATGGGGCCGCTGCCATTAACTGGATTCAAACCGCCGAGCGAACTGCCAAGACCCCCGCTGCCGCAGGCGGTTAGCGCAACCAGCAGCGTTGCCGCTAGGGTAAGACGAATATGAAACATGCTGATGCTCCCTCTGTAGTTCAAAACGCAGAGCGAGCGCCGGATATCCTGAGGACAGACTGTGAAACGTATCGTCGTTGGATCGATGTCGCATGCGCAAACGTACCAGCCGCAGCCGGGAGAACGCTATGCGGTGCTTTCGTTCGTCGACGTGGGCGTGGAAGTGCCGCACATCGAACGCCGGAACGGCTTCGTGGAGCGCCTGGTAATCGCGTGCGACGACTGCACGCCGCTCGATCCGCCGTTCAATGGCCGCCGTTTGCGTCCGTTATCGGAAGCGCAAGCGAGGCAAGTAGCGCGCTTTGTACACGCCAATGCCGATCGCGTCGATACCTTGTTCGTGCATTGTCACGCGGGGCTTTCTCGATCGCCCGGCGCGGCACTGGCGATTGCCGAGGCACTTGCGATCGCGGAAATTGAGATGCTCAACGGCCAGAGCATCATACCGAATGCGCATGTGCGGGAGACGCTTCGAGCCGCGCTTGCTCTGCAGAAGCAGCAGGCGCGGTAAGCGACGCGGACGCTTTAAAGGCCAGGTCCATTTTCGCCGGTAAGCGCGCCAGCCCAAATACCCGGTTCAAAATGTTCGCGAACGCCGAAACCAAACTATCGCGCAGCGGAGCACGCGTAAACGGCCGTTCGATGAGATACCAGAAAACGATGCCGAGCGCGACGCTTGCCATGCCGGAAATCCACGGCGTGTATCCCCAGCGCTCGGCGTAATACACACCTAGTTCGTGACACAAGTAGATGCTGTACGAGGCTATTCCGATGAATACGAGCGCACCGTTCGAAAGCACGCCTCTAGGCCACGGTGCCGCGCCTGCGGCAATGACGAGGAGAAAAACCGCGAGTTCCCACAACACGCTGGTTTCCGTGCCGGTGTCGAGCGGCGAGGAGTGAACGAACGCCGCCACGATAACGAGCGCGCATAGCGGCAAAGCAAATTTTGCACTGCTACGCGGCCGTACCACATAGTCCGCCGCGACGATTCCGAGCATGAAGGCCGGCAGCGCAACCAAATCCGTACTTTCAGCACGCGTTTGCTGCAGAACGAACAGTGCGCCAATCAGGCACAGAAACGCACGCGGCGATCGCACCCACAGCAGCAGAAGCAGCGGAAACAGAAAATACCATCGGAACTCGACGGGAAGCGACCAGAACGACGAGTTGAGTAGATGCGTGCCGTTATCGATAAACAGCGCTTGGCGAATGATGTCGCCCGCCGGTACCTTTTGCGGGCCGATTACCGCAAAGAGCGCGATGGCCGCATAAAACGGCGGCAGAATGCGCGTGAGGCGCTTGGCGCCGTAGGTGAGGACGTCAAACGATGCCATGCCGCGTTCATACGCGATTGCGAGCGCCGGATATGACAGACACAGGCCGGAAATGACGAAGAACAGTTCCACGCCGTGATGCCCTTGCATCACGATGCGCGGAAACAGGTGCGAGAGATCGCTGCGGCTGTATTTTCCCGCATGGAACGCCACGACGGACAGGACTGCCACTGCCCGCAACCCGTCGACGTACCGAATCCGCGTGCCGGAGCTTGCCGCGACCCCTACCCATCCCATTGCATTGGTGTTCGGCGTGCGCCGGGCAAAAGTGGAGAGTTTGACGCTGACAGAATGAAAAACGCCGATCGTAACGACAACCGGCGTTCTGAAAATGGTGGGCGGTAGAAGGATTGAACTTCTGACCTCTTCCGTGTCAAGGAAGCGCTCTCCCACTGAGCTAACCGCCCGTGTTTTTGCCTGCCTGAGGCGAACCGGCAGAGTATAGCAAAGGGCCCCGCGGCCGTCAAACGATTTTGCCTGGACGGCTCGGGGCCCTTTATTCCACGGGAGCGGAAATTACTTGCGCAGTGAGAACAGCGGCACCATCTCCCGTTGCCAGGCGCTATTCACAATCATCGCCGTCGCGGCGTAGAACGCGAAGAACGAGGCTGCCAGGAGGAAGTACCCGCCCAAGATGCCCAGTTCGCGCGCGGCGCCCAAGAACTGGATGGCCGGTAACGTGTAGCCGGCGACCAGCATCGCGGCGATCAGGACGTACGTGAGATTCATGCGCATCGCGCCGATCATGAGTGCGAGGGAAATGTATCCCATGCAAAACAGATCGACGGCGAGCAGCAGCATGTTGCTCGGCGTGTTCGGGATCAGACCGCCGACCTGCATCCAGATGAACATCGCAAGGATGACGTTGTTGGCGCCGTATGAGCACATCGCCGTGCCGGCCCACGAGTTCGTGCGCGAGAAGGCGTATAAACCGGCGATGAATTGTCCGATGCCGGCGAATACCAGCAACGACGGCACCGCGGCAATCAACGACTGCGGCATCGCGGCCCATCCTGACAGTACCCAGGCGATGACAACGGTGCCTACGCAAAAACCGAAGAGCCCCATCGCGCCGGGGTCGCCGATACGTGCTTCGCTGGTGGCTTCCTGGCGCTGGACTTCGGTGCTCTCTATGACCGTTTTGACCGGTCCACCCTCGGTCCACTGCTGCTGCGGCGGACGGGTCAGGGTTGTTGAATTATTCACGAGAACTACCTCACTTTTGGGTTCGCCGCGCGGCGCGACGCACGGCTTTTTAAGGTGATTCCCAGCGCCTCTTCGCACTAAGTGGCGGGCGCACGCCGACGCAATTGTCACGTTTGACAACAAAAGCAAGCGCGTGTTATCGTTAGGAAACTTTTCTTGTCACCGCACGTACACATTTCAAAGAAAGGAGAGACGGCAGTTATGATTTGCACCGCACAATGCACCATGCGCCTGCAGAAGTCGCGTGTCTTTTTGCTCCCGCGTATCGCCGTCAACCCGATCGGCGGAGGTATTCGGCGCGGAGATATTTCGAATCGAGGTTCGGCACCTTAGGGTCTAGCCGCAGCCAAACGTTCGAAAGCCTCCGCAGATTTTCGGAGGCTTTTTCATTTGCTTTAGGAGGCGTTTTCATGGACCACTGGTTGAGTGTTCACATCGATCAACGCCGCGAACAATTGTACGCCGAAGCCGCGCGCGCCCGCATCATCCGGATGCTGGAGAGCGGCCGAAGTAGCAGTATTCGCGGCCGGATAGCGGACAGCGCGGAGTCCGCGAGCGTCATGCTCGCAAACCTGGCGCGCAAGATGAGGACGTCCTAATGGACGTCCTCATCGCGCAGCAATGCATACAGCGCGTGGTCGTAATACGCGCCTCGCAGGCGCTGCACTTGGCGCAAGACGCCTTCCATGGTGAAGCCCAGGCGTTCGGGAATGCGCCGGCTGCGATGGTTTTCGGTCGCAACGTGAATCTCGATGCGGTGTAAATCGAGCGCTTCGAACGCGTATTCCACGAGCAGACGTACGGCACGGCTCATGATGCCATGACCGGTGTAGTCTTTGTCGAGCCAATAACCGATACGCGCATTGCCGTTGAGCCAGTCGATCTGATGCAAGTCGATGCAGCCGATGAGGCTGCCCTGCCGCCAGATTCCGGCCTTGAAAGCGCTGTGCTCGTACGCTTCTTTTTCAGCCGTGCGCAGGAACGCGTACGTGTCGGATACGTCGATCACGCGATCCATCCACGACATCCACGGCGTCAATGACTCGCGGTTGCGAATGGTCACGTCGTACAGCACGTCGGCATCGTCTGCACGCAGCAGCCGTACTTCGGTATGCTCGTCGACGTGCAAGCAGAAATCGACCAGCGCCGCGGTAATGCGCGGCGGGTCGCCTACAGATCCACGAGATTCGGCGGTGTTGGCTCTGTCCATATGCTCGTGAAGGCTTTCATCGTTTGCTGCGAACTTACTGCCAGCCCCAGCGCGCGCTGCGCCAGCGCCAGACCGTAAAGCGCGCGGGGATCGTTGGGATATAGCGCTAGTGCCGCTGTAAACGCGTCTTGCGCGTTTTCGAACTGCTTTTGCCGGTAGTAGAACGCGCCGAGCATTTCACCGGCCGGAAACACGGGTAGTTGCTCGGCGCCGTCCTCGCGCTGCTGGTAGGCGATGGCGCGATTAAAGGCATCCACCGCCGCCGAGGACTTGCCGTCGTGCTCGTCTATGGCAGCCGCCAGCAGCCAACGAAAATCGCCGTCGGCGTTACCGTACAGCGCGAGCATCTTGCGCGCGTCGCTAATCGCGCCCAAGTGCAGGTCTGCAAGTCCGCGTGCAAGGGGCGCGTAGAACTCGTTCGTCGCGCTTGAGGACGCAATGCGCTGCCACAACCCGAAACGCGCCCACGTAGCCCACAAATCACTGCCTTCATACTCGCGGCCCACGCGCGCCGCCCACACTTCGGATGCATGCAGATCGCCGAGCATCATGGCGTTCGTCCAGCCGGTGTATGCATCGTGCGGTCCGTACCGCAGCGCGAACGGCGGATTCGACTGCGCATCCCACTGCTCGCGCAGCCGCCACGCCGTTTCGCTCGCGGCGAGCGCCTTTGCGTAGTCTCCGACTTCCGTGTACGTGTGCGCCGGCATGTGCGCGAGGTGTTCTTCGGCCGGCGTGAACGTCCAACGCGCAACGCGATCCGCGCACACCAGAGCGGCGCTGCGGTCCGCCGCATAGTCGTACGCGTGCATGCACAGGTGGTTTGCGAACAGATGATTGGGATCGCGCGCGAGCACTTGCGTGATAAGCGAAATGGCTTGCGGGTCCGGATGTTCGACGCCCGTGTGCTCCAGCAACGCTTCGGCATAGAGCATCGCCGCGTCGTCGTCGAGGGGGTGCGATGCAACCAGCGCCGCCATCGCCGCGCGGTACCGCGCCTCGTCGGCATCGTGCTGCTCGTAGGTTCCGGCGTAGCGCTGTACAACCGCGTCTATATATTGGCGTTCCGGCGGCGATGCATACACTTCCAGCGACTGTGCTCGTACCGAGGCTTCATGCGCGCGATCGAAGCGATCCGATGTCAGCGGTGTATTCACGTCGGAGCCCGCTGCAAGCGCTTCGCCCCACGCCGCCATCGCCAAATGCGGATCGTCGCGAAGCGCCTGTTGGAATGCAAGCGCGGCCGCATCGCCGTTATACGCGTAGAGCAGACGCAGGCCGCGATCGAATGAGGCCTGAGCCTGCGCGTTCGTTGTCGTGACCGGATGCCGGACCACGGGCGACGAGCCGAGCGCGGCCAGCAAAGTCAGGGCGGCTATCACGCCGCTTTCTTCTTGCGTCCCTTCACAGATTGCTTCAACTGGCGCACGGTGCGGTCGCTGTCCGTTTCCTTTGCTCGCTCGCGCAGCAAGTCAAGGACGAAGCGCTCCTCGGCGAGCAGGCCATCGGTATGGCGCATGTCTTGCTCCATGCGCAGCGCGCCGTGTTCCAGGTACGCGTCCAGTACGTGCGGATGTACGTAGCACTTGCGACAAACGGACGGCGTATTGCCAAGCCGCTTGGCAACGTCTTTAATGACTGCGGCCAAGACTTGCTTTCGTTCGGTCTGCGATTGCGCGTCGTCTTGCTGCGCGAGCATCGCGGCGCACGTAACCGTGCCGAGCCACGTCCGGAAATCTTTTGCCGAAAAATCGTCGGCAGCGATCGCACGGATGTACTCGTTCACGTCCGACGAGTCGACCGCATGGGCTGCGCCGTCGTCATCCACGTACTGAAAGAGCTGCTGGCCGGGAAGGTCCTGGCATTGCCGAATGATGCGCGCGAGGCGCCGATCGCGTAAGTCGATGGCGTGGCGGATGCCGCTTTTGCCGCGAAAGGAGAAGCGCACCTTCGAGCCGTCGACCTTCGCATGCTTGTCACGAAGCGTCGTCAGGCCGTAGGAACCGTTGTCTTTGGCGTACTCGTCGTTGCCGACGCGAATCGCCGTGGTTTCCAGCAGTTGAACGACCGTCGCGAGCACCTTTTCGCGCGGCAGGCCCGGCAGCGCCAAATCCGTTTCCACGCGCTTGCGTATTGTCGGCAGCGCTTGCGCGAACGCAATCATCCGCCCGTATTTGTTCTCGTCGCGAATCTCGCGCCAGCGTTTGTGGTACCGATACTGCTTGCGTCCGCGGGCGTCGCGGCCGGTGGCCTGCAAATGCCCGTTCGGAATTGGGCAAATCCACACGTCCGTGTACGCCGGCGGCACCGCGAGGGCCTTGATGCGCGCAAGTTCTTTCTCGTCGGTGACTGCTTTGCCGTCCGGCGCTATGTAGGCGAAGTGTTTGCTGCGCGAAACGCGTGTGATGCCTGGCATCTCGTCGCTGACGTAACGAAGGCCCGCCGCCTTTGCCGAGGCGACGGGATCGGTTAGCGTTTCGGCTGCGCTCATGCCGCCTGGACGTCGTATCGCAGCGTGCCGTCCGCGCGTCGCACGCCATGCGTAAGCGCATGCGGCTGCGTGCGCCCATTCGCCATCACATGTTGCACGTCGACGCCGTGCAGGAGCACCGCTGCGTCGGAGATGAGACGGCGATGGCAACGCCACCACAGCGTTTCCGAGCACATGATTGCGGTTTTGCGATGCGGCAGCGAATCGGTCAGCGCGTTCAACGCGCTCAAAAAGCGCTCGGTTTCCATATAATCCGCGTAACCGCGGAACGATGGATTGCGCAGGGCCGTGTGATGCGAAGTCGGTTGCGGGGTGCGGAATCCGCCGAGATCGCGCTCCCAGACGTACTCCGCTCCCGCTTCCGCGGGAACCCAAACGGCCATCTTGTCGCTCCACACCCACGGGTGCGCACGACTCTTCGGCACGGTGCGCACGTCGACGACGCGTGCGATCGCGGCACGCTCGATGAGCCGCGCGATCTCGTCTTGGGTGAGCGTGCCGTGCCCAAAGGTCAGAAGTTCCACGTTACCTGTATATCCGCTGGGGACCGCTTTCATACTCTGCGATGGCTGCTCGCCAGGCTTGCGGCACGGCGATCGTTTGATTGGAAACGAAGTCGAACGCGACCATGGTCGTGATACCGTAAGCTGCGCGATGTCCATGCGTTTCGCTCCAAATTTCGTAAGCGAAATCGAACGACTTATTCCCGATGCGCGGGATCCGGCACCCGACGGCAATCTGCTCGCGATACACCAGTTGGCGCTCGTACGTGAAATTGATCGTTGCTTGAATCATGCCGTGGTCGCCGTTGATCGGCACCTTCATCACCTGCGCGAAGTACTCCGAACGCATGGTTTCCGTCCAGCGGATGTACGCGACGTTCATTCCCGACATGATCCAAACGTCTGCACCGATTAACCCGGGAAATTCCGGCGGCGCGTTGGTCGATGCGCAAGGCCGTCTGGTCGGCATACCAACGATTGTCGCGGTCGATCCCCGCATTGGCTCGGCGGCTCAAGGCATCGGATTTGCAATACCGAGCGATCGCGTAAAATTCGTTGTCGCGCAGTTGCGTGCGAATGGGCGAATAACGCATAGCGGCCGCCCATTCTTGGGCATCGGGCAACTTTCCGAATTGACTCCGTACATCGCGGCGCGCCTGGGTCTGATCGCACGAAGGGGTATACTGGTCGGCGCCGTCGTCACGAATGGACCTGCATACAAGGCCGGTTTGCGCAGAGGCGACGCGATCGTGAGCCTTAATGCACGCCCTACGCTCAGTGAAGAGGCGTTCGGCACCGTTCTCTCGAGCCTCAGACCCGGTCAAAAGGTCAACATTACCGTAATCAGACCGACCGGACAACAACGAACGTTTGCCGTCGTCTTGGGTGAGCTGCCTGTCGCCTAAACGCTCGAATGCAAAAGGGTTGCTTGCGCAATCACGTTTTCCAAGAAACGGCGCAATGCCGAATGTGCTGCACGGCGGAGGAACGTTTGGTCCACACCCGCGGTCAAGTGCGGCGGAATCGAGTATGTACCGAGCAGGGTAACCGTCGCCGAACCGTTGTTGCGCGATGGCGCCACGCGAAGCACACCCCAGAATGCAGGAAAGGAACGATACTGCCGGCCTGCAGCCGCGATCCGCAGCGAGAGATCGCCGCCCGCTTCATGCTGAACTCTGACGCGCGCGGGTGTGCTCAGAGCCACCTCAACCGGTGTTTGCAACTCGTGCGGCAGATCGACTGTCAGCGCCACGTTGGAAGAATGAGACAAGTGTGTGAGCACCGCTTCAACGGCAGCGCGTACGTCATCAGCAGGCCGCCTCACGGATGCCCGAACGGTAATTGGAATATCCTGGGTTTCCTTCACACCCGAACATTAGCGAAGGCGCATGAATACACTGCGAAGATTGTCCGATCACGATACGAAAGGCGCTTACATGATCACACAAGACGTCCAGATATCAGCAGGCACTTCGACCATTGCCGCGCACCTAGCGCGGCCTGAGGAAAGCACTGGCAAGCATCCCGCCGTCATCGTGCTGCCTGAAGTGTTCGGCATGACTCACGAAACTGAGCGCGTTGCGGACCTCGTTGCCTCCCTCGGATATGTGGGTATTGCCGTCGACTACTATCATCGGTTTGCATCGAATCTGTGCTTTCCATACAGCCAAGAGGGCAGCGAGGAAGCGTTCGCAGCTGCAAGCCGGCTTAAGCAAACCGACATTTTGGATGATGTGCACACGGCGATGGACTGGCTGAACGGTCAACCATTCGTCGAACGTGGACGCATTGCGAGTTGGGGATTTGGATTCGGAGGAACCGCCGCGATAATCGCCGCTTCCATTCCCGAAATTACTGGCGCGATTGCGTTCTACCCCGACGGTGTGCTCGAACCGCTCCCGAACGGTAAACCGTTCATAACCGATCTTTCAAACATCGTGGCCCCGCTGCTCATCGTGTTTGGCGAGCTCGACTACTACGTGCCGCGATATGAGATGGACCGCATTTATACGACGCTTACGGCCGCAGGCAAAGACGTGCGGATGCATATTTATCCGCGCGTCGGCCACTCTTTCTTTCGGCATGGCCGCCCGCAAGCGATTGCCGAACTGCGCCGGTATTCCGATCAAGCGGTGGCGCAAGCGGTTGCCGATTCCTGGAATCTGGCTAAAGTGTTTCTTTCCGACGTCTTTTCGCGAACGGCGTTATCGGCGTCTTCGGCGCGACGTTGACTTTGACATCACGGTGGTGTCCTCGTAGATGTTTATGCTAACGGGAGGGCCCCAAAAAGGACTTCGAGTTTACGATCGTTGAACGCGCCGGCGTGGAGGCCACGTTAAAGAGCTCGCGCACGTTTTCCGTGCCGCGACCGTTCATTATCTTCGCCGTGCTGTTCGCTTTGGCCGAACTCGTCAAAGTGACGCATCGAGACGCCACGTGGGCCGCACTCGACGGCGTTCTGGCCATCTTCTTTGTCATCGCATGCGCCGTGACCAAGCGATGTACGAGCCAAACTGCGCCCGACAACATCCTGGATTCGAAGCGACGCTTATCCCTGCAGTTGATATCCTGTGCCGTCGTCTTCCTTGCGACGATGTTCGATGCACCCGGCTGGAACGTCATGCGCCAGGGCATCTTCGATGCCGCCGCTCGTTACGTTAGCGAACCATACGCCAATGGCATCGCGAATTTCACAACGTATTGCGTCCCTCTAGCGGCAGTTCTTCTGCTTCTCGGCGTGCGGCCTGCGCAAATGGGATTGGGTAAGTTCGTCCGCGGCAGCATGAAAAGCACAATCACGTGGCTCGCGCTTCCGCTTGGAATTTTTGCTTGGGCGCTAATTGCGGGCAAGCTGACGATGCCGGCGATTGCCGCAGTGTGGCTTTCGAATCTGTTACAAAACGGCGTGAGCGAAGAATTTTTATGGCGCGGCGCTATTCTGGGCCGGCTTCGAACTATTATGACGCCGTCTGCCGCGATCGTACTTCAGGCGCTGCTGTTTGGCGTCTGGCACCTACATGCCGACGCCGGCGCGTATCACGGTGATCCGGTTACTACCGCCGCTGAGATGATCGCCTCACAAGCGCTTTTCGGCGTCGCTGCCGGATACGTTACGCTTCGCACGGGCAACATCGCCATCGCCTCAGCGTTTCATCTGCTCTTCGATTCGCTGCAAGTGTTTCAGTAAAGTCGTGCACATTAGGAGACACAACTGTGAGCGTTTGAAGAAGAAAATGCAACGGCTCGCGTCATTCTTCTTGGTACTTTGTTGATTTAACTCTCCGTACCGGTGTAGACGCTGCTATACTAGTTCCTGGCTACGCTTCGTAGTCGGAAAGCAGTGCCCCATGTTTATACAAGTGATTCATGATATCACCGATAAGTCTGATTGGACCAAGCGCTTGGCGGACTTTGAAAAGCAAGGGCCGCCTACTGATATGATGCTTCATTCCAGCGGCACCTCGAATGACGGTACAAAGGCGTTCTGCCTATGGGAAGCTCCGTCAGTTCGCGTCTTGTCGTCGTTCTTGGATCAAGCTGTGGCTGGTGCAGCCAAAAACACGTACTACGCTCTTGATGAGAAGGCTCCGGCGACCCGCCTTCCAACGAGGCTTATAGCGCGTTAGCCGATTCGCATTTCGTTGTCGCCGTAGTGTTCGAGAGCGAGATTCCGAGCGCGGCCGAGGGAGCAAAAGCCCCGGCGCATAAGCACCGGGGCTTCTTCTTACATGGCGACGCTGATGGGGCTCGAACCCACGACCTCCGCCGTGACAGGGCGGCGCTCTAACCAACTGAGCTACAGCGCCATCGCCATTGGACCGGCGACCACTATTGGCACTCCGCCGGCCGGTGACCTCTAAGGACAAAATGGTGGGCACGGTTGGGATTGAACCAACGACCCCCCGCGTGTGAAGCGGATGCTCTCCCACTGAGCTACGCGCCCATTTGTGTCCGGGGACCGGGGTATTTTACGCTAGACCGCCCTCACCTGTCCAGCGACCTTTGGAGCGTCACGGATGACGCGTAACCGGCCGCCAGCGTAGCGGTGTGGATGCAGCGCGCAAGCGCGTCGCATCGAACGGCACTGCATGGTACGCGGTGAATGCCAGGCCTATGTCACCGGCATCCGGCATCCTTGAGGGGTGAAACGCATCGAGCGTGTCCGCCTCTATCCCACGAATCACCAAGCGCAGCGCCTGCAGTTTATGCTCGACGTGACACGCGAACTCTACAATGCGCTGCTGCAAGAGCGCGGCGATGCATACAAGCTTCGTGGCATGCGTATTACCGGCAAACAGCAGTATGCGGAGATCACCGCCCTTCGCAAACCGGTGCATCGGCTCGAT
>DASSEZ010000090.1:0-10198 GCA_035694945.1 Vulcanimicrobiaceae bacterium
CGGTACGGACGAAATTAGAGTCCGTTTGCGAAGGACCAGCCCTTGGGAGCGCCGATACCGGTCACCAAGTCGTATCCGCTAACGGCCGTGTAAGCGCCGTTGCTGCCGGACGTGACGTCGGTGTAATCCGCGTAACCGGTGTTCTTGAAGAGCGTGTAGATGTTCGGATCCACGAATCCGAAGTGCGTTCCGCGCACCTGATTGACTTCCGCCATCAGCGCGGTGAACTCCGGCGACGACCACGACGTACCGTCGACGGCCATCCAGCCTCCCTGGCCCGCAGCATAGACGGCGACGCCTACGCCCGGCAGAGACACGTCGGGATTGTTGCGGCCGCTCGAGTTCACGCCCGAGATGCCTTGCTGATACGACGGCAGTGCGAACACGCTCGAGTATCCGCCGCCCGACGAGAAGCCGTTGCTGGAGTCAACGCCGGCTTTAATCGTCGCGAGCGAACCGTCGCTGTTGGCGGTGAAGTCGACCGCACCGACCGATACGAAGTACGGATCGGACGACGGCGCGCTCACGCCCTTCGGTGAACATTCCGCGCTGCCCGAGTCACCCGACGACGCAGCGAACGTGATGCCTTTGGCCGCGGCTTGCTGTGCGATCGAATTCGTCGTGTTCGCGAACGACGTGTCGCTCGTTTCGCATCCGCCGAACGAGGAGTTAACTACGGTCGCGATACCGTCCGACACGGCTTGGTTGTAACCGTCTTCGATCGATTGCGAGCTGAGATCGGGGAAGTTGTACACGCGGATGTTCGCGCCCGGTGCAAGACCGGCGATCGTTTCGACGTCGAGCGCCGTTTCCACATAGTCGCTGCTGGACGCGTTGCCGCCGCCGTCGACGGACACGTTGGTGATCGTGCCGGTATGCGTGACGCCCGCAGCGCTCAGGAACGTGTTGACGTCACTGGTCGTGATCGGCGTGTCGATTTCGACAGCCACGGTTTGACCGGCGCCGTTGCAGCCGTGCTGAACCGGGAAGTCAAACGCCTTGGCTACGCCGGTCGGGAACCAGCCGCCGCCGCTGTACTTCGAAGGTCCGTTCAGCGACGCGCTGCCCGTGCAGCCGGAGCCCGGCGTGCTGGTCGGAACCGGCGTCGGGGTGCTTACGGGTGTGCTCGTCGGCGTGGGCGTCGGCGAGTTCGTCGGCACCGGTGTCGGGGTGCTTACCGGCGTGCTCGTCGGCTTGGGCGTCGGCGAATTCGTCGGCTGCGGCGTCGGCGTGGCGGATCCGCCCGTCAGGCTGACGTCGTCGAGGAACTGCTCGGTGTACGTGTACGGATAACCGTCGCCGTGCACGCCGAAGTACAGGTAGTACGTTCCGCCCGCGAACGAGCTCAGGTCGTACGCCTTGTGAACCCAGCCTTTGTAGTTGTTGACTGTCGTGTACAGGTTGGCGACGACGTTGCCGTTTCCATCGAGCAGATCGGCTTCTTGGTATGCGTACGAGGTGTCGGCTTCGTCCGACAGTTGATAGACGTAGAACGAGAGTTGTCCGTTCGACGGAATCGTGACGGATTGGCAGACGCCGGTGTCGCCGTTGGGCTCACCGCTCGTCGAACCGCTGCGCTCGTCGTAGTAGCCGCCGTGCGGATGCGCAGTCGAGATGTGCGCATTCACGTTGCCGCACTGGAACCAGCCGCTGTTGATGGCGCCGGTTTCGAAGCCCGGATTGCTTACCAGGTTGCTGGCAAACGGCGTAATGGTGCGCGGCGTGAGCGCTTCACGCATGATCAGCCGGCGCTGCACCGAGTGGCGCTGCGCGTTACCGCCGGCGTGTCCGGGCCGTCCCGCGTCGGGCGTCGCGTTCTGGCTCATGCGATGCGCCACGATGAGATTGTTCAGCGTGACGTCTTTCACGAGCGAACTGAGCGACGAGGGCAGGGACGCCGGTTTCACGTTCATGAAACGCGTGCCGAACTTGCCTTGCGAAACGCTGTGCAGTTCCGTGCCGAACGTGTGCTCCACCACGCTCGCCGGTGCTTGCGCGTCGATGATCGTGCGGTTCGCATATTCATGCGACACCGTGAATCCGGCGGCGCGAAGCGCGGAAACCACCTGCTGCTCTTGCTCGGCGGTCGGTGCGAAATACGAGTTGAACTCTTCGTTGGAAAGGAAGTGATGATACTGGGGCGAGGTGGGATCGCTGATCTGGTGCACGAGCGTATCCAGTTCCGCTTGATGATTGTAGGCAAGCGTGACCGTGATGCGCGTCATCGCGCTCGCCGCCCGGCGGCCGAGATCGTGAGCCGCAAACGCCCCCGACGTCTCGGGCACTGCAGCGATCTGATGAACCTGCGCCGTGCGGGGCGCAAAGTCGGATTGGTCAGTAGTTGGCTTAGCGGCATTCTGCGTGGACGGTAGAACCGAACCGGAATGCCCTCCACATGCCGAAAGCGTCATGCCGATAACCAGCAATGACGCAACGGCCCGAAGCGTTGCTTTCATGAAGCTCCTTCAAGGATTGTTTGGGTGCAGCACTCACCAAGGCGCACCCCGCACGCCAAGGGGATTTTGTAAACCTAACGTAAACGCGGCTGCTTGAAAAGACGGCAAAAGCTCATAGATGCAAAACGCCTCTAGCGTGCGCTTCCGGCGGTATCGCCTGCTCCTCTGGTGCCTGGTGCTCTCGCTCGTCGTCCATTTTGTGCTGGTTCCGGTGCTGATGGGTCTGTTCGGGCTGCGCCGCGGTGTGGCAGAGCCGAAGGAGCGCGTCTACTACGCGACGTCGTCTTCCTTAAACATCGCCCACGTCGCCAAACCGCGTCCGCCGCGTCCCCTTCAGCCGCCGCAACCGCAGGCGCAACGCCCGCAGGTGCCGCAAACGCAGGCACAGCCGCAAACACGCGCCGAGCCCCTGCGCCGCGAGGTCGCCAAGGTCGAACCGCGCGGCAGAGTCGCGGTGCCGCATCTCTCGCATACCTCGCAGCAGTTGAACATCGCACAGCAGCAAGCGCAATTCGAGAAGACGATCGCGGACCTGCGGCGCGAGTCGAATCCCATTGTGAGCGCCGCGCGCCCCGTGCAAACGCCGGGCGCACCGAAACGCTATACGTTCAATTTCCGCGGCAGCGTGGGAACGCCGCTCGAGGCGGAAGGCATACTCACGCCGGTCAAGCACTGGCAGCAAGGCCCGTATAATTACTATTACGTGCAGTATTGGGTGCAGTATGCCGACGGCAGTACGGAGACGGGATACGTGCCGTGGCCGCTGCGCTATCTGCCGCAGAACGATCCGTTCGCGCTGCATTACGAACACTTTCCGCTGCCTGCGCCGCTGCCGGATTACGTGCTGCCGCCCGGAACGAATTTGCATCCGATGGTCGCGTTCTGTTACGCGCATCGCAGCGAGTTCAGCAACTGTCCCATCGCGCACGGTTAATGAAAGTTGCGCGCGCGCACACCTTGTGTGAGTTCGCGTGCGTCAATAGCCCACACTTTACGCGCGAGCAGAGCCTGTCCTGAGCCTGCCGAAGGATCGACACACCCGCTCTCCTTCTGTAATTGCCCTTCGATGACGAGCGTGTCTGATTGGCGGATCGTACGGCGGTATTTTTCGTAGACGTTTGGGCGCACGATGACGTTCACCAGGCCCGTTTCATCCTCGAGCGTGAGAAACACGAAGCCCTTTGCGGTTCCCGGACGTTGCCTGGTGATCACCATACCGCCGACTTTGCAGACGAGATTGCCCGGCATGCGCGCCAGATTCGCCGCGGGAATCACACCTTGCGCATCGAGCTGCGCGCGTATATGTGCGATGGGCTGCTGTTTTGCGGTGACGCCGGTTGACCACAGATCGAACGCCGTCTCGCGCTGCGCGGAGATCGGTTTGAACGCCGCGGCGGGTTCTTCGACGTCCATCATGCGCCCCAGTTCGCCGCGCGTTTCACGTTCGTCGAGGCCGCGCAGCGCCCACATGGCTTCCCGCCGCGAAGCAAACCAAGGATCGAACGCGCCCGCCACGGCGAGATTTTCGATCGCTTCTTTTTCCAGCTGCGTGCGTTTGGCGAACTCGAGCAGATCCGCGAACGGCCCTTGTGCGATGGCTGCCTGCAAACGCTCGCGCTGCGCTTCGCCAAGGCCGCGTATGAGATGAAAACCCAGGCGTAAGGCGCCTTTCTCATCCACGAAACTCCAGAACTCGCTCGCGTTCACGGTGATCGGCTTTACCGTCACGCCGTGGCGGCGCGCGTCGTTCACCAGCACTTCGGTCGAATAAAACCCCATCGGCTGCACGTTGAGAATCGCCGCAGCAAACACCGCCGGATAATGACATTTCATGTATGCCGACTCGTAGGCGAGCAGCGCAAAACTCGCGGCGTGCGATTCCGGAAAACCATAGTCGGCAAAGCCTTCGAGCATATGAAAGAGTTGCTCGGCCGCGGGGCGGTCGATACCGTTCTGCACCATGCCGTCCACGAGCCGCGGATAAATCTCGCGCATGCGCTCGTGCGAGCGTTTGTGCCCCATCGCGCGCCGCAGTTTGTCGGCTTCTGCCGGTGAAAAACCAGCCGCTTCAATCGCCATGCGCATACCTTGCTCTTGAAACAGCGGCACGCCGAGCGTGCGCTCGAGCACCGGTTTGAGCTTCGGATGCGGATACGTTACCGGTTCCAACCCGGAACGCCGGCGCAAAAACGGATGGATCATCTGCCCCTGGATCGGGCCCGGCCGAATGATCGCCACTTGCATCACGATGTCGTAAAAGCACGCCGGTTTCATGCGCGGCAGCATGGATTGCTGCGCCCGGCTTTCTATCTGAAAGACACCGATCGTATCGGCTTTCGAGATCATCTCGTAGGTGGGTTTGTCGTCTTGGGGTATGGTGTGGAGCTGGAAGCCTTGGAGTCCGACTGAAGTATCCGTGTGAGGGGTATCCGGCCGGCGACCGTTCGCGATTTTCCCCTCCATGGAAAAATCGCTGCTACTCTGCATTTTTTCGAGAACAAGTTCTGAAGAAACCATCCGGGTTTGCGAAAAAATGTCAGAGTTCGCCGGCCGGACACTCCTCTCACGGATACTCTCGCCGTCCTCTAAGGCTTTTTTATGCGCTAGGGCTTTGGCATCGTCATGCTGAGGTTGTCGAACCACGCCCTCGCGAGGCGCGTAACTCAGCGTGCGGCGGTGGAGATCGAAAGCCTCGCGCAGCAGCGAAAGCATGCCGAGGCCAAGCAGATCGATCTTGATGAGGCCGAGGTCTTGTAAATCGTCCTTGTCCCATTGCACGATGGTGCGATCGCGCATCGTCGCCCATTCCACTGGCGCCACGCGCACGAGCGGATCGCGCGTAATCACCATGCCGCCCGAGTGGATTCCCATGTGGCGCGGAAAGCCGTCGATGCGCCGGCACAGCGAGAACAAGCGCTCACCGATCTCACCGTCGAGCGCTGGAGGCACGTGCGGGTCGGGATTGTCGCCGTAATCGCGATCGTAGAACCCGTGATACGCGTGCGCTTGCCCGAGCGGCGGCGCTTTGGCGACACCCCGCGTCAGTTTGTCATGCGCCTGCACCTCGTCATCCTGAGCCGCTCGAAGGACGCCCGTCGCCCCCGCCAGCGACTCGCGCGCATCGTAATCGCGTGCGACTGCGTCGACTTGTTCGAGCGTCAGGCCGATCGCTTTACCGATGTCGCGAATCGCCGAGCGCGTATGGTAGCTCACCACTTCGGCAGCCATCGCCGCGTGCGTTCGCCCGTAACGATCGTACACGTATTGAATGACTTTTTCGCGGTCTTGATGCGCGAAGTCGACGTCGATGTCGGGAATTTCTTCGCGTCCTTCGGACATGAAGCGCTCGAACAGCAGGTTCATCGCGATCGGGTCGACTGCGGTGATGCCCAGCGCGTAACACACGGCGGAGTTCGCCGCCGATCCGCGTCCCTGACACAGCACCCCCATCTCGTTCGCCGCACGCACGATGTCCCAGACGATGAGAAAATAACCGGCAAGATCCATCTTGGCAATCATGCCGAGTTCGTATTCGATTTGCCGCTCGACGTTCGAATCCAGCGGCGTGCGGTAACGCTGCGCCGCGCCGCGATACACCAATTCGCGCAGATACGTCTGCCGCGTATAACCGTCGGGCACGGGGAACAGCGGAAATTGCCCGACGAGGCGATCTAGACGAAACGCGCAGCGCTCGGCTATCTCAACTGTATTGCGTATTGCTTCCGGATACCCCGCGAAAATCTGGGCCATCATACGCGGCGTTTTGATGTAGTACTCGGAATTGGGCCGCAGCAGCGCATCTTCGCGCGCTTGCGCAAGCGTCGTTTTCTGCTTGATGCAGTAGAGTACGTCGGCGAGGCGGGCGTCTTCGCGCCGCGCATACATCACACCGTTGGTTGCCACGTATGGAAGGTCCAGACGCGATGCCAAATCGAGTAGATTGCGGCAACGGCGTGCGTCGTCCGCGTGCAGGTGATGCTGCAATTCCAAGTACAGACGGCCGGGGAAGTGCTCGCGCAAGCGCGTAATCGCCGGCGCGTCCGGCTGCGCGAACAAGGCGATCACACCGTCCGTCCGGCCGCCGAGATCGTCATGCCGTAAACGCGGCTCTCCTTTGCTCCCGCGCAGTTGTCCGGCAGAAATAATATCGCACAAGTTTGCGTAGCCGCGTTCGTCCTCGACCAATAATACGACGCGCTCGCCGCTCTCAAAACGGACCTGGCTGCCGATTACCGCGGGAAGCCTGCGTGCCGCGGCTTCTTTGGCAAAACGCACCGCACCATACAATCCATCGGCGTCCGTGAGCGCGAGCGCATGCAGTCCGGCGTTCACCGCCTCGTCGACGAGTTCTTCGGGATGCGAGCCGCCTTCCAAAAACGTAAAATTCGAATGAGCGTGCAGTTCCGCGTACGCTAACGCGCCAGCCATGCGCCCAGCATCCGTAAATCCAAACGCGTATTGAGCTGCGGGCAGGCTCCCGAACACACGTGCACCTCGCGAATCTTCTCGCGCATCCGCTCTCGGGACGTACGGAAGTACTCCTCGATGATCGGGTGTGCGTAGAAAAGCTCGTTTTTGATGCGCAGACTCGCAAAACGGCGATGCGCGAAGCGCTCGGCCTGCGGATCGCCCACGAAACAGGCACGCAAACGCAGCCGCGCGCAGTATTGCGTCTGCAATTCGCGTATGCGCCGCATCGGGTGCTCGCTGTAGCCGATTTTGTACATGCGTTCGCCTGCGTCGAGCAGGTAGATGAATCCGTAGTTGAAGCCGGCCAGTTCTTCGAGCGGCGAGAGCAGGTGCGCGGTGCGTGTAATTTCGCCGCTCTGCAGCCAGTTCCACGCCACTTTTTGAAAGCGCTGGCACTCCGTCATACGCAGCGCAGCCGCAGCATCAATCATATGCGCCTCTTAGGTACCAGTGCTGGCCTTGGCGGTAGATGCGGCACAGCATGCCGTCATCGAGCAGCACGTCGTATTCGTCGCGGACGACGTGTGCGTCGTCCGCAGTTTCCCGCAGCGCGAACCAGCCGTCGTCCACGCGCCATGGCCCCGCGCAATCCAGCACTTTACGCGCGTCCACCGTGGACGGCCGATTGCCGCGCATGCGCACGTCGATCTCTTTGACGGCGAGCAGCCGCAGTTGCGGCACATGCTGCTTCGTATTGCCTGTGTCATGCTGAGGCATCGAAGCATGACCGAGCGCAGTCGAGGCCTTAACACCGGCGAATGCGTCGTACGCATAGCGCGCTTCCAAACGCGGTGACGGGCGAACGCGCGCGCGATGCGGCGGCGATGCCGTCACCGCTTGCAAACGCGCCAGCGCGACCGCGAGCGCCTGTGGATCGGCATCGTTCTGCCCGAACAGCGTGGCGAGTGCACCGCATTCCTCGAGTTGCATGGCCTGCAGACGCAACCCGGTAATCGGCGATGCGAACGTGAGGCTCTCGAGTTTTGCGCGCATGACGTCGAGCATCGTGCGCGAATCGCCGGTCGCCTGCGCGAAACGCGCATCCACCGCCTGCACGTCGCCGTTCTCGCACTCGAACGTCATCTGCACGAGTCTGGCGGCTTTCCCCGCACGCGAAAGATCGCTGCACACGCGCTGCGCGAGCACGCGCAGCGCGAAATACACCTGTTCTTCTTGTTCCGCGCTGCCTTCACCGTATGCGGACGCACCGATCTGCAGTTCGTGCGCACGCGGACGAAACGGTGTGGGATCGATGCCGCGCGCGCGATCGTGCCAGTCGGCAGCGGCTTTGCCGAAACGTCGCACGAACGGACCGTGCGGAAGTTTCGCCAGTTCCTCCAAACGCTGCACGCCAAGCAGATGCAGCCGTTCGATGGCGCGCGGATCCAGTTCCAGCACCTCCAGCGGCAGCGCACCGATGTTGCCGTCGGGCGCGTACGTGCACGCGCGCGCCACGAATTTGTTGGAGCCTGCGGCAACGCGCACGGGCAATTCGAATCCGGCGAGCGCGCGGTGCGTGCGTTCGATCCACTGTTCCGTCCCGCCCTCGATACCGCGCATCTCCAAATACGCGGTACCTTCGCCGCTGTCGTCGACCAACGGCGTTACGGCATCGAGCGCATCGAGCATGTCGTGCCACACGACGCGCGTGCGTGCCGCATCGTGCACGAAGACTGCTGCGCTGCCGCCCGTCGCCGCGGCGGCCTGCAGTACGGTTTGTCCTGGACGCGCGCCCAATGCGTGGGCTGCCGTATCGCATTCGACGACACGTGCCTGGCGGCTCGTCATCCTGAGTTTGTCGAAGGACACGAGTATCGCCGGCCGATCATGCGGTAGTCGGCGCACGTCGTCTCTGCGTGCCACAGACAGGCGAAATGCGGGCACGTGAACGCAGAGCAGCATGACTGATCCTTTCATTTAAAGCACGGCACTTCGCGCCGTGCGGGCGCTGCGATGTGCTTGCGGCACGATGCGCCGAAAACGCATCTGCGCGCCCCCGCCCCGACTATCGCGGGCGGGTCCCCCATCAAAAATGTGCAAATGCGCCGTGGCACCGGGAGCACTGCGCCGCGCTTTGAGCACGTGCGCGGAAACGTCGTAGCCGGCCAGTTCGCAGAGCACGCCGGACTCGCCCGACCACACGACGCGATCGATGGCGCAGCGCACGCGCGTCGACGCGAAATACGCGAGCTCCACGTTTGCGTGCATGCCGAGCGCGAAGAGCACCGCACCGGCTTTTTGCGCAAGGCCGCCCAAGCGCGACCACACCGTCGCACGCAGTTGCGCCGCGGGCATCGCAACCGCCGTGAAGGCGCGCGAACGCAGCAGAATATCGGTGCAGCGGGCGATTTCGAGCGTCGACTGCGCGCGTACGATCAGTACGCGATCGAGCTGCACGCCCGCGCGCTCAAGATCGGGCGGATACAGACTGCCGTCATCGACGATCGCTGCCAAGCCGCGCTGCGTCGCTTCCGCCAGGACGCCGGCCAGCAGCGCCGTGCGGCCCGAACTCGGCGGCCCTTCCAGACTAGCAATGGTACCCCGCGGAAATCCGCCGCCCAGCGCCTCGTCGAGTTCCGAAAATCCACTGCGCAGAGCATCGCCGCGGGCGGCCACGATGCGGCCCCCGGCCCGCACGTCCAGCCCTGCTTTCAGCGTCGCGAAGGTCGGTCGAGAAGCCGGTGCGGTATCCATGGGAGCACGATCCTAATCGAACATATGTTCGATGTCAAGGGGCGCGCCCGGGGGTTGTCGCGAGGTACTGTTCGTCCTGTAGCGCAGAGCAAACGGGCACTGTGCGCGTCGTGGGGCGCTATAACGAGCGCGGCTTTTCGCTCGTGGAAATGGTTGTCGCGATCGCCATCGCGGTGGTGCTTGGCTGGCTGCTGTTTCACGCCCTGGGCCAGGCGCTTCTCGCGGGCCGCATGCAAGCCGCGCGCGACGCGGAGCAAAACAGCATCGGCCAACTCACCGACCATCTCACGAACGAAGAAGACGACGCCTGGGCGATTTACGTACCGCCTTCGGACGTGTTCGGTCTCTCGAACGGCGATGGACACGAAGTCGACTTCTTCACCCGCGACGGCAAACAGCAATCATACTTTTGGGCGTACGACTATGATGCCGGAACGAAAACGGTGTACCGCTATCGCTTTAGTTCACCGGGCGGTATTCCGACGAAGGATACGTCGTACAGCGGTATCGTCAAATTCTACGCGCACACGTATCCGCTGACCGCACTGCAGGACGCAAGCACGCCGGTGTATTCGACG